>NZ_JAMXRV010000018.1:0-3059 GCF_024124625.1 Cobetia sp. Dlab-2-AX | reverse complement strand
ATCAAACGATATGTCGGAGAGGTCCGACAGAGTCGTAATCCTTGACAGACCCCTTGGGGTTATATGGTCAAGCGATTAAGCGCATACGGTGGATGCCTTGGCAGCCAGAGGCGATGAAGGACGTGATAGCCTGCGATAAGCGTTGGCGAGGTGGCAAATACCCTGCGACCCAACGATTTCCGAATGGGGAAACCCACTCACCATCAGGTGAGTATCTATAGGCCAATACATAACCTATAGAGGCAAACCCGGGGAACTGAAACATCTAAGTACCCGGAGGAAAAGAAATCAACCGAGATTCCCCAAGTAGCGGCGAGCGAACGGGGACCAGCCCTTAAGCGTGACAACCGACAGGCGAACAAGCTGGGAAGCTTGACGATACAGGGTGATAGTCCCGTAGTCGAAGTCCGAGTCACGTGAAATCGAGTAGGTCGGGGCACGAGAAACCCTGACTGAACATGGGGGGACCATCCTCCAAGGCTAAATACTCCTGGCTGACCGATAGTGAACCAGTACCGTGAGGGAAAGGCGAAAAGAACCCCGGCGAGGGGAGTGAAATAGATCCTGAAACCGTATGCGTACAAGCAGTGGGAGCACCTTCGTGGTGTGACCGCGTACCTTTTGTATAATGGGTCAGCGACTTATATTCTGTGGCGAGCTTAACCGTATAGGGGAGGCGTAGGGAAACCGAGTCTTAACTGGGCGACCAGTCGCAGGGTATAGACCCGAAACCGGGCGATCTATCCATGGCCAGGGTGAAGATTGAGTAACATCAATTGGAGGCCCGAACCCAAGTATGTTGAAAAATGCTGGGATGAGCTGTGGATCGGAGTGAAAGGCTAATCAAGCCCGGAGATAGCTGGTTCTCCTCGAAAGCTATTTAGGTAGCGCCTCACGTATCACCGCTGGGGGTAGAGCACTGTTTCGGCTAGGGGGTCATCCCGACTTACCAACCCGAGGCAAACTCCGAATACCAGTGAGTGCAGCGTGGGAGACACACAGCGGGTGCTAACGTCCGTTGTGAAAAGGGAAACAACCCAGACCGTCAGCTAAGGTCCCAAAATCCTGATTAAGTGGGAAACGATGTGGGAAGGCTCAGACAGCTAGGAGGTTGGCTTAGAAGCAGCCATCCTTTAAAGAAAGCGTAATAGCTCACTAGTCGAGTCGGCCTGCGCGGAAGATATAACGGGGCTAAATCAGGTACCGAAGCTACGGGTTCATCCTCTGGATGAGCGGTAGAGGAGCGTCGTGTAAGCCAATGAAGGTGGATTGAGAAGTCTGCTGGAGGTATCACGAGTGCGAATGCTGACATGAGTAACGATAAGGGGAGTGAAAAACTCCCCCGCCGGAAGACCAAGGTTTTCTGTTCTACGTTAATCGGAGCAGAGTGAGTCGGCCCCTAAGGCGAGGCGGAAACGCGTAGTCGATGGGAAACGGGTTAATATTCCCGTACCGGATGTGGTTGCGATGGGGGGACGAAGAAGGCTAGGTGAGCCAGGCGTTGGTTGTCCTGGTGAAAGCATGTAGGCCGAGGAATCAGGCAAATCCGGTTCCTCTGAGGTCGAGATGCGAGACGAACTGACCACGGTCAGGAAGTCATCGATGCCACGCTTCCAGGAAAAGCCTCTAAGCTTCAGATCACATGCGACCGTACCCCAAACCGACACAGGTGGTCAGGTAGAGAATACCAAGGCGCTTGAGAGAACTCGGGTGAAGGAACTAGGCAAAATGGCACCGTAACTTCGGGAGAAGGTGCACCGGTTAGAGTGAAGGACTTGCTCCGTAAGCTCCTACCGGTCGAAGATACCAGGTGGCTGCAACTGTTTATTAAAAACACAGCACTCTGCAAACGCGCAAGCGGACGTATAGGGTGTGACGCCTGCCCGGTGCCGGAAGGTTAATTGATGGGGTTAGGATTCGTCCGAAGCTCTTGATCGAAGCCCCGGTAAACGGCGGCCGTAACTATAACGGTCCTAAGGTAGCGAAATTCCTTGTCGGGTAAGTTCCGACCTGCACGAATGGCGTAATGATGGCCACGCTGTCTCCACCCGAGACTCAGTGAAATTGAAATCGCAGTGAAGATGCTGTGTACCCGCGGCTAGACGGAAAGACCCCGTGAACCTTTACTATAGCTTTACACTGGATGCTGATGTTGTCTGTGTAGGATAGCTGGGAGGCTTTGAAACCACATCGCCAGATGCGGTGGAGCCAACCTTGAAATACCAGCCTGACATCATTGGCGTTCTAACTCAGGTCCGTCATCCGGATCGAGGACAGTGTATGGTGGGTAGTTTGACTGGGGCGGTCTCCTCCCAAAGAGTAACGGAGGAGCACGAAGGTACCCTCAGCACGGTTGGAAATCGTGCATTGAGTGCAAGAGCATAAGGGTGCTTGACTGCGAGACAGACACGTCGAGCAGGTACGAAAGTAGGTTCTAGTGATCCGGTGGTTCTGTATGGAAGGGCCATCGCTCAACGGATAAAAGGTACTCCGGGGATAACAGGCTGATACCGCCCAAGAGTTCACATCGACGGCGGTGTTTGGCACCTCGATGTCGGCTCATCACATCCTGGGGCTGAAGTCGGTCCCAAGGGTATGGCTGTTCGCCATTTAAAGTGGTACGCGAGCTGGGTTTAGAACGTCGTGAGACAGTTCGGTCCCTATCTGCCGTGGGCGTCGGAAGTTTGAGAAGAGCTGCTCCTAGTACGAGAGGACCGGAGTGGACGAACCTCTGGTGTTCGGGTTGTCATGCCAATGGCATTGCCCGGTAGCTACGTTCGGACGGGATAACCGCTGAAGGCATCTAAGCGGGAAGCCCCCTTCAAGATGAGACTTCCCTGAGGCCTTGCGCCTCCTGAAGGGCCCTTGAAGACGACAAGGTTGATAGGCTGGGTGTGGAAGCACAGCAATGTGTTGAGCTAACCAGTACTAATTGCCCGTGAGGCTTGACCATATAACACCCAAGGGGTTTGCCCAGGCAAACCGCCGGGATTGCGACAGGATCGACGACATATCGGTCAGCATGATTCATATTGCGAGTCGCGAGGCCACAAGCCTCG
>NZ_JAMXRV010000017.1:0-8979 GCF_024124625.1 Cobetia sp. Dlab-2-AX | reverse complement strand
CGCCACCGTCGCCCGGATCAGTGCCGCCGTCGCCACCATCGCTCGGATCAGTGCCGCCGTCGCCACCATCGCCCGGATCAGTGCCGCCGTCGCCACCGTCGCCCGGATCAGTGCCGCCGTCGCCACCATCGCCCGGATCAGTGCCGCCGTCGCCACCGTCGCCCGGATCAGTGCCGCCGTCGCCACCATCGCCCGGATCAGTGCCGCCGTCGCCACCATCGCCCGGATCAGTGCCACCGTCGCCACCATCGCCCGGATCAGTGCCGCCGTCGCCACCATCGTCCGGATCAGTACCGCCGTCGCCGCCGTCACCCGGATCAGTACCGCCATCGCCGCCGTCACCCGGATCAGTACCGCCATCGCCTCCATCACCCGGATCAGTGCCGCCATCGCCACCGTCACCCGGATCAGTGCCGCCATTGCCGCCGTCACCCGGATCAGTGCCGCCATCGCCACCATCACCCGGATCAGTACCGCCGTCGCCACCAGTACTGCCGCCACTGCTGCCGTCACCCCCGGAGGCGACAGTGGCAGCGACACCAACCGCCGCCGCCAGGCCAGCGGCGACAGCTGCAATGGTGCCAGCGGCCATGCCACCAGCGGCGCCAGCGCCTGCTGCCGCACCGCCAGTACTGCTGCTTCCTGTGCTGGTAGATCCTGTGCTGGAAGGTGCCGAACCTGTCTGAGCCGGTGCTTCACTTTCGGCACGGGCTATCCCGGCAACCAAAGGGGATAAAGCCAGTCCCGCGATGATCAATGTTGTAGCAGTGCGTTTCATGTGCGTTCCCTTGTCTTCCCGAGTAGGAAATTCTCACGCTCTCTGTGTTGGCACAGGCGCTGATATGACTTGCTGGGCGATTGATTCTTGATGAGAAACAATAAAAGGTGTTAGAGACTTGTCGTGCACAACGTTCTATCGCCTCGTGTGGCAGATTTCAATACGCGAATATTGTGAAAATTAACAGAGTTTACGTTGCTGGTCGACTGACATCTAACCGTAAACAACCATCGAATATGATGATCGCGTCACCACTCTTGACGGGAATGGCAGCGGGTTAACGACACTAATTGCAAAATGTGACAGCTGGTGAAAATTCAGGCGGTCGGGTATGCGAGCGCTTGTGTTTGAATCCAGCCACGTGAAACTCATTGTCATGACCTGCAAGTTCTTTTCGTACTGCTAGATTAGTTTTTTATGGTTTATCTAGTTAGTTGGCCACTGTATGGCTAATGCTTTTTGTAATCATATTGTTTCATAGTGATGCTGAATAGTAATCGGGCTATCCCTGTACAGAGCCTGTGTCGTCTTTTGGCTACGCACTGATTCATGGTCTTGGCTCATGCCATGCGGCCTCTGGCACTTAGATTCCCGCATAGTGTCACAAATATCAGTGATTTGGATGCCATCATCACGCTTTGTTTCCCTGGTAGGCAGCAGGCGAATATGAATAAAGGGTGGAACGAGAGTCCCAGAATGCAGTATCATGCGTCTCTTATTGAGAAGGCTGTGTTTCTTTTTTGCGACGCAGATAGGATGAGTCACCGGTTGAATGACATGCCGTGTTGACGACACGCAGGAAGGATCTTGCGCTTGCGGTGCTGGTGTCTCTACCAATGCCCGACAGATTCTCTCCTCAGCAGTGTCGGTAACAGGCTGTCATGGCCTGTCTGCCGTTTGATTCGTGGTGACTGGCCCCGTTCGGGTAGTATGAGCCGATAGGGTTGTACAAGTCTTATTAGTTCGAAGCCTGAATCCTGTACTCATTTGAACAAGAGCAAGTCCTTATCTGATAGCACTGGCGACCTACAAGATGATTGCCCTGCTAGGGTTTGCTGCGTCTAGAATATCGGAATTACCTTTCTGTTTTTTAAGTATTAGCTAATTGAATTTTGTGCTCGATATCTGTCCACGAGTTCAGTGCGCCGGATTTTCCTCAAGGGGAATGATCTTGGCTTGAATTCGGGTTGCCACTCGTAGCAAGGCTTTCTTGCGTCATAGAAGTATTGTTTCTGTCTGAGAAACAGGTGGCCAAGTACGACACAAGCGGGAAGACATCAAGATCTTCATGTCAGGGCCTCAGGGATGCGCCGTCAACCACCCTGGGGCGGTAGCGTGCCTAAAACCGGCTCACGCTCACGAAAGGTCGATGGGGTAGGAGAGACTTACCGCATAGGGCTTGCGCAATGCAGCCCAGCAGCAGACAGCTACCTGGCTGTCCTCGAGATTCACCCTGCGCATCCTTTCTCTACTTTTTATCTCTTCACTCTGACTGGCATGTCGGGTTTGGGCTGCTCTATTTTCGGTTGACGACTTTCGATTGACTACGTCGCGGCCTGACCACGACGCCTTCTCTTCCAGGGCAGCATGAGGCTGCCCATTCCATCTTGCAGTTTTCGGGGGTTTTACATGATCAAGGTCACCATGTTTGGCAAGGGCTGTGCGCTGTCGCCGCGCCCCCGCCTGGCAATGACTACTGCGCTGTTGATTGTCATGCTGTCTACCACGGGTTGTGCTTTCGCCCCCGGTGGCGATATGGACTATCAGACAGAAACGGCCCCGCTGGATGATGCGCTTGAGGTCAAGCCGATCACCTTCGGCATGGTAGATGCTCTGAATGACAGTCGTGGCCAGGGCCAGCGTGACAATCCGCTGCTTGAGCAGCAGCTGACCGATTACGATTACCGCATCGGTCGCGGAGATGTGCTCAATATCATCGTCTATGACCACCCTGAACTGACCATCCCGGCCGGCTCCGAGCGCAGCGCCATCGAATCCGGCAACAGCGTGCACAGCGACGGCACCATCTTTTATCCCTATATCGGGCGCGTCAAAGCGGCGGGGCTGACGGTCAAGGAACTGCGCGCCGTCATTGAGCGTCGCCTGTCTGGCTATATCGCCTCACCGCAGATCGATGTGCAGGTAGCGGCATTCAAATCTCAGAAGGTCTATGTCACCGGCCAGGTGCAAACGCCGGGAATCCTGCCGATCACCAATGTGCCGCTGACCATCCTGGATGCCGTCAATCAGGCGGGCGGCCTGTCACCGCTAGCCAACTGGCACGATGTGGTGCTGACGCGTGATGACAGTGATGAGCACTTCTCGCTGTATGACCTGCTGCAGAACGGCGCGCTGAGCAACAACCGTCTGCTGCGCGACGGTGATGTACTGCACGTGCCGGATGTGGGCAATCAGAAGGTCTACGTGATGGGCGAGGTGCAACTGCCGGGCAGCCTGGCAATGGGCAATTCGCGTATTTCGCTGACAGATGCCATTGCCCAGTCCGGTGGTATTGATGAAGGCCAGGCAGATGCCAAGGGCATCTTCGTCGTGCGCCGTGCGGACACCAGCACCGGCAAGCTGGCGACGGTCTATCAGCTGGATGCCCGCGATTCGGCAGCCTTCGTGATCGGTGCCGAATTCATGCTGCAGCCTTCTGATGTGGTCTACGTCACGGCCGCGCCGCTCAGTCGCTGGAACCGTGTCGTCAACCAGCTGATGCCGACGCTGACCGCCGTCTATCAGGTGACGCGTTCCGCCAGTGATTTCGATGATCTGCGCAGTGACGATTGATCCGCGCCAGCCTCCTGTCTTCTTCCTCTCTACCTACTACCGCTGGTTCTCACGAGAGCCGCAGCACTCGAAGGGTGTTTCATGAATCAGACCCCGCAAAATACAGCCACTGGGGCGATGTCGTCGGCTGCCACTCGCGATAACGATGATGATGCAATTGATCTGGGGCGCCTGTTCGGCATCCTGGTTGATCACAAGCAATGGATCATCGCGATCACTGGTCTGTTTGCTGTCATCGGGGTGGTCTACGCGCTGTTGGCGACGCCCATCTACAAGGTGGATGCCCTGATCCAGATTGATGATGCCCCTTCGACCAATCCACTGGCTGACGTCAATTCGATTCTGGGCAAGGAGCCGCCGTCCCAGTCTGAGATCGAGATCATCCGCTCGCGGATGGTACTTGGCCGCGCGGTGGACCTGCTCAACCTGGATATCATCGTCACGCCGAAGCGACTGCCGCTGCTGGGCGATTTCCTGGTGCGCCGCGGGGTGGAACGTCAGGATTTCGCTCAGGGGTGGGCAAGCACCTGGGCAGGGGAGAGCATCAGCGTCAGTGAGATGCCCGTCGATGACGCCATGCTCGGCAACACAGTTACGTTGCGTGTATTGGATGAAAGTCATTACGAGCTGATCCAGGATGGTGAGTTGCTGGGCAAGGGGCGCATCAATCAACTGGATAGCTTTGCCGATGGTCAGCTGAATTTGCGTGTCACTGCCTTGAATGCCTCCGCAGGCGCGGAATTCGAGCTGACACACATCAGCCGCATGCAGGCGATCGAAGATCTGCGTAAATCATTCTCCGTCTCGGAGCAGGGCAAGGAGACCGGCATTCTTTCCTGGTCGATGACGGGCGAGAAGCCGCGTGAGCTACAGCGTACGCTGAACACCATCGCGGATATCTACTATTCACAGAATGTTCAACGTCAGAGTGAAGAAGCACGCAATAGCCTCGAATTCCTCGATAATCAGGTGCCCAAGGTGCGCGCGCAGCTGGATGCAGCGGAATCTCGCCTGAATGAATTCAGGACGTCACGTGACAGTGTGGATCTCTCACTGGAGACCCAGTCAGTGCTGGAACGCATCGTGAATCTGGAGGCACAGGTCAATCAGCTGGAACTGACCGAAGCCGAGATCGCCAAGCGTTATACGCCTAGCCATCCGACTTACAAAGCCTTGCTTGAGAAGAAGGCACAGCTCAAGCGTGAGATGGACAAGCTGAATGCCCAGGTAAAGAACCTGCCTGAAACTCAGCAGGAAGTGTTGCGCCTCACGCGCAGTGTGGAAGTGACCCAGGCCATCTATGTGCAGCTGTTGAATAAAGTTCAGGAAATGGAGATTGCCAAAGCCAGTACTGTCGGCAATGTACGTATCTTGGACGATGCCGGTATCTTGCCGGGGGCCATCAAGCCCAAAAAAGCCATGCTCGTGGTCATCGCAACACTGCTGGGTGGCATGCTCTCCGTGGGTGTCATTCTGCTGCGTGCAGCCTTCCGTCGTGGTGTGGAGTCGCCAGACCAGCTGGAAGCGCTGGGTCTGCCGATGTATGCCACCATCCCGCTCTCGGATGAGCAGGGCAAGTTGAGTCGCAAGGTAAAGCGGAAAACAGATAAACACTCGCGTGAAATCCCCAATGGCTTGCTTGCCGCGCGTAATCCGGCTGACCTGGCGATCGAGGCGTTACGTGGCCTGCGTACCAGCTTGCACTTCGCGATGATGGAAGCCCCTACCAATACGTTGATGATTACCGGCCCCAGCCCAGGCATCGGCAAGAGCTTCGTTGCTGCCAACCTGGCCGCCGTCTGTGCTCAAGCTGGGCAGCGAGTCTTGGTGGTAGATGCCGATATGCGCAAGGGCCATATGCACTCTATCTTCGATGAGCGCTCCGAGTGTGGATTGAGTGATTACCTGGCAGGCAAGAAGTCACTGGAAGATGTTATTCGCACGGTTTCTGCGCTTGAGACACTCTCCTATGTGGCGCGTGGCATTGCGCCCCCAAACCCCTCCGAGCTGCTGATGAGTACACGTTTCCGGGAATTCATGGCTGCGGTCAGCGAGCGCTTTGATCTAATCATCATCGATTCACCGCCGATTCTTGCAGTCACCGATGCTGCCGTCATTGGTAAGCACGTGGGTACGACACTGCTAGTAACACGCTTTGAGGTAAATGCGCCCAAGGAAGTGGAAGTCTCTCTCAAGCGCCTGGCAGCTTCTGGGGTTACCGTGAAAGGCGGAATTCTCAACGCCATGGAGCGCAAAGCCGCCGGTACCTATGGCGAGAATTATGGCTATTACAACTACAGCTATAAATGATCCCGCTGTATTCCGTCATCAGTCATATTGAATTCGAAGGGAACGAGACATGAAAGAAGTGAGCTCAACCATGGAGCATCAACGGCGCTATTCACGTCATTACGAGCGTTTATTGGCCAGCAAGCGCCTACAGACATTCTTTGGCGTGCTGCTGGTAGTCGTACTACCTGCCATGTACCGCTGGGGATTTGATTTCTGGAATACCTCCACGCTGGCACAATGGAATGCGATTCTAGGTACTGCAGCTGCCTTCACCTTGACCCTGACGCTTATCAACCGTCTTTGCCAACTGCCGGGCACGCGCTCCTTTACCTATGTCATCCCGACCGTCGCGGCTTCCTATACCTTGCTCATCATCATCTGCGGTGTGCTGGAAATCGAGGTGTCACGTCTGCAGGTCGGGATTTCCTTCGCGCTGGCGATCATCTTTGGCGGGGCTTTCTATTATGTTGATAGCAAGTGGACCACCAAACGTATGGCAGTGGTGCCTTTCGGTAAGGCGCCTGCGTTGTGTGATGATCACAGCAAGTCAGTATATTGGTATCAGTTGGAGGCTCCATCGCTCGTAGGCATGAAGCGAATCGATGCGGTTGTCGCAGATTTACGCGCGGACCTCCCGGAAGAATGGCAACGTTTCCTGGCCGATTGTACGATTCACCGTATTCCGGTATATCACGCCACCCAGGCGCATGAAATGATTACCGGCAAGGTCCTGCTTGATCATCTCTATGCAAATGAATACGGCTCACTGACTCCGCGCGAAGATTATGAAGTCATCAAGCGTGGCATGGATATTCTTGCTGCCTTGATGCTGATTCCGCTCTTGGCCCCAGTTATGCTGTTGACTGCGCTCGCCATTCGCCTGGATAGTCCAGGTAAAGCCTTGTTTTGTCAGCCCCGTATGGGCTTTCACTGTCGCCCGTTTACGGTATACAAGTTCCGTAGCATGTACACCGATATAGAGGGTACTGATTTTACTCAGGAAGGTAGTGATCCCCGTATTACACGTGTTGGACGTTTCATTCGCAAGTGCCGTCTTGATGAGCTTCCCCAATTGTTAAATGTCTTGAAGGGTGACATGAGCATAATTGGCCCGCGGCCTGAATCGATGAGCCTGACGAAATGGTACGAGAAAGATGTCCCCTTTTTTCAATATCGTCATGTGGTGCGTCCTGGGATAACTGGTTGGGCTCAAGTAGAACAAGGTTATGCAGCTGATATAGAGGGGATGCGAGAAAAGCTAGAGTATGACTTTTACTATATTAAGAATTTTTCTTTATGGCTTGATTTGCTTATATTATTAAGAACAGTGAAAGTAATCTTTACTGGAGCAGGTAGCCGATAATTAAGCTTAATTCGAGCTATAGCATTTACTGTAGTTACCCCCTGTTTATTTTTTATGACTGCCTATATGGTGATGTTATATTAAGAAATCATGTTTTGTGTGAAGTGAAGATAAATGTTTGAGGGTAAATATGCTTAATGCTCGGTAATATCTTGTTCAGCGAGGGTGAATATGATAAAACAGTTATTTAAGAGTGGTGCTTTAAGTATTGGTGTTAAGTTTGGATATCTTGGGCTTCAGTTTATAATTGGTGTTATACTAGCTAGATATTTAGGGCCAACATCGTTAGGCTTATATGCAGTTACTATGGCATTAGTTCAGATTGGAGTCGTAATCGCCCAGTTTGGCTTTCCCGCTTATCTTGTTAGGATTATAGCTGTACAATTAGCTCAAAAAAAATATTCTGAGATTAATTTATCCATATCAAATGGATTAAAACTGGTTAGCTTTTTAAGCTTTTTACTCATTGTTTTTATTGTTTTAGTAGTGAGTTTTTTTGACCTTAACCCCAATCAAGAGTATCCAATTTTATTATCTTTGCTGCTCATACCTCTATTGAGCCTTGAAGCGACAACTGGTGGTATTATTCGAGGTCTAGGGTTTGTAACTATCAGTATTATGCCTGGGCATATAATTAGGCCAACTATTTTTCTTGCACTATTATTATCCTATCCTTTGTTTTTCACTAATGTGACGGCAAAAGAAGTAATAATATCTAATGCTATAGCGTTATCTTTTTCTGTGTTGATTGGCTTGTACTTACTCAATAATAAAAAACCAAATGTAGGAATTAATAAGCCTGAAGAAAGTAGCTATAGAGATGTTTTGACCAAAGCGTTGCCATTTTTATTTTTAGCTGGCGCCCAGGTTTTGAATTACCAAGTAGATATCATCATGCTAGGACAGCTCACGTCAGCTCTTGAAGTTGGCTATTATCGCATCGCTATACAATTGTCTGATGGTATAGGTGGTGTTTTGTTAGCTATATCTTTAGTAATTGCTCCACAGATAGCTAGATTACATGCTTTAAAAGACTGGTCTAGAATCCAGCAGATAGTAGTCATCGCACATAGGGCAGGTTTCCTTATCCTTCTTCCTGTAGGTGTTATAATATCTTTATACAGTGAGTTTTTTATAGTAAATATATTCGGGAAAGAATATGAATCTGCAAGTGAAAGTTTAATCTTGTTAGTAATTGGAAAAATTATATATGCAACAGTTGGTTTTGCAGGCATAGTGATGAGCATGTTGGGTAGGGCAGGTGCAGCTACAACAATTGCATTAGTAACATTAATAGCTAATGTAGCTTTAAATATTACCTTAATCCCAATATATGGAATAGAAGGTGCTGCTATCGCTACTATATTTAGTCAAGTAATTGTTAATTCAATTGGCGTTATATATATATATAGGTTATATAAAATAGATATTTCTGCCTTAGGTTCCTGGATTCATAGAATAACCGCAGCACTTTGGACCGCACGGTAGAGGCAGGAGGGCCAGCGCCGGTACCCTTCTCGGCTCACCGACCAAAGTGAAGCAGAGTATGGAATACCGACAGCTGACCCAGACCCAACGATATCAGATCCACGCCCGTTATGACTTGGGCATGAGCCAGCGCCAGACCGGCAGGGAGCTGAACCTCCACAGCAGCACGATCAGCCGTGAAATTCGCCGTAACGCCACCGCTAATGGCTATGATCCCGAGCAGGCTCAGATACTCAGTGATCATCGGCGCCGCACTGCTAACAAG
>NZ_JAMXRV010000016.1:0-31607 GCF_024124625.1 Cobetia sp. Dlab-2-AX | reverse complement strand
GTGGTCGAAAAGCTGAATGACCGTCCTCGAAAGCGACTCGGCTACCGGACACCGGCGCAGGTGTTTCTAGGGGAATACTCAGGTGGGCTGGATACTGCAGGTGCTGCGCTTATTGCTTGAATTCAGGTTTTTTAATGATTAAAAAATAGTATCAATACTAATTAGAGGTACTATTTACCCATGCGCCTCCGCAACGTGCAGCTTCGATACCCACCGCTCTGCGACCTCTGTTGCCGACAGCTCATCCCAGCTCAAAGCCCCCTCTAGAAATATGGCAGTAACCATAGCCTCCAAGTTTGAACTCGTAACTTCTTGAGGCAAGGATCTGGCAATTTTTAGCTCCCAACCTCTGGTTTTAACTTTAGACAGGTAGCTCTCAAGAAACCTGGTGAACAAATGCTCAGCAGCAAAGCTATTGACATACTCTACATGCATATATTCAATTACATCTTTCACCATCCTGATCATAGTATAGTAAGCTTTATCCAGCGGATATGTAACAGCAATATGTCTAAGAACAGCATCCAGTTTGATGTTATGATTTATTTTCAACCTATAGCTCATCCCCAGATACCCAACAACAGCATAAAGCTTCTCAACCCGAACATCATTTACTAGACGCCTAATATCTTCAATATCATCAATTGTTACACATCCTTCGACCACATCACCGTTTACTGCCTGCATAAAGTCACTGATATCATATAAACCATCAGGCAAGTTAATATAGAAACCTGGCTGAGGAATACCCCTGAGCCCTGCATTGGAGAGCAAAGATTTCTTTTCGGCACTCCCGCCTCTTAAGCGAGCATATGCCGTTACAGCCTCGTCTCCCATTGGCTCGACGCGCCTGACGGCCTTCCTAGCAACCAAAGAGTTGAGAGCTTCAGCATCTATACTCTTAAAGCCAGACCAGCCAAACCCACCAGCCCCGAGCTTCAAAGGTCCATCGCCATCATAATTCATAGTGAGAATTGCCAGAAGAAACACTTTATCCAGATACTTAAGATCTGAATACTCATAGCCCTCTACTGACAAAGATGACTCCAAGTACTCAACAAGCTTCTTCTCACATTCCTCGTCAAACTTCTCTCTCTGCTCTTGCAAACAATTTTTACAGGTCCCCCTCTTCCCCTTGAGAGCCTCTTTATACTTCATCCTGCTTGACAACAAAACCACATCCCCACAAGAACCACATAGCCCCACACCTCCTGGCGCACAAAACCCAGAACCTTTTTTAATTATAACTCTAATATCTCCCTCACGCAGACCATGCCTCTCTGAAACTCTAGAAACTGAGTAGGCAAAGCCACCGTTTACACCGCCATCATCCGTCACCAACCAATAGTCATTTATTACCTCAACCTCTTCAGATGACAAGTCGCCGAAATAGCAAATGAACCCAACTTCATTATCATTCTTCATCACGTTCAACTCAAACACACCATGGAAATGACAATATAGGCGCAGCCATATGCTAGGTCAAACAGCACATAGACCATGCGCCTGTTAAGAAATGAATGATGAATGGCGAGAGGGAGAGCCAGAGAGGCAGAGGATCAGAGAGAGGGACGGAGGGAGCCGATCGAAGAATCATATACTTTAGGACTAGGAGGTTTCTAACAGGCTGGGGCATTTACTATTGTATATATGATAGAATAAAGAGGTCCGCTATCGGCCAAAAGCGGACTAACCCTCGGGGGCTATTATAGTTGGATTAAACCTTTCCCCCATCTGAATGGTTGCATTCCACCACAAGAAAACCTTGGTTTTCTTTACATGATGGCCAGAGAGAGGGCCATAGGACACTGCTGAAGAGGCCCCGCGACCTACCTCATAGCCCCACAGGTACCGGAAGCTGCCCGGTAAGCTCTATGATGGCCTCCCGCGGCATCGGCCTGGCGAAGTAGAACCCCTGCAGCAAGTCGCAGTTGCGGCGGATCAGGTCCTGCTGCTGCTCCCGCTCCTCGATGCCTTCGGCCACCACCGTCAGGTCCAGGTGATGGGCCATGGTGATGATGCCTTGCACGATGGCGGCGTTGCTGCGGCTGGTGGCAATGTCCTGGATGAAGGCCCTATCGAGCTTGACCTTGTGGATCGGCAGGTCGCGCAGGTAGCTGAGGCTGGAGAAGCCGGTACCGAAGTCGTCCAGCGCGACCCGGATCCCCAGCGCCTTGAGCTCGTTGATCAGCGTGATGGCCTGCTCGGCGCCGTCAAGCAGCACACTCTCGGTGACCTCCAGTTCCAGTAGCTCGGGCGGCAAGTCGGCATCGTCCAAAGCCGCCTTCACGTCGGCCAGGAAGCCGTCACGGCGAAACTGCAGTGAGGAGATGTTCACGGCAACCGGCCCCCCGAGCCCGCCTGCGGCACGCATCGCCGCGGCGTCCTGGCAGGCACGTCGTAGGATCCAGCGCCCCAGGGGAATGATCTGGCCGGTCTGCTCGGCCAGCGGGATGAACACCCCAGGCGAGATCATCCCACGCTCGGGGTGGTGCCAACGGATCAGGGCCTCCATGCCGCGGATACGTCCGTTCACCGCCTCCACGATCGGCTGATAGTAGAGCTCGAATTGATCTTGGCGCAGTGCCGTGTGCAGATCGTGTCGCAACAGCACCGCCTCTTCGGTACCGCGATGTTGGTCGCCCTGATACCAGTACCAGGTATTACGCCCCTGCTGCTTGGCATCGCCGACCGCCAGATCGGCACGCTGCATCAGCTCATAGGCATACGCCACGCTCTCACAGTTGCAGGCGATGCCGATGCTGGCACTGATGTGCAGGGCACGGTCCTCGATCAAGAACGGCTGCGCCAGAGCACTCAGCACGTCCTCGGCCATCTCGACCCCGGCCTGGCGGCTGTCGAGGCCAGGCAGTAGCAAAGCAAACTCGTCGCCGGTCATACGAGCCAGGCTCGCGTCACCGTCCACCACCTGACGCAGACGCTCGCTGACCGCCACCAACAACTGGTTGCCGATGTGATAGCCCAGGCCGTCGTTGACAGCCTTGAAGCCGTCCAGGTCGAGATGCATCACCACCAGCAGCCCCTGATCCTCCTGAACCCGCTCGAAGGCCGCCTGAAGGTGTTCATCGAAGGCGGTGCGGTTGGGCAGGCCGGTGAGCAGGTCATGGGTTGCCTGGTGGGCGATCTGCGCTTCCTGTTCGCGCTGCCGGGTGATGTCCTGCTGGATGCCGATGTAGTGCGTGCAGGCACCGTCGGCATCGAACACCGGGCTCAGCGAGAGGTGGTTCCAGAAGGGCGTGCCGTCCTTGTGATAGTTGCGCAGGGTAGTCTCGGTGGACTGTCGCTCGATGATCGCCCGGCGAATGACAGCAAGCGCCTCGGGGTCAGTGTCTGGCCCCTGCAGGAAGCGGCAGTTGCGGCCCAGCACCTCCAGAGGCGTGTATCCAGTGAGGCGATAGAAGGCCTCGTTGGCATACACCAGGGGCATGTCGGGCTGGGTCGCGTCGGCCATGACCACGCCGTTGGGGGTGGCCTGGATGCCTCGCTCCAGTAGAAGGCGATCCTCTTCCTCCTGCTTGCGGGCGGTGATGTCACGGCAGACGCCGTATACCCCCACCACCTCGCCATCCACCGAGACCGGGAAGTTGAGGATCTCCAGCCGATAGGGGTGCCCATCGCGGTGGGTGCCCATGGTTTCGTACTGGTGCGACCCGCCCTGTCGGGCAATATCGAACCCGGCCAGGGTCAGCTCGCGATACTCAGGCTCAATGAACTCGTTGAAGTGCCGGCCAATCAAGGCGTCTTCGGGATACCCCGTGATCCGTGTCAGCGCGGCATTACCCCGCTGGAAGTGACCCTCCAGGTCGAACTCGTAGACCCCGTCGGGGTGGTTCACGAACAACGAGCGGTGCCATTCGGAGAGGGCTCGGTGGCTGGAGGCATCGCGGTCACGCAGGATCGCCAGTGCCACCAGCGCCGCGGCCTGCTTCATGCGCCGACGACCAGTATCGGTAGGCTGCTTTGGCTCGCGGAAGTAGATGCCGAAGGTGCCCAGCAACTCACCTTCGGCGGTCAGCACAGGATTGGACCAGCAGGCTCTTAGCCCTTCTCGATCGGCAGCATCGCGAAACGGCGTCCAGCGCGGGTCGTTGCGAATGTCCTCGGTGACCACTGGCTCGCGGCAGAAGGCCGCGCTGCCGAAGGAAGCCGCATCGGGCCCGATGGGCACCGCTTGAAGGCACTCTTCGTAGGCCCTGGAGAAGCGCTGGCTGGGGATGAGGCTCAGGGTCTGACGGCGGGAATCGAAGCGCATGAAGGCCACGATGCCATCTGGCAACAGGATCTCGATCCAGCGGGCAATGGCATCCAAAGTCTCCTCGAGCGGCACCTGCTTCGCGATCCGTTCATGAACGTCCTGCTGCGCCTCCATCAGCGCTAATTCGTTAAGCACTACCGTGCCTCCATGCCGCCTTTCTCCTGGGGGTACGTGCGCTCTGGTTCACTTACCACCCTCCATGGGAAGGATAGTGGCCGAGCCGGTCCTGACGGGCAAGGTACACGCGCCTCACGAGCCATATCGTCTACCGAAGATGACGCTACGAGGCTTTTGCTGGATACTTGCGCGCGCTCGGCGAGCAGGCATGCCTCGCCTTGCTCCTGACGTCGTGAACTCTTCGCCTGCACGGATTGCGGCTGACCTGCTTCGAGGCTCCGCCATTGATCATTAAAGCGTTCTGGGCCCGCCTGACGGTGGCGGTCCTGCTCCCTGTATCCCTGGTCACCCTGACCCTGACGCCGATCGTCGTCTCGCACCTGGAAGAGCGAGTCGACGGTACGCGCCGGTCGGCAGAAGCCCTGCTCGCGTCTGAATACGACCTGCTCCTGCGCGGCATGAATGAAAGCTTCAACCAGGTGCTGGCCACCGCCGAGTACCCGCTGCTCAGACGTTTCCTGTCCCGTCAGGACGCTGCCGAAACACCGACATGGGGCCTGGCGGCGCAAAGCGACTGGGAGCAGCTGGAGGCCCTGTTCGATACCCTGCTGACGCACTTCGGCCGCTATACGCGCCTGGCGGTGGTCGACACTGAGGGGCGTGAGTGGGTGGCCACCTCTACGGTCCCGCTGCTACCACGGCCACCGGTGGTCGACCATGGCACCTCGACCGCCTTCCTTCAGGCCATGGCCCTGCAGGCGCGGGACCTGTATGTCTCTTCCCCTCACCTCGGCGCCTCCGGTGCAGAGCAAACGCCGGTGACCACCGTCATCGATATCGCCACGCCGATCGTCGGTGATCAGGGCGAGCGCCTGGGCGTGCTGCTGTTCACCCTCGACTGGTCACGCCTCACCGCCTCATTGCCGCATGCCCGCGAGAGCCGCGGCGAGGCCCTGTTGGCGGGAGCCCAGGGGCGATGGCTCTTGCCCGATACCGACGGCCAGGAGGCGCGCTTCGGCCAGCCCGTGGCCACACACTGGCCAGCGGCCTGGAGCGCGATGTCCGACCGCAACCAGGGTACCGTCACCCTGGAGAACCACCTGCTCGCCTTTCGCAGCCACGATCTGCGCACCCAGCACTATCGCAGCCAGGCCGGCACCATCATCAGCGACCCGGGTACCCAACCCTGGCGACTCGGCATCCTGATGCTGCGCCCGACGCTCTGGGGGCTACTCAAGGAGAACCCGGTGCAGCCGCTGGCCATCACCTTGGTCTACCTGTTGTCAGTGGCCTTCGGGCTGTTCTGGGTCCTCAGCAACCACCGGCTCCGCGGGCTACGGCAGCGTGCATTGCTGTTCTCTCGCGAGGCCCGCCAGTATGCCAACGAGGTACAGGACCTCTACGAGCACGCCCCCTGTGGCTATCACTCCCTGGACAGCGATGGCCGGGTCATCAAGATCAACCGCACCGAGCTGGAGTGGTTGGGCTATCGCGCTGACGAGGTGATCGAGAAACGCCGCTACCGGGACTTCGTGACCCCGGAGACCCGCGCGGCCTTCGATGCCGCCTTCCGCCAAGTGCTGGGGGAAGGCCAGGAGGGCAGTGCCGAGTGCGAGCTGCAGTGTCGCGATGGCACTCGTCTGCCGATGGCGATTCAGGCCACCGCCCAGGTCACCGACGACGGCTTCCAGTATTCCCGTGCCATGGTGTTCGACCTCAGCGAGCGCAAAGCGCTGGAAGAGCGATTGGAACGACAGGCGCTCGCCGACCCGCTCACCGGCCTCGGCAACCGCCGCGCCCTGGAGGACCAAGCCGCCATGGAGATCGCCCGCGCCGAGCGCAGCGGGGCGCCGCTGTCGCTGATCGCCGTCGACCTCGACCACTTCAAGCGCATCAACGATACCTATGGCCACGACGTGGGCGATATGGTGCTGCAGGCCTTCGCCAAGCTGGCCCGCCAGGTGCTGCGTGATGGTGATGTGCTGTGCCGCATGGGCGGTGAAGAGTTTGCCGTGCTGCTGCCCGATACCCACCGCGAGCAGGCCCTACAGGTCGCCGAGCGCCTCCGCGAGGCGGTTGCCACCACCCCCGCCCAGGTCGGCCAGGACGCCACGGAAGACGGCACACTGGCCTACACCGCCTCACTGGGCGTGACGCTGGTGTGTGCCGGGGAGACCACCCTGAAACCGGCCATCAAGCGTGCCGACCAAGGGCTCTACGCCGCCAAGGAGACAGGGCGCAACCGTGTGGAATGGGAAGAGGCCTGACCCCTGACGAAAAATGCCCCTGGTGACGGGACCGACACCAGGGGCAAACAAGGGCAAATAATCAGGGAAGCGCCTCTGGCCAGAGGCGCAGTGCCAATGCCTACGCAGGGGCAAGCTTGCTGAACATTAGCACCCTCACATGATGCCCCGAGTGTCGCTTCATTCCCACCCCAGGCCCGAGGCCCTCCACCACACAGCGTGTCAGGAGTCGGCTGCTCGGCGCTCCGAGGCTTCGGAGTGACTGGCCTTCAAGGCGGCATAGAGGGCTGTCTTGCTGACCTTGATCCGGGCGGCGGCCTCACGGACGTTCAGCCCATTCGCCAGGTGCTCCCTCGCCCGCTTCAGCTTGTCGTCGGTGACGACGGGCTTGCGTCCTCCTTTGCGCCCACGAGCGGCGGCAGCGGCCAGTCCCGCCTTGGTGCGATCACGGATCAGGTCGCGCTCGAACTGCCCCAGGGCGCCGAACACATGGAAGATTAGCCGCCCACCCGGCGTGGTGGTATCGATGGCTTCGGTCAGCGACCGGAAGCCGACACCACGCGCCTCCAGGGTGCTGACCACCTCGATCAGATGCGGCAGCGAGCGTCCCAGCCGATCCAGTCGCCATACGACCAGCACATCCCCCTCGCGTAGGAACTCCAGGGCCGCCGTCAGGCCGGGGCGTTCCGCCTGGGCCCCGGAGACGGTGTCATCGAAGATTCGCTCGCACCCTGCCTTGAGAAGCGCATCGGTCTGCAAAGCGGAGTCCTGCTCCGCCGTCGAGACCCGCGCATAGCCGATCAGTGCCATGGACCGCCCTTTTGTCCGCTTATCCGTCCGTCTATCTTATTGTCCGCAAACCCATCCTACAAGCTTATTCTCGGACACTGTCCGGCTTGGCCGCCTAACGATCGTTTTCTGGACACCCTTCGTTGCATGTAACGGAAGGGAGCGCCACCCTGTTACATGAAACGAAAGGAGGATTCGCCATGGTGGCAACCGACAACGTGAACAACCGGGTGAAAAGGCACCGTGCTGCTTTGCGAGCGGCCGGCCTGCGCCCGATCCAGATCTGGGTACCGGATACCCGCCAACCCGGCTTCGCCGAAGAAGCCCGCCGTCAGTGCGCTGCCGTTGCGGCTGCCGACGCCCGGGATCAGGATCTGCAGGACTTCATGGATGCCGCCCTCCTGGACCTGGACGACGACGAGTGTGACGCATGAGGCGTGGCGACCTGGTGACCATTGCCCTGTCAGGTGACTTCGGGAAGCCGCTTCCCGCCCTCATCATCCAGTCGGATCAGTTTGCTGGAACCGGCAGTGTGACGGTGTTGCTGCTCTCCAGCACCCGAGTCGATGCCCCGCTGATCCGTCTCGATGTGGAGCCCACCCCCGACAATGGCTTGCAGCGACGCTCCCAGATCATGGTGGACAGCCCATGACAGTGAAGCGAGAGAGGGTAGGAGAGGCCTTCGGCCACCTCGACGACAGCACCATGGTCGCCATCAACAGAGCGCTGGCCGTCTTCCTGGGCTTCGCGTGAGGGAGAGGGTGTACCGCTTGGTTTATTTACGTCGCTGGACACACTTTTCAGCCCACTTTGCCCGTTGACTCGTCGAGGTCAGTCATAGCAGGCTCTTCGCTATCAAGTATCACCCTGTCACGACCACCACGTTTGGCCCGGTAACTGGCAGCATCGGCGCGGTCGAGAACAGCCTTGATTGACTCCTCACCTGATTGGAAGTGGCTCACGCCGATGCTGGCAGTCACGTACCAGCGCTTATCCCCTTGTTCCACGGGGCAAGACCCAATCTGCTCTCGCAGTGCCTCGGCGAGAACCAGCGCCTGATCGGGGCTACAACCACTCAGTAGCACGGCAAACTCATCCCCGCCCTGGCGAGCGGCATGATCACTGCTTCGCACCACGCTGCGCACTGCGTCCGCCACCTGCTGCAGCATGCGGTCGCCTAGTGCATGCCCCCCCTGGTCATTGACCGGCTTGAAGTGATCGAGGTCGAAGAGCAGTACCGCTGTCGGCGTGCCAGTCTTCTGCCACTCCACCAGGGCTTCTTCAAGATAGCGTGTCAGGCCACGTCGGTTGAGTAGTCCGGTCAGCGGATCGTGCTCGGTCTCCCAGCGGCGCAGAGCGTTTTCATGGCGGTCCTGGGTGATATCGCGCACCATCCCGACGATACCGATGAACTCACCTTCGACATGAATCGCTCCAGCATGTACGTCCAGCCAGCGCGGGATACCTTCAGCACCCAGGAGGCGGAACTGGCGCATGAAGTCGCAGCGGCCGGCCAGGCTTTGATGCCAGGCCTCTATCACGGCTGGACGGTCCTCAGCATGGATCCGTTTACCCCAGGTATCCATATCGAGCGATTCATCACCTCCCAGAAGCTCCTCGAGGGCAGCATTGATGAAGGTCACCTGCCCTCTCGAGTCCGTGACGAACATCCCTTGAGGCGAAGCGGCCAAGGTGCCTCGCAACAAGGCCTCACGCTCCGCCAGATCCTGCAAGTTGCCCCGTCGCTCGCGCTCGGTCTCGTTGATCACATCAATGACCCGGCGCAGCTCAGGCATGTGCGTAGGAATTTCCAGCAGATAACGCCGTTCATTCTGAAGCTCACGGACCTGCTCTGCCAGGCGTGTCAGTGGACGAAGCGTCAACCAGATCAGCCCCCCGACCAAGGGTAGAACCAATACCAGCGCCCCCCAAGCATGGAAGGAGATGCGTTGCATACCGGCCACCAGCGGCGCCTCGGCCTGCGACTGTGGCAGGTGCACGCCCACGATCCAGCCGGCTGGCCAGATCTGACGATACGCTACCAGCTGGGCTTCACCGGTGACTGCCTTGCCGGCGCTTTCCCCCTCCCAGCCGTACAGTGCTCGTTCGAGCACCGGAGAAAGCTGCTCTGGAAGGGCAACGATAGGCTGCTCCTGATCAGGGTGAAATAGCCGCTTGCCGGACGCGGTGGTAATGGTGACATACCCACCGTCGCCCAGGCGCAGCCGCTCGAAGCTCTTGAAGAGTCGGCTCTCATTGATGTTGACCAGGCCTCCCAAAAAGCCGGTGTAGCGTCCCGCGCCGTCTCGCAACGGGACCAGCATCATCACCAAAGGAGATCCGGTGATGCGCCCCACGAAAGGCTCGCTGACGTACGGGCGCCGGAAAGCATGCATGAAACGCGCATACTCTCGATCGGGGAAGCTGGCCCCCACCCGGCCGTCACCGATAGGCCAAGCGTCTACAACTCGTGTGTCGCGATCGAAAAGAGTGAGACCTTCGAAGAGGGGAGACAAGGAGTGTCCATGCTGGGCATCAAGGGCACCACGGACTGGTTCAGGAATCTGCTTCGCTAACTGCTCCAACTCATCCAGACGCTCATCGACCTGATAGGTGATGGAATTGCTGATCAGCTCAGCTTCATAACGCAGGTGCTGGTGGTTGGTCTCGTCCACCAAGATACGACCCGCTTGCCAGCCGAGGGTCAGAAGCGTCACGCACAACACCCCCCACAGCATCGCGGCGCCAACCAGCAAGCGTCCACGCAGAGTCATCAGAGGGAGCTTGAGAGGGAGTTTCAGGAGACCCAAAATTTCGGTGTCAGCACCAGGTCTCTTTGCATTAGAACTTGATGTCATCAGCATTATGCTGCACCAGAATATCTCTAGCCGCCAGAGCCCCCACCCTCCTCAGACAAAAAGCCCCTGGTGACGGGGAGGCACCAGGGGCAAAATAATCAGGGAAGCGCCTCTGGCCAGAGGCGCAGTGCCAATGCCTATGCAGATGCAAGGCTGCTTAACATTAGCAGCCTCAAATGATGCCCTGATCGCTGCCTCAAGGCCTCCCACCCGTAGGCCAAATAACAGACAAAAACGCCCCTTTTCTTGAAATAGAAAAAATTACGCAATTTCTTTACGCAAAACCGCCCCGCCAGGGCCTCCTGGAGGGGCGGTCGGCGTGCGTAAAGAAAACGACCATATTGCATACAGCCGCTATCGGCCAAAAGCGGACATCATGCCCGGGCGAGTCAGCACCCGGGCAGTCGCTATCACCTTGCGACGTTACAGCGTCATGTATGGCTGGGCTTCTCCGGCGCGAAACTGGTAGACATTCCAGTCATCCTGCTTCGGTCCCGGCATACCCGGTGTGCCGATGGGCATGCCCGCAAGGCCGATGCCATCGGTATCGGGCTGCTCTTCGAAGAGCCTTTCCACCGCCGCGAAGGGCACGTGTCCCTCGATGACATACTCACCCATCTCGATGGTATGGCAGGAGCCCAGTCCGTAGGGCAGTCCGACTCGCTCCTTGACCTGACCGATCGGGACGTCGTCGACGATGGCGACCTCGACGCCGAGCGCCTCAAGCTGGCGGGCATACTCATCGCAGCAGCCACACTGGGGGTTCTTGTAGAGCGTCGCCGCATTGGGCAAGGCCGCCTGGGCGGTGCCGGCACCGATCAGCAGTGCAGAGGAGGCAAGCAGAGTGGGGACAAGGCGTTTCATGAGCGATCCTCCCGGGAACGACGAGACGTGAAGAGATACTTGACGAGAGTAGCGATGCCGAGGCCGAGCAGAAGCATGACACTCAGAGGCATCAGCCAGCCCATCCAGCCCATTGAACCCATCAGGGCAAAGCAATCGTTGGCGTACATGATGTGACTCCTGACGAAAGTTAGGGAGCACCGATAACGAGCCAATATGTCGTTACCGGGAAGTCGAGCGACGTCAGGATCTGGGAGGTTCTCGGGGTGGTGCAGCGATGAACTCAACCACGGCCGGGTCGGCAAGAGCGTCTGGAGGGACGCGGGGGACAGTCGGCGTGGCGGTCAATGCCGCACAGGCGCCGCAATCGGCGTTGGCGTGATCGAGCATCTCGACCTGGGAGGTACCGCAGTCGACGGCGCAGTCATCCATAGACGCATGACCGGGCAGGCTGGCGACCAGCAGCAGAGCCGCGAGCAGCAGCGCCAACAGGCGTACTCCTCGGAGGTGCAGCAGGCAGCGAACATTGCAGGTCATTCGGTCATCCTCATGGTCGAGTCCCCATTCTGCCTCGGTGGCCGTGTCGTCCAACATGATCCAGGACAAGGGATTCGGCATGGTCTTTATCAGAGCCTTGGATGCTACAACCTACGTGTAACACAAGAGTCAAGGGGTTTCGAGTTCAGTCTCATTTCAGGTTGCTGCAGTATAACCAAGGCTCCACTGATACGATCAAAGAGGTTACATGATGCGTAAGTCTCTGCTGGCCATCACCCTTGGCCTGGCCGCCACTTCCGCCCTTGCTGCCGGTGAACATGGTGGCTCCCATTCCTCCACGCCTGATGCCGAGATCGACCGCACCATCCAGGTCGAGGCCGGTGACATGTGGTTTGATCCCGAGACACTCGGCATCACCGCTGGAGAGACTGTGCGCTTCAAGGTAGTCAACACCGGCAACCTGAAGCACGAATTCGTGATCGGCGATGCCGCAGCCCAGGAAGCGCACCGCGAGATGATGCAGGCTATGGGAGACAGTGGTCATGGTGACGGCCACGACGGCCATGGCGGCCATGACATGGCGGAAGGTGCCCATGGCGGCGCTATGCCGGCGGTGACCATCGCCCCCGGCGACACCGCAGAGCTGGTGTGGACCGCCCCCGCTGACGTGGAGTCGCTCGTCTATGCCTGTAATATCCCTGGGCACTACGAATCCGGCATGGCCGGGGAGATCCAGCTAGGCAAGTGAGCCGACGCATGAAGCTCTTGCTACTCGAAGATGACGACTTGCTGGCCGAGAGCCTCGCCGAATCCCTCAAGGACAACGGTTACCGGGTCGATTTGGCCGCGTCCCTGAGAGACGCCGAGGCGCTCTCGACCACCGAGACGTACGCGCTGGCGATCATGGACCTGGGCCTTCCCGATGGCTCGGGTCTCGACCTGCTCAGGCGGTGGCGCCAGTCGGGCCGGGACCTGCCGGTGCTGATCCTGACGGCTCGGGACACCTGGGAAGACAAGGTCGTCGGGCTCGAAGGCGGCGCGGATGACTACTTGACCAAACCCTTCCACGAAGCCGAGCTTGTCGCCCGGGTCAAGGCGCTGTTACGCCGCCAGTCGGGGCGACTCTCCCATCAGTTGACGCTGGGTGGCGTTGCCCTGGACGAGGCCAACCAGTGCGTCCGAGTGGCCGATGGTACCTGGCACCCCCTGACAGGCACCGAGTTCGTGCTGCTGCGCTACTTCATGCACCATCCGGGACGGGTGCTCTCCAAGGAGCACCTGCTCAACCAGCTCTACGCCCTGGAGCAGGACGCCGCGGCCCCCAACCTCATCGAGGTCTATATCGCGCGGCTACGCCGCTACCTGGGCAAATCAAGCATCCAGACCCGTCGCGGCCAGGGCTATGTCTTCGTTGCGGATTGACCGACGCAGCCTGCGTCTCCGCTTGCTGGCCTGGCTGTCGGGTATCGCCCTGCTGGTCACCGGGCTGACCTGGCTGCTGCACGGGATCCTGCTCAACGACCTGGCGCGGGACTTCCTGGGGGAACGGCTCGAACGCGAGGCCGATCACGCCATCGAGCAGCTGCGCCGCGATCATCTGGCCACCGCGCGGGTCCTGGACTCCGCCAGTCGCGGCTTCGCGATTTTCCACCACCTCTATGTGTTGCGCCTGGGCGATGAGGTCTCGGCCTCCCATCCGCGTTGGCAGGAGGCACTGCGACCACTGCTGGACAGTGGCGAGTCGCTGGCCGAGGTGCGTGAGGCGGGTCAGCACCTGCTGGTCTTTCGCCAGCCCTTCACCCTCGACAATCAACCCGGGGTGCTGCTGATAGGGGAGGATTTCTCCCGAGTGGAGGCGGGACTGCACCGCCTGCACTGGTGGGTCGGCGGCATCGCCGCCAGCCTGCTGCTCCTGCTGGGGGTGCTCAACCTGCTAGCCGTCAGCCGAGGAATGGTGCCGCTGTCGCGGCTGCGCGACCAGCTCGGCGAGCTGCAGGCCGGCAGGCGCGATCGTCTCTCTCTGGACGTCCCCTCCGAACTCGACAGTCTGGTCGGGCAGCTTAACCGCTTCATGGACGAGATCGATGCTCGCCTGCAGCGCTCCCGTGAGTCGGTCGCCAACCTCTCCCACGCGCTGAAGACACCCCTGGCCGCGGTCATTCAGGTGCTGCGGGGCTCGCGCCCCATCGATGCCACGCGTCGCCAACGCCTGGTGGAACGCCTGGAGGAGATTCACGCCCAGCTCGATGTTGAACTTCGACGCTCGCGCATCGCGGGGCCCAATGTCGGGCGCCTTGCCGATCCATACCGCGACGCCAGCAGACTGATCGAGATGTTCCGGACCCTTTACCCGGCCAAGCGCTTCACCCTGGAGGTAGCCGAAGGCACCGGACAGCGCATTCCCATCGAGTCTCAGGACCTGTCAGAGATGATCGGTATCGTGCTGGACAACGCCGGCAAATGGGCCAACCAAGAGGTTCACTGCGAGATAGTGATGGAGGAGGGTCTCGTCCTGCGTGTCGAGGATGATGGGCCCGGCGTGCCGGACGACGACGTGGCCTGCCTGGGGGAACGCGGGTGGCGCCTGGACGAGTCACACCCCGGCTATGGGCTGGGCCTGTCGATCCTGAACCAGCTCTTGAAACGCTATGGCGGGAATGTCCAGTTCGGACACAGTCCCCTGGGCGGTCTGAGCGTGGAAATTCACGTGCCCTTTGCAAAGGATGCGCCGTAACCTGGCATTTTCAGGCGTGATTCAGCTTGCCCCGTCATGATGTCGCCTTCTGACATCGACGGGAGTCACAGATGGCACGTTCCAGCGTAATCACGCCCCCGCTGTCGCGCCGACGGCTGCTCAAGGGGGGGTGCCGCCCTAGGCATCGGCTCGGCAGCCGCCCTTGGCCTACGCCCTGCCTGGGCCAATCCATGGGGGCAGACCAATACCTACGCCAAGGGGATCGAGGAAGGCCCGGAGGTGGCGCTGGCCATCCGTCGCGAGTCGCTTGAGATCGATGGTCAGGCGGCGCGGCCCTACACCATCAACGGCGAGAGCCCCGGGCCGATGATCCGCCTCAAGGAGGGCCAAGATGCCGTACTCAGGGTGACCAACCTGCTCGATGAGCCGACGTCCATCCACTGGCATGGCCTGATCCTGCCGCCCGACCAGGATGGCGTTCCCGGCGTCAGCTTCGCCGGCATCGCCCCCGGTGAGACCTTCACCTACCGCTTCCCGGTACGCCAGAACGGTACCTACTGGTACCACAGTCACTCCGGCCTTCAGGAGCAGCTCGGCCATGCCGGGCCACTGATCATCGACGCCGCCGAGCGCGAACCCTTCCGCTATGATCGCGAGCACGTGCTGCTGCTCACCGACTGGACCTTCGAGGATCCCATGGCGGTGTTCCGCAACCTCAAGACCGCCGAGGGGTACTACAACTTCCAGGAACGCACTATCGGCGACTTCTTCGCCGACGTGCGCGAGAAGGGCTTTGCGGCGACGGCGGAGATGCGCGGCATGTGGGCCAAGATGCGCATGAGCTCACGCGACATCGCCGACGTCACCGGCAGCACCTACACCTACCTGCTCAATGGCCACTCTCCCGAGGAGAACTGGACGGCGCTGTTCAAGGCCGGCGAACGGATCCGCCTTCGGGTCATCAATGGCTCGGCAATGTCCTACTTCGACGTACGCATCCCAGGGCTCAAGATGACCGTGGTGGCCGCCGACGGTCAGCCGGTGCAGCCGGTCCCGGTGGACGAGTTCCGCATCGGGGTGGCCGAGACCTACGACGTGCTGGTCGCCCCCGAGGACGACACCGCCTATACGATCTTCGCCGAATCGATGGATCGCAGCGGCTATGCCCGCGCGACCCTGGCACCGCGGGAGGGCATGGCCGCGGAGATCCCCGAGCGTCGCAGGATCGCCGACCGCGGCATGGAGGCCATGGGTGCCCATGGCATGGACCACTCCAGCATGTCCGACAGTGACATGGAGGGCATGGATCATTCCAACATGTCCGGCGATGACAGGGAGGGCATGGATCATTCCGAGATGGACCATGGCGGCAGCATGGCGAGGGAATCCGCCAAGACCCGCGGGAACGGCATGCTGGCGGCGGGAGAGGCCCAGCCGGGCTCGCGCTATGACCAGGCCGGCATCGGCATCGATCCCAACGCACGCCGCACCCTGGTCTACCGCGACCTCAAGGCCTTCACCCCCTGGCCCGACCGCCGTGAACCCGGCCGCGAGCTGGAGCTACACCTCACCGGCAACATGGAACGTTACATGTGGTCCTTCGACGGCAAGACGTTCAGCGAGGTAACGGGCCCCATTCACTTCGAGAAGGACGAGCGGCTGCGCCTGATCCTGGTCAACGACACCATGATGGAACACCCCATCCACCTTCACGGCATGTGGATGGAGCTGGAGAACGGCCAGGGCGAGCTGATCCCGCGCAAGCACACCCTGAACATCAAGCCCGGCGAGCGCGTCTCGGCGTTGATCACCGCTGATGCCGAGGGCAGCTGGGCCTTCCACTGCCACCTGCTCTATCACATGGACGCCGGCATGTTCCGGGTCGTCAAGGTCGCGTAAGGAGACGCCATGAATACCAGAATCCCGATGATCGCGGCCGGTGCCCTGCTGGCCACGCTCCCGCTCTCCGTCGCCCTGGCAGAGGATGGCTATGATGCGCCGGCGGACTGGCCCGCCCCCATGGCCAAGCACAACATGGCCATGGCGCTGTTCGACCGTCTTGAATATGCCGTGCCCGACAAGGGTCATGAGGAATTGGTCTGGGACTTCCAGGCCTGGTACGGCGGGGACATCAACCGGGTCTATGTGAAGTCCGAGGGCGAGAACGTCCAGGGCGATGGCGAGGATGCCGAGTTCGAATCCCTGGAGCTGCTCTACAGCCGGCTGATCGCCGATTTCTGGGAGCTGCAGGGCGGTATCGGTTACCAGGGTGGGGTCTTCTCCGATGATCACGCCGAACGTGGCTATGGGGTGATCGGCCTGCAGGGCGTGATGCCCTACGGCATCGAGACCGACCTGGCGTTTCAGGTCAGCGACGAAGGCGACGTCTCGGCCAGTTTCGAGGGCGAGTACGACCTGCGCCTGACCCAGCGGCTTTACCTGCAGCCGCGTACCGAGATCGCCGTGGCCGCCAGCGAGGCCGAGGCATTCGGCGTCGGCGAGGGGCTCAACTCGGTACGCGTCGGCATGCGCCTGGGCTACGAGGTGACGCGCCGCCTTGCGCCCTATGTCGGTGCCTACTGGCAGAAGCAGTACGGCGATACCGCCGACATCGCCCGCCACCATGGCGATCCCACCGAAGATACCGGCATCGTCGCCGGGGCCAGGCTGATGTTCTGAGCCACGAATCGGTCTCGCGACCGACGCCACCGCCTGGTGGCGTCGTCGTCTTTGGCGATCCGAGCCTGGGTTGATCCGTGTCAATCGTCTCGGCCATGGCGTTCAGCCTGGATTCAGACAGCGTCGCCACACTGGCGGTAACAGGAACCGTTGCCGGGCCACCGGCGATGGTCAGACACATCACAGGAGCGACGCATGATCCCCTACCCCCAGATCGATCCGGTGGCACTGTCGATGGGCCCACTGAGCATCCACTGGTATGGGCTGATGTACGTGGTGGGGCTGGCCGCAGCCTGGTGGCTGGGCAGACGACGTGCCCACCGGCTCGGCCTCACCCATGACGATATCGGCGACCTGATCTTCTATGGCGCGGTGGGGATCATCCTCGGCGGTCGACTGGGGTATGTGCTCTTCTACGGCCTCGATCAGCTGGCGGCCGATCCGCTCTGGCTGTTCAGGCTCTGGGAAGGCGGGATGAGCTTTCACGGTGGCCTTGCCGGCGTGCTGGTCGCCGCCTGGTGGTTCGCTCGCCGCCATCGCCTGGCCTTCCTCCAGCTGACCGACTTCATCGCACCGCTGGTGCCGATTGGCCTGGGCGCCGGGCGGCTGGGCAACTTCATCAACCATGAGTTGCCAGGACGCGTGAGCGACGTTCCCTGGGCGATGGTCTTCCCCTCCATGATGGGGCTCGGTTCGCAGCCA
The DNA here is from genome assembly GCF_024124625.1 of Cobetia sp. Dlab-2-AX. NCBI lineage: Bacteria > Pseudomonadati > Pseudomonadota > Gammaproteobacteria > Oceanospirillales > Halomonadaceae > Cobetia > Cobetia sp. Dlab-2-AX. The sequence continues at coordinate 13,904 of NZ_JAMXRV010000016.1, read as the reverse complement.
CGCCACCCATCGGCCCTCTACGAGTTTGCCCTGGAGGGCGTGGTGCTGTTCGTCGTGCTGTGGTGGGTCTCCGCCCGACCACGCCGGCGCGGCACCGTCTCGGGACTCTTCCTGGTGCTCTACGGCGTCTTTCGCTTCGCGGTCGAGTTCGCACGCCTGCCCGACCCCCAACTGGGCTTCATCGCCTTCGACTGGCTCACCATGGGGCAGCTGCTCTCCCTGCCCATGATGGTGGCGGGACTGCTCCTGTTGATCGCGCCCCAGCGTCGAGGCCCGATCGATGCCGTCGCCAGCACCGGCCGGCCATCGACGTAGCGTCGCTTCGATTCCTTTCACAACCCAAGCCACCGTGAGAACGCCATGGAGAAGAGAGCACAACGCCGCCTGATGATGGTCTGGCTGCCGCTGGGGGGCATCCTCGCCGTGGGCGGCTACCTGCTGGTGACCGGCCAGCGATTACATCCTTACCAGGCGTTGCCGCTGCTGCTGCTCGCCTGCCCGCTGATGCATCTCTTCCTCCATCGCCACCACGGTGGCCAGCAGGATCATGGCGACGATGACTGACTATTCGCTAGCAGAGAAGGGAGGTTGACCATGTCACATCACGACCATCGCCCTGGCGTTTCACAAGCGTCCCTGGTCACTCGCTCGCTGAAGGTAACGTCCGAGGCGTCAAGGTATATCGCGGCGGCAGTGACCGAGATCGACGCGCTGTCCGGCCTCGACGGCGTGACCTACGATCCGCAGCACCACAAGCTCCACCTGGCCTACGATGCCAAGCGGCTGTGTATCGACGATATCGAGGCGGTATTGGCACGGCATGGCGTGGACATCGGCGCCGGACGTTGGAACCGGATCAAGGAGGACTACTACCGCTTCATCGACCAGAACGTGAAGGACAATGCCAAGCAGAAACCCTGGAGCTGTCATTGAGCTCGGGGCTGGCGAGTCATTGCCACAGAGCGCGGCATGAAGGCTGACCGACCGCCTGGACGATGGCTCCTGTGGCCAGAATGGCATGTGGCACTGTTCACGTTCCTGCTCAACGTGCCCTGGGAGTTCCTGCAGGTGCCCCTATACCAGGACATGCCCTCGATGCCTCACTGGACTGCGGTGAAAGCCTGCATGCAGGCAGCGGCCGGTGATGCGCTGATAGGTCTGGTCGCCTACTGGGTAGTGGCTCTATGGCGACGTCGCCGTGGCTGGCTGTGGCGCTATGGGCTCAAGGAGTGCGCCGCCTTCGTACTGGCAGGACTGGTCATCACGGTAGGCTTGGAGTGGTACGCCACCGCCATCGCCCAGCGCTGGAGCTACGCGCCGGTGATGCCCACCCTGCCATGGCTGGGTACCGGCCTCACCCCACTGCTGCAGTGGCTGCTGCTCCCGCCGCTCTTCCTGTGGATCGCTTCACGCCACCTCGCCGGTACTGCGGCCCTACAGACACGTGGAAATTGACCTTTGGGTAACACAAGGGTTCTAGGATGGAAGACAGAGCCTGCTGCCCCTGGCACAGCACGCCTGGCAGTTCGATGCCTCACTCGCCCATATCGACACGCAAGGAGATGCATGGACAGGTCGCCTCAGTACCAGAAGAACAGCCTCTCCCTCGTCGGGGCCATCGCCCTGGGAACCGGCGTGATGATCGGTGCCGGGATCTTCGCGCTGACCGGACAGATGGCCGAGATGACCGGCGAGCTGTTTCCCCTGGCCTTCCTCTCGGCGGCCATGATCGTCAGTTTCAGCGCCTACTCCTACGTCAAGATGTCCAATGCCTACCCGTCGGCCGGCGGCATCGGCATGTACCTTCACAAGGCCTATGGGCCCACCCTGCCCACGGCCTTCCATGCGCTGCTGATGTACTTCTCCATGGTGATCGCCCAGAGCTTCCTGGCGAGGACCTTCGGCTCCTATACCCTGGAGCTGTTCGATGGGGGTAACCGGTCGCTGCTGGTGCCGGCGCTGGGTGTCGGCCTGCTGATCGCCGCCTTCCTCATCAACCTCTCCGCCAACAAGCTGATCCAGGGCGTGGCGTCGGTGCTGGGGGTCATCAAGATCGGTGGCATCATCCTGTTCGGCGTGGTGGGCGTGCTGGTGGCCGACACCATCGGTATCCGGGCCACGGCCGAGGCGCCGGCGCCCGGCGTCTCCGGGTTCCTGGGGGCCACCGCGCTCGGCATCCTGGCCTTCAAGGGGTTCACCACCATCACCAACAGCGGGGCCGAGATCCGCGATCCCCACCGTAACGTCGGCCGGGCCATCATCGTCTCGATCGCCCTGTGCGTGGTGATCTATGCGCTGGTGGGCCTCGCCGTCGCCAGCAACCTGTCGCTGACGGAGATCATCGCGACCAAGGACTACTCGCTGGCCGCGGCTGCACGCCCTGCGCTGGGGGAGGCCGCCGTCTGGTTCACCGTCCTGCTCGCCATGCTGGCCACGGCAGGTGGCATCATCGCCAGCGTCTTCGCGGTATCGCGGATGCTGGCGATGCTGACCGAGATGAAGCTGGTGCCCCATCGCCATTTCCATATGCCCGGCAGCATCCAGAAGCACACCTTGGTCTATACCATCGTGCTCGGCCTGCTGCTGACGGCGTTCTTCGACCTGAGCCGCATCGCGGCACTCGGCATCATCTTCTATCTGGTGATGGATATCGCCATTCACTGGGGGGTGTTGCGGCATCTACGCGATGCGGTGGCGGCCCGCCCGGCCATCCTGCTGACCGCGATCGCCCTCGACCTGGTGGTGCTGGCAGGCTTCCTCTGGGTCAAGGCCACCACCGACCCGCTGGTGCTCTACGTTGCCGCCGCCGCGATGGCCGTCATCCTGGTGGCGGAATACGCCTTTCTTTCCCGGCGATCCGAGCAGGACGCCGACCACCATGCTCATTCGCATGACGCGAGTGGCAGCCACAGCAGGGAGGATGGAGCATGACACAGGACCACACCCATGAGGTCACGGACCCCGTCTGCGGGATGACGGTCGATCCTCACCATACCGACCACCGCGCCTCACACGCTGGAAAGACCTGGTACTTCTGCTCAGCCAGGTGCCAGCAGAAGTTCAAGCGGGACCCTGACGCCTACCTGCAGTGCGACGACACACCGGCCGAGCCAGCGCCGCCCGGCACGATCTACACCTGCCCGATGCACCCCGAGATCCGCCAGGAGGGGCCGGGGGACTGCCCGATCTGCGGCATGGCCCTGGAGCCCGAGACGGTCACCGCCGATAGTGGGCCTTCCGAGGAACTCAAGGACATGACCCGGCGCTTCTGGATCGGGCTGGTCCTGGCGCTGCCGGTGCTGGTACTGGAGATGGGTGGCCATGTGTTCGGCCTCGACCACCTGATCGCCCCCCAGGTCTCGAACTGGATCCAGCTGCTGCTGGCCACCCCCGTGGTGATCTGGGCAGGCGCGCCCTTCTTCGTGCGCGGCTGGCGTTCCATCGTGCGGCGCAGCCTCAACATGTTCACCCTGATCGCCATCGGCACCGGGGCGGCGCTGATCTACAGCCTGCTGGCGACGATCGTGCCGGGCATCTTCCCCGCGACCTTCCGCCAGGCCGATGGCTCGGTGGCGGTCTACTTCGAGGCGGCGGCGGTGATCGTGGTGCTGGTGCTGCTCGGACAGGTGCTGGAGCTGCGTGCCCGGGAGAAGACCTCCGGGGCGATCCGCGCCCTGCTCGACCTGGCGCCGGCCACCGCACGCCGCATCGACGACGACGGCCAGGAGGAGGAGATCTCGCTGGACAAGGTCCAGGTGGGTGATCGCCTGCGCGTGCGCCCCGGCGACAAGGTGCCGCTGGACGGCGAGGTCTTGGAGGGGCGCTCCAACATCGACGAGTCGATGGTCACCGGCGAGCCACTGGCGGTGCGCAAGGAGGCCGGCGACGGCGTGATCGGTGGCAGCATCAACGGCCAGGGCTCGTTCATCATGCGCGCCGACAAGGTGGGCCGCGACACCATGCTGTCGCAGATCGTGCAGATGGTGGCCAGCGCCCAGCGCAGCCGGGCGCCCATCCAGGGGCTGGCCGACAGGGTCGCCGGCGTCTTCGTGCCGGCGGTGATCCTGGTCGCGGTGGTGGCCTTCATCGCCTGGTCGCTGTGGGGGCCGGCACCGCCCATGGCCTTCGGGCTGATCGCCGCGGTCAGCGTGCTGATCATCGCCTGCCCCTGTGCCCTGGGGCTGGCCACTCCCATGTCGATCATGGTCGGCGTGGGTCGAGGGGCCCAGGCGGGGGTACTGATCCGCGACGCCGAGGCGCTGGAGCGCCTGGAGAAGGTCGACACCGTGGTGGTCGACAAGACCGGCACCCTCACCGAAGGCAAGCCGCGGGTCACCGAACTGCGCCCGGCCGAGGGCTTCGATAAGCAGGAGCTGCTGCGGCTGGCCGCGGGGGTGGAGCGCGGCAGCGAACACCCCCTGGCCCAGGCAATCGTCGAGCGGGCCAAGGAGGATGGCGTCGAGCCGACGGAGGCCACGGAGTTCGATTCGCCCAATGGCAAGGGCGTGGTGGGCAACGTCGACGGCCGTCGCGTCGCCCTGGGCAACCGCCTGCTGATGGAGAGCGAGAGCGTGGCCCTGGCCGAGCAGGAAGACGAGGCCGAACGGCTGCGTGGCGACGGCGCCACGGTGATCTTCGCCGCGGTGGACGGCCGCCTGGCGGGCCTGCTGGCCATCGCCGACCCGGTCAAGGAGACCACCGAGGCGGCCATCCGGGCCCTTCAGGCCGACGGCATTCGGGTGGTCATGCTCACCGGCGACAACCGCACCTCCGCCGAGGCGGTGGCGCGCCGCCTGGGCATCGACGAGGTGGAAGCCGAGGTGCTCCCCGAAGACAAGGGGCGCGTGGTGCAGCACCTGCGTGACGAGGGTCGCGTGGTGGTGATGGCCGGCGACGGCGTCAACGACGCCCCTGCCCTGGCCACCGCCGACGTGGGCATCGCCATGGGCACCGGCACCGACGTGGCCATCGAGAGCGCCGGCGTGACCCTGCTGCGCGGGGATTTGACCGGGATCGTCGAGGCGCACCGGTTGTCGCGAGCCACCATGCGCAACATCCGCCAGAACCTCTTCTTCGCCTTCGTCTACAACGCCGCGGGGGTACCGATCGCCGCCGGCATCCTCTACCCCTTCACCGGCCTGCTGCTGTCACCGATCATCGCCGCCGCGGCGATGTCGCTCTCCTCGGTGAGCGTGATCGCCAATGCGCTGCGGCTGAGGCTTGTGAAGCTGAAGTCCGCTGACTGACTAAGCGAGAGAGGTGCAGAGTCATCTACTTGTAGGGTCCCGGATGATCAGATGAGCTATAGAAGTTATCCTTTGCTGGCCGCCAAGGAGCTTCTTCACGAGTTCATCCGGGAGCAAGGATATGGACATCAAGCTACATAAACAGGCGACCACCACTCCGAAGATCCGGGCCGAGATCCAGGCAGCGCCTTCCAGCATCAGCGACAGCGAGCTAGCACGCCAGTACGGCGTCGCCGTCTCGACCATCCGGCGCTGGCGGTACCGTGACGATGTCCAGGACCGACCGCACACGCGTCACAACCTGCTGGCCACGCTCACTTCCGAACAGGAAGAGGTGCTGATCGCGGCGCGCGAATTCCTGCGCCTCGGCCTGGATGATCTGCTCGTCGTGGCGCGTGAGTTCCTCAATCCTGGCTTGTCGCGTTCTGGTCTGCATCGCATGCTCAAGCGGCGCGAGGTGCCGACACTGGCAGAGCTGTCTAGACGGGACGCGGGCGACGATGAGAAACCCCGGCACAAGCCCTTCAAAGATTATGAGCCGGGCTACGTGCACATCGACATCAAGCACCTGCCCCGGATGCCCGATGAGGAGCAAAAACGCTACCTGTACGTCGCCATCGATCGCGCCACGCGCTGGGTCCATCTGGAGGTGAGACGCAGCCAGTCCGCGAAGGATGCGCGGGCGTTCATGAAGCGGGTGGAGGAGAAGGCTCCCTTCCAGGTCCAGACGGTACTGACCGACAACGGGCTACCTGCGGTTGAAGTGGCATCGTGGACAAAAAGATCCCTGCCGATGTCAGCATAGCTCAGACATCAGCAAGGAAAATCATTCCTGGCAGCCCGCCATATCCGGATTCAGCGGCTTACCATAGTGACAGGAGTCCGAACCATGGAGGTCGGCTCGACTAGGCTTAACAGAGGCTCATAACATCCTGGCGGGCGGGCTCAACCATTATCTACGAGGTCCTTGCGGCCCTACGGCTTTGTAAAGAAGTCCCGCCGCCAAGAATGCAATACTCATGATAGCCGCGATAGTCGGCTCCATGCTTGATCAAGGAATGTGCCACCCGTGCCAGCTTGACCGCCACGGCCGTTAGCGCTTTCCTCTTAAGATCGCCATCGGTCGGGTCTTTTCCGATGTAGCGATCAAATTTGGTGCGAAAGCTGTTGTCTCGCATCCGCACGGCAACCGTGGCTGCGAGCCAGTAGGCATAGCGCAGCCGGGCATTACCCCGCTTGGCCAATCGATAGCGGCTGCACGTGTTACCGCTCTGTGACGCGGCGAGGTTGAAACCACAAAACTTCAAGTATTGGCGATGGTGCGAGAAACGCCGCAGATCCCCGCTCTCCGCCAGAATCATCAAGGCAATGATTGGCCCCACGCCCGGAATGGTCTGAAGGCGAGCGAAGTCCTTGTTATCTCTCATGCATGTCGTTGCCATCGCCTCCAAGGCCTGACGTTGCTCTGTCAGTGAGAGGTACTGCTTCACCTGAAGCTGGAAAGTCTGCACCGCGGGAGAGTCTGGCACGACCGGCAGGCCCATGCTGGTCTGAGCTGCTTCGTAGATGCCTTCGAGAAACTGCTGCTTGGCTACCTTTCGCCCCACGCTCTCCCAGGCGGCTTCGACAAACGCCTCGCGGGTCAACTCGGTGATACTGGCTGGTGTGGGAAACGCCAGCAGGAAATGACAGAACCAGTGGGCTCGGGACGCACTGAGGTAGCGTTCCATCTCCGGGAAGTAGAGCGCCAAGTAGTGATTGACCAGGCTATGCTGGCAGCGTGTTCGGGCTCGAACGATCTGCTGATAGGTATTCGAGATCTCCTGGAGGTCGAAGTACCCTTCACGAAGGGGATCGTGGAAAGGGTGCGTCATGCCTTGGGTCAGCAGATACATCAGAACACGCGCATCTTTTCGATCATGCTTGTCCCAGGAGGTATACAAGGCCTCTCGAACCCGAGCGCCCGCCAAGGATGAGGCGAGATGCACCGGTATTCCTGCATGAGCCAGCCGGTAGGCAAGAGGCCGATGAAAGTCCGCTGTAGGCTCCATAACGGCGAGTACAGGGGCTTCCTGCTGCTGTAAGAATCGAATCAGGTCGTCGTGCCCAGCGCGTGTATTGGGCATTTTATGCACCCTTTCACGACCATCGGGCCAGCGAACCAGTACATCGTGGTAACGCTTGGCAATATCGATCGCGACACACACGGTGTCTGGCATAAGCTGAGTGGAGGCAGCCATCGTCGGTCTCCTTGTGATGATGTGGGTCACACAAGGATCTCTTAGGCCACGATGGCTGCCGCTAACCAGGTTTTTCCGTAGGTACTACGGCAAGTCATTCACCGATCGCTTCACGCGGGCGGGGGAGCGCAAGCCCAGCGGGAATCACCCGTTTGACCAAGAGTGCCAGGCCCTTGGTATCGAGCACCGTCTGATCAAGCCGGGAAGACCGCAGACAAACGGCATGGTGGAGCGCTTCAACGGCCGTATCAGCGATGTGCTGGCGACTCGGCGCTATACCTCAGGCGAGGACCTGGAGCAGACGCTCAAACGCTACACCTGGCTGTACAATCACCACATCCCGCAGAAGGCGCTGCACCATCAATCACCGATTGCGATGATGAAGGAATGGCAGACCAAGCGTCCTGAGTTATTTACCAAGCGGGTAGTCAATCACACGGGACCCGACAGGTAGCTACAACGCGGAAGCTGAGGTAACGGCTGTACTTTTAGCTCCAGAAGACTCAGCTTTCCATCTGATTCCCCGGCTATCTGTCTTATGATCTGTTTGAGCATCACAAAACGTGTTTGAGTACTGCCTCTCTTCCGCTTCGAGTTGCTGATATTCCCCCGGAGCGATGCTGCCACCGATGACGTCATCGCCGATGCCCAAAACCTTGGGGTTATTGTAGCCTTCTAGTTCACCCTGATCTTCCTGCCCTAGAATGCCAGCCTTTTTGCCATTGTAAGCAAGCTTCGTAGTAGCGGAGTTAGAGAAGACGATATCCTCCACCGGTAGTTCTATCGATTGCCTGTCTTTGGCCTCATCCGGTTCCTGCTCCGTATCCACCTCTATGTCGTCGGCACCTTGTGCTCCAGAGCCTCCTCGACCTTCACCAGTCCCTCTGACCGGCAACTTCAGGCTCGGGTGGTGGAAGTAAATGTCTTGCTCGTTGGTGCCCGCATCCAAACCCTGTAAGCCAGATATCTCCCAGATAAGCATTTCCCTGAACTGGTCTAATTGGAGCGGACACCCCGGTAAGCCTCATACTGGAGGCATTGGAGGTGTTCATGACCAAGAAAACGCGACGTCGGTACTCCGACGAATTCAAGGCTGAGGCGGTCAACATGGTGCGAGGAGAGGGTTATGCCATCTCCGAGGCTGCCAGGCGGCTGGATATCGATCGCAGCCTGCTGGATCGCTGGTGTCGCCAGCAACGTGACCGGGAGGATGGTGTGACTGACGACCAGGCAGATGAGCGGGATGCCGAGATCATGAAACTTCGCGAAGAAGTTCGTAAGTTGCGGATTGAAAAGGAGGTTTTAAAAAAGGCCACGGCCTTCTTCGCGAGAGAGTCGAGCTGAGATACCAGTTCATCGAGTCGGAGAAGGCCTACTTCCCAGTGGCGGTGCTGTGCCGTGTCATGGACGTCAGCCGCAGTGGCTTCTATGCCTGGCGTCAGCGTGAACCCGATGAGCAGCGCCAGTGCCTGCACCGGGAGGTCAAGGACATCCACGATCAGAAACGTGGTAGCTATGGGAGCCGGCGAATGGCCAAGGAACTCCGTCGCAGAGGTCATACGGTCGGTCGTTATCAGGCGCGTAGCCTGATGCAGGAAGCCGGTGTTGCCTGCCGACAGCGTCGCCGCTACCGGCATACGACGGACAGTGACCACGGGCTGCCAGTGGCTCCCAACCTGCTCAAGCGGCAGTTCACGGTGCCTGAGCCCAATCAGGCGTGGGTGGCCGACATCACCGCCATCTGGACCCTGGAAGGCTGGTTGTACCTGGCGGCCGTGCTGGACCTCTACGACCGACAGGTCATCGGCTGGGCCATGGCCGACCACATGAAGACATCACTCACCCTGGACGCCCTGGAGATGGCAATTGGCCGCCGGCGACCTCCCCGAGGCGTGCTCCACCACTCGGATAGTAATACTGGGAGATGCCAGGTGTTCCGGGGTTGACCTGACTCACACAGCGATCGACCTATGCTGAAAGACCCGGTGCCGTAAGGGTTCTCGGATCTCCTGACTCCCACTCTGATCGACCCGGGTAGTGTGTCTTTCCACGGACCTGTCGGTGATCCGGGAATACCTGACGGCGAGGGCTCACCTCGTCGATGCATGTGACTCAAGAAGGGCCTGACGCCTGTCTCGTTACTGTCGTGTCCAGGCTATCGCACTCGGTGAAGCCACCTTGACCTGATAGCCTGGAGAGACGTCATGACTCAGCATCACCGTGATCGCCCTGACATTGTCGGTGGCGTCGACACCCACAAGGATCTGCATATGGCCGCTGTCGTGGATAAACACGATCGCGTGCTTGGTACCGCCAGCTTTCCGACCACCCGGCATGGCTACAAGGCCATGCTCGCCTGGATGCGTGGCTTCGGTGAAGTGAGCCGAGTAGGCATCGAGTGCACCGGGACCTATGGGGCTGGTCTGCTGCGTTACTTGCAGCGCACCGGCATCGCTACCCTGGAGGTCACCACGCCCGACAAGACCGTGCGTCGCAAACGGGGCAAAAACGATACCATCGATGCGGAGAACGCTGCCCATGCGGCTTACGCGGGCATTCGTACGGTCACCCCAAAGACCCGTGATGGCATGATCGAGGCCTTGCGTGTGCTGAAGGTCTGCCGGAAGACCGCCGTGGCAGCTCGCCGTGTGGCGCTTCAGATGATCCAGACCCAGGTGATCTCCGCGCCAGAGGAGCTGCGCGATCAGTTGAGGAATATGACGCGGATGCAGTTGATTCGGACGTTGGCCGCATGGCGCCCCGACTTAAGTGGCTATCGGGACGTCACAGTGGCCTACCGCATCGCTTTGAAATCTCTTGCCCGGCGCTACCTGGAGCTGCATGACGAGGTGGCCGATCTGAATGTCATGATCAAGGCCATCGTCGATGAGCTGGCACCAGAGCTGGTGTCGCGAACGGCGGTAGGCTATGAATCAGCTGCACAGTTGTTGATCACGGCGGGCGACAATCCGGATCGTATTGGTTCAGAAGCCAGTTTTGCGGCGCTATGTGGTGTTAGCCCGATACCCGCTTCTTCAGGCAAGACACAGCGCCACCGCCTTAATCGGGGCGGCGACAGAGCCGCCAATAGTGCTCTGCATATCATCGTCATCGGGCGGCTGCGCCTGGATGCGACAACCCAGGCGTATGTCTCCCGGCGAGTGACGGAGGGGCACTCCAAGCTGGAAGCTATTCGCTGTCTGAAACGCTACATCGCCCGAGAGCTGTACTACGTGCTGCGCCACCGTTACCGCGAGATCAATCAGACGCAAATCGCTACTTGACACTTAGAAGGGCGTCCGCGGCAGCCAGTACGCCTCCCGTGCGTATCGTGAACGACTGGTTAAGCACGGGTTCCTGGCCTCCATGAGCCGCAAGGGGAACTGTTGGGACAATGCGATCATGGAGCGCTTCTTCGGCTCTCTAAAAGCGAATGGCTGGAGGGGCAACGGTACTGGACCCGCCTGTCAGCGAGGCGCGACGTCGTGACCTATATCGAGATGGAGTACAACAGCTGCCGGCTCCACTCGACCCTTGGCTACCACGCGCCGAGGGAGATCGAGAAAATCGCGGAAGCAGCTTAATAAAAGTGTCCGCTACGACTTGACCAGAACACTCCGCCACGATGCGGCTTTCGCGGACCATCAGCGAGCCGCCGATGAGGTCGGAGTCGTAGTGGAAGTCATAGGTGTCAGTATTCACAAGGACTCGCAGATAAAAGCCTTAAAATGATCATCTGTTATAAGAAAAGCTTTCAACATACCATAGCTTCCGCCCATCCGGAGTTACGATCTCCACTTCATCATCGATTTCTTTACCTAAACAGGCTCTAGCCGCAGGCGAATTAATTGAAACATACCCCTGTTTTCCATAGATCTCGTCAACACCTACAATCCGAAACTTCATCTCCCTGCCATCGTCATCAACAAGCACCACGTGGGCGCCAAAATAAATCTTACCCGCTTGATCCGGATGATAATCAACCACCTTAAGCTCATCCAGTCTTTTCCGTAGATACCTGACCCTCCTGTCAATTTCTCTAAGTCGCTTCTTGTTATACTGATAATCTGCATTCTCCGACCTATCGCCTAGACCGGCCGCCCATGTCACCTTAGCTGTAACCTCTCTCCTCTCCACCCTCCAAAGATAGTCAAGCTCTTCTTTCAGGCTTTCATAGCCCTCTCTTGTTACAAGTGGATTCTTCATAGCTGACCTACAAGTTATTTAGAGCCTTTTTAATAGCATCGATTGTAGCAGCTTTGAATACCACCTGACCACCCTCATCCACAACCTCACCAAACTCAGTAGCGCGAAAATTCCACTTACCAACAAACTCATTGGATATCAGATATTCCAGCGCTCTTCTCTCCTGCTGGGAGAGCTTCTCTTCCTCGCCCGCTTGCTGTGACCTATGATCGTATACGTCTATTCTACTACCCGGAGGAATAATTTCATTGAGCTTGTTTTTAGCATTTTTTAGATCGGAAAGAAGCGATCTAACAAGAAGCTTATGTTTAGCACTCGCAATCTCCTCTACCCAGTCATCAGCGCTTGGCGAGGGACGCTTAACATTGCCGCCGGCCATATCAGAAAAGGATTCTATGAGGGCGCGATATTTTTCTCCAGACTTGTTCCTAATGCTTTGTGGCTTCGGAACTCCTCGCTTGGCACCCAGCCTAGATATAGTTACTATAGAGAAATCACTAACACCTCTCTCCATTTGCTCACTACACACTTCATATATTGCATCAAGCGTCTTCTTGGTTCTAGGCGTAGCGTCTTCTTTTAGCTTCAACAAAAGATCTTCATTTTTCATATTAGCAGCCCGTCTCGTTTAATAGCTGAGGCTTTAGAATCAGAGAAAGCTCCGACCTATCAATTCTCTCCTCCTCCATCAGCTCGTCTAGCCTCACTGAACAGTCAACGACCTGGCCAACTCTTTCCCAGGTTTTCAGCCGTGACCTCAAAAAACCGACTACCTGGTTACCAACTTTAAGCTGCTGCTCATCCGTCAACATAAAAAGGCTCGGCTGCAACTCATTAAAAACCGACATTCGGTCCAACAATTGAGACCTCGGCGCTATTGCAACGGCTGCATCAGCCGAATGGTAGATTGTTGCATTCTCGCAAATCTCATGCAGTTGCTGAAAGTAAGAGACCTCCTCCATTTCTATCTCCATTTCGGAATCGGGCATCTTAATCAGAGAAATACCATCCTCTGCATCAGAAGAGACACCATTGACAGCTGACACGCACATCCTGATTAACTTATAGCAGGACTGCAAATCGCACAGGAACATGTCCATTTTCTTTGCTGCACTCTCATACTCTGACTCCAGCTTTCTTTGTTCTGCCTCAAGCGAAACTCTCTCAGCCTGATCAAAACTCATGCCCTTTGCATTTGCAATATACTCATCTCGATCTATCTTCTCCAACCTTTCTGTGATTGTGGAGATTTCTTCTTGGAGCCGCATACATTTTTCAGACTGCTTATTCGAAACGAACAAAATCTCGTTCCCAACCGACATTAAGCCACCCAGAAAAACCGGTCCTGTGATGAAATGCCTGCACCTAAGACAGTTCTGCATTCCCAAATACCCCATGGGCACCGGAGCCCGTACTCTTGTAGCGCCGACCTGATCTCCTCCATCATCGCAGCGTGAGGCAGCAAATGGACAAATACCATAGTCTCTGAATACAAAATTTCCTGCAGGCACACTATTGGTTAGCGACATCAGAAGGTCTTCATTATTAGAAACCAACTGATTCTTTACCGACTCAATTTTATTGGACTCAATTGTTTTTTGTATTGCTTCCACCTCGGCTTGAAGCGCAATCTTCTCGCCTTCCTCCAATCGCCGCCTTATTTCCCCATGGGATATTTTGCAATAATATATCGACATGACGATCGAAGAGTGCCCCACGACCTTCATGACAACTTCAACCGGCATCCCCATTTCCATAACATAAGCTGTAATCAAGCTCACCCGCATGGAATGAGGGGTGTATGGAGACTTATAACAAGATATATTATTAGGCAGCCCACTCAGCTCTGAAAGCCTAAGATGCGATGGTTGTATATGATAAATGGCAGCTGCCAACCTGCCCGTCAAAGCCGTGCCGACATTTTTTGGCTCAACATCTTCAAAAGCCCTAAATAAAAAACAATTGACACCTTTTAACTTCAACTGAATTTCATTTAAGTTGGTTCTCTTGCACCGCGACCAGCTGGTAGGAAAAGCGACAGGATTATATTTAGCCTGCCACTCTCTCAACTTAATCAACCAGTATGTGTAGGGTGCCGGATGATCGGATTTCACAACGAAGCTATCCTTTGTTAGCCTCTCGTGAGCTCATCAAGCAATTGATTCAGGAAAAGCTTCATGGACATCAAGCTGCATAAGCAAGCGACGACGAC
>NZ_JAMXRV010000015.1:0-35470 GCF_024124625.1 Cobetia sp. Dlab-2-AX | reverse complement strand
CGAACTCGGAAGTGAAACCGCTTAGCGCCGATGGTAGTGTGGAGTTTCTCCATGTGAGAGTAGGTCATCGTCAGGCACTTATCCCGAACCGCCCCTGTAGCCTTGCTGCAGGGGCGGTTCTCTTTGTACACGGAAAAAATGTGCGCAGGAAAAGTTGTGCAGAGAGTCCTGCATGCGAATTAGCTGTGGGCGAGAGAAAAGCTTTGCCCAAGCAACGTGCACATGACACAAGAAGGCCCCTGTCGAGATATCGACAGGGGCCTTTTGTCTTCAGGGCCAGTGAAGTTTCAGTGCACCATCACATCAGGGCGAGATTTCGTAGAGCTCGATGGGCGTACCGTCAGGGTCTGACAGGAAGGTGAAGCGGGCGCCGGTGTATTCATCGACACGTATCGGCTCTGGCGTGGCGCCACGGGCGATCAGCAGCTCGACACAGGTATCGATGTCTTCTGTCGCCAGCGCCAGGTGACGAAGCCCACAGGCTTCCGGATAGCTGGGGCGCTCAGGCGGAGAGGGGAAGGAGAACAGCTCCAGCTGGATACCGCCCGGCAGGAGCAGGTCGAGCTTGTAGCTGTCGCGGGCCTCGCGATAGGCCTCGTTGATCACCTGCGCATCCATGACCTCGAGATAGAAGCGCTTGGCGCGTGGGTAATCAGCGGTGATGAGCGCCACGTGATGCACTTGCGTCAGAGGCAGGCGGGGGGGCGAGGGTGAGTCCGAAGCCATGGTGAGACTGTCCGTTGTCATGTTGTGCTCCTGAAGCGTGTTAGGCGCGATGAATGATGCGGTGAACTGTGCAATGAGCCGGGCGGTGAGCTTGTGAGAGACATTCTGATCAAAGAAGGCGCCCACAGGGCGCCTTCTTTGATTGGTGCAATCACAGGCCGGGCCGTGCGCTATCTCAGCGACACAGGGTTTCCAGGGCTTCGATCAGGCTGTCCATCTCGGCATCGGTACCGATGCTGATACGCAGATAGTCACGTAGTGTGTCGGTGTTGAAGTGGCGCACCAGGATGCCCTGTTCGCGCAGGCCGATGAACAGCTTGCCGGCATCGTGGGTCGGGTGAGTCGCCAGTACGAAGTTGGTCTGCGAGGGCAAAATCTTGAATCCCAGCGCGGCCATGCGATCGCGCGTCTGCTCGCGGGTGGTGATGACTCGCGTGCGGCACTCATCGAAATAAGCGGGATCACTGAGCGCGGCGACGCCGACCTGTTCGGCCAGGCGATCGATGGGGTAGGAGTTGAAGGAGTCCTTCACGCGCTCCAAACCCTCGATCAGCTCACGCGAGGCCACGGCATAGCCAAGACGAATGCCCGCCAGGCTGCGCGATTTCGAGAAAGTGCCCGACACGACCAGGTTCGGATACTGATGAATCAGCGGGATGGCGCTTTCGCCGCCGAAGTCCACGTAGGCCTCGTCGACCAGTACCACGCTCTGCGGATTGCGCTCCAGCAGCGCGGCAATCGCCTTGCGGCCATGGCCATGCCCTGTCGGGGCGTTGGGGTTGGCGAAGATGATGCCGCCATTGTCGTTGCCGAAGGCTTCCAGGTCGACTTCCCAGTTGTCGGTCAGCGCGATGCTGCGCGACTCGATGCCATACATGCGGCAGTAGACCGGGTAGAAGCTGTAGCTGATGGACGGCAGCAGCAGCGGCTTGTCCTGACGGAAGAATGCCTGGAAGGCCAGCGCCAGCACCTCATCGGAGCCATTGCCGACGAAGACTTCCTCGGCGGCCACATGGAAGGTATCAGCCAGGGCGGTGCGCAGTGAGCTGGAGCTCGGGTCCGGGTAGCGGCGCAGATCAGAGGCATTGAACTCGCGCAGCGTCTGCTCCACGGCGGGCGCCGGCGGGTAGGGGTTCTCGTTGGTGTTCAGCTTGATCAGCTGCTCACGCGGTTGTTCGCCGGGGACGTAGGGGGTCAGGTCGTGGACCTGGGGGCTCCAGTACTTGCTCATGATTTCTCGCCGCTGGTGACAGTGCATGACCCGTGTCATGGATGCTTTTCATGTTGCCCGCTGGATCGTCGCGGTACAAGCTCCGGCAGGCTCTCGGCCTGAGCCTGAAGCGTGCCGACTGGTGCAGCTTTGCACATTGTTGCCATGCCAGCATTATTCTCGTGCGATGCGCGTGCTTGAAGCAGCGCGTGGTGTACCGCATGTCATAGGCATGCTTGCCCAGCTTGCGCGACTTAGTGCGATGAGGACGCTGGGCGAAGACCTGCAATTCAAGGAGCCCCGATGACTGCCAACACCAATGCCCCGTACGCCGATACCCTGCTCGATCCGGTCAAGCTCGGTGATCTGACCCTCCCCAACCGCATCCTGATGGCACCGCTGACACGAGCTCGTACCCCCGACAGCGTGCCTGGTGAGCTGCAGCAGGCCTATTACGGTCAGCGTGCCGGTGCCGGCTTGATCATCAGCGAGGCGACCAACATCTCGCCCACCGCACGTGGCTATGTCTACACGCCGGGTATCTGGACCGATGAGCAGGAGGCGGGCTGGAAGGGCGTCGTCCAAGCGGTGCACGCCAAGGGCGGCCGCATGGCGCTGCAACTGTGGCATGTCGGGCGCGTCTCGCATGAGATGGTGCAGCCGGACGGCCAGCAGCCGGTCGCGCCGAGCGCCCTGCGGGGTGAAGGCGCCCAGTGCTTCGTCGAGTTCGAGGACGGCACCAGCGGACGTCATCCCACCAGTACGCCGCGCGCCCTGGAGACGGACGAGATTCCCCAGCTGATCGAGGACTATCGCCAGGCCGCCGTGCGTGCCAAGCGCGCCGGTTTCGACATGATCGAGGTGCATGCCGCCAATGCCTATCTGCTCAACCAGTTCATGGCCACCGGCACCAATCAGCGTACTGACCAGTACGGTGGCTCGGTCGAGAACCGTGCGCGCCTGACGCTGGAAGTCGTCGATGCCGTCGCCGAAGTCTTCGGCCCTGAGCGTACCGGCATCCGCCTGACGCCTTTCATCGAGATCTTCGGTCTGACCGATGACGAGCCGGAAGAGATGGCCTTCTACATGGCCGAGCAGCTCTCCAGACGTGGCATCGCCTATGTGCACGTCAACGAGCCGGACTGGGCCGGTGGCGACATCAAGTTCAGCGATGACTTCCGTCGTGCTCTGCGCGAGCGCGTCACGGGCGCGCTGATCTTCTGCGGCCATTACGACGGTGAGAGCGCGGCTCGCATCATCGATGAGGGTATCGCGGATGCCGTCGCCATCGGGCGCCCGTATATCGCCAACCCGGACCTGGTCGAGCGCATTCGCCTCGGCGCTGAGCTCAACGAGCAGGACCCGGATACCTTCTACGGTGGTGGTGCCAAGGGTTATACCGACTATCCGTTTCTCGACAATGGCCATGATCGCCGCGGCTGAGGCCGACACGATTTAGCGAATGGTGTTCGATAAACGCCATCGGGGCTGGCCTCCCGGGGCGGATACCCGCTATTCTTGAGCGTGGAAGCTTGTGAGCGGTCTGCCTGCCAAAGCGGGCAGACCGCTCGCCGTCGATAGCGCTGACGCTGCTATCGAGTCATCGCCTTAAGGAGGATTCAATGCAGATCAGGACTCTGATGGTGGGAGCCGCGCTGATGGTCGGTCTCGCCGGGTGCGCATCAACGGCCCAGACCAATGACGGTGCCGCTGACAACAGCGCTACCGAGACAGCCAGCGAGCAGGTTGCCGTCTACAAGGGCACCCTGCCGTGTCGTCGTTGCACGGGCATTGACCTCGATGTACGCCTCAAGGGTGCCGAAGAGGCAGCCCAGGATGAGCGTACCTTCAGTCTCGATGCCACCTATCGTGATCATCCGCAGCAGCCGGATCCAGAGCATTACGAAGGCCAGTGGGACGTGCTGTCCGGCACCGTGACGGACCCGAACGCGACCGTCTATGAGCTGACGCCGGACGGCGAAGGCCAGACCTACTACTTCCTGCGTCTGGATGCCCAGACCCTGGAGCTGGTCGACCCGCAGAAGCGTCGCTTCCAGAACGGTGAGACATTGCGCCTCAAGCGCCAGTAAGCGTGCCGTGCGCCACAAGGCGATCGTGAGCACAAGGAAGGCGGCGCAAGCCGCCTTCCTTGTGTCTGGCCGTTGGAAATCCGCGGCTGACGACACTTCATCATGACGCCGAGAATCACTTCTTCCCGACAGGATTGTCTGATGGCGAAAGCAAAGAGCGCCTTCGTATGTACCGAATGCGGTAGCGAATTCTCGAAGTGGCAGGGCCAGTGCAGCGGCTGCCGCGAGTGGAACACCCTGCAGGAAATCCGCGTCGGCGCCACGGTATTGCCCGGCGCCGCCCCCGCTGCGGGGGCCGTCGCCGGTGGTGCCGCGCGTAGCGCCAGCAATGGGCGGGGCGGCTACGCCGGCACGCTCAGCGACAATGTGACCGATCTTTCCAATGTCTCGCTGGCCGAAGTGCCGCGCTTCTCCTCGACCTTCGGCGAGTTCGACCGCGTGCTGGGCGGCGGGCTGGTGCCGGGTTCCGCCGTGCTGCTCGGTGGCCACCCGGGGGCCGGCAAGTCGACGCTGCTGCTGCAGACCGCCTGCAAGCTCGCCCAGCAGAAGCGCTCACTCTACGTCACCGGTGAGGAATCGCTGTCGCAGGTGGCGATGCGCGCCCATCGTCTGCAGCTGCCGACCCAGGGTCTCAAGATGCTGGCCGAGACCAGCGTCGAGACGATTCTGGCCACCGCCGAGCGCGAGAAGCCCGAGGTGCTGATCATCGACTCCATTCAGACCATGCATCTGGAGGATCTGTCATCCGCGCCGGGCGGTGTCTCGCAGGTGCGTGAGTCCGCCGCCGCGCTGACCCGCTTCGCCAAGCGAACCAATACCGTGCTGCTGCTGGTCGGCCACGTGACCAAGGACGGCTCGCTGGCCGGGCCCAAGGTGCTGGAGCACATGATCGACGCCTCCCTGCTGCTGGAGGGCGATGGCGATTCGCGCTTCCGCACGCTGCGTGGCCAGAAGAACCGCTTCGGTGCGGTCAACGAGCTGGGCGTGTTCGCCATGGTCGAGCTGGGCCTGAAGGAGGTGAAGAACCCCAGCGCGATCTTCCTGTCGCGCAGCGAGGAGCAGTCCTCCGGCAGTCTGGTGATGGTGGTGTGGGAGGGCACGCGACCGATCCTGATCGAAGTGCAGGCCTTGCTGGATGACTCGCCGCTGGGCAATCCCCGCCGTGTCGCCGTCGGTCTGGACGGCAATCGTCTGTCGATGCTGCTGGCAGTGCTCAACAAGCATGGTGGCCTGTTCACCGGCGATCAGGATGTCTTCCTGAACGTGGTCGGCGGGGTCAAGGTGCTCGAGACCAGCGCCGACCTCGCGGTGCTGTGTGCGGTGGTCTCCAGCCTGCAGAACCGCCCGCTGCCGCGTGAGCTGGTGGTGTTCGGCGAGGTGGGGCTGTCCGGCGAGATCCGTCCGGTGCCGAGTGGCCAGGAGCGCATTGTCGAGGCCGCCAAACACGGCTTTACGCGCGCCATCGTGCCCAAGGGCAATGCCCCCAGGAACCCGCCCAAGGGCATGACCATCGTGGCGGTCGACAAGCTGTCCCAGGCACTGGAAGCCCTGTGACATCTGCGCCTGGCGCGTGAGTCTGCCGCACGGGGACATCGTGGTGTGATGCTGCATACAACGAACAAGGCCAGCCTCTCGGCTGGCCTTGTTCGTATGGGGTTTTCTCCGAGCACGAAGCTCAGTCCTGCTTGTCAGTCCTGCTTGTCAGTCCTGTTTGTCAGCCTGGCGGGCGGCGTGAGCACAGGCCTTGAGGCGTGAGACCAGAAGCTCGACACCGCGCTCGCGCATCAGCGCCTCATTGCGCCCTGGCACTTCTTCGACATCGCCTGCGTAGGCATTGATGGCGGCTTCGACCGAGCTTTCGCGCAGCAGGTGCAGCATCGGGTAGGGCGAGCGGTTGGTGTAGTTGGCCGCGTCGTCTTCCTCGGTGTCCTCGAACACGTATTCCGGGTGGAAGCTGGCCAGCTGATAGATGCCCTCGTAGCCCTGCATCTCGAGCAGCGCCTCGGCATAGTCGAGCAGCTCGAGGTAGGTATCGAAGTCGCGGAAGCCGTCCTTGAAGATCACCAGCGTCGTCTCGGCATCGCGATTGGCGTCCAGGTTCAGCAGCTCGTCGCCGAGTGCCTGCAGGCTGCGCTCGAGTCCTGCACCGGGCACCACGGCATACTGGATGCTGTTGCGTGCCATCTCGCGCGCGGCAAACGGGCACAGATTGTCGGCGATGATGTGCGTCTCGACCCACTGGCGCGTGGCGTCGATGGCCTCGGCTTCGCTGGCATCCAGCGGCGGGGTATAGCCACCCGCCGTCTCGGGAGTCGTGGTATCGGTCGGCGTAGCGTCGGTGGTCATGGCGTCAGGGTCCGCAGCGGTGTCAGGAGCGGGTATTGTCACTGCTCGGGCGCGGCATGGCCAGCGCCGTGTCTTCTCGCCTCTCTTCGTTTCTCGTTATCGGGCTTCTTCAACCTGAAGTTGTCGCAGGGCCGCAGGTGGTCGCCGAGCATGTGGCGGCCCTGTTTCATCAGTGATTTCAGCGATAGACTTATCACCGCTGGTTTCAAGCCTGCCCCGAGTACGCTCAGGGACATCGCGGCTGCCGGCTGACGATTTCTTTCCTGCCTCGCCACGGAGATACTTCTTGTCCGCTGATACTCCGCCTCCTCCCTCGCCGCCCTCCGAATCTCCCGAATCTACCGAGAGGGCAGAGGGGCCCGAGCACACCAGTGCCGCGGCCTATCGTCTGTCGCGGCTGCTGCCCTTTCTCGGCTGGATGCGTCAGCTGTCGCCCGCGGATGCGCGTTCTGACCTGATCGCGGGCCTCAGCGGCGCGGTGCTGGTGCTGCCCCAGGGGGTGGCCTATGCGTTGATCGCCGGCCTGCCACCGGCGCATGGGCTGTATGCCGCCATCGTGGTGGCGATCATCGCCGGCCTGTTCGGCAGTTCGCGGCATATGGTCAGTGGCCCGGCCGCGGCGATCTCGATGGTGGTGTTCGGCACCGTCTCGACCCTGGCCGCGCCGGGCAGTCCCGAATACCTGCCGCTGGTGCTGGCGCTGACCTGCATGGTCGGCATCATCCAGCTGTCGTTGGGGCTGATGCGCATGGGGGCGCTGGTCAATCTCATCTCGCATACGGTGGTGATCGGCTTTACCGCCGGTGCCGGGGTCTTGATCGCGACCAGTCAGCTCAAGCACCTGTTCGGTATCGCGCTTGGCGATGCCTCGAGCTTTCTCGGCACCTGGTGGGCGCTGCTCAGGCATCTGGACGATACCTCGTGGGCAACACTGATTACGGGACTCAGTACCTTGCTTGCGGCCGTGCTGGTCCGGCGGCTGAATCGCAAGCTGCCATGGATGCTGGTGGCGATGGCCGTCGGCTGCGGTGTCGCGGCATTGCTCGGCGGCAGCGCGGCAGGTATCCCGATGGTCGGCGCTCTGTCCGGCAGTCTGCCGCCGTTTTCCCTGCCGCCGCTGGGCTTTGACACCCTGCGCTCGCTGGGTGGGGCGGCCTTCGCGCTGGCGGTGCTCGGCTTGATCGAGGCGGTTTCCATCGCGCGCGCCATCGGCGTGCGCTCGCATCAGCGTATCGATGGCAACCAGGAGTTCATCGGCCAGGGTCTGTCGAATCTGGCGGGCAGTTTCTTCTCGTGCTTCGCCGGTTCCGGCTCCTTCACGCGCTCCGGCGCCAACTATGATGCCGGTGCCCGCACCCCGCTGTCGGTGGTGGTGGCGGCGCTGATCGTGCTGGCGGTGCTGTTGCTGGTGCCTGACGTGACCGCCTGGCTGCCGTTGCCTGCGATGGCGGGCCTGATCATGGTGATCGCCGCCAACCTGATCGAAGTCGGTCATATCCGCCAGATTCTGGCCGTCAGCCGCGAAGAGGCGGTGGTGCTGGTGATCACCTTCCTCGCCACTCTGCTGTTGCCGCTGGAGTTTGCCATCTTCGCCGGGGTGCTGGTCTCGCTGGTGCTGTATCTGAACCGCACCTCACGGCCACGGCTGGTCGAGATGGCGCCAGACCCGGAACATCCGGAGCTTGGGGTGCGCAATGCCGAGCGTTATCAGCTGGCTCAATGCCGAGAGGTGGTGATTCTGCGCGTGGATGGCTCGCTGTTCTTCGGGGCGGTCGACCACGTCCAGCGCAAGCTGGCGCGCTATACCGGCAAGCACGTCATCCTGCTGGGCACCGGCTGCAACTTCATCGATATCGCGGGTGCCGAGATGCTCGAGATCGAGCAGCGTCGCCTGCGCGATGCTGGCGGCAGTCTCAGCATGTGCGGCTTTCGCATGTACGCGCTGGAAGTGATGGAGCGCGGTGGCTTCCTCGAGCGCATGGGGCGTGAGAACTACTTCCATACCGCCGAGGCGGCGATCGCCTCGCTACGTGACTCGGTCGCCGAAGCGCATCGCGCCCACGGTGATCAACCCGCTGCCTGCCCCGACTGTCAGTTGTTCGGCCCGGCCGGGATCGGGCCGGGGCAGGGGATGCGCCTGACGCCACCGTTGGCGTGAAAGCACAAGGCTGGGGGCGGCTGCACGCTTGCGATAGAATATGGCCCCTTGATGGTGCGGCCAGCCAGCTAGTCGCCGCCCATTGCCTCAATCCTGTTCTGTCTGCCGAGAGATGCCCATGAGTTTGCCCACCGTGGCGGCCAGCTGCGACCTGATTCGCGACGGCCGTCCGTTGATCGATGTGCGCGCGCCGGTCGAGTTCGCCGCTGGTGCCTTGCCGGGTGCCGTCAATCTGCCACTGATGGATGATGAGGAGCGTCATCGCGTCGGGCTGCAGTACAAGCAGGTCGGCCCGGAATCGGCGGTACATCTTGGCCATCAACTGGTCAGCGGCGGGATCAAGCGTGCGCGTATCCGCGCCTGGGTCGAGCACATCGAGCGGCACCCTGACGCGATTCTCTACTGCTTCCGCGGCGGCATGCGCTCCCAGCTCAGTCAGCAGTGGTTGCAGGAAGCAGGGATCGAGCGCCCACGCATCGAGGGCGGTTGGAAGGCCATGCGTCAGCAGCTCTGTCAGCATATCGATGAGCGTGCCGAGCAGGCCCCGATGCTGTTGATCGGCGGGCTGACCGGCTGTGCCAAGACTGAGCTGATCCATGCGCTGGACAATGGCATCGACCTGGAAGGCTGTGCGCGCCACAAGGGTTCGGCCTTCGGCCGTCACCCCTTCCCGGCGCCGAGCCAGATCGACTTCGAGCACCGCATCGCCGCCGAGATGCTCACGCTTGAGGATGAAGCGCCGACCATCATGGAAGACGAGTCGCGCTTCATCGGCAGCGTCAACATTCCGCTCGCCACCTGGCGCGCGATGGAGCAGGCGCCGCTGATCCGCGTCGAGATGCCGCTGGATTGGCGAATCGTGCAGATTCAGAAGGACTATATCGAGGGGCTATGGTCCACCTACAGTCGTCACTATGGTGACTTCCTCGGCTGGACCCTGATGCAGCGCCAGCTGCGTCAGGCACTGCTGCGTCTTCGCAAGCGCCTGGGCAGTGCGCGTCTTGCTCGTCTGGTGCGCATGCAGGACATCGCCTTCCAGGAGCACAAGCGCGGCAATCCAATGGCCCATGAAGGCTGGCTGGCACCGCTGCTCAGCGAGTATTACGACCCGATGTACCGCTATCAGCTCGAGAAGCACGAGCGCACCTTCCTGCACGTCGGCGACTGGGACAACAGCCTCGCCTTCGCGCGTGAGTGGAGCGCCAATCACCGCTGGCAGCGCTGACCTCCCTCATGGGCGCGGTCAGTACTCACGCATTCAGCCAGTCCACCAGCAGGCGGTCCAGCAGGGCCGCCTGACGATCAAAGCGCTTCGGATCCTCCAGCAACGCCTCGCGTGATTGCACGCCAATGCCCTCCATGGGCGCGGGATGGTGGGCCAGGCGGTCCTGCGTGGCCAGGGCTCCCATGTGCGGATGGAAGTTGAGCGCCACCACGCGGCCCTCATCCCAGCTGAAGCCGGCCACTGGCGTGTGCTCGCCGCTGGCCAGCAGCTCGCAGTCTTCCGGCAGGCCGCAGATCTCCTCATGCCACATCAAGGCCGCGAACTCGGCGGGTAGTCCCAGCGGGCACTCGTTGCTGCGCGTCAGCGTGGCCCAGCGACGCTGCGGCACCACGGCGGACGAGACGATCGCCCCCATCTGCTCGGCGATCAGTCGCGCCCCCAGGCCAATCCCCAACAGTGGGCGATTGCTGTTCAGCGTGCGCCGAATCAACTTGCGCTGCAGGCGCAGCGACTGCTGTTCGGCGGGCGAGGCTGTCTTTGCGGCGCTCGACAGGCGTTGCGGACCATCCAGCACCACCAGCGCATGAAAGTCATCGATGCCCGGCAAGGCTTCGCCTGCCAGCGGGAAGCTGGTGTTGAAGCTGTGCCCCATGCCGGAAAGCCAGTCCTTGAGGCGTAGCGGACTCTGCCAGTCATGCGCTAGCGTTGCGGTATCGGCGGCTGAATCTGGTTCAGCGTCAGGGAGTTGCCCCTGATGTATGAAGTAAAGATGCATGGCTTCATCATGCGTGAGTGCCATGTCAGCGTAAAGGCCCCAGTGTCGGCGTCCCAGTACCTGCATCTCAGCACCTGCACAGGGCGAACCAGCCGCGTCACGACAAGGAGAGAACCGCATGCGAGCCGAACTGCTCAAACAGATCTACACCGTGGTGGCGCAGATTCCTGAAGGCCGCATCACCACCTACGGGCGTATCGCCAAGATGACCGATGGCGCCACTGCCCGCATGGTCGGTTCGGCGATGCGTCACCTGCCGGATGGCCATCAGTTGCCGTGGCATCGCGTGATCAATGCCTCGCTCAAGGTCACCGAGCACGGCGGAGCGGTGCGCCAGCGGGAAAAGTTGCGCAGCGAAGGCATCCTGTTCGATGGTGCCGGTCGCGTGCCGACAGAGTGCCTGTGGCCCTAAGGTATGCAACAGCATGGCAGCGCTCGAGCAGGGTCGCGTTCATCCGGCCACGCGCGGGCGCTACCCTTTCGCCTATCCTATCGCATACCCTATAGCGACCTTCGGTGACATCGTGGCTGGCACAGGCAAGACGCCAGCGCGGACGCCGCATATTGAATAGTGAAGTGAGAATAGAGCCGTCATGACTCAGCCTGTATCCGGTTTCCGTGCGCGCCTTGATGCGCTGGCCCCCGTGCGCCGTACTGCCTTCATGGCGGCGCTGACCGAGCGACTCCTGCCCAATGCCGGCTTCTACGCCGAAGCCAACGGCACGGCCAGCGCGCTGGACACCACGCGTGAGCTGCGCAAGCTGCTGGACCTCGTCTGGGAGCAGTTGCGCGTGCGCGATGCCAAGATCGATTTCTCGCTGCAGGCCGAGAAGGTCACCGCCTTCGAGCCCGCCGAGGAAGATGACAGCTTTGGCGCGCGCCGCGCCCTGGAAGCCGTGATGGCGCTGACCGCCTGCATCGATGTGCTGATCAGCGAAGAGCCGGAAGCCGCGCTCAAGATCAGCCGTCTGTCCGCCGATGGCGTGCGCGCGCTGATCGACCTGCAGGCCGGTGAGGGCATCGAGCAGGAAGCGCTGGAAGCCATGATTCGCGAGCATCCGTTGATGATCGATGAGCGTGATTTCCAGGACGCCGTGCTCGAGAGCGTCGAAGCCCCGCAGCTGTCCCGCGATGACTGGCGTGCGCTCAAGCAATTGGGCCGCAATGAAGATGTCAGCAATCTCGGGCTATCCTTGCAGGACTGAGCGGCCCGATTCGGGCCATCCTGGTGCCAGTGATGACTGGCCAGCCGTTATTGGAGAGACAGATGAGCGACACCCGTCAGCAGGATTCTTCTCCGATGAACGCAGCGCTGAATGGCGTGATTCAGGCGCGTCTGGACGCCATGCGTGAGCGTCTCGCGCAGCCGACGCTGGGCGCGGCGGATGTACATGCGCTGCGTGTCGACTGCAAGCAGCTGCGCGGCTGGTGGCAACTGCGGCGTGAGTCACTGGGCAAGTCGGCGGTGAGTGAGCATCAGGCGCGTCCGCGCGCCGTCGCCAAGGCATTGGCCGGGCCGCGCGAGGCGCACATGCTGCGCAAGACCCATGGTCGCGCCTACGCTTGGGTGGATGAGCGCAGTCAGCGCCTGCTGGATGCGCTGCGTCCGGGGCTGACCAGTGCCTCGCTCAGCGAGCCCGAAGGCGAGCTGGATCACGCGCCCCTCGAGACGCTGCTGAGCGAGGAGCGGGCGGCCTGGCAGGCGGTACCGCTGACGGTGGAGGAGCTCGACATCGGGCTGGAGTTCAGTCGTCATCGCATCAGCAAGCTTGCGGCGCAGGTGGTCAGCAAGCGTGAGATCGAGACGTCTCACCGGCTGCGCAAGTGGGTCAAGTACCGCATGTTCCAGTTGGCACTGGCGCACGAGGCGCTGGGTGAGGCAGCCGCGCGGAAGCTCGAGTCACCGAGTCACGGACGGCGCCGCGAGCCGGAACTGCTCGACAAGGCGGCCGCGCGGCTGGGCAATCAGCATGACCTGGCGGAGCTGGCGCTGTGGGTCGGGGAGCGCGTGATGCTGCCCGCCGCCGAGAAGCACCTGGTCGCGGACATCATGACGCTTGCCGACCAGCGACTCGCGCAGGCGCTCAAGCCGCTGAAGAAGCTGGGCTACGTCTGAGCACTGTTCTCGCCTGAGCCGAAGTTGCGTCTCTGCAGACAAGAACGCCGCCATTCCCTGAGGAAATGGCGGCGTTCGCGTTTCTGCCTGAACTACCCTGCGGCTGCGCTTACAGGCGCATCTCGATACCACGTTCGGCCATGTAGGCCTTGGCTTCGGGGATGGTGTACTCGGCGAAGTGGAAGATGCTGGCGGCCAGCACCGCATCCGCACCGCCTTCAAGCACGCCATCCACCAGATGGTCGAGGGTGCCGACACCGCCGGAGGCGATCACCGGCACGCTGACGGCGTCGGAGATGGCGCGTGTCACACCGAGATCGAAACCGGCCTTGGTGCCATCGCGGTCCATGCTGGTCAGCAGCAGTTCACCGGCGCCCAGCTCGACCATCTTCTTCGCCCACTCGACGGCGTCGAGTCCGGTCGGCTTGCGGCCACCGTGGGTGAAGATCTCCCAGCGCGGTGTCTCGCCGTCCTGGCTGACGCGCTTGGCGTCGATGGCGACCACGATGCACTGGCTGCCGAAGCGTTCCGCGGCTTCGCGCACGAAGTCCGGATTGAACACGGCCGCGGTGTTGATCGAGACCTTGTCCGCGCCGGCATTCAGCATGGTGCGAATGTCTTCACAGGTGCGGATGCCGCCACCCACCGTCAGCGGGATGAATACCTCACCGGCGATGCGCGACACCATGTCGACCGTGGTGCCACGGTTGTCGACGCTGGCGGTGATGTCGAGGAAGGTGATCTCGTCGGCGCCTTGCTCGTTGTAGCGCTTGGCGACCTCGACCGGGTCACCGGCATCGCGGATACCGACGAAGTTGACGCCCTTCACGACACGACCGGCGTCGACGTCCAGACACGGGATGATGCGTTTGGCGAGTGCCATGATCGCTCCCCTCAGGCCTTGCGGCCGGTGATGGCGTCGGACAGCGCCTGCGCTTCGGCGATGTCCAGGCTGCCTTCATAGATGGCGCGGCCGGTGATGGCACCGAGGATGCCCTGATCGGCCACTTCGGCCAGGCCACGGATGTCATCCAGGTTGGTCACGCCGCCGGACGCGATCACCGGGATACCGCCCTCGCGGGCCAGTGCCACGGTGGCTTCGATGTTGACGCCCTGCATCATGCCGTCGCGGGCGATGTCGGTATAGACGATGGAGGACACGCCGTCGTTGGCGAAGCGCTTGGCCAGTTCGGTGGCCTTGATGGTGGAGACTTCAGCCCAGCCATCGGTGGCCACGAAGCCGTCACGCGCATCGAGACCGACGATGATGCGGCCCGGGAAGGCGCGGCACATCTCGGCGACGAAGGCCGGTTCCTTCACGGCCTTGGTGCCGATGATGACCTGACCGACACCGGCTTCCAGGTAGTGCTCGATGGTCGCGGCATCACGGATGCCACCACCGATCTGGATCGGCAGCTCCGGGTAGGCGCGGGCGATGCGTGTCACGGCGTCGCCATTGACCGGCTTGCCTTCGAAGGCACCGTTGAGGTCGACCAGATGCAGACGGCGGCCACCGGCCTCGACCCAGCGCGCGGCCATGGCCAGCGGGTCATCGCCGTAGTTGGTGGAGTCTTCCATGCGGCCTTGCTTCAGGCGTACGCACTGACCGTCCTTGAGATCGATCGCGGGGATTACCAGCATGTCGGGTGTCCTCTCGGCGTGTCTTGTCACGCCTGTATTGTCGTCGGTATATCGAAGGCGGATGTATCGGCGTCCGTCACGCGAGACAGACGCCGAGGGTCACGCGGGCGAGCCTTCAGGGCTGCCAGCGGACGAAGTTCTCGAGCAGCTTGAGGCCGGCGGCCGCGCTCTTCTCCGGGTGGAACTGCACCGCGAACAGGCTGCCCTCACCGATGGCGACGTGCGCCTCGGCACCGGCGTAGTGCGTGGCGCCGTAGACCTTGGAGCGCTCGCTGGCCGATACATAGAAGCTGTGCACGAAGTAGAAGCGCGAGTTGTCCTCGATACCTTCCCACAGCGCGTGGCCCTGGGTGTGCGCGACATGGTTCCAGCCCATGTGCGGCACCTTGAGGCGCTGGCCATGTTCGTCCAGCTGCTGGTCATCGAAGCGTTTCACGTCGCCCTTGAAGTAGGCGAGGCAATCGATGCCACCGTTCTCTTCGCTGCGCTCCATCAGCATCTGCTGACCGACGCATACGCCCAGCAGTGGCTTGCTGTGGTTGCTCAACAGCTCGCCGACCAGACCGCGCAGCTCGGCGCGTTCAAGCTCGCCCATGCAGTCACGGATGGCGCCCTGGCCGGGCAGCACCACGCGGGTGGCACCGCGGATGGCACGCGGGTCGCTGGTGATCACGACATTCTCGTCGGCCACGTGCTCAAGCGCCTTGGCGACGGAGTGCAGGTTGCCCATGCCATAGTCGATGACGGCAATCGTCATGTCTTTCTCCCGAAGGCCGGAGGCAGGCTCCGGCGCTGGATGTCAGGCGTCTGGCGCCCGGATCATTCGTTTACAGCGAGCCCTGTTTACAATGAGCCCTTGGTGGAGGCGATACGGCCCCCCATGCGCTCGTCCTCTTCCACCGCCATGCGCACGGCACGACCGAAGGCCTTGAAGATGGTCTCGGCCTGGTGGTGGGCATTGAAACCCTTGAGGTTATCGATATGCAGGGTGGCGCCAGCGTGATTGACGAAGCCCTGGAAGAATTCCCAGAACAGCTGGGTATCGAAGCGACCGATGTTGCCGCGGGTGAACTCGCACTGCATGAACAGCCCCGGACGACCGGAGAAATCGATCACCACGCGCGACAGGGCTTCATCCAGCGGTACGTAGGCATGGCCGTAGCGGCGGATGCCGGCCTTGTTGCCCAGTGCCTGCGCGAAGGCCTGTCCCAGGGTGATGCCGATGTCCTCGACGGTGTGGTGGTCATCGATATGCAGGTCGCCATCGCAGTCGACCTCGATGTCGATCACGCCGTGACGGGCGATCTGGTCCATCATGTGTTCGAGGAAGGGCACGCCAGTGTTGGCGCTCAGCTTGCCTTCACCGTCCAGATTGATGCGGACCCGGATCTTGGTTTCCGAGGTGTTGCGATGAACTTCGGCGATACGCTCTACCATGATGTCTCTCCAGCGGTCGGTGACGCCATCAGCGGCTTCGAGGCCGATGGGGTCTGGGCGCAGTCTGGGGCCTTTGGTATGAGAGGCGTGTGTCCAGTCCGGCCGGGAAGTGCGCATCATGTGGTTATTGTCATGTGATGTCGCAATCGAAATCGTGATCAGGGCATTGACGACGGCAGAGAGCCGTCGGCGGGGCGCCTGATCGGCGGCAGGCGCGGCGTCTGCGTGCCTGCCCGACCCATCATTATAGAGAAAGGACAATGGCATCCGCTACAATGGCGGGCATTCATGTCGCGGGCGAGGAATTCACCATGCCGGTCACTCTTCAGATGATCGACCACGCGCGCTGGCAGACCGATGAGCAAGTCCGCATCGACCTGTCGCGTATCTATCACGAAGCTCCCGGTGAGCGTCTTCCGCTTGCCCCGGACGACTTCATTCAAGCCAATCTCGCCGCGGGACATCGCTTCTGCAGCGCCTTCTTCAACGATCGTCATATCGGCGCGCTGCTCTGCGAGGATGAAGGCGATGCCTGGAAGATCAGCCATTGCTGCGTGCGCAAGAGCACGCGTCGACGCGGTGTCGGTACGCGTCTGATGGCCCTGCTGTCGCTGGAAGCGGCCAGTGCCCAGCGTCTGCTGGTCGTGCCGAGTCAGGGATTGACCCTGGCCGACGAGCTGCTGGTATCACGTCTCGGCTATGTGCGAGACCCCGCCCGCGACGGCTTCGTGCTGGCGCAGGAGTGAACCCGGTCGTTGCCGGATGCGGAACTGACGTCAACGCGACCTGTCCACCGCCTGTGTCATCATCGAGGTCGCATTGAGGCTTTTTGCCGAGCAAGAGGACGATGCACGGCATGCGTGCTCGATGATGAGCGGCAGAAAGGGCATCACCTGATGCCGCAAGCCCACAGCGCCATCTCAAATGCTGCCCTCTGGAATGAGGCGCCGCAGCAATTCTCATCGTGTCAAAGGGAGGACGCAGATGAAAGCACTGTTCAGAGCCTTGCTGGCCATCGTCGGGGTACTGGCGTTGGTGGTCGTGGCGGGGGTGATCTATGTCACCACCTTCCTCGATCCGAATGATCTCAAGCCACGACTGGTCAAGGCGGTCAAGGACCAGGCGGGGCTGGAACTGGCCCTGAACGGCCCGCTGGACTGGTCCTTCTATCCGCGTCTCGGCGTCAGTGTCGAGGATGCCGAAGCCTGGCTGCCGGAGCAGGAGCGTGATCAGTCACCGTTTGCCTCCTTTGACCGCGCGGAAGTCGGCGTGTCCTTCACGCCACTGCTGAGCGGTGAGGTCGAAGTCGAAGGCGTCTTCCTCGACGGCCTCAAGCTGGCGCTCGAGCGTGATGCACAGGGGCGTGGCAACTGGGAAAGCCTGCTTGAGCATGCGGCGACGGCTGCCGACAGTGGCGCGGCGGATGAAGCGCTGCCGCCGGCCAAGAGCGCCGGTGTGGCGCTGGCGGATGACACGACGCCGTCGGTGCAGAATGGCGCCGGCAGCATGGCGGTCAATCTCGATATCGCCTCGGTGCAGGTCACCAATGGTCAGATCGCCTATCAGGACGCGGCCAGCGGGCTCGACATGACGCTCAACGACGTGGCGTTGACCTCCTCCAACGTCAGCCCCGACAAGGCCTTCCCGGTCGAGCTGTCGTTCGTGGCCGATGGGCGTGAGCCGGAACTTCAGAGCACCGTCAGCCTCGATGGCAAGGTGGCGCTGGACCTGCAGGGCGGCCGTCATGTGCTGACCGGCGTGAGCCTGGATACCACCACGCGCATGCCGTCGCTGGGTGACAAGGACCAGAGCGTGGCGCTGGATATCGACACCTTGACGCTGGATACCGACAAGCAGCTGTATCTGGCCGATGGCGCCGAGCTGGACGCGACGCTCCATCAGGCCGCGCTGGGTGACAAGGCCCTGCCGCTGAAAGCCACCTTCGGTGCCGAAGCCGACCTGGCGGCGGGCACGGCAAATCTTGAGAACCTGCTGCTGACCTCCGGCAGTGACCTGCGCCTCAGCGGGGCGCTCAAGGCCAAGGACATCACCGGCGATGCGCTCAGCTATAGCGGCCAGTTCAAGCTGGCACCGCTGTCGCCCAAGGCGTGGATGACGCGTGTCGGCATGGACGCGCCGCAGACCGCCAAGAGCAGCGCGCTGACCTCGCTGGCCTTCTCCAGCCCGTTCAAGGGCGACATGTCGCAGGTGCAGCTGACCAACCTGGTGATGGCGCTGGATGACACCACCCTCAATGGGCGCCTCGGCTCGTCCTTCGATGCCTCGCAGATCACCTTCGATCTGGATGTCGACGCGCTCAATCTCGATGACTACCTGGCACCGGCGGGCGCAGACGAGAAGACGGCAAGCCTGGGAGAAGCGCTCACGGCGGGCGTGATCGCGCCGGTCTATGCGGCCGATGGTGACGCGGAGCTGCTGCCGGTGGCATTGCTCAAGACGCTGGGCCTTCAGGGCCAGCTGGATATCGGCACGCTGATCGCTTCGGGTCTCGAGATGAACAAGGTGAGCGCCAAGCTGTCCGGTCAGCCGGGTGTACAGCAGCTCGATAGCCTGACGGCCAGCCTCTACGGCGGCTCGCTGGCGGCCAATGCGCGCATCGACAGCCGCAAGACACCGCTGAGCATGAGTTTCGGCGAGAAGCTGACCAATCTGGATATCGCGCCATTCCTCAAGGCGCTGGCGCCGGAGCAGAAGGGCATCCTGCGTGGTCGCCTGACGCTCAATGGTGACTACACCACCAGCACCAATCAGATCGACAGCATCAAACGCAATCTGAACGGCAAGGGCAACTTCGAGATTCGCAATGGCGAGGTGCTCGACGTCAATATCTCCAGGGAGATGTGCACTGCCGTGGCGACGCTGAGTGGCAAGACCTCCTCACGTGAATGGAAGGCCAATACGCCGCTGGAGCGCGCGCAGGGCAGCTTCACGGTCACCAATGGCGTGATCAGCAATCAGGATCTCGCCCTGGCGATTCCGGGCATCGCGCTGGACGGCAAGGGCCAGCTCAACCTGCCGACCGAGGCCTTCGACTACAACGTGGCGGCGCGCTTCATCGAGGGCGCGGATGACGCGGCCTGTGCGGTCAATCCGCGTCTGATCAAGCTGCGCTTCCCGGTGCAGTGCCAAGGCAACCTGAGCGGTGAGCCGGGTGAGTGGTGTGGCTTCGATCAGAAAGGCTTCCAGAGTGCCGCAGCGGAACTGGCCAAGGAAGAAGCCAAGCGCAAGGCGGGCGAGAAGGTCAGCGAGAAGCTGGATGAGAAGCTCGACGAAGATACCCGCAAGAAGATCGACGAAAAGCTGGGCGAAGGCGCCAGCGACAAGCTGAAGGGCGCGATTCAGGGGCTGTTCAACTGATCACGCGCTCCCTTCGCAGCAAGACCGGCACGCCAGCTCCTCGGGGCTGGCGTGCTGCCGTTTGAGCCCAGGCCATGGCGTCGACCATGGCACGAGCAGAGGAAGTTTTGATGGCGCGACCTGACACTGCTGCCACGCCAGACGTGACAGCTCCCGAGAGCCACGCCACGCCCGGCTTCGAAGACATCGCCCTCAGTCCCGAGGCGTTTCAGGCGCGCGTGTTCGACTGGTTCGATGAGCATGGCCGCAAGCACCTGCCTTGGCAGGAGAACACCACACCGTATCGCGTCTGGGTCTCGGAGATCATGCTCCAGCAGACCCAGGTCGCGACGGTGCTGCCGTACTACGCCCGCTTCATGGAGCGCTTCCCGGATGTCGCGGTGCTGGCGGCGGCGGATATCGATGACGTGCTGCACCTGTGGACGGGCCTTGGCTACTACGCGCGGGCGCGCAATCTGCACAAGGCCGCTCAGCAGGTCGTGAATGAGCACGACGGTGCCTTCCCGGTCGAGAGTGTCGAGGCATTGTCGGCCTTGCCGGGCATCGGCCGTTCGACCGCCGGGGCGATCATCAGCATCAGCACCGGACAGCGGGCGCCGATTCTCGATGGCAACGTCAAGCGCGTGCTGGCACGTCTGCATGCCGTGGAGGGCTGGCCGGGCCGTCCGGCGGTGGAGCGCAAGCTGTGGACGCTTGCGGAGCGCTACACGCCGCAGGTGCGGCTGGCGGACTGGACCCAGGCGATGATGGATCTCGGGGCCACCCTGTGCACGCGCGGCAGCAAGCCCGATTGCGCGCGTTGCCCCTTCGAGGAAGTCTGCGTGGCGCATGCGCGTGGCGAAGAGAAGCGCTTCCCCGAGAGCAAGCCCAAGAAGACCATACCGACGCGTCAGACACTGATGTTGCTGGTCAGTGACGAGGCGGGGAGGGTCCTGCTGGAACGCCGTCCGCCGACGGGCATCTGGGGCGGCCTATGGGCGCCGCCACTGGTCGAGGACCGCGAGGCCGCGCGGGAATGGGTCGCCCGCGAAGCCCGCGGCGCCCATCTGGAGGCGCCACTGGCGAGTTTCGAGCATGTCTTCAGCCACTTCCGGCTGACCATCACGCCGCAGCCGATACAGCTGGGCGAGGCAGGGCTTGCGCCAGCTCAAGCAGCCGGGAGCGTCAGCGAGTCGGCCGCCGACCGTCGCTTCGTCGACCCCGCCGCGCCAGACGCCGTGGGCCTGCCGGCGCCGGTCAAGGCGCTGCTGGCGCGCTGCACGGATGATCTGTTCGGCCTGTGAGGCCTTGTCGGTGTCGGCATCGGCCGTACGTCTGGGGCAAAGCGGCCCAGGCGTGCGAGAATGAGGAACAGTTAAGGCGTCTGGCGAAGGCTCGGCGCTCATCCGCACTGACATCCAGTCCTCTTACGGAGTTACCCATGCGCACCGTACATTGCCGCAAGTATGACCAGGACCTGCCGGGTCTCGATTTTCCGCCGCTGCCGGGCGAGAAGGGCCAGGACATCTGGTCCAACGTCTCCAGGCAGGCATGGGAAGAGTGGCAGGCGCTGCAGACGCGTCTGATCAACGAGAAGCACCTCAACATGATGGATGCCGACAGCCGTCGCTATCTGATGGAGCAGATGGATCGCTTCTTCAACAACCAGGAGACGGACCAGGCCGAAGGTTTCGTGCCGACGGACGCCGCCGCCAAGGGCGAATCGCAGGGCGGACAGGGCTACGAAGTCTGAGTGGCCGGCGAGGACGGCGGAAGGCGAATTACGACGCCAAATTCTTGATAAGCAAGGGTTGACGTCGGGAAAGGTTTTCTATTTAATACGTCCTCGTTGGCAAGGGCCAGATAGCTCAGTTGGTAGAGCAGGGGATTGAAAATCCCCGTGTCGGCGGTTCGATTCCGTCTCTGGCCACCAAGTGTTGGGGTATAGCCAAGTGGTAAGGCACCGGTTTTTGGTATCGGCATTCCCAGGTTCGAGTCCTGGTACCCCAGCCAGCTGACATGCAGTAACGTAGTAAGAAGACTCATATCATGAGTTCTTTGTGCCGGCTTAGCTCAGTTGGTAGAGCAACTGACTTGTAATCAGTAGGTCGAGGGTTCGACTCCTTTAGCCGGCACCATCTTCAGGCTTCTGTCGATGAGCGAAGAACACACGATATAGAGGTCGCCTTGGCGGCTTTTTTTGTGTCTTCAGGTTGGCCAGATAGCTCAGTTGGTAGAGCAGGGGATTGAAAATCCCCGTGTCGGCGGTTCGATTCCGTCTCTGGCCACCAAATTGGGGTATAGCCAAGTGGTAAGGCACCGGTTTTTGGTATCGGCATTCCCAGGTTCGAGTCCTGGTACCCCAGCCAATTCTGGCTAGCTGATGCAGTCGCAGGATGAATTCGGCAGCCAACAGAAAAGCCACCCTTCGGGGTGGCTTTTCTGCGTCTGGAGCAAAGGTCTGGAAGGCGACAGGGCATGCCGTGGTCCGGCGCTCACCTCAGTGCGAGGTGGGCTCTTCCGGGTGCATTGCCAGCCAGCTCAGGCGCTTGCGATAGATGGTGGAGGGCGCGATCTCCAGTATCGCCGCAGCGCGGGGGATGCTGCCATCACAGGCGCTGATGGCGCTCTCGATCGCCTCGCGTTCGACCATCCATAGCGGGCGCAATGTGGTCTCGTTGCCCTCAGACACATTGTGGCTGACCGGCGTGCGATGCGCCGTGCTGGAGGGCAAATCCAGCATGTCGGCCGTCAACACCTCACCATCATTGAGGATGATGGCGCGCCGCAGCGTGTTTTCCAGCTCCCGCACGTTGCCGGGCCAGTCATGGGCCAGCAGCTGACGCTCGGCACATACACTGAGTCGTGTGAAGCGCTTGCCCTCGTGGCCTGCCATGCGCCCCAGCAGCCCGGTGGCGATCTCCAGGATATCCTGACCGCGCTCGCGCAGTGGCGGCACCTTGAGTGGAATGACGTGCAGACGATAGAAGAGGTCTTCCCGGAAGCGGTGAGTATCGACCAGTACCCGCGGGTTCTGATGCGTGGCGCACACGATGCGGCAATTGACCTCTACCGTGCGCGTGGCGCCCACCGGCATTACCTGCCCCGTCTGCAGGAAGCGCAGCAGCTTGCTCTGCAAGGGCAGCGGCAGCTCCGCGATCTCATCGAGAAACAGCGTCCCCCCATCTGCCGCCACGGCGAGTCCCTGCTGGGTGCTCACGGCCCCCGTGAAAGCCCCGCGCACATGTCCGAACAATTGCGACTCCAGCAGCTCTGCCGGAATGGCGGCACAATTGACGGCGATGAATGGGCCGTCACGTACCGGGCTATGGCGGTGAATGGCAGTGGCACACAATTCCTTGCCGCTGCCGCTTTCGCCGGTGATGAAGATGGGAGCGTCCGAGTGGGCGACCTGGATGAGAGTGCGATAGAGCGTCTGCATGGCCGATGAGTCTCCGATAAACTCCCCAAAACCGCGAGGTCGCTTTACCGGTAGTTCCCTTACCCGCGAGGTAGTGGAGATATCGTCAGCCAGATTCAATGCGGTAGCCGATGATGCAGCCTGATGAGCTTTCAGTGCGGTCATGAGTGTTGTTCCCTTGCTGCTGGTCTTTCTGCATTGCCTGCGCTTTGTGTGAGCGGGCTGCGAAAGAATCATTGTCGGGCTGCTTCTGGTGACAGCCTCACCGGAGAGTCTGGATTCTCCAGCGTTGAGTGTTCGTCTTGGGGGTTTATCGAGTACCCATATAGAGGTTAATGACTTGTGCGAGATGATCATGGCGGCTTTTAGTGCGTTTTTTCCGCTCCCCCTGAGTGGCAGACTTCTCAGTCTCGACGCTCAGCCTGGCTGACCAACTCTCTACTCACGCTGAAAGGGTGAGCCCTGGTATCTGATGGTCTGTCTTGCCGCTGATGACTGTCCCGGGCAGTGCATCACTGGGCGTCTTCCTCTTCATCTCCGTTGTTGTGGGTAATGGTGAAGTCAGTCGATGATGTCTGAGAGCTACCATCCGCGGATTGATCCGCCGTGCCATCGATGGTGCCGGTGGAACCATCACTCAGCGTCTGTTCGATCTGTTGCCAGTTGCCGATCGAGGTGCTGCTGCCGGTATTGAGAGTGTATTCCCCGATATTGGTATCGGACCCTTCCCCCAGGCTGCCGGCCTTCTTGCTCTCGTAGAGGATCAGGGCGGATTCTGCGCTACGAGCCGGAAAGTCGTAAGGGAAGGGCCCCATCAGCGAGTTGGCGCTGGCAGTCGTGGCCAGCAGGCATCCCGCGCTGACGACCCCCAGGCTGAGACGTGTAAAGGCATTCATGTCTTGCTCCTTTCGCTCTGTGAAAGATGCAGTGTCTGATGCGTGAGACTTCTGATGTCGGCAGGTACTGAAACACACGCGGGTCGCCCCGCGTGTGTTGGTTGCCTGTTGAGGATTTACGGAGTAACGGGGCCGACGCTGATGGACATGTTGTTGCCCACAGAGGTGGCCGCGTTGTTGATGACCGGGCCCTCGAAGCTGCCTGCCGGCGGCAGATCCAGTGTGATGTTGCTGACCTTGGCAGTCGAGCTGATGTTGGCGAAGCTCATCTGGGTATTGTCGGCAATCAGGGCGCTATCGATATCTGTGCTATCCAGAGTGACCGACATATTGTTGCCCACGGAGGTCGCGGCATTGTCCACGCTCAGGTTGAGAATGTTGTCGACCTTGGCCAAGGACTCGACTTCAGCAGTGCCCGGGTAGAAGAAATAGCCACCAGAACCCGCCAAGAACTGCTCATTGTGCAGGTTGACCATGGCATCACTATCCACCGAGACATTGTTGCCCACCGAAGTGGCGGCATTCTCCAGGGACTCGAGCTTGGTGATGTCAGGATTGGGGGTCGAACCCTCATAGGTCACGTAGACATCGACGCTGGCCTCTGCCGCTGCTGCTGCCGCGGCGGAAGCGCTGGAGCCATGCTTGCTTGAGTGGGCACCTGAAATCGCGAAGGAGCTGGAGCTCGTACTGTCGAGCAGGTCGATGCTCGGCGTTCCTGCTTCTGCAGCGCCGTAGCTGACATCACTGACGATGGCTTCGGAGCTGACATCACCGATCTGCTTCTGCAGACTTTCGACCATCACCAGGCCACCTGGATCTTTGATTTGCGGGTCAATATAGACGTCAATGTCGACATCGGTATTCACCTGTCCATCCCAATCCCAGTCCACGTTATCGAAGGCCTGCGCCTGGCTTGTCATCATCATGCCGCTTACGAGACCGATGGCGACTGCGAGCTTGTTATAGGTAGTCATTGTCATGTTCCTCATGAATGTTGACTTATTGTGCTGCGCTGGATGCTGCCGGTACTGCTGATGCGGGTGTTGCCTGCAACGGTGTTGCGACTGCTTCATTTACTTCATTGCCACTTGATAGATTGCTGCTGGTATTGGCTGCGGCCACTTGCTGCGTGTTGCTATCGTCGTCTGCAACATGCTGTCCCGGGTGAAGCTCGCATTCCTGTCCCGCAGGTACAGGAAGCCCCAGGCCTTCAGTCAGAAGCTGGTACGCGCCCATCTCCACGACTGATCTCACGCCCAGCTGCAGTGGTTCATTGCGCACTGCGCCGGAATCAAACTCGACCAACTGATTGCCGAAGAAGCGGTAGATACCGGCTTCGACTTCGTAACCCACCACCTGCTTCTGCAGGCTGGTGACATAGACGGTGCGGAAGGTGCGGATATCGACCATGCGCAGGTCCAGGCCGACATTGATGACTGCAGTGCGCAGTCCGGCCCCGATTCCGCTGACAAACAGGCGGGCACCGCCGCTTGAAATGTTGTAATTGAGCTCTGTAAGAGCACCGAGAACCACGAAATGCGAAGGGAGAACTGCCAGTTTGCGCGGCGAGTAGGCCATTGCCTTGTTCTCGAAAAGCTGCTGCTCAGCCAGCGGGACTCGCACATCGAGGCGTTCGGTAAGATGCACCTTGCGAGTCTTGTAGAGGGCACTTATCAGCATCTCGGATACGCCCTGGGTCACGGCAGCACTCTCTGTCACGGTGGAGTAACTGCGTTGACCGGTCTTGTCCGTCACCTGACCCACTGCAATCACAGGCAGGTTGGTGGCTCCCTGAATTCGACTGAGTGATACGAGGCATTCGCTATATGGCGTATTGTTGGAGGTGACTGGTGGCCCTACGACCGGTTCGACATTGTCGAATTTCGGTTCGACAGCGGCGCAGCCCCCCAGCACTGTGGCCATGCAAGCGGCCATGCATATCCGTGGCTTAAACATGCTGGAAGTTCCCCTGGTGTGACGCATGATCCTGCGCCGTTATTTTTCTCTGATATGTCTCTATCAGTTGTTCTGCCGTGCTTTCCTAGGGGCACGAAGCGTGCCAAATAATTTCACAATATTTCACAGACACTTACGCATTAATGCGCGATGTTGCGCGCGATGCATTTTGCAAATGGCGAAGCGAAGTGAGGGGAAATACCACGGGCATGGTGCCAGTGGTGAGCCGTTGATTAAGCCGGTTATCTCACGGAAGATGAGATTCAGTGCCAACAGGATGAGCCAGAACTGGCGAGAGGGGATGACTGAAGGATTTTGTCATTCGCGAGGCACAGACGGCCTCATGTTTTCTTGAGAAGGGTGATGGCGGGAGTGGTGTGAGATTGGATGGTCTTTTAACGATCTTGCGGATCAGATCTCTATGCTTTTTTCATGAATCTTGGGGTTGAAGTCTGTTGTATGGCCCATAGGTGGGACACTGCGGGCAAGCCGCATGCTAGAACGCCAGATTCCACTTTCCTCAATGCAAGACACTGATGCCTTAAGGAGAGCACGATGACAGCTTCACGCCATATGACTTCGTACAACGCCACTTCCGCTCTCTCGTCCAAGCAACGTCAACACGAGCAGATCGATGGTGGCAACGGCAGCGCCGCTGCAGAAACCTCCAAGCAGCAGCTGGACGCCCGGCAGACCAATGCCGACAGTGATCAGGCGCCGGAAGCCTATCTCGACAAGTCGGGCAGCGACCGTGGCTCCGATCACTCACGAGATGCCTATCCGACGCGTCTGAGCCAGCCGCCGCAGCACCTGTGGCAGAAGCGTCGCGAGCCCGTCGTGAACTCGCGTGCCGATGAGGGGCCGCTGGGCGCCGAGCAGCTCAAGCGCTTCGAGCGCGATGGCTTCCTGTTCGAGCCGGAATTCCTGGCACCGGAGGAAGTCGAGGCGCTGAAGGCCGAGCTGGCAGCGCTGCTCGACAACGAAGAGTGGCAGGGACGTGATTTCACCATCACCGAGCCCAAGAGCCGCCAGATTCGCTCCATCTTCGCCGTGCATTTCCTGTCCGAGCGTTTCCGTCAGCTCGCCGAGGACCCGCGCCTGGTCGATCGCGCGCGTCAGATCCTGGGGGGCGATGTCT
The DNA here is from genome assembly GCF_024124625.1 of Cobetia sp. Dlab-2-AX. Taxonomy (NCBI): domain Bacteria; kingdom Pseudomonadati; phylum Pseudomonadota; class Gammaproteobacteria; order Oceanospirillales; family Halomonadaceae; genus Cobetia; species Cobetia sp. Dlab-2-AX. The sequence continues at coordinate 8,978 of NZ_JAMXRV010000015.1, read as the reverse complement.
ATGTCCACCAGTCGCGCATCAACTACAAGCCGGGCTTCGAGGGCAAGGGCTTCAACTGGCACTCGGACTTCGAGACCTGGCACGCCGAGGATGGCATGCCGGAGATGCGCGCGGTCAGCGCCTCGATCATCCTGACCGACAATCATCACTTCAATGGTCCGCTGATGCTGATTCCCGGCTCGCATGAAGTCTTCGTGCATTGCCTGGGCGAGACACCGGAAGACAACCACAAGTCGTCCCTGCAGGCGCAGGAAGTCGGGGTTCCCTCGCGCGAAGCGCTGAGCGAGCTGATCGCCGAACGTGGTATCGAAGCACCGACCGGTGCCGCTGGTGGTCTGTTGATGTTCGACTGCAATACGCTGCATGGCTCCAATGCCAACATGTCGCCGGACCCGCGCAGCAACGCCTTCTTCGTCTACAACCGTGTCGACAACGCGATGCAGGCACCCTTTGCCGCCGCGCGTCCGCGCCCGGAATTTCTTGCGCACCGTCTCGATGGTGGCTGGGACGAACTTGAAGACTGAGCTGGAAAACTGAACTTGAAGACCTGGCTTGAAGGCCGAAGTGGACTGAACTGCACAACGCCGGGTTGCGCTCAGGCGGCGAAATCTCGGACGTTGGTGTGGTAGTGGCAGGCTGTCGGGGCGACGTATCATTGCGATATCTCTCATTGATCGTCTTTCATTGACCCTCCATCACGCCCCGACAGGAGTTCTGCATGCCGCTTGCTCAGCGTTTCACCCCGCGTTTCAGCGATGGTCGCGTCTTCGCTCATGACCTCGGCAAGGTGGTCTGTGTCGGCCGCAATTACGCAGCCCACGCCGCGGAGCTCGGCAATGAAGTGCCCAGCGAGCCGCTGTTGTTCATCAAGCCCGCCACCAGCGTGACGCCGATGGACAAGCCATTGGCGATCTCTCGGCGGCGCGGTCAGTACCATTACGAGGCCGAGCTGGCGCTGCTGATCGGCAAACCGCTGTGTGAAGCCAGCGAATCAGAGGCGCTGGAAGCACTGGCCGGCATGGGCCTGGCGCTGGACCTGACCCTGCGTGAGCGCCAGAGCAAGCTCAAGGCCAAGGGCCAGCCGTGGGAGCTGGCCAAGGCCTTTGATGGCAGCTGTCCGCTGTCTTCCTTCGTGGCGTTGGAAGGGCCACGTTGGCGCGATGCCGATGGCGAGCTGCACGACGTGGATTTCCAGGCGCTTCACTATTGTTTCGCCATCGACGGCGAGCAGCGCCAGCAGGCGGATACCAGCCTGATGCTGTTCCCCGTCGCGCGGCTGCTCAGTGAAATCAGCCACAGCTTCACCCTGCTTCCCGGTGATGTGGTGCTGACCGGCACGCCGGAAGGCGTCGGCGAGCTGAATCCGGATCAGGCACTGGCACTGGCACTGGCGCTGGATGCCCCGGATGGCAGCGGCGAGCTGTTGCGCATCGAGACGCGCACTCGCGGCGTGGCATGACGTCTGGGGCTGTTCCAGCCTGCCCCCGAACTTGAGCTGGCTCAGGACAGCCTTCAGCGTGTTGACAGCAGCCCTGAGCGAGTAAGTAGTAGCCCTGAGGGAGTTGAAAGCAGCCCCGAGCGGGTTAAAAAAGAAAAGCCCCTGCCGGGTCACCGGCAGGGGCTTTTGCTGTCTGGGCTTCTGTCTCAGCTCTCCAGGTAGGTGTAGCCGTCGAGACCGGCCTTCAGGTCTTCGAGCAGATCGGCCTGCTCCAGCGCATTCAGGTTGGATGACTTGAGCTGACGCGCGAGGCGTGCGGCCAGCTGCTCCGGGTCGAAGTTCACGTAGCGCAGCACCTGCGCCACGCTATCACCTTGAATCGCATGGGAAAGCTGCCACTGACCATCGTCGTCGAGGCTGGCATCCACGGAATCGGTATCGCCGAACAGGTTGTGCAGATCGCCGAGGATTTCCTGATAGGCGCCGACCATGAAGAAGCCGAGCAGCTTCTCTTCATCGGCATGCCATTCCGGCAGCGGCAGGGTGGCGTCCAGGCCCTGGTCATCCACATAGGTGTCGATGCGGCCATCGCTGTCACAGGTGATGTCCTGAATCACGCCACGTCGTGTCGGCGCGCGGTCGAGACCGGTCAGCGGCAGGATCGGGAAGATCTGCTCGATGCCCCAGATGTCCGGCAGTGACTGGAACAGCGAGAAGTTGACGAACAGCTTGTCGGCCAGCTTCTCGTTGAGCTCATCGAGCACCGCACGGTGCGAGCGCTGGCGCGCATCGAGACGCCCGGCCAGGCTGCGACACACGTTGGTGTAGATGGCCTCGGCCTCGGCGCGGATGGCGATGCTCGCCAGCCCCATCACGAAGCGTTCCTGCACCTGATGCTGGGCATGCACCACGGCGTGGTAGATCTCCACCAGCTCACGCGGCTCCAGCTGACCCTCCAGTCGTGCAGCCTGGGCCCACAGCGCAGCGATCTGGGCATCGTCCTCGCGGCGTGCGGGCAGCGGCAGGTTCACGCGCTCCTCGCCGATCACATCCGTCACCAGCACCGCGTGATGGGCGGTCAGGGCGCGGCCGGATTCGGAAATGATGTGCGGATGCGGCAGGTCATGGGCATCACAGACGGCGTGGAAGGCACCGACCACATAGTCGGCATATTCGCGCATCGAGTAGTTGAGCGAGCAGGCGCTTTCCGAGCGCGTGCCTTCATAGTCCACGCCCAGGCCGCCACCGACATCGACGATCTCCACGCCGGCGCCAGCTTCGTGCAGGCCCTGATAGAAGCGCGCGCACTCGGCCAGACCGCGCTGGATATCGCTGATGTCCGCGATCTGGGAGCCAAGATGGAAGTGGACCAGCTTGAGGCAATCCAGCGCATCCACTTCGCGCAGACGTTCGACCAGCGCGACGATCTGGCTGGCAGTCAGGCCGAACTTGGACTTCTCGCCGCCGGTGTTCTGCCAGTTGCCCTTGCCGATGGTGGCCAGGCGCGCGCGTAGGCCGATGCGCGGGCGCACGCCCAGACGCCTGGCCTCTTCCAGCACCAGTTCCAGCTCACTGGCCTTCTCGACCACCAGATGCACGCGGTGGCCGAGCTTCTCGCCCATCAGCGCCAGACGCACGTATTCGCGGTCCTTGTAGCCATTGCAGACAATCACCGACGGGCCGTTGTCCGACAGCGCCAGCACCGCGAGCAGTTCCGGCTTGCTGCCGGCTTCCAGTCCGACGCGCCCGCGTGAGCGCTCGCTGGTCGCCAGCAGCTCCTCGACCACGCGACGTTGCTGATTGACCTTGATCGGGTAGACGGCGGTGTAGCTGGCACCATAGCCGCGCGCGCTGATGGCGGCATCGAAGGCAGCGCACAGCTGCTCGACGCGGTCATGCAGGATATCGGCGAAGCGAACCAGCAACGGCAGGCGCAGGCCCTGGGCGCGGGCCTTGTCGATCAGCGAGATCAGCGACAGCGCAGGCGTGCCCGGCTCGCCATGCGGGCGCACCAGTGTCAGGCCATCCTGGCCCACGTCGAAATAGCCGCTGCCCCACTGGTCGATGTTGTAGGTGCGGCGGGCTTCGGCGGCAAAGGAAGTCATCGCGGTCTCCGGAGGTGGACGGCGTGAAGACAAGTCCGGTGGCGCGCCGCGAGCCGGGCAGCACCGGAGAAGACAATGACGCCCGCACGGATGCGGGCGCTCAGAGGGCGCATTATGCCTGCTGGGGGCCAGCAGGCAATTGCTTTGACGACTCGGTCAGTACGCAAGGTGCCGATCAGGCCGGTTGCGTGGCCTCGGGCAGCGGCAGAGCGCCTTCCTCGATGCGCCGACCCAGCAGCTGGCGGTATTGCGCCGGGTCCTTCGGCGTCAGGTTGTGGGCGGACGGGTCCACGTAGACCACCAGCAGGCGTGACAGCCAATAGCGCAGCGCGGTCATGCGCAGCATGCTCGGCCACAGGCGGCGTTCGTCGGCATTCATCGGGCGCTCGGCGAGATAGGCGCTGAGCAGGGCGTCATAACGCGCCGGGTCCAGGCGGCCATCATCATTGGAGCACCAGTCATTGACCAGAATCGACAGATCGAAGATCAGGTCGCCGGTGCAGCCGTTGTAGAAGTCGATGATGCCGCCGAGACGGTCGCCGTCGAACAGGGTGTTGTCGCGGAACAGGTCACCGTGCAGCGCGCCCTGTGGCAGCTCGACACCGCTGAAGACGTCCTCGCAGACATCGATCTCGTCGGCCATCAGCGCCTGGTCTTCGGGGCTCAGATACGCCAGCACCTTGTGGTGCATCGGCTTGATCCAATGCAGGTCACGGGTGTTGGGGCGGTGGCCGGTGAAGTGCTGCGAGACGGCATGCATGCGCCCCAGCGCCGCGCCGATCTCGCGGCACTGGGCCACGTTGGGCGAGACCGGCCAGCTGCCCGGCATACGCGGGAACAGCAGCGCCGGCTTGCCTGCCAGCACCTTGAGCGCCTGGCCGTCGCGGTCGTGCAGCGGGCCCGGCACCGGCAGCTGGTGGCTGGCGAGGAAGTCGAGCAGCTCGACGAAGAAGGGCAGTTCCGCATGCTCGCCCTGCTCGAACAGGGTCAGCACCATCTCGCGGCGATCGGTGGTGACGAAGAAGGTCGAGTTCTCGGTGCCGTGCGCGACATCCTCAAGCGATGTCAGCGTGCCTGCGTCGTACTCTGCCAGAAATTCTGCGACCTGAGCGTCGCTCAGGGGGGTAAAGACTGCCATGGGTGACTCTTCTCGCCGAAATGTGTCCGCCCCATCAGTGGCGCGCCGCCGGAGCGAAGCGGCGGCAATGCGCTGACAGGAGTTGTTGTAGGTATGCAGGAAGGATGCCGTCACGCCCGGGGGCAAGCGATATGCCGCGGGCGTGATGCCTGTCGCTGCTGGCTCAGCTCTCGCGTGAACCCGATGCCGAGCTTATCACTTTTTCAGTGCCCAGCCGGGTACCTTGAGCTGGCTGGCACTGGTGACGCTGGACTTGATGAAGTTGCCGTTGCCGTCACTGTCGAGCAGGAAGAAGGGCGCGCCGCCCTTGGGGATGATCTCGATGGCATACAGATGGCCATTGACGCGGTATTCGCGCAGCTGGCGGTCATCCTGCTGACGGCTGGTGATCTGCGGCTTCGGGGCCTCGCTCTCGGCGACGGCCAGCGGCGCACTCAGGGCGGTGACGGCCAGCAGCAGCCCGGTGGCCAGCAGCGTGGGCAGGCGCAGCAGGGAATGCGGAGCAATGGAAGCAGTCGAGCGCATGAGAAATCTCCTGGACGCAAGGTACGGTGCGCGGAAGTCCTGAAGGCGGGCGATGCGGCGTGATACCCGATGCCTGCCTGATGGGCGCAGTTTACGACTCTTGCCGGCAGTGTGCACGACTTCCCGCCATCAATGCCGGGCGCAGAAGACACACGCGCCGAGGGTGGCGACTGTGCCTCGCCGCAGCCCTTGCGTATCATGACAGCCATAGCTGCCGAGAGGTTTTCGGCCCCGACTCTGCTTGCCCCAAGCTCACCCTTCAGCCTACGGATGCGACTGCTCATGGCCGCCACGCCGATCGTTCTCGTCGATGGATCTTCCTATCTCTATCGTGCCTTTCATGCTCTGCCGCCGCTGACCACCTCCAAGGGCCTGCCCACCGGCGCGGTGAAGGGCGTGATCAACATGCTCAAGAGCCTGATCCGCCAGTATCCGGACAGCCCCATGGCGGTGGTCTTCGATGCCAAGGGCAAGACCTTCCGCGACGACATGTACCCCGAGTACAAGGCCCAGCGTCCGCCGATGCCGGATGACCTGCGCCTGCAGGTCGAGCCGCTGCATGCCTGCGTGCGTGCCCTCGGTCTGCCGCTGCTGTGCGTGGAAGGCGTCGAGGCCGATGACGTCATCGGCACCCTGGCGCGCATGGCGACCGAAGCCGGGCGTGATGCCGTCATCTCTACCGGCGACAAGGACATGGCCCAGCTGGTGAACGAGCACATCACCCTGGTCAACACCATGAAGAACGAGACGCTGGACGTGGACGGCGTCACCGAGAAGTTCGGCATTCCGCCGAACCTGATCATCGACTTCCTCGCGCTGATGGGCGACAAGGTCGACAACATTCCCGGCGTGCCGGGCGTGGGTGAGAAGACCGCGCTGGGCCTGCTGCAGGGCATGGAAGGCGGCCTCGATACCATCTACGGCGATCTCGAGCGCATCAAGACGCTCAGCTTCCGTGGCGCCAAGACGCTGGCCAAGAAGATGGAAGCGCATCGCGAGGACGCCTATCTCTCCTATCGTCTCGCCACCATCAAGCTGGACTGCGAGTTGGAGTATGGCCTGGATGACCTCGCCATCGCCGCGCCGGACACCGCAGCGCTGGTCGAGCTCTACCGCGAGATGGAGTTCAAGGCCTGGCTGAAGGAGCTGCTGGAAGGCGGCGACATGGCGGCCACGCCGCATGCCGACGAGAAGGGCAGCGGGGTCGCCGGCAATGACCTGCTCGGCGACAGCATCGCGCCGGTCGCGGACAAGGCCGCCGGCAAGGGCAAGGCCGCCGCTGCGCCAACCCCTGAGCTGGAAGCGGCGGAAGAGGACGACGAGATGCCCGATGCGCTGCCGCCGCGTGAGGAGCGCAACTATCGCGCCATCACCGAGCAGGCCGAGCTGGATGCGTGGCTCGAGCGCGTGCGCAACGCCACCTCGCTGTGCTTCGATCTCGAGACCACCAGCCTCAACTACATGGAAGCCGAGATCGTCGGTATCGGCATGGCGCTGGAAGTCGGCGAGGCCGTCTACATTCCTGTCGCCCACAGCTATCTGGATGCCCCCGCGCAGCTGGATCGCCAGGCCGTGCTGGAGGCGCTGACGCCGATTCTCGCCGACACCGCCATCACCAAGATCGGCCAGAACCTCAAGTACGACATCGAGGTGCTGGCGCGCTATGACATCGCGGTGGCCGGCCCGCTGGCCGACACCATGCTGATGTCCTACGTGCTCAATTCCACCGCGACCCGTCACGACATGGACTCGCTGGCGCTCAAGTATCTGGGCGAGAGCACCATCAGCTTCACCGACATCGCCGGCAAGGGCGCCAAGCAGCTGACGTTCGATCAGATCGCGCTGGAAGAGGCGATGCCGTATGCCTGTGAGGATGTCGACATCACCCTGCGCCTCGCCGCGCTGCTGATGCCGCGCATCGAGAAGCTGGGCCGTCTGGGCGAGGTGCTGCGTGATTACGAATATCCGCTGATTCCGGTGCTGGCGCGCATCGAGCGCAACGGCGTCGCGATCGACCCTGAGCGCCTGCACGCTCAGACGCGTGAGCTGACCGAGCAGATCCACGACATCGAGAAGCAGGCCTTTGAGCTGGCGGGCCGCGAGTTCAATCTCTCTTCCCCCAAGCAGCTGGGCGAGATCCTCTTCGAGGAGCAGAAGCTGCCGGTCAAGAAGAAGACCCCCAAGGGCGCGCCGTCCACCGCCGAAGCGGTGCTCGAGGAGCTGGCGCTGGACTACCCGCTGCCCAAGCTGATCATGCGCCATCGCGGCATGACCAAGCTCAAGAGCACCTACACCGACAAGCTGCCGCAGCTGGTCAACCCGACCACGCGTCGCCTGCACACCAGCTACCATCAGGCCGTCACCGCTACCGGGCGTCTGTCGTCGTCTGATCCGAACCTGCAGAACATTCCGGTGCGCAGTGACGAGGGGCGTCGCATTCGTCAGGCCTTCATCGCACGCACCGGCTATCGCATCGTCGCGGCGGATTACTCGCAGATCGAGCTACGCATCATGGCGCACCTCTCCGGTGACAAGGGCCTGCTCTCGGCCTTCGCCGAGAATCGCGATGTGCACGCTGCCACCGCCGCGGAAGTCTTCGGCACCGAGGAAGCGAAGGTCAGCAGTGATCAGCGTCGCAGTGCCAAGGCCATCAACTTCGGGCTGATCTACGGCATGTCCGCCTGGGGCCTCTCGCGTCAGCTGGATATCGAACCCGGCCAGGCCAAGACTTACATCGAGCGCTACTTCGAGCGTTATCCGGGCGTCGCCACCTACATGGAAGACACGCGCCACCTCGCCGCCGAGCAGGGCTACGTCGAGACCATCTTCGGTCGTCGTCTTTACCTGCCGGAAATCGGCTCGCGCAATCATGCGCGCCGTGCTGCCGCCGAGCGCACCGCCATCAACGCCCCGATGCAGGGCAGCGCCGCCGACATCATCAAGCGCGCCATGATCGACGTGGACGCCTGGCTGGCGGGCAGCGACGGTGCCGACAGATACGACGCCATGATGGTCATGCAGGTACACGATGAACTCGTCTTCGAAGTCGCCGAAGCGCAGGTCGAAGACTTCATGAAAGACGTCGCGCAGCGCATGCAGAACGCCGCCTCCCTCGACGTCCCGCTGCTCGTCGAAGTCGAGCAAGGCGACAACTGGGAAGAAGCGCATTGACTTGTCAAGATTGCATTTTAGTTGGGGTGCTTTCTTGAAAGACAGTAATTCAGTGTAATGCTTGGAGTCATAATGCCCCATGAGTTTCGTGTGGGGCATTATGAGATCAAGATTTTATTGTTCTGTGGTTTTCTTGAGGTTTCTATTTTATAGCTGTTTGGCTAGATATCAGCTTAACTAGTTATACCGCTAAATTTGTCTTGATAGTTATTATGAAATCTCTATAGGCGATTCTGTAGTCGTTGATTAACTCGCGCATTTTAATTAGGGCGTCTTGGTATTTTACGTCATCCTCTTCGTTTCCAAAAAAACCATCGCGATCACAATTCCAATATGGATGCAGACATAGGTAGTTGTCATTAAGACCATTTCTAAGCTGTTGAAAATTATTTAACAAGAAAGCGTCAAGTTCTTCTGCTTTATTAAGGAGAATATTAGAAGATTGGTTCAGGCTGTCATTCGCAAATAAGTTGCTAGGTGTCGGGTTCCGTCTGATTGACTATAGCTTGCGTAAACAGCTCAGGTCGTTCGACCTGCCACTCCTTCATTGCTGCTATAGGCGCTTTGTGGTGTAGTGCTCTCTGAGGAATGTGGTGGTTAT
>NZ_JAMXRV010000014.1:0-53444 GCF_024124625.1 Cobetia sp. Dlab-2-AX | reverse complement strand
GCGCCGATGGTAGTGTGGAGTTTCTCCATGTGAGAGTAGGTCATCGTCAGGCACTTATCCCGAACCGCCCCTGTAGCCTTGCTGCAGGGGCGGTTCTCTTTGTGGTGAGAAAAGTTGCTCAGGAAAATTGGCGCGTAAAAAGCCCATGGATGGCCACCTCATGAGAAGCCCGCACCAAGGGCAGTTATAAAAAGCTCCTCAGGTACTTGTCCCGCGCCGACCCTGTCGTCTTGCTGCAGGGGCAGTTCAGTATGTGACAAAGCGTAGAAGTGCAACCAGTCTTGCTGATGAAGGGAAGTGCGCAAGGATCCTCCTGTGGATAACCGGAACATGGGAGTGGCACCTGAATTATCCACAAGGGCTTGTCGAGCATGAAGAGTTTCCAGGGGCAGGCAACTCTAGCTGAAATCTTGGGTGCAGCCGGCTGATGGCAAGACTGATCAGGCGTCGCGGGTTCTGCACCTCAGGGTTGCTCATGTTTTTTACGATCAGGCTGAACTAAAGCTCAATCGGCGACTCTGAGTATGTGAGTTTCGACGTTCCCTTGCTTAGAAACTTGTCTGTGCTATCCCATCAGCAGACTTTTTGCGATCTGGCGCTCCTGCCTTGCAGTCGAGCAGCCTATCCGCCGGTCACTTCCCCAGTGGCCGGTTTTTTTATGCCTGTCATTCTGACGGTGCCTTTGTGGTCTTGGGCGAGCTGTTGCAAAGCCCTGGTAGGTCATCTGCAGCGAGACACAAAAAAGCGGCCGGATGAGTGATCATCCGGCCGCTTTGGCATCTGATGTGGCCCTCACGGAGTGAAGGTCACGTCAGTGAGAGGAGCGTCTTAGCTGTTCTGCTCGATGCCTTGGATGTGCCAGTCGGCGCCATCGCGCAGCTCACGGACCAGGTGCCAGGTCTCGTTGAACTCGTTCTGCTCGCCATTTTCATCCAGCACGCCGTGGAACAGGACCGTCGCTTCCGCCTGCTTGCCAATCTCCTGCACGCTGCCCAGTTCAGCAAACAGACGCACGATCTCGGTACGGTTGTTGGCCGGTTGCTGAGCGCGCTCTTCCCGCAGCAGATTGTAGAGCTCTGGCGTGACGTACTCCTGAATGCGCGGCAGGTCATTGTTGTCCCAGGCGCGCTGCAGGGTCATGAAGTGTTCCTTGGCACCGCCGAGGAACTGCTCCTTGTCGAACCAGGCCGGTTCGCTGGTCGGGGCACCGCCTGTCAGGCCTGCCCCGATACCACCGGCAGGAGCCAGCGACTCGCCTTGCGGCTGATGCGCTTCACGCGCCTGCACATTGCGCGGCTGGTCGTCGTGGCGTGTGGATGTGCCACCATTGCCTGCCGGCCCGCCACTCGCCATGGCGGCCTTCTTGCGCGCGCTGAGGAACTTGAAGGCGATGAAAGCGATCACCGCGATGATCAGGAAGTCTGTCATGCGCAGACCATCGAAGGCGCCGCCGAAGAACAGCGATGCCAGCAAACCGCCTGCAAGCAGGCCTGCCAGAGGCCCGGCAAACTTGGACAAGCCGCTGGAGGGCTTGGACTTCGCTGCAGTGCTGCTGTTGGTGGCCTTGTTGCTGCCGAACAGTGAGCTGGAGGATTTTCCGCTGTCAGCGGATCGTGAGTAGCTACCGAAACTCTTGCCGCCGCCGAGGCGCTTGGCCTCTGCGTGTTCTAAGCTCAGACCGAAGCCGAGCAAGCCGACCATCAGCATGATGAACAGATGGCGCATGTGGGATCTCCTTGGATGCGCTAGCGTGTAAGTGGAAGCTCCATTCTAGCCTTAGAATCGTCGTGGGAGGACCAATGGACGACGAAAAGTCTCAACATCTGGTGGCGAGGCGATCATTGTTGTTGCTGATCGATTTCCAGGCTCGCCTGATGCCGGTTCTGAATGGCGGAACCGAGGCCATCAACAGTGCCATCTGGCTGGGCGGAATCGCCCAGGCGCTGGAAATTCCCGTCTGGCTGACCGAGCATTGCCCCGACAAGTTAGGCGCAAGTGCCCCGATGACGCACCTGTTGAGCGAACGCACACGCTGCTTCACCAAGCGAAGTTTCAGTGCGCTGGAAGAGCCGGCATTTCGCCATGCGCTGGAGAGCAGTGGCTGTGATCAGCTAGTGGTCTGTGGTGCCGAGGCGCACGTCTGCGTGATGCAGACGGTACTTTCATTGTGCAGTGCAGGTTATCGAGTGGCGCTGGTGGCCGATGGAGTTGCCAGTCGCCGCCCGCGGGAGGCGGCGCTGGGAGTGGCCCGCTGTGAGGCCGCGGGCGCCAGTATCGTCAGTGCCGAGATGGTGGCGTATGAATGGCTTGGGTGTGCAGACCACGTCCTGTTCGGCGATATTCATCGCCGTTACTTCAAACCGCGCGCCGCGGAACACTTGACTTTCCCGGGGCTGGGGGGATGAGGCGTGAAGTGCCTGCCATCACGTATCAGGCGCGTGCCGCGTCGGCCTCACTGCGCGTGAAGACCAGTGTATCGCCCTCGGAGGCGGCATTGGAGAAGCGGTAACCGGCTACGTCGAAGTCTTTGAGGTCCTCGGCTGTCTCGATATCGTGCTTGAGCATCCAGGCGCTCATCAGGCCGCGTGCACGCTTGGCGTAGAAGCTGATGATCTTGGACTGGCCATTCTTCTCGTCCTTGAACACCGGCGTCACGATACGGTGGCGGAACGCCTTGGCATCGATGGCCTTGAAGTATTCATTGGAGGCCAGGTTGACCAGTATCGGAGTGCCACTCTCTTCGACGGCCTGTTCCAGTGCCGGTGTCAGTGTCTTGCGCCAGTAGGCATAAAGATCCTTGCCGGCTGGATTGCTCAGACGCGTGCCCATCTCGAGGCGGTATGGCTGGATAAGATCCAGCGGGCGCAGCAGTCCATAGAGACCGGAGAGAATGCGCAGCTTGTGTTGTGCGCGTTCGAAGTCTTCCTCGCTGAACGTCTCTGCCGCCATGCCCTGATAGACATCCCCCTGGAAGGCCAGCACCGCCTGCTTGGCATTCTCCGGCGTGAAGGGCGGCTGCCATTCCTGGAAGCGAGCGGCATTGAGGCCGGCCAGCTTGTCGGAGAGCTTCATCAGGCTAGCGATGTCCTGCGGCGACTGTTCGCGCAGGATGTCGATCAGCGGTTGAGCCTGCTCGAGAAAATCGGGTTGGCTATGACGGGAGGTCACGGGGGCGCTGTCGAAATCCAGCGATTTGGCGGGCGAAATCACACTCAGCATGTAGACCTCCTGGCAGGGAAAGGTCTCAGTATATCAGGCAGACAAGATGGCCCCGAGTCCGTCAGAACTATCGGGGCCATAGATTGCACTGCGTGACGCCCGAGGCATCAATAGCGGCGAATAAGGAAGACCCCCGCGAACAGCAGCAATACACCTGCCACACGCCCCAGCGAAAGATCATGCTGCGGGAAGGTCGCCCAGCCGAAGTGGTCCAGAATTACCGAGGCCGTCAGCTGCCCCGCCAGGAAGGTGGCCATCATGGTGGCAGCGCCCAGCTTGGGGACCAGTATCACGCTGGCCGCGACGAAGAAGGCACCCAGCAGACCGCCGGTCCAGCTCCACCAGGGGGCTGCCTTGAGGGCGCCGACGCCCGGCATGGGCAGGCGCATGGCCAGCACGATGACGACGAGCGCGATCGAGCCGACCACGAAGCTGACCATGGCAGCCATGAGCGAGCTGTGAGTCTGCAGGGCCAGCGTGGAATTGACGCCAGCTTGAATCGGCATCATGGCGCCGGCGGCGACAGCCATGAGGATCATGCTCAATTCAGCGGGATTCATGAGGGGTCCTTGGTCACGAGCAGGCCGGTCATGGTGACCGGCCTGTCGGGGTTGTGTATCCGTTACGGGTCAGTGGCGATTCAGGGGCACGGGTTGGGTGCGGTGTTGTGGATCATCTCGATCTCGGCCAGCACTTCTTCGCTCAGCTCCACCTCGAGGCTTTTGATGTTGCTTTCCAGCTGGGTCATCGTCGTGGCACCGATGATGTTGCTGGTCAGGAACGGACGAGTGTTGACGAAGGCAAGGGCCATCTGGGCCGGATTCAGACCGTGACGACGCGCGATGTCCACGTAGCAGGCGATGACGTGCTGAGCCGGCTCGGCGTTGTAGCGCTGGAAACGCTCGAACAGCGTCAGGCGAGCGCCTTGTGGACGGGCACCGTCCAGATACTTGCCGGACAGGGTGCCGAAGGCCAGCGGCGAGTAGGCCAGCAGGCCGACATCTTCACGGTGCGCGAACTCGGCCAGGCCCACTTCGAAGCTGCGGTTGACCAGGTTGTACGGGTTCTGGACGCTGGCCACGCGCGGCAGGTTCAGGCGCTCGGCCAGGTTCAGGCACTGCATCACGCCCCATGGCGTCTCGTTGGACAGGCCCACGGCGCGGATCTTGCCGGCGGTGACCAGCTCGCCGAGGGCAGACAGGCTTTCTTCCAGCGGCGTCATGTCTTCCTCTTCGGTCGGCTGGTAGCCCAGCTTGCCGAAGAAGTTGGTCTTGCGGTCCGGCCAATGCAGCTGATAGAGGTCGATGTAATCGGTGCCCAGGCGACGCAGGTTGTCGTCACAGGCGGCGATGATCTGCTCACGCGTCAGGCGTGAACCACCGCGCAGGTAATCCATGCCCGGGCCGGTGACCTTGGTGGCGATCTTGACCTGATCACGATTGCCGCGTGCCGCCAGCCAGCTGCCGATGTATTCCTCGGTACGGCCCTGGGTCTCGCCATTCGGGGGCACCGGGTACATCTCGGCGGTGTCGATGAAGTCGATGCCAGCGTCGAGCGCGCGGTCCAGCTGCTGGTGGGCATCGGCTTCGCTGTTCTGCTCGCCGAAGGTCATGGTGCCAAGGCATAGCAGACTGACGTCGATGCCAGTACGGCCAAGAGCTCTACGTTGCATGCAGGATTCCCCTATCGGGTAGGTGTCAATGTAGCGGGCAGGGCGAGTGCTTCCAGCACGCGCGTGGTTCGCGCGCGTACTTTACCCCAAGGATGGCGCACATATTAGCAGCGTAACAAAAACCCACAAGGCGGGCTTGAGTCCCCCCGATTGCGCGAGTATGCTTGGCGCCCCGCTGTCAGGGGAGCAGTCTTTCTAGGCCGCCCGCAAGGGCAAACTGACAGTGTTGGCAAGGAGAATAGCGTCGCGGGCTCAGGATCGGGCCAGGACACGGCGTCACCCCTCTTATTCTGTATCAAGGTTACTCGTCATGCCGCAGGCCCCAACCCTGATGACTGGACTGAAATACCGCCTGGCGGAGCGTCTGTTCCACGCCTCCTGGCTGTCCGGCTCTCAGCAGAAGCATCGTCTGACCATGCGTCTGTTCAATCACTGCGCCAACGCCGGTCACACCGGTGCGTTGTCATTGTACGGGCACATGCTGTTCCAGCGCGGCAACTCCGCTCAGGAAAAGGCCAAGGGTGCGCGTTTCGTCATCAAGGCCGCGCAGGCCGGCGACGTGCATGCCCAGTATCAGGCGGCGCGTATCTATGAGTATGGCTGTGCCCAGTATCAGAGCGATCCGGCCAAGGCCGTGACCTGGTACGCGCGTGCCGCCGAGTGCCGTCATGCTCTCGCGGCCCAGCGCCTGGCGCGTGCCTATCGTGAAGGCTCCCTCGGTCTGGCGGTCTGCCCGCACAAGGCCGAGCAGTGGGAAGCCCACGCCCGCACGGGGGGTGAGGCAGACCTGCACTGAGCTGCTGTACTGCTCTCGCTGTCACTGACAACGCCCTCTTCGTGAGGGCGTTGTCGTCTCTGGCCCTCCCGGGCGCGTCTCTTGAACGTGATGCCAGCGTGATGGCGCAGATCGACCTGATGCCTGCGTTGACAGCGTCGCGCTCAGGACTCGCCAAGCAGGGGGCAATTCCCGTAACCTGAGGGCATTCAACCTCTTCTCGCCCGGGCCCTGTCTGCCTGAGATACCTTGGGAGATTCGTGTGACGCTGCCTATTCTGCTCGATATTGAAGCCTCCGGCTTCGGCCGTGGTAGCTATCCGATCGAGATCGGGCTGGCGCGTGCCGACGGCAGCAGTTGCGCCTTCCTGATACAACCTCTTGATGAGTGGGTGCATTGGGACCCCAAGGCGGAGCTGTTGCACGGCATCTCACGGGCACGGCTGGCACGCGAAGGGCGGCCAGTGCGTGAGGTGGCGCAGTGGGTCAATGATGAGCTGGGTGAGGCCGGAATCGCCTACAGCGACAGCTGGGGCTACGACAATACCTGGCTCTCGCTGCTGTTCTATCATGCCGGCATGCTGCCGCGCTTCCGTCTCGAGGCGCTCAGACGGCTGCTTGATGAGGAGCAGCTGAATTGCTGGGCGGAGCTCAAGGAAGCGGTGATCGCCGAGGGTGGCATCCAGCGCCATCGCGCCGGAGACGACGCCCGCCTGCTGCAACTTACCTGGCAGAAGGCCCAGTCGATCGGACGCAGCGAATAAGCCTGCGCGAGGCGCCTCGGGGTCTACGCCTGGCGGCATGAGCGACACTGCTGTCAGGCGGGGCTGTCAGGTGAGGCAGTGTGCACGAGATAGCGCCCAGCGAAGTCAAAAAAGCGGCAGCCCAACGGGTTGCCGCTTTTTTATACTGCCGTTTTTTCATGCTGCGGATGTCATCAGCGCCATGATGAGGCTCAGGCGCCTGTCACCGCCAGCAGCACCTTGCCGGTGCTGGCGTTGTCCTGCACATAGGCATGCGCGGCATCGGCTTCCTGGATCGGCCAGCTCTTGTCGATATGCGGGCGCAGCTCACCTCGCGCCAGGCGTGGCCACACATGCACGTAGAGCGCATCCAGCACCATGCCCTTGCCATCGGGGGAGCGCGAACGCAGGGTCGAGCCGATCAGGCGCTGACGCTTCATCAGCATGCGGCCCAGATCCAGCTCATCCATGCGCCCGCCCATCAGGCCGATCAATACCATGCGGCCGTCCTGTTTCAGCACCTGCTGATTGTCGGCCAGATAACCGCCGCCTACCGGGTCGAGAATCATGTCGGCACCGCCCCAGTCGTTCACGGCCTCTACGAAGCTGCCATCGTGGCGGTTCCAGCCGGCATCCGCGCCGAGGCGCAGGCAGGTCTCCAGCTTCTCCTGGCTGCCCACGGTCACGAAGCACGGATGCCCGAACAGCCCGCACAGCTGGATGGCGGTAGTACCGATACCGCTGGCACCGGCGTGCAGCAGTACGCGCTCCTTGTGCTTGAGATTGCCCTCGATGAACAGGTTCAGCCAGGCGGTGGCGAACATCTCCGGCAGGGCGGCGGCGTCTCTCAGGCTATAGCCCTCCGGCACCGGCAACACCTGCAGGGCATTGACGACCACCTCCTCGGCATAGCCGCCACCGGACAGCAGCGCACAGACCGGATCGCCGACCTTGAAGCGCTCGACGTGGCGGCCGACCTCACGAATGGTGCCGCTGACTTCCAGCCCCAGAATCTGACTGGCGCCTTCGGGAGGCGGATATTGGCCGGCACGCTGCATCAGATCGGCGCGATTGACGCCGGCCCAGGCTACTTCGATACGCACCTCATCCGAGGCAATCCCGTGCGGGGCCTCGGTTTCCTGCCAGACCAGTGATTCATTCTCGACGGCTATCGCAAACATTCGCTCTCTCCTTGGCGTGGCAGTCGCGCTGCCTGTTCGTACGCGGATGATCTCTGTGCCGAGGCGCATCGGCCGCGGTCCACGTGGGCGGCTGTCATCTCACTGTACGGGGACTGTGACGCATCTGTCATGAAGTGGCGCGAACCTGACGTGATATCAAGCCCCATGATCCAGACATCGCGCTCCGCACTCCGTGCGGCCAAGGAGAGAGCATGATCGATACTGCCCGCGTCATCGCTGCCAAGTATCCTGCCTTTGCCAAACGTCACCCGCTGATCCGACGGCCAGCTCTGGCCATGCTGCGGCGCCTGGTGCATGAGGGGGAGATCAATGCCTTCCTCGGCGAGAACTCGGACCAGCGCGGCTTTGATTTCATTGACCGCGTGCTCGATCACTTTTCCTTCGGCTACTCGGTGTCCTCGCGGGAGCGCGAGAACATTCCGGCCTACGGGCGTGTCGTCATCGTCGCCAATCATCCGCTGGGGTCATTGGATGGCCTCGCACTGCTCAAGCTGGTCGGCGAAGTGCGCCGCGACGTCAAGATCGTCGCCAACGACATCCTGATGAAGGTCGAGCCGCTGGCACCCTTGCTGCTGCCACTGGACAACCTCAGTCGACGTGGCTATCGCAAGAGCAGTGGTCAGATCTGCGATGCGCTGATGAATGAAGAGGCCGTGATCATCTTTCCGGCCGGCGAGGTCTCGCGTGCAGGCCCGACCGGGCCGCGCGACGGCAAGTGGCTGTCGGGTTTCCTGCATTTCGCGCGCAAGACCAATGCGCCGGTGCTGCCTATCCACGTCAGCGGTCGCAACTCGACGCTCTTCTATGCGCTGTCGTCGATCAATCGCAGCTTCGGCACGCCCCTGCTGGCCCACGAGATGTTTCGCCAGCGCGAGCGGCAGCTCAAGCTGCGTATCGGCGAGCTGATTCCGCTGGAGCGCCTCGACAGTGATGCCCTCAATACCAACGCCAAGACGCGTCTGCTACGCAAGCATCTGTATCGCATCGGGCGCGGCAAGCGTGGCCTGTTCGTGACCGAGAAGGCCATCGGCCATCCGGAGGAGCGCCAGGCGCTGCGTGAGGAGCTGACACCCTGTGAATTGCTGGGCGAGACTCGTGACGGCAAGAAGATCTACCTGTTCGATGCCTTCCCCGGCTCCAGCGTGATGCGCGAGATCGGTCGTCTGCGCGAGATCAGTTTCCGGCGTGTCGGCGAGGGCACCGGCGAGCGACGCGATATCGATCGCTATGACGCCCACTACCGGCATCTGGTGCTTTGGGATGACGCCGACCTCGAGATCGCCGGTGCCTATCGCATCGGTGAGGTACGCAAGATCATGGCGACACATGGCGAGAAGGGGCTCTACAGCCCGACCCTGTTCCGCTTTACGCCGGAGATGTTCGAGCGCATGCAGGACGGTCTGGAGCTGGGGCGCAGTTTCGTGCAGCCGCGTTACTGGGGGCGGCGCAGCCTCGATTACCTGTGGCAGGGGCTGGGCGCCTATCTGCGCTGTCATCCCGAGATTCGCTGGCTGTTCGGCCCGGTCACGCTTTCCAACAGCTATCCGGAGGCCGCCAAGGCGTTGATCGTCAGCTACTACCGTCATTATTACGGGGATGATGAGGGGCTGGCGCGTGCACGGGCGCCGGTCGCCCAGAGCGTGCCGGGCAGCGCCGCCCATGAAGCGGAGCGGCTGTTCGATGGTCAGGACGCCGATGGCGATTTCCGCCGCCTGCGTGCCCAGCTGGATGCGATGGGCGTGACGGTACCGACGCTCTACAAGCAATACGCCGAGGTCACCGAGCCCGGTGGCACCCGCTTCCTCGATTTCAGTGTCGACGCCGATTTCGGTTACTGCATCGACGGCCTGGTGATGGTCGATGTCGAGCAGGTCACCGCCAGCAAGCGGGCGCGCTATATCGGCAAACCCGCCCAGCGGCAGGCCGTCTCGGAGGATGCCGTTGAGGTTGTTGGCGAGACGTCGCTGAGCTGAGGCGAACTGCTGACAGAGCACGCTGAGCTGAGACGGCCGCTCGCAGAGTCACTCCCCATGGCGCCAGCGTCATGCGCTTGTGGGGAGTGACGCACCAGCCTGTCAGGTCTCAGGCCTTACGTCTCAAGCCTTACGTCTCGGGCGCCAGACGCTTCAGCAGGGGCGTGATCTCGCGCTCGCTGATCAGGCGCGCGCGAGTGTCTGCATCGAGGAAGCCCGCCTCGACGGTGCGGTCCAGAAACTCGAGCAGGGGGGCGTAGAAGCCGTCACTGTCGAGGATGGCGATCGGCTTGGCGTGAAAGCGCAGGTACTGCCAGGTCCAGGTCTCGAACAATTCCTCCAGGGTGCCAATCCCGCCGGGCAGGGTCACGAAGGCATCTGCCAATGCGGCCATCTGCGCCTTGCGCTCATGCATGTCCGAGACCTCGATCAAGCGCGTCAGACCGGTATGCGCCTTCTCGTTGCGGACCAGCACCTGCGGGATCACGCCGATCACCTCACCGCCTGCTGCCAGCGCGGCATCTGCCAATGCCCCCATCAGCCCGGCGCGCGCACCTCCGTAGACCAGTCCCCAGCCGCGTTCGGCGATGGCCGTGCCCAGAGCCTCGGCCAGTTGGCGGTGCTGTGGGGAGACGCCCTCGCGGGAGCCCAGATAGACACAGATGCGATGCATGTTGCTCTCCTGAATGTTTCTAGGCGGCGCTCACTGCTGGCTGCCGTGCCTTGCTGTCATGTCCTTCCTATCCTACGCGAGTTGTGCGGCGACGCTATGACGCCCATGAGGAACTCGACATTGCCCCGTGGCCAACGCGAGTCGCGTGCTGAGTTTCGGCGTTGTCGCCTGCATTCGCGGGCCTGCTCTGCTACCCTTGCCGCCCCCGCAGGCGACGGCTGGCGGGCGCTAGCGCCCCGTGAGCTTGCATCGGGATGCACCCCAACTCATCGCGACGTCGTCTTCGACGGACGCGGAACAACAAGGCAGGAGAGGCAGATGGCGCAGGTGCGCGGACGCTTTGCCAGTCGGCTGGGCTTCTTGATGGCCGCCGCTGGTTCGGCAGTAGGACTTGGCAACGTGTGGGGCTTCCCGTCCCAGACGGCCAACAACGGAGGCGGGGCCTTCGTGGTGATGTATCTGGTGCTGGCCTTCCTGTTGGCATGGCCGGCCTTGATGGCTGAGCTTGTCATCGGCCGCCATGGTCAGGCCAACATCGTCACCAGCATGAGCCTCGGACAAGGCATTACCAAGCGCTTCGGCGCGCTGGCGGGCTGGGCGGGCATGCTGACCGCCAGCCTGATTCTGGCCTTCTATGCCATCGTCGCGGGCTGGCTGCTGGGCTATACCGCCGCGCCGGTCGCTGATGCACTGGGCATGAGTTCCGCCGCCAGCTGGCTGACCACCTTCGACTTCACGCGCAATGTCTCGCTGACGGCGGTTTTCCTCGCCCTGACGATGGCGATCGTGGTCGGCGGCGTGCGCGGCGGGATCGAGAAATGGTCCACGCGGCTGATGCCGCTGTTGCTGATGCTGCTGGTCGGATTGATCGGCTACGTTTTGACCCTGCCGGGCGCCGATGAAGGCCTGAGCGTCTACCTGATGCCGCAGTGGGACCGCATCTTCGATGCCGACCTGATGCTGAGCGCGATGGGCCAGGCGTTCTTCTCGCTGTCGCTCGGTGTGGGCGCGATGCTGATCTACGGCTCCTATCTGGGGCCGGAGCAGAACCTGCCGCGTCTCGGCGTACTGGTGACGCTGATCGATGTCGGCATCGCCTTCCTCGCCGGCCTGCTGGTGATTCCGGCCATGTATGCTGCGCGTCATCTGGGCGTCGAGATCTTCGATGCCGAGGGCTTGCTCAAGAGCTCGGATACTCTGCTGTTCGACACGCTGCCGGCGCTGTTCGGCCAGATGGGCGGCGCAGGTGGCACCCTGATGGTGGCGTTCTTCGCGCTGATGAGCGTGGCGGGCATCACCTCGTCCATCTCGATGCTGGAAGTGCCGGTGTCCTTCGTGGTCGAGCGTGGCTGGTTGGGTCGGCGTGCCGCCACCCTGGCCGTCGGTGCCGCCATCATGGCCATCAGCCTGACCATCGCCGCCAACTTCGGGGCACTGTTCGGCCTGGTGATCATGTTGACCACCCAGTACAGTCAGCCGCTGGTCGCGCTGGTGATGTGCCTGCTGGTCGGCTGGGCGATGTCGCGCCATGCGCTGCTCAAGGAGATCCAGAGCGGGGCGCCGGACATCGAGTCCAGCCTGTTCTGGAAGATCTGGCCGTGGTACGTGCGCCTGATCTGCCCGCTGTGCATCGCGCTGGTCTTCGCGCACTCGCTGTAGGCCTGACGCTCGTCCCGACGCAAGAAGCCCGCCAATTGGCGGGCTTCTTCGTCTTCTGCATTCAAGCCGACGGCTTCGCGTCGAGCATCGCCAGGGCTCAGGGCAGCTCGGACAGCACGTCGTAATGGGCATCGACCCAGTGACCGATGGCGTTGCCCTCGGCGTAGGCGAGATGCTGGGCGTACTGGGTGTGCAGGCAGCGCACCTGATTCCAGTCACGGATACCGCCGACGCCACGTTCACGCATCAGCTCAGTGAAGCCCTGGGTCTCGATGGCGTTGCGCTCGGCCTCGCTCATGAAGCTCCAGCGTTCGGCGACGTAGGCCTCATGGCTGGCACGGTAGCGCGCCAGCAGTTCCTCGTCGGTCTTGAGGCGTTCTTCCAGCCCCTTGATGACGCCTTCGGCCTCGATGCGTGACAGCGAGATCTTGAGGCGTTCATCGCACAGCCAGTAGAGGGTCGGGAAGGGCTTGCCGTCCACCAGAGAATGCATGCGCAGCACCAGCGGGGTGCCCTCGCCATCGGTGGCGGCCACGGCCTGGATGCCGCGCGGCTTGCGCCCGAGCTGGCGCTCGATGATCTCGAGCTCCCGCGCGTCGGGACTATGATTGGTCAGGATCACCATGCTTGCGGTCAGGCTCCAGCACACACTTGTTGGACCGGGATACGGCCCGGAAGAAAGCCTGGTTGAGCTGCTGGGGGCTCGGCACATAGCCATGCCATTCACGCTCGCAGTAGTCACTGCCGCGCGCCATCAGCTCCGGGGCCAGACGATTGAACCAGCCATCATAATCGTAGGGGTCAAGGCCCGGCAAGCTGATGTGCGGGTAGTCGGCGAAGCGCTCACTGAACCATTGCTCCAGCGCCGCTTCGACCTGCGCATGCAGCTCGGTCATGTCCGGATAGATCCACTTGCTGTAGCGAATGCCCATCGGGCCTCCTCGCTGACGCGGTGCTGTGGCGGGTTCGTCATGGTGTGCCACGCCCGTGGCCATCAGTCGTTACGAGCCAGCGGGGCGAACTGGCCATTGCCCAGCTCACACAGTAACGCGGGGGCGAGCGCTATCTCCAGTCCACGGCGACCGCCGCTGATGAAGATTTCCGCCTGTGTCGCGGCGCTGTCATCGACCCACAGTGGCAGGCGCTTCTTCTGCCCCAGCGGACTGATGCCGCCGACCACATAGCCGGTGGCACGTTCGGCGGCATCATGCGCGGCCAGTGCCGCCTTGCGTGCCCCGCAGGCGCGTGCCAGTGCCTTGAGGTCGAGCGTGCCGCTGACCGGCACCACGGCAACCACCAGCGGCTGACGTGCGTTGCCGCCTTCCAGCTGGCAGACGAGGGTCTTGAAGACCTGGGCGGGATCAAGCCCCAGCGTGTGGGCAGCCTCTTCCCCGTAGGCAGGGGCTCGCGGGTCGTGGGTATATTCGAGTGTGCGGTGTGGCTTGCCCTTGAGCAGCTTGAGCGCGGGTGTCATGCCGGCACGCTCCCCTCTGAGGTGGCGCTGTGCGTGCCGAGTGCCCGGGCGGCTTTGCGCAGGGCCGGGACATCCAGTTCGGCGCTGTCGGTGTGCTCGTGCACATGGCTGGCCAGGGTCGCGCGCAGCTCGCCCTCGATGGGCAGCGATTGCTTGGCATGATGATCGAACTGCACCAGCACGCAGTGGCCGCGCGCGCCGCAGACGCCGCTTTGCCACGCTTCCTGGGTCACGGTGAAGGAGCTGCCGCCGAGGCGCGACAGCCAGGTGCGAATCTCCACCGGCTGGCCATATTGCAGCTCGGCGAGGAAGTCGACCTCGATGCGCGCCATGATCAGCGGCCACTTGCGCGGATCGAGGTCCGGCACGAAGACGCGGAACAGGTCATTGCGCGCCCACTCGAACCAGGCCGGCAGGCGCGTATTGTTGATGTGCCCGAGGGCATCGGTGTCGAAGAAGGCCGGTTCCAGTGTCTTGAAGTACATGCGTCGCTCCTGGGCATCCATGCGGCATTTCAGCCTATCAGGAAGCTCAGGCGCTGGCTGTACGTCGTGAGGCTAGTCGACGTTGCAACGGCGTGAACACGCCCAGCCACGCCGTCGCCACGATGAAACCGAGCAGGGTGCCCAGGCCGACCCCCATGCCGGGGTAGCTGAGCGAGACCACCAGCGCGTAGCACAATAGTGAGCCGAGGCCGGCCGGGTAGTGCTTGATGACGGTCGCGACGGCTACCGGCCCCTGGGTGAGATGCAGAATCACCAGCAGCGGGTACATGGTGACCGGGAAGGCCGCCACCAGGCCTGCCCAGGAGGGCGGCAGCAGGTGGGCCAGCGCGGTGATGCCGAACACGATGCCGGCGGCCAGTCCGGCGCGCGCCAGCAGCGAGACCCAGGAGAAGGGTGACTTGCGCGCCGTGCTTTCCGGTACGCCGCGATAGAGGCGCATGCACAGCACGATGGCGATCAGCGTCACGATCACGCCGCTGACGCGTGTGAACTCGAACTGCGCCAGTGCCAGACTGGCGATCAGCCAGACCAGCAGGCCGCCCAGGGTGCCGTTGATGACGCCGCGCAGCCCTTGGGCACGCCCGCATAGCCAGTAACCGACCCCCAGCGCCAGCGTCGAGGAGAAGCCGGCCAGGGTATAGACGGCGCTCTGGCCGGCAAACTCGGGGGAAATCTCCACGCCGATGAAGCCCAGCGTGATGGCCGTACCCAGCGGGTAGCCGGACAGCAGCCCGGCCATGCGCGTCGAGAGGCGCTCCGCGATCAGTGACAGCCCGATCACCACCGCCACCGAGATCAGCAGCTTGAGCAGTTGCAGGCCCAGCTCACCCTGAAGTGCTGCGCTCATTGGGCGGCGTCCCAGAACTGACGGCGCACCAGCGAGATCTTGCCCACTGCCTTGCCGGAGGCCTGATGACGATGGGCCTCGGCGACCTCGCTGAAGTCGAACTGACGCTCATCGAGGCGCACCTTGAATTCGCCTTCCTCGACCAGCTCCACCAGCTTGCCCAGCGCCTGGCGCTGCTGTTCATGTCCGATGCCAGCGGTCAGCGGCAGCAGGATCGACAGCACTTCCAGGCTGCGGCTGCCGGCGTGCAGCGGCGAGAGATCCACCGTGGTGCGCGCGTTGATGGTCACGATGCGCCCGCCCAGCTTGCTGGCGGCGAAGCTGGCGGCCAGGTTGTCGCCGCCGACGCAATCGAAGACCAGGTCGAAGCCCTCGCCACCCGTCAGCCGGGCCACGTAATCGGCCACGGCTTCCTCGCGGTAGCGGATGACGTGGTCCGCGCCGCAGTCGCGTGCCGCCCGGGCCTTGTCATCGCTGGACACCGTGGTCGCGACTTCCGCGCCGATGCAACGGGCGATCTGCAATGCCACATGGCCGACGCCACCGGCGCCGCCGTGGACCAGCACGCGTTGTCCCGCTTCCAGCCGGCCACGCTCCACCAGTGCCTGCCAGGCGGTGATGAACACTGCCGGCAACGCGGCGGCTTCCATGAAGCTCAGGCGGCGCGGCTTGCGGGTGATCAGGCGTTCATCGGCGAGCATGTATTCCGCCAGCGCACCCGGATGAGCGGCGACACCGCCGGCAAAGCCGAGCACCTCGTCGCCGGGCGAGAAGGCCAGCACGTCATCGCCGACGGCATCGATCACACCGGCCAAGTCGCCGTGCAGCACACAGGGCGCTGGCGGCAGGAGAGGCACCTGACCGCTGGCCAGCTTGAGATCCAGTGGATTGACGCTGGAGGCAGCGACACGAATGCGCACCTGGCCGGGGCCGGGAGTGGGCAGCGGGCATTCGGTCGCCACGAAGTCGGCATCCGGGCCGGGATTGCGCAGCACCATGGCATGCATGGAAGCGAGCATGAGACGTCCTCGTTGATACGGGTTCCGGCCAGTGTGGCCAGTGAGCGCCACACCCTACCCATTGCGCTGCGTTGCGGCAATCCGACTTGGGTGGTTTCAGCCGTCCAATGCACGGAATTGCATGATCGACAACGAA
This sequence comes from Cobetia sp. Dlab-2-AX, assembly GCF_024124625.1. NCBI lineage: Bacteria > Pseudomonadati > Pseudomonadota > Gammaproteobacteria > Oceanospirillales > Halomonadaceae > Cobetia > Cobetia sp. Dlab-2-AX. Next base: position 37,547 of record NZ_JAMXRV010000014.1, on the reverse strand, counting down.
AAAGCCCCTGCCGATGGGCAGGGGCCTGGGGTGATGCGGCGGCTGACGGTGTGTCAGGCCCGCCTGGGCGTGATGGGGATCACGCGTTCTGGCGCTTGGCTTTCTTGTCGACCGGTGCGATCTCGCCGGACTTCAGTTTGGCGATGTACTGGGCCAGCTCACGCTTCACGACCGGCATCAGATAGTAGAGGCCGATGATGTTGGCGATGGACATGGCGAAGATCATGGCGTCGGAGAAGTCGATGACCGGGCCGAGGCTCATGGAGGCACCGATGACCACGAAGGCGAGGAAGATCAGCTTGTAGACGATCTCGGAGCCCTTGCTCTCACCGAACAGGTAGGTCCAGGCCTTCAGGCCGTAGTAGGACCAGGACAGCATGGTGGAGAAGGCGAACATCAACACGGCCAGGGCCAGCACATACGGGAACCACGGGAAGGCGGTCTCGAAGGCGTAGGACGTCAGCTGGACGCCGCCGAGGCCTTCGACCTGGTAGGCGCCGGTGATGACGATGACCAGCGCGGTCATGGTGCAGATGACGACGGTATCGATGAACGGCTCGAGCAGGGCGACGATCCCTTCGGTCGCCGGCTGGGAAGTCTTGACGGCAGAGTGGGCGATGGCCGCGGAGCCGATACCGGCTTCATTGGAGAAGGCAGCACGCTTGAAGCCCTGGATCAATACGCCGACGATACCGCCGCCGACCGCGACCGGTGCGAAGGCACCTTCGATGATGGCGCCGAAGGCAGCCGGAATCGCGCTGAAGTTGAAGCCGAGGATGATGATCGCCGCGATCACGTAGATGACAGCCATCATCGGCACCAGTTTCTCGGTGACACGTGCGATGGACTTGATGCCGCCGATGATGACCATGCCGACGATGGCAGCCATCACCAGACCGAACAGCCAGCCGTAGCCGACCAGGAAGCTGGCATCACCGCCGGTGACGTTGACGGCCTGCTGATAGGACTGGTTGGCCTGGAACATGTTGCCGCCGCCGATGGAGCCGCCGATGGCGCAGATGGCGAAGAACACCGCGAGTACCTTGCCCAGCCCCGCCTTGCCATTTTCCGCGAAGCCCTTGGACAGGTAGTACATCGGGCCGCCGGAGATGGAGCCATCCGCGTTGACGTTGCGGTACTTCACGCCAAGCGTACATTCACAGAACTTGGAGGCCATGCCGAGCAGACCGGCCAGAATCATCCAGAAGGTCGCGCCCGGTCCGCCCAGCGAGACGGCGACCGCGACACCGGCGATGTTGCCCAGGCCAACCGTGCCTGACAGCGCCGTGGCCAGTGCCTGGAAGTGGGATACCTCGCCTTCATCCTTCGGGTCGGTGTAGTCACCCTTGACCAGACGCACGGCATGGCCGAACAGGCGGAACTGCACGAAGCCGAAATAGAGCGTGAAGACGACCGCCGCGATGATCAGCCAGCCGACGATCAGCGGGAACTGGGTACCGGCCACCGGTACGGAATAGAAGATGGTCGAGACGATCGGGTTGACGATCGGTCCGACGATGTCACTGATGGCCTGGTCCATGCCTTCGGCACGGGCAGAGCTTGAGGCCATGAGGACTGCCATGGCGGCAGCCCAGGGGGCCAGGGAGCGGAATCGACTCATGAGAGGTAACCTCGAAAAGCGAATTGTCGTTATTGTCGGGTACAAATCTCTGCAGGCGGCGGGTGCGGGAGGCGCCTGTCTCAGGGAACGATGGTGACGGGCACCGAGGCCTCTTGAATCAGATGGGCAGTGACGCTGCCGAAGATGCGTGAGCGGACGCTTTCCCCCTTGCGGCCGACGATGATCTGCTCGGCATTCACCTCACGCGCCAGCAGGCTGAGAATCTCGGCGGCATCGCCGTGGCGGACACGCCCCTCGACCTGATAGCCCTCCTTTTCCAGCTCGCTGATGGCGGGCGTCAGTACTCGTTCGCGGGCCAGCTTGATCTCGTTCTCGCGGCGGCTGGCACGCTGGGCGTTCTCCTCCGGCGTGTTGAAGCTGTAGGGCGACCATTCGACCACGTAGCAGAGAATGATCCTGGTTTCCGCGCCCACCAGAGAGGCGACGCGTTTGGCATAGGCAATGGCACTGTCGCCGCCCGGGGTTCCATCCAGTCCGACAATCAGGGAGGTGGTCATGGAGCTTCTCCTGAAGCTTGCTGGTCGTCGTGTCGCGCCAGCGGATTCTTGTTGAATTACCGTTTCGTTGCGGTTGAAAGAACTTTACTCCTCGCTCACACAAGAAATCCCATCGGGTGTATCGCTTCACAAAACGATGATTAAACGAAATGGCGTCAGTTACGCGTTGACGAGGCTCAGGTTTCCGCAACGCGACTAGTCGGTGGTGACAATATTCGTTGAGAAAACTGCTACCCATGGCTGCCAGCAATGCCGAGAGGGGGACGAGCTGTCCTTTGAGGGCACCATCAGAATCGCCATCAGTGGCAGGGAGGAGCGGGAGTGAAGAGGATGTGACCAGGGAGTGACGCAGGGGCAAGGAGTAGGAGCCGCAAGGAGAAGGAGTTGCAAGGAGAGTGCGGGCAGAGATAGAGCTCAGCGGACAGGAACGGGCGGGAGCGGACAAGGATATAGAGCGGACAAGAGAGGGTCAGCAGGGAGGGAAATACGAGGAGGGGGGGAAGGAAGGAGGGCCGAGAGAAACGCAGCGCTGCTCACCAACAGCGCTGCGAGCGTTCGACAATCGAGCGCGGCTAGATCAGCCGCTGGTGCGTCAGGTCTTGCCAGGCGGCTTCGATGGGCCAGGCCAGCGGCTGACGCAGGTGTTCCGGCAGCGCCATCAGGGCGGCCGCGGGACTGTCGTGTTCGCGCATGCGCAACCAGCAGTAGGCCCAGGCGCAGGCATCATCCGGCCCCTGCGGCACCGGGCGTGCCGGCATCTGCATCAACAGGAACAGCGCTGCCTTGGGCGCCCACAGCGGCGCACCGCCTTGGGCGGCCCACTGTTCCAGTGTTTCGCCATCGGGATTGCTGGCGGGTTGGCCAAGACTCGCGACGCGCGCGGTATCAGCCAGCAGCACGGCGAGGCGCTCGCTGTCGCCACGGCCATGGGTCAGCCAGGCGTGCAACAGACCGGGCAGCCCGCGCTGGGCCTGTGGGTAAAAGGTGTCTTCAGACATGCACAAAGCCTTATGCTGTAGTTGGTCCACAGGTATTCTTCTCGCCGCCAGAAGGCGGTGTGAGGCGAGCGCACTGCTCGCGTTGCCTGCCAAATTTGCCCGCCACAGGGAGACTCCATCTTGCCATTCGATTTCATCACCCCGCTCGATCGACGCCAGTACCCTTCCCAGAAGTGGGATCGCTACGCCTCGGACGTCATGCCCCTCTGGATTGCCGACATGGACTTCAGCGCCCCGCCCGCCGTGACACGAGCGCTGGCCGAGCGAGTGGCGCATCCGGTCTACGGCTATGCCAAGCCGTCGGAGAGCCTCGATGACAGCCTGTGTGACTGGAGTCGCGAGCATTATGGCTGGGAGGTGCCGCGTGATGCCATCGTCTGGCTGCCGGGCGTGGTGCCGGCCTTGCACCTGGCCAGCCTGGCGTTGACCTCTCCCGGCGCGGGCGTGGTCACGACGACCCCGATCTACCCGCCCTTCCTCAAGGTGGCACAGAAGACCGGGCGACTGGCGCAGATGGCGCCGCTGGCAGAGCCCGAGACGCAAGGCGGCCCCTGGCGTCTGGACCTGGAGGCCCTGGAGGCGGCCATCACACCCGAGACCGAGCTGCTGCTATGGTGCCACCCGCACAATCCTACCGGCCGCGTCTGGTGCGAGGAAGAGCTCGAGGCGCTGGCGGAGCTGGTCGAGCGTCACGATCTGCTGGTGGTCTCCGATGAGCTGCATGCGGATCTGGTGGTGGACCCGACGGCCCGCCATATCCCGCTGGCCAGCCTGAACGAGCGACTGGCGGCACGCTGCGTGACCCTATGGGCGCCCTCCAAGACCTTCAATACCGCCGGGCTTACGTTCGCCTGCGCGGTGATCACCGATCCCGGGCTGCGTGCACGCTTCACCGGCGCCGCCAATGGCTTGATGCCCGATACCAATGTGCTGGGCATGGCCGCGACCGAAGCGGCGTGGCGCGAGGGTGAGCCGTGGCGTCAGGAGTTGCTGGGCGTGCTGCGTGACAACCTCGATCTGCTGGAAAGCCATGTGGCACGCTGGGACGGCGTCAGCATGTCGCGCCCGCAGGCCACCTATCTGGCCTGGTTGGATATGCGCAAGGCAGGGCTCGGGGAGTCTCCGCAGCAGACGCTGCTCGAGGAGTGTGATGTCGCGCTGTCGGATGGCGCAGACTTCGGTTGGCCGGGCTTCGTTCGCCTGAACTACGCCACCACGCGCGTCCAGCTGGAGCAGGCGCTGCAGCAGATGGATGAGCGCCTGCAGAAAGGTTGAAGTTGGCGAAGGGATCGAGGGGGCGAGCGAAGCGGCCAGGAAGGGGAGTCGACAGAGCCGGAGTTGATCTGGGTCAGTCTGCGGCGTTTCGTTGGCAGCTATCGCTCAACGCAAACTTGAATTGAGAATCATTATCGTCAACTCTGAGGGCAGGCCACTCATCGGGAGGGGCTTGTCATCAGGAGATGCGACGATGAGACATGAGGTGGCAGAGACGCCGCGACAGGGGTGGCCAGCAAGCAGGGATGCAGGCGTGACGGCCTGTCGTGAATGGTGTTGTCAGGGCGGGAGCCTGCGGCTGGCGCGTTCATCGCCGCCATCTTCACGCTGCCGTGCATCCGCGGCGTCATCTGCCACCCCATCTGCGCCAGACGCCGTGAAGTCTGCGGGCCAGGAACTGGAGGTGGACTTTCCGCCCAGTGTGCGCGAATCGCGTGCTCGCCCCTCGCTTCTCAAGGGCTGGAGCCGTCGTTAGTCCTTGAGTCGGCGCGACGGCGGGCCCTCAATGACAAGGCCCCGCTTCCTTGACCGGAGGCGGGGCCTTGTCGTCTGCGTGATGTGTTCAGCTCATTAGCCCGATCAGAAGTACAATCAGCGCATCAGCACGATCAGTACATCAGCACGATCAGTACATCAGCACAATCAATACATCAGAGCGAACAGTTGGCGACGGAAGCGCACCGTCAGCTCATGGGTCGCCCCAAGGGCGTCGAAGACGCGCAGCAGCGTCTTGCGTGCCAGATCATCGCCGTACTGGCGGTCAGTCTTCACCAGGCTGATCAGGGTATCCAGCGCCAGCTCGTAGTGGCCATCCGCCAGATCGCGCATGGCGCGCTGGTAGCGGGCTTCGCTGTCGTCCCGCTCGATCATCGCCTGCACCTCTTCGGGAGACGGTGCCTCGGCGGTGAAGTCGATGCGTGCGCGTACGCCTCGCGCCTGGGCACCGTCACGGTCTTCCGGCTTGAGGGAATCCAGCAGCTGACGGGCCTCTTCACCATTGCCTTCGGCGACCAGTACCGAGGCGAGGTGGATGCGGTATTCCGGTGTCTCGGGGGATTCCTGCGCCAGTTGCTGATACAGCGCCTTGGCGGTGACGAGATCGCCGCTTTCCAGCGCAGTGGCCGCCTGCTCCGTGAGGCTGGGTCCTGCGCCGGCCGCCGGCTGGACCTTGTGCTGCTCGAGGAACTGGCGAATCTCGGCTTCCGGGCGTGCGCCGGTGAAATTGCCTGCCAGACCGCCCTGGATGACCAGCTTGACATCCGGCACCGAGCGCACGCCCAGCTGGGCGGCGATGTCCTGCTGCTCCTCGGCGTTCAGCTTGGCCAGGATGAAGCCACCCGCATATTCACGTGCCAGCTTCTCGAGAATCGGTGTCAGGACGAGACAATGCTCGCTCTGCGGCGACCAGCAATCCAGCAGTACCGGCACTTGCTGTGAGGCTTCCAGCACCTGCTGAAGATTGCTCATGTCCACATCGATGATGTAGGTGTTGGCGTCTTCTGCCTGGCGCGGCGCACTGGCGGCACCGCCGCCGACCACCCCTTGTGGCTGGGCGGCGGTGGTGTCATTGCCGGTCAGTGGCTGGCCGGTATTGGGATCGATGATCATGGTGCATGCCCCGAAATTCTGTCTGCGATTCAAGGCTCGCGCGCGAGCCGGTTGGCCTGATGATGCGGCCCGTCGCAGTGGAGTTCAAGGCGCTGCCGGTCACTTCCTCGCGCGAGCGCCCCGGGCGCGTCGGTTCACGGCAGCAGGGTGTCGTCGGCCAGGCTGGCGATGCAGGCGGCTTCGCTCTCGCTGAGCGGCATCACGGACAGGCGTGCGCGGCGCACCAGGTGGCTGTCCGCCAGCTCGGGCCGGGCCTTCAGGCGCGCGATGGGCAGGGAGGTGCGCAGCGGGCGAAGGTAGCTCAGGCGCGGGGCGACCCAGCGCGGAGGCTTGTCGGCATCGATATCCGCCACCTGACGTGGGTCGAAGCCCTTGTGCTCGGGGTCACTGGCCGTCGGGTCGGGCAGGGCGAGTTCGCTGACGACGGCCAGGCCGACCACCGCAGGTATCTTGCAGCTGGAGTGCTGGATGAGCACGACATCACCGAGCTGCATCTCACGCAGGAAGTTGCGCGCCTGATAGTTGCGCACGCCATCCCAGAGCGCCGGTGATTCGCGGCGCAGGTCATCCAGCGAGAAGGCATCGGGTTCGGTCTTGACCAGCCAGTGGCGCATGCAGGCACTCCCTTGGGACTGACGCGATGAGTGTGAAGGTGATGGGCGTTGAGAAAGGGGTAAGCGAGGTCCGGGCGCTGGCCTCAGCGATATCCTCGCACAGGAATGTCACGCATACGAAAAAGGCCTGATGCATGGCATCAGGCCTTTCGAATTCTTGGTAGCGGGGACCGGATTTGAACCGATGACCTTCGGGTTATGAGCCCGACGAGCTACCAGACTGCTCCACCCCGCAATACTGGTTACTGCCTTTGCTCCAACTCTGACGCATCAGAGGTTGGTAGCGGGAACCGGATTTGAACCGATGACCTTCGGGTTATGAGCCCGACGAGCTACCAGACTGCTCCATCCCGCAACATCACGTTGGTGTCTGACCGGGAATTACCTTGATAGGCAACGACTTGTCAGTGGTAGCGGGGACCGGATTTGAACCGATGACCTTCGGGTTATGAGCCCGACGAGCTACCAGACTGCTCCACCCCGCATCAACGTGGGGCGTAGTATAAGGATATACAGTGCTGCGTCAACCGTTATCCCGTAATTGACGCAAACATCTCGTGTCCGGTGAGTCGTCACCAACCCATCTACGCATCTCGAGCGATTATCGACATCTTGTGTGAGAGATCTGCTACATACATTCCCTCTGCATCCTGTCCATACTGAGGAGGACGCGTCTCGCACAGGCGGATGGCAGGCGTCACAGAGTGCACGATTGTCATCAGGCTGTTAGAGATACGGGTCATTGTTGTCGTTGCAGGCATTCTCGTTTTCTCAGGGCGGGGTGTCCGCAGATTCGCCAAGCTGTGCCCAAGCCAAGGACACAGGACGTTCCAGGATTAGGGAGACGCAATAAGATGACACAGACAGCACCCGTCGCATGGGTTACCGGTGGTACCGGTGGCATTGGTTCCGCTATCTGCCGCGAGCTGGCGAACCAGGGGTATCAGGTAATTGCGGGTTACAGGAACAAGGAAAAGGCAGAGGGGTGGCTGTCGGAACAGCGTGCTGCCGGGTACGAGAACATCGCACTGTCCGGTATCGAGCTGGACAACTTCGAAGCCTGTCAGGCAGGCGTCAACGAAATCCGTGAGCGCTTCGGCCCGATCGCGGTACTGGTCAACTGCGCCGGTATCACGCGTGATACCTCCATGCGCAAGATGAGCTATGAGCAGTGGCGCGAAGTCATCAACTGCAACCTCGACAGCGTCTTCAACACCTGCCGTGCCGTCATCAATGACATGCTGGAGCACAAGTACGGCCGCATCGTGAACATCTCCTCCATCAATGGCCGCAAGGGGCAGTTCGGGCAGGTCAACTACTCGGCTGCCAAGGCGGGCATGCATGGCCTGACCATGGCCCTGGCGCAGGAAACCGCGACCAAGGGCATCACCGTCAACACCCTGTCGCCGGGCTATATCGCCACCGACATGATCATGAAGATCCCCGAAGAGATCCGTGAATCGATCCGCGAGACCATCCCGGTCAAGCGCTACGGCCAGCCGGATGAGATCGCACGCGCGGTCGCCTTCCTGGCCGACGAGAAATCCGGCTTCATCACCGGTGCCAACCTGGACATCAATGGCGGCCAGTTCATGGGCTGATGCTCTGCGCTGGAGTGAGCCAGTGCAGGGTTGGCACCCGGCCCCTCTGGCAAGAGAATGAAAAAGCCCCCGTCTCTCTCGAGGCGGGGGCTTTTCGTTGCCATGACTTCAGTCTTGCGAGCGCGTCGTCACCAGCTCAAGAGCACTGACTCAGTGATTGAACAGCGCATCGAAGCGCGGCAGTTCGGTCTGCCAGGCGTCCCAGTCCAGCGGACCGTTGGCGAGCAGCGCATCCAGCACCTCATCCAGCTCTTCTTCACGCTCCATGCGCTCACCCAGCTGCTGGTTGATGCGCGCGACCTGCACGGTCAGGCGGCGTGACTCATCTTCGCTGCCCAGCGGGGCCTCGAACAGAATGGCCAGGTGGACACGCAGCTCGGCCAGGCGCTCGTTGGCGGCGCTGCAGTTGCTCGGCAGGGCCTGACGCATCTGGTTGCGCGCCGCATTGGCCTGACGGCTGTTGTCGTCGAAGGCCGAGGTGCTCGGCAGCGCGACATCCTGCACGTCGCCGTTGCGCGCGCTGGCATCCGCCACGGCGTGCTGTTCGAGCAGGTCACGCCATTGCTGCCATTCCTCGCGCAATTGCAGGGCGTGCAGTTCGTCCAGACGCTGCTCGCGACGCTTGAGAATGCCGGTCCAGCGACGACGCATGCCGTCACCCCGCTTGCCGCGCGGCAGCGGGCCGAGGGTGTCGGCTTCCTTCAAGGCGTCATCGAGCAGGGCGGCGTCTTCCAGCGTCTCCGGCTCCCAGCTGTCGAGGCGCTCGATCAACGCCTGCCACTGATCCAGGCGTGCCTGCTCGCGGCTGTCGCGGTCTTCGCGGTCCTGATCGCGCGCGGCGAAGATGCGGTCGCACGCCGCGCGGAAGGCGGCCCATAGGCGTTGTTCTTCGCCCTTGGGCGCGCGGCCCATCTCGCGCCAGCGACTCTGCAGGGCCTTGGCCTGTTCGGCGCGGGCGCGTGCCGGCGAGTCCTCATTGGCCAGCGCCTCGACGGCGTCGACCAGTACCTGCTTGGCGGCGGCGATCTGACCCGCGCGGCTGTCGATCAGCGCCTGCAGTGCCGTCAGCGCCTCACCGAAGCGGTGCGACAGCTGGCGACCGGGGCCTGCGGGCACCGGTGTGTGGCGACGCCATTCCTCACGGGCGCGATCGCGGATCTGGCGCAGGGAGTCGGGGTCGGCATCGTCCATGGCGTGACCGTTGAGCGATTCAAGCTGCTCGCAGAGCGCTTGGCGCATGGCCAGATTGTGTTCACGCAGCTGCTTGCGCGATTCGCGGTAATCCCGCAGACGCAGCTTGATGGCGTCAGAGGCGGTGCGGAACGCCTGGCTGGCATCGCGGCTGGCGGCCGCATCGCCCAGCTCGCGCCATTGCTGAATCAGCTGCTGGTGCTGGCGGTCGCGCTGCTCATCGCTGATGTCATCGCGCTCGCTCAGGGTGGTGATGGCCTCGAGCAGCTGCTCGCGCTTGGGCGCCGCGACGAAGTTCTGCCAGTCACGGAGTTCCGCGACACGCGCGCCCAGCTGGCGCAGGCGAGTCTGGCGGGCATTGTCGAGCTGGCCTTCGGTACGATCGCGCAGTGAGCGATGCAGACGACTGGCTGGCTTGAGCTTGCCGGCATCGAGATCCGCTTCCAGGCGTGCCAGTTCGGCGTCCAGTGCGTCCAGGTCCAGGCTCGCCTTGCGCGCAGTGCCGTCGCCCTCGCGGGAGGCGTCAGCTGACTCTGTGTCTTGTGCAGGGCTTTCATCGACCGCGTCCTGCTCTTGCGCTGCCTCCGTCGGCTCTTCCGGCTGTGCCGCGCTGATCGCCTGACGCACCGCGCTCAGGCTGGCGGTCTGCGGCAGACCCGCAGGCCAGGCCACCTCGCTTTCCAGACGACGCAGCTGGTCGATGTCATTGTCGATCAGCGCGGCATCCAGCTCGCCCTGGCACAGCTGATGGCGATGCCAGGCATCGAGGGCATCCTGCAGCTGCTGTTGCAGGCGCTGCTGACGTTCGAGCAGTTCGGCCGGGGCCGAGAACTGGTCGGTCAGCTCGCGCCAGCGCTCTCCTTGCAGGCGGCGTTGGGCCTGAAGGCTGGCGAAGTCGTGATCATTGACGCAGTCGCGGCTGTAGAGGTCTTCCCGCGCCTGATCCACGGCGCTGAGAATCTCTTCCAGGTGCGTATTGAGGTTGGCGCTCAGACGCTCATGGGCGCGAATGGCTTCCTCGCGGGCCTCATGGTCGCTGATGACCTTGTGCGCCTGCTGGCGTGCCTCTTCGAAGCGCTGCTGGATGTCGTAGTCCGCGGCCGGCAGACGCTCCCACTCGCGCAGCAGCGAGCGGTAACGCGAGGGCACGCTGTCTTCCCATGCCTGACGCGGCAGCTTTTCCATCTGGCGCAGCAGGTTGTCGCGGCTGGCGGCCAGCGCATCGGCCTGCTGGGCATCGGCACGACGCTGAGCGAGGATGTCGCGCGCCTGACGCTGCACGTGACGATCACGCTTGGCATCACGCACCAGACGCTCGAGACCGGCCTGGCTGGTGATGCGGGCGGCAGCGGCATGACGCACGGCAGCGATGGTGTTGTGGCAGGCCTGGTGGATCAGCGCCTCTTCATCTTCCAGACGGCTCAGTGCGGTCAGACGCAGTTGCTGGTTGTCGCCGCGGGCCGCCACGGCGGACAGCAGCTCGCTATCGTCCAGGCGTGCGACCAGTTGTTCACGGCTCAACAGTGAGGGCGCATCCTGGCCGCCGCTCAACAGTTCGATCAGGCGCTCGCGTACCAGGCCATCGGCGCGGTCGAGCAGCGGCAGCAGACGCTCGGGAGATTGCATGCGCGTCAGGGCGGCATGGCGCACCTCCAAGGCGTCATCTTCGAGGATCAGGGTCTCCAGGATATTGCGCTGGTCTGGAATCTCCGGATCAAGCTGGTCAGTGGCAGCGGAGCGAATGGCAGGGTTGGCGTGTTGCCAGCGAGGAGTGAACAGGCGGCCAGTGAGGCGGGAGAGCAGTCCGGTCATGAGAGAGCGGTTATCCAGGCAAAAAATAGAGGGGCGCAACAATTGGCCGCACACTCGGCGGGTGCAATCGGGTGGGCACGGCGGAGTGGGCGGAGTGACGGCGCATGAATTTCGTCACCCCGCTATCTTACCAGTCACAGCCCCCCGTTGTGTGGTATCGCATGTCGATCGATGTGTCTTATTGCACGCACGCGGCGGCGTGCAGGGCAACCGGCGGCGGGTGACAGGTCGGCAAGGGAGCCACGTCGTAGGCTCGCGACACCTGACAGTGCCTGCTGCTGGCCGTATCATCAGTTGCAGCACTGTGTCCGCTCACATAGTTTTGTACGTTACCGCTATGCCATTCAGTGTCTGTCATTCATGCTCGGCGCCTCTCAAGCAGTCGCTGTGCCGTGTGCGACGGCGAGCTATGTTATTCAGGTGGCCTTACCAATCGAGGGTCGCCTTGAGGATGCCGTGAACAGCACGTGCATCATCGAGAGTGTCGGAGGGCTTCGACACTTCTTTACGCAACCGGAGTCAGGTCATGAGTCTCAGTACGGACAGGGCCCCTCAGGCCTTCACCTTCAAGGGCGGCATGCTGCCGATGACGGTCATGGAGCTGGTCAGCGGTGATCCGGAGCAGATCCGTGCTCAGCTGGCCAGCAAGCTCAGCCAGTCGCCGGCCTTCTTTCAACATACGCCGGTGGTGCTGAGCGTCGAGAAGCTCGACGAGCCGCATCTGGCGCTGGAGCGCATCTGTGCCGTCTGCCGAGGACACAAGCTGCTGCCGGTCGCGGTGCGTGGTGGTGGAGACCCGGTGCGTCAGTCCGCCTGGGCACTGGGACTGGGGTGGTTCCCGCCGCAGGAGAATCGCGGACGCTCCCTCGAGTCTGTGCCGCCGGTGGCCGCTGAGCCGGTCGCCGAACCTGCCGAGACAGTCACGGACAGCGCGGCCGAGAAAGCGGAGCCGGCCCACGCCAGCAAGGTGTATCGGGGGACGGTGCGTTCGGGCCAGCAGGTCAGCGCACCGGAGGGCGATCTGGTCATCATCGGCGCGGTGAATGCCGGCGCCGAGATCCTGGCCGCTGGCAGTGTGCATATCTATGGCGCTCTGCGTGGCCGCGCGCTGGCGGGTATCCATGGCGATCGCAACGCCAGCATCTACTGCAGGGAACTGCACGCCGAGTTGCTCTCGGTGGCCGGAACCTACAAGCGACTCGATGACATCGACAATCGCCTGCTGGGTGCCAATGTCGAAGTCGTGCTTGAACATGACCAACTCTGTATCGCACGACTCGGCTGATCCCAGCACTGTGTTCAGAACGATATCCAATACTTAGATATCCAATACTTACCGGTGATCCTCGCTCGGCGAGGGACTCTCAGCAAGGAAGACAGCTTTGGCCAAGATTATCGTAGTGACGTCAGGCAAGGGCGGCGTCGGCAAGACGACCAGCGCCGCCGCCATTGCCACCGGACTGGCTTTGCGCGGCAACAAGACCGTAGTGATCGATTTCGATGTGGGCCTGCGTAACCTGGACCTGATCATGGGCTGCGAGCGCCGTGTGGTCTACGACCTGGTCAACGTCATCCAGGGCGAAGCCAATCTCAAGCAGGCCCTGATCCGCGACAAGCGCATCGACAACCTGCACATCCTTCCGGCCTCCCAGACCCGTGACAAGGACGCGCTGACGCTGGAAGGCGTCGAGAAGGTGCTCGACGCGCTGCGCGAGGAGTTCGATTACGTCATCTGTGACTCGCCGGCCGGTATCGAGCGCGGTGCCCAGCTGGCGATGTACTTCGCTGACGAGGCCGTGGTGGTGACCAACCCGGAAGTCAGCTCGGTACGTGACTCCGACCGCATTATCGGCCTGCTGTCTTCCAAGACGCGTCGCGCCGAGAATGGCGACACCCCGGTGCGTGAACACCTGCTGATCACCCGTTACCATCCGGCGCGCGTCACCGGCGGAGACATGCTCAACCTGACCGATATCCAGGAAATCCTGTCGATTCCGCTGATCGGCCTGATTCCGGAATCCGACGCCGTGCTGCGCGCGTCCAACCAGGGTGTGCCGGTCACGCATGACCAGAAGAGCGATGCCGGCCAGGCGTACGTGGATTGCGTGTCCCGCCTGTTGGGCGAGGAAGTGCAGCTGCGTTTCCATGAAGTCGAGAAGCGCGGCCTGCTGGCCAGAATGTTTGGAGGGGGGCGCAAGTGAAATTACTGGATTTTCTGAAGCGAGAGCGCAAGAAGACCGCCAATGTCGCGAAGGAGCGGCTGCAGATCATCGTCGCGCACCAGCGTAGCCAGCGTGACCAGCCGGATTACATGCCGATGCTGGAGCGTGAGCTGCTCGAGGTGATTCGCAAGTATGTGCAGGTCGACCAGGATGCCATCAACATCTCGCTGGACCGCGAAGACGACTGCTCGGTGCTGGAGCTCAACGTCACTCTGCCGCGCCCCGGCGAGGCCTGAGTTCGCGGGGCGTCGGGTGCTTGTCACCTGAGGCGTTGCCGAGCGGGCATCCCCTGCGACGTCCCGAGCCAGCCAATGCCCATTGCCTGCCAGAGCACCGTGCCAGCCTTGCTGGAGACGGTGCTCTGGCACGTTCATTTTTCGACCGCCCGCGTGGAGACATCCTGTGGCAGAGCCCACCTTCCTGTGGCACGACTACGAGACCTTCGGCGCCGACCCGCGCCGTGACCGTCCTTCGCAGTTCGCGGCCATCCGTACCGATGCTGACTTCAACGAGATCGGCGAGCCGCTGACCCTCTATTGCAAGCCGGCCGATGACTTCCTGCCCCAGCCGATGGCGTGCCTGATCACCGGCATCACCCCGCAGCAGGCCGAGCGCCGCGGCATCCCCGAGGCCGAGTTCGCCGGACGCATCAATGACGAGATGAGCGTGCCGGGGACCTGCACGCTGGGCTACAACAGCCTGCGCTTCGATGATGAAGTCAGCCGTCATCTGTTCTACCGCAACTTCCTCGACCCCTACGGGCGTGAGTGGCAGAACGGCAATTCGCGCTGGGACCTGATCGATGTCGTGCGCGCCTTCCACGCCCTGCGCCCGGAAGGCATCGAATGGCCCAGGCGAGAAGATGGTGCGCCCAGCTTCCGCCTGGAGCACCTGACGGCGGCCAATGGCATCGAACACGCCGGCGCGCATGACGCGCTGGTGGATGTGCGCGCCACCATCGCGCTGGCACGCCTGCTCAAGTCGCGCAATGCGCGACTGTTCGATTACCTGCTCAAGCTGCGCAACAAGCGCCATGTCGCCAGCCTGCTGGATATCGGCGCACGCAAGCCGATGCTGCACATCTCGCGTCGCTATCCGGCCTCGCGGGCCTGCGGCGCGCTGGTGGTGCCGCTGGCGGAGCATCCTTCGAATGCCAATGGCGTGATCGTCTATGACCTCTCGGTCGACCCGGCACCGTTGATGGAACTGTCACCGGAAGAGATACGTGCCCGTGTCTTCGCCAGTGCCGATGACCTCGCGGAAGGCGAGGAGCGGATTCCGCTCAAGGTCATCCATCTCAACAAGAGTCCGGTGCTGCTGCCGGCCAATGCGCTCAAGGATGTGTCCGGGCCGCATGAGGGCGAGTACGGCGAGATCGCCGCGCGCTTCAAGATCGACCCGGCCCAGTGTCGCGTGCACTGGAAGTGGCTGAAGGACAACGCCGGTGTCGGCGTGAAGGTGGCGCAGGTATTCGCCGAGGCGCCGCCGGCCGGCCCGGCTGATCCGGACCTGATGCTCTATTCCGGTGGCTTCTTCTCGCCCGCGGACCGCAAGGAGATGGAGCGGGTACGTGCCACCCATCCCGAGGCGCTCGACGATACGCCGTTCGCCTTCCAGGATGGACGGCTCGAGGAGATGCTGTTCCGCTATCGTGCGCGCAGCTACGGCTACACGCTCAACTCCGCCGAGCGCGAACGCTGGGAGCAGTGGCGCTGGGAGCGCATGAACGATGAGCAGGTCGCGAGCCTGACCGTGAAGGGCTTCGTCAGCGAGATCCAGCGTCTGGCCCAGAGCGAACAGGACCCGGACCGCGTGCAGATTCTCGAAGAACTGGCGATGTACGTGGAAGGCATCATGCCGCCGCAGGCCTTCGGCTGATGACGGGCTAGCCGGCCTGCAGTACTTGCCGGCAAGGCATGAATGAACAAGACCCCGACGCGGTTATTGAACTGCACCGCGTCGGGGTCTTGTCGTTTCAGGCGCCCGTCCGGTGAGGGCCGGCGCCTTGTTTGCCCGCCAAGCCGCTGGCGGGCCGGCGAGACTCAATGCTGAGCATTGCCGCTGGCCTCGGCAGAGGGTGCCGCCAGGGTCGCGCCTGTCTCGGCGCGCGGCGCCTCGGGCAGCGGCGGCAGGTCCAGTTCCGTGAGGCGCTGGTCGAAGTCGCTGGGCGTGCCGGGGTCGAAGGCCAGTTCCAGCGCGCTGGAGTCATTCAGCTGCTGCCAGATGGCGCGGATATCCTGCGCGCTGACCTGTTCGACGGCCGCGACCAGTTGCTGGCGGCGGTCAAAGCCTGTCCAGCCGAAGCTCAGCTCGCTCCAGTTGCGCGCTGCCAGCTCGGACAGCTTGCGGGGCTTCTGGGTCAGGCTGTCGACGACGGCGTCGCGGTAGCTGGCAAGCGCCGCCTCATCCAGTGACTGCACGCGGCTGTCGAAGCGGGTGAGGAAGGCATCCATGCGCGAAAACAGCGTCTTGCTGTCCTTGGACGGCGACTGCACCAGCAGGCTCAGCCCCGGCGCATCGAGCATGGGCGAATAGCGTGCGGAGACGATATAGCCGAGTTGCTCCTCGGTGCGCAGCTGGCTGTAGAAGGGCGCTTCAAGCAGCTGGCCCAGCACCGCGATGCGGGCCTGGGACTGCAGCGTACGGTCCTTGCCCTGCAGGTAGCGCAGGGCGCCGGCATCGCCGCGTGTGCTGTCCGGACGCAGTACCGTGTGGTGGGTGACCTGACGCACTTCCAGGTCTGGCACCGCCTTGCGAGTGATACGCGGCGCCAGCCCGTTGATCACCAGCTGGCCGGTCTCGCGGGCCTGGTCGGCGGTCAGGTTGCCGGTCACCATCGCCTGCACGTGCAGCTTGGCAAGGAAGCGCTTGCGGAAGCTGTCCAGTGACTGGGCGTCGATCTTGTCCAGGGCCGCCAGTTGTTGCTCGGCGCTGCTCGGCAGACCGACCAGCGTTTCACTGAGGCTGCGGCCCAGGCGCGTGTAGAGCGGTGCCTGAACGCGGTTCTGCAGGCTGCGACGCAGGCGTTGAGTGATGCGCTCCAGCGTGGCGGGGGCCATCTCGCCATTCACCAGCTGGTCGAGCACTTCGCGCATTTCCGGCTGCTGACCATCACGCCAGCCACTGAACTGCAGCGTGATGCCACGCCCATGGGCATAGACCAGCGCATCCTGCCCGGCCAGACGTGCCGGATACAGACGCGCGTTGAGGCTGTCATTCAGCCACGCCGCCAGTACCTGACTCATGGCCTGGTCATCCACCGAGCGATTGACGTCGGGATTGAGCAGACCGAAGCGCCATTCGGCCTTCGGCACGCCGAAGCTTGCGTCGCCCTGATACCAGAGCTCGGCACCGGGCTCATCGATCAGCTGGCTCGGCTTGGCGTCGGCCAGGTCGAGTACGCGGAAGTCCTTGGCCAGATAGGGATTTGGCCCGGGCAGCGCCAGCTGACTGGCCAGGGTGTCGTCGCCGGCTGTCTGAGCAGCGGTATCCGCCGTCAGGCGCGTCAGGGTGTAGGGCGCCTTGAACCACTCGCCCTGTTTGTCACCCTCCACCTGCGGGCCGGAGTAGACCTCCAGCAGGTTGTCGGGTGTCAGGCGAGCGAGGGTGTCCTTGATCAGGTCCGGGTCGAAGTCCTGCATCAGGTAGGGCGCCGCCAGCACGTCCTCGACCGGGTAGCGCGTCATCATCATCGCCAGATTGCTGGCCAGATTGACCGGCGAGCTGCGCTGCTGGAAGCGGAAGCTCTGCTCACCCAGCTGTGCCTGTTCGGTATAGCGCCAGTCGTTGATGCCCTCAGCGCGGATCAGGGCCAGATAGTCGAACAGCGCGGCGCGGATTTCCGCCTGATGCTGCGCGCCTTCCGGGGTCAGGCTGATGTCGACGCTGAGCAGGGCATGCTCGCCATCACTGAGGCCACCGCCGGCCGAGAGGCCATCTGCCCAGCCCTTGTCCTTGAGCACTGCCAGTAGACTGCCTTCGCCTTCGTGACCGATCAGGTTGGCCAGGTAGCTGACCGGCTGTGAGCGGTAGTGGGCGATCGGGTCGTCGATGGGGAACATGAACGACAGCTTGCGCTCCTGCTTGAGTGCCTTGACCTCAAGGCGTGCCGGCAGATCGTCACCGCTGGCCAGGGGCGTGGTGATCTCGGGACGCGACAACCCACGATCTGGCACATCACTGAAGTTGTCACGGGCCAGTTGCTCGAGCGTTTCCAGCGACTGCGGCCCGACCAGTGACAGGCGCATCACGTTGGCGCCGTAGTGAGACTGATAGAAATCGACCAGACGCTGGCGCAGGCTACCGGCCTCGGTGTCCTTGAGGGTCTCGAGACTGCCGACGCTGAAGCGGTTGAAGGGGTGTTCCGGATTGAGGGCCGCTTCGACAGCCTCGTAGATGCGCCGGCCATCGTCCTGCAGGCGCGCCTGATACTCGGAATTGACCGCATGGCGCTCGCGATCCACGTAGTCGGCGTTGAACTGTGGTGCGACGAAGAAGCGCGCAAAGCGCGGCAGCGCTTCATCGAAGGCGTCCGGGTCGATGTCGAAGAAGTAGTTGGTGTCCTGGCTGGCGGTGAAGGCGTTGTGCTGGCCGCCATGCTTGGTGATGAAGTCTTGGTAGGCGTCCGGCTTCGGGTAGCGATCGGTGCCGAGGAACAGCATGTGCTCCAGGAAATGCGCCAACCCCGGAACATCGTCGGGGTCCTGGGCGCTGCCGACTTCGACATCGACGGCGGCGGCGGCCTTGTCGGCCTTGGCATCACTGACCAGCAGGACCTTGAGGCCGTTGTCGAGGGTCAGGCTGCGATAGAGTCGCTGGTCGTTCTCGCTCTTGATGACCGGACTGGCCTGCTCGGCCCTGGCAGGGTCCGTGCTTGAGGCGGAGTTGGCGGCCGGCGCGAGTGACGATGCGGGCGCAGAAGCCGGGCGGGTATCGGCATGGCTGGTGGCCGGTGCCAGACCACCCATGACGATGGCGGCAATGGCCGTGCTCAGTGCAAGCGGACGAAATCCTGAAGGCAGTGACATCTTCTCTCCTGATTCATGCCACCGCTGCTCGGGCAGGTGGTGCTGACTCGGTGATGGTTCTCATTGGGCGAACATGCGCGCGAGGCGGTAGAACGATGCAGTGCCGCCATCCTCGATACGTGCCGTCGGCGCAGGCGGATTCAGGTCAGCATCGGGCCGGTGGGGTGGGCGACGCTCCACTCCTGATGCTCGGGGTCGTTGACGAGCCGTGCGACCGGGAAGGCGGCCAGGCTGGCGTTCGGCGTCAGCATGCTGCGTACCGTCTCCAGCGGCGTCTCGGCATTCAGCCAGTCGCGTACCTGATGCGGCGCGATCACGGCGGGCATGCGATCGGTCAGGCGTGACGTGACCCCGGCGCACTCGACACTGATCAGCGCGAAGCTGTCGCGACCCTCGGGGGGGAGCCCCTCCATCAGGGGAGCGCTGAAGTGGCGCGTCCAGAGGGCGGCCAGCAAAAGCGGAGCGCGGGTCGGGTGCGTGACCAGAAACGGCTGCTTCATGCGCGGTTGTTCCTTCCACACATAGACACCGCCGACGGGGATCAGTGCCCGTTGGCTGATGAACGACTCGCGGAACATGTGTCGCGTTTCCAGCGACTCTGCACGCGCCACGTGTGGGGCGCGGTCCATGATCTCCAGCCAGCTGGGTGTCAGGCCCCAGAGTGCCGGCACCAGCCGCAGGCTGGGGCCTTCCAGGCGCAGCATCGAGGCGGGCATGCGCGGGGCGCGATTGGCACTGACCAGCAGTTCGCTGCGCAACTGGCGTTCGAGCGCGGGAGTCGCCAGCGACCCGAACAGTTCGTCGGGGGGCAGGTCAGCGGGGTAGGGGGGGATATACAGACGACCGGCCACGGGAATCCTTTGAGGCGATGAGGCGAAGGGAACATGCAGCGGCAGCTGCTGCCTGAGATGGGGTGTGGATCGCGCTGCACGCCACGGATGCCAGCATGCCACACCTTGGTGATGCTTGCGTTTGTGCTCAGTCTCGATATGCTGGACGGAAACACTGTTCGATTCAATGACCGATACGGGGTGCTCCAAGAGATGCCCGCCAGGCGTCGCAACCCTTTGCCCACCCGTGCTGTCCGAACACACACCGCGTCAGACTCGCTACGCGGTAACGCATCTCAAGCATCAGAGGAATTCGATGGCCCGTCCACGTCAGCATGCACCGGAAGCGCTGCATGCGCGGGTAATGGAGACCTGCGATGAATGGCTCAAAGAGCAGCCCGTTCACGCCCTGTCTCTGCGCAACCTGGCTCGCGAAGTCGGTTGTGCGCCCAGCACCCTGCTCAAGCTCTACGGCAGCTTTGGCAACCTGCTCCAGCACGTCAATCTGGCGACGCTGGACAGGCTGCGCGATGCGATAGCCGGACAGGAGACGCCGAGTCCTTCGGAGCGCCTCAAGGCTTTGGCGCGCGCCTACTGGGGCTTCGCCCAGCGCGACCCTTATCGCTGGCAGCTGCTGTTTGACTTCCCGCTCGCCCAGGAAGGGGAGCTGGACCAGCGTCAGAACGCGATGATCGAAGGGCTGTTCGAGCGTGTGGAGGGGGCTTTGGTCGAGTACGCCCCACACGTCGAGTCCGTCGAGGCCAAGCGCATGGCGCGCACGCTGTGGGGTAGCGTGCACGGTCTGGTACAGCTGGGCATGAACGAGCGTCTGGGGCTCTGGCAGGGGCAGCCACTGGAAGTGACGGAGCTTCTCGATCAGTTGCTGGACACCATGTTGGCAGGGCTCAAGGTACGCAGCGAGGCTGCGTGTGCGGGGGATGCCACGGAAGCTGGCAAATGAGTCGAGAACTGCTCCGGCGACCCCGTTTTGCGCCCTTCTTCTGGACCCAGGCCCTCGGGGCCTTCAATGACAATCTGTTCAAGAACGCCTTGCTGCTGCTGATGACCTTCGTGGTCATCGAGCAGCGGGGCTGGGACACCGGCATCGTCAACAACCTGGCGGCCGGGCTTTTCATCCTGCCTTTTCTGCTGTTCTCCGCCTGGGGCGGCCTGTTGGCTGACCGCCTCGACAAGCAGCGCCTGATCGTGCGACTCAAGTGGCTGGAGCTGGCCACCATGAGCGTGGCGGCCGGCGCCTTGATCTTCGAAGCCTGGGAGTTGCTGCTGGCGCTGCTGTTCATGATGGGCACCCAGTCGGCGCTCTTCGGCCCGGTCAAGTACGCCATCCTGCCCCAGCATCTCAAGCCGGATGAGCTGGTCAGCGGCAATGCCTGGGTCGAGCTGGGCACCTTTCTCGCCATCCTGATCGGCACCCTTGCCGCCGCGGCCTTGATGGCACTGGGCGGCGAGCTGGCACGCTGGGCGCTCTCCGCGTCGCTGGTTTCCTTGTCCCTGCTGGGCGTGATGGCGGCCGGCAAGATTCCGCCGGCACCCTCCGCTTCGCCCGGCCCCGTGCCGTGGCGGCCGCTCTCCGGCAGCATCGCGGTGATGCGTGAAGGGCTGAGCAACCGCCGGCTACGCTGGGCGCTGCTGGGCATCAGTGCCTTCTGGTTCCTCGGCGCCAGCTATCTGACGCAATTGCCGGCCTATGCGCGCGATATCGTGCATGGGGCCGAAGGGGCGACCTCTGCCTTGCTGGCGGCCTTTGCCATCGGTATCGGGTTGGGGTCGCTGGCCTGTGAGCGTGTCTCGCGCGGGCGCCTCGAGACGGGACTGGTGCCCTTCGGCGCGCTGATCATCTTCGCTGGCGGGCTGGATCTTGCCCTGCGCCCGGTACTGGCCGAGGCACAGATGGCCACGCCCTTGATCGAGCTGCTGGGCATCGCCGGTTTCTGGCGCATGTGGCTGGATCTCGGCGTCATCGGCTTCGGTGGTGGCCTCTATATCGTGCCGCTTTACACCCTACTGCAGATCCGCAGTCCTGAAGATCACCGCGCGCGCATGATCGCCGCCAACAACGTGCTCAATGCCCTGCTGATGGTGCTATCGGCCGGTGCTGGCATTCTGGTGCTGGGCGTGATGGGGCGCGATATTCCGGATTTCCTGCTGTTGCTGTCCCTGATCAGCGGACTGATCGCAGTGGTCTGCATGCTGCGTGACCCGCGCCCCTTCCTGCGCCTCAATATCTTCATCCTCATCCACCTGATGTATCGCCTGCACCTCAAGGGGCGCTGGCGTATACCGGCGGAAGGGTCGGCGCTGGTGGTGTGCAATCACGTCAGCTTCATGGATGCGCTGATTCTGGGCGGGGCCAGTCCTCGTCCGCTGCGTTTCCTGATGGATGCCGAGATCTATCACTCGCCGTGGCTGAAGTGGTTCTTCCGCATCGCCGGGGCGATTCCGGTGGATTCCTCACGCAAGGACCCGGCAGGGGTGCGCCGCTCGCTGGAAGAAGTCGGCAAGGCGCTGCGCGAGGGAGAAGTCGTGATGATCTTCCCCGAGGGCAAGCTGACGCGTGACGGGGAGGTCGGCCGCTTCCGGCGCGGGCTGGAGTTGATTCTGGCGCGTGACCCGGTACCGGTGATTCCGATGGCGCTGGGCGGACTGTGGGGGTCCTGGTTCTCCCACGGCGGCGGGCCTGCCTTCGCCAAGTTCCCGCGGCGTCTGCGCGGGCGGGTAGAGCTGTGCGTAGGACGTACCTTCGACCCTGTCGGCACCAAGGCGGTGGAGCTCGAGGAAGCGGTGCGTGACCTGCATCGCAAGGCGACACGCCTGGCAGGCAATCGGTGACAGGATGAAGCGGCCTCGCTCCTCGTGTTCAGCCGTCACCCCGGTTGGTGAGAGCCAGCCCTGCCCTTGAAGACAAGACGCCGCCCGTGATCTCACGGGCGGCGTCTTTTTGCGTGTGCCTCATCCAGGGCGGCCGGTGGGCTTACTCAAGCAGACGTGGTGGCGCCACTGCGGGCACTGGGCTGATTGGACGGGGCGGTATGGCGTGTGATCCAGAAGCCGATGCTGCCGATCAGGCAGGCTGTCAGCATCACCAGGGGCACCGGCAGCATGTCAGTGCCGTTCAGCCACAGGCTGGCAATGGCACCATAGAGCCCGCCGCCCAGGAAGAGCGTGGTGCCCGAGATGGCATTGGCGACACCGTGACCGCGGGCGAACAGCGACTGGTAGTCAGCCATCACGTTTGGGGTGATCATGGCGCCTGCGCCAAGTACCACCAGCATGCCGGGAATCATGGTGGCGGCGCTGATCATGCTGTTCAGGCCCAGTCCCAGCAGCCAGCAGATGCCTGTCAGCTGGACACCCAGGGCCAGCTTGACCAGGGTGCGCATGCGCAAGTGCTTGAGGCCGACATGATTGAGACGATTGCCGACGAACATCGCCACCACGTTGGCACCGAAAGCCAGCGCGAACTGCGGCGGTGTCATCCCGAGCAGCCCCTGATACAGATAGCTGGCATTGGTGATGAAGGTGAACATGATGCCGGGGCCGCACAGGATCAGCATCAGATGGCCGGGCACGCCACACGTGGAGAGGATGTCACGATAGCTACGCAGCACATTGCGGGGCTTGAAGGGCGTGCGTTCGCTGGCTGGGTGGGTTTCCGGCAGCCAGCGGTGGATGATCAGGCCGACCAGCAGTCCGTAGACTCCCAGCGCGAAGAAGATCGTCGTCCAGTGGCTCAGCGAGATCACCAGGGCCCCGAGAGACGGGGCGATCAACGGCGCGGTCATCAACACCATGGTGACGTTGGTCATCAGGCGAGCGGCGTCCTTGCCGGTCGCGACATCCCTCACCACGGTACGTGAGACGCCGCCTGTCATGCCGGTGGCGATGCCCTGCAGCACTCGCCAGATCAGCAGCCAGTGGAAGTCGCGAGTCAGTGCGCAGCCCAGGCCGGCGACGAGGAACAGCACGAAGCCGCTCAGGGCCACCGGACGACGCCCCAGGCTGTCGGACAGCGGACCGCCGCCCAGCTGCCCCATCGCGTAGCCGAAGAAGAACATGGTGATGGTCAGGCCGATACGGTGCTCGTCCACGCCGAAGTCGCCTGCCATGGACGGCATGGCAGGCAGATAGGCGTCGATGGCCAGAGGGGCGAGGGCGACCATCAACGCCAGCATCAGCGTGAAGCGGGCGGGGTGGTGCTGCAGTGCAATCGTCGAAGGGGAGGCAGAGGTCATGTCGGCCCTTTGTGCAGGTGGTGGGCGTGGCGGAAAGACGGTCGGCGGATTCAGTGGCGGTGATCGTGAGTCAACAGGCCGGATGTCACCGTGTTCGTCGCGGCGCAGGCAGAGGATAACGCGTGTCTTCGCCATTGGCCGCTTCACGGCATGCAACACGGCATTGCAGCGAGCTGGAACGTGAAGAGCCCGCCGGGTGGCGGGCTCTTTTTTGGCATCACGTCGTGATGCCGAGGGGCAATGAGGGCATCAGGTGCGTGTGGTGCGGGCCGCCTGCCAGCAGCGTGCCGAAGTGATCTGGTTGTCCTTCACCTGCTGGATCTCGATGCGCGTGGTGCCGATGGCGAGACTGGCCGGGGCATCCGGGAAGGATTCCAGGTGTTCCAGAATCAGGCCGTTGAGCGTCTTGGGACCGTCAGTCGGCAGCTGCCAGCCGATGGCCTTGTTGATCTCGCGGATGTTGGCGGTGCCTTCGATCACGTAGCTGCCGTTGTCCTGCGGGTGGATCTCCTGATGCGTACCGGCGACATCGGTGGTGAACTCGCCGACGATCTCCTCGAGGATGTCCTCCAATGTCGCCAGCCCCTGCACATCGCCATACTCGTCGACCACGATGCCGATGCGGCGCTTCTGCTTCTGGAAGTTGAGCAGCTGGGTATGCAGCGGCGTGGATTCCGGGATGAAGTAGGGCTCGCGGGCTTCCTGGATGATGGAGGCCTTGGTGACCTCGTCCAGCGACAGGAAGCGCGCCGCGTTGCGCAGGTGCAGGATGCCGATGATGTTGTTGATGTCGCCCTTGTAGACCGGCACCCGCGTGTGCTGACTGGCGCGGATATGGCTGAGGATGATGTCGAGGTCATCGTCCAGGTCGATGCCGAAGATCTCCTGACGCGGCACCATGATGTCATCGACAGTGACGTTCTCGAGATCGAGAATCGACAGCAGCATGCCCTGGTGGCGACGCGGGATCATGCTGCCGGCTTCGTGGACCACGGTGCGCAGCTCGTCACGGGTCAGGCTGTCGGCGCCGCCGCTGACATCGCGCACGCCGAACAGGCGCAGCAGGCCATTGGAGATGCCATTGACCAGCCAGACCAGCGGGTAGAGCAGCTTGAGCAACGGTTCCAGCACCAGCGAGGCCGGATAGGCGATGCGCTCCGGGTTCACGGCGGCCATGGTCTTGGGCGTCACTTCGGCAAAGATCAGCACCACGATGGTCAGCACGGCGGTCGAGACGGCCGGGCCTGAGACATCACCGAAATAATGGATCGCGATGATGGTCGCCAGCGAGGCGGCAAGGTTGTTGACGAAGTTGTTGCCGATCAGGATGACGCCGATCAGGCGGTCCGGACGGGAAAGCAGGCGGGTAACACGCTTGGCGCCGCGCTCACCGCCCTTGGCACGGTGACTGAGACGGTAGCGGTTGATCGACATCATGCCGGTCTCGGAACTCGAGAAGAAAGCAGACAGGATGATCAGGATGACCAGTAGGCCGAACAGCAGCCCCAACGGGGTGTCGTCGCTCAAGAGTGAAGGGTCCTCGGTGGCGGATTTAGGCGCATGATACTGACACGCTCGCTGCAATGCATCAGGCGCAGCGAGCGATCTCTGTCGGGGTGGCAGGGCTTAGTGGGAAAATACCACTTGCAGCACGAACTTGGTGCCGAAGAAGGCCAGCGCCAGTACCAGGCAGCCGCCCAGTGTCCAGCGTGCGGCACGCTGGCCGCGCCAGCCCAGCACGTGATGCCCGAACAGCAGCACGGCGAAGATGATCCAGGCGCCGAGGCTGAGCACCGTCTTGTGAGCCAGATGCTGGGCGAACATGTTGTCCAGATAGATGGTGCCGCTGATGATCGATACGCTGAGCAGGATCATGCCGGCCCAGATCAGCTCGAACAGCGCACGCTCCATGCTGGTCAGTGCTGGCAGCACCTGGACGATGCCGCGGGTATGTCGCTTCTTGAGCGCATGCTGTTGCAGTGACAGCAGCCCGGCCTGCATGGCCGCGATGCTGAAGAAGGCCAACGCCGCCACCGAGGTGAAGATGTGGGCGACCAGGCCGGGGGAGAGCGGGTTCTCGGTGGTGGCGCTCGGCAGGTTCATCACGCCGAGCACGCAGGCGGCGGCGACCGGGAACAGCGCCGCGCCCCCGGCGATCACCGGCTTGAACAGGCTGGCGGTCACCAGCAGCAGGCAGATGGCCCAGCTGACCAGCGAAGCGCTCTCGAACAGTCCGAGGTGCAGCGCACCACCGTGGTTGAGCGTGACCCAGACGATGACGGCATGGCAGGCGATGGCGACCAGCGCCAGACTGCGCACCAGTCGCGTGCGTTCTGGAACGCGGCGTGTCAGGGTGAGGCCCTGCCAGAGGCCGGCGCCGAGATAGAAGATGATGGCCAGAAAGGCAAAAGGCAGAGCCTGCATGTGCTGTTGTCCAGGTGCCGGAGGGAAGCGGGAGATCAGGCCTCGCATGAGACGCTGTCTATCTGCAGAGACTATACCGAATGCGCCGCCGGGATTGCATCCACTCGCGGTGCCCCGGCGCGTGCTCTCACGGGCGGTGAGGCCTGCGCGGCGACAGACTCCGCATTGCATGACGATTGTCGGCACCGTCTCCTGCAGGCATGTCATTGCCAGGATGGCGACTTGCAAGCCTTGCATGCATGGAGACGCGGCCGCCCTGTGCGTATAATGCGCGACAGGATAACCATTCACGCGCTGGGGCGTCATGCCGTGCGCCGGTCACGAGGTGGCTTACGCCCTCGTCCCCGCAGCGCGGTCCCCAGACGTCCCTAGCCGGAGAGGCCCATGTTTCAAAGTTTGAGTGATCGCCTGTCGCATACGCTGAAGTCGATTACCGGCCAGGCCAAGCTGACGGAAGACAATATCAAGGACACCCTGCGCGAAGTGCGCAAGGCGTTGCTTGAAGCCGATGTCGCGCTGCCGGTGGTCAAGGCCTTCATCGAGCGAGTGCGCGAACGTGCCGTCGGTCAGGAAGTGTCCAAGAGCCTGTCGCCGGGCCAGCAGTTCGTCAAGATCGTCCAGCAGGAGCTGGAAGCGATCATGGGCGAAGCCAATGAAGGCCTGACGCTCAAGGGCAGTCCGGCCGTCATTCTGATGGCAGGCCTGCAGGGTGCGGGCAAGACGACCACCGTCGCCAAGCTGGCACGCTACCTGCGCGAGCGCGAGAAGAAGAAAGTGCTGGTGGTCTCGGCGGACGTCTATCGTCCGGCCGCCATCGACCAGCTGGAAACGCTGGCCAAGGAAGTCGGGGTCGATTTCTTCCCCTCCGACTCCTCCCAGCAGCCGGTGGCCATCGCCGAGGCGGCGATGAAGCACGCGCGTATCCAGTTCCACGACGTGGTGCTGGTCGATACCGCCGGTCGTCTGCATGTCGATGCCGACATGATGGACGAGATCGCCGCCCTGCACCGCAGTGTCAATCCCGACGAGACGCTGTTCGTCGTCGATGCGATGACCGGTCAGGATGCCGCCAACACCGCCAAGGCCTTCCACGAAGCCTTGCCGCTGACCGGTGTCGTGCTGACCAAGGCCGACGGTGATGCGCGTGGCGGTGCGGCCCTGTCCGTGCGTCACATCACCGGCAAGCCGATCAAGTTCATGGGCATGGGGGAGAAGATCGACGCCCTCGAGCCCTTCCACCCGGACCGTATCGCCTCGCGCATCCTCGGCATGGGCGACATGCTGTCGCTGATCGAGGAAGCCGAGCGCACCGTCGACAAGAGCAAGGCCGAGCAGCTGGCCAGCAAGGTCAAGAAAGGCCAAGGCTTCGATCTCGAGGACTTCCGTGATCAGCTGCAGCAGCTCAAGAACATGGGTGGCATGGGTAGCCTGATGTCCAAGCTGCCGGGCATGGGGCAGCTGGCGGAAGTCGCCCAGAGCCAGGCCAGCGAGAAGGAGCTGGGCAAGCTGGAGGCGATGATCAACTCCATGACGCCCAAGGAGCGCCGCAACCCGGACCTCATCAATGGGTCGCGCAAGCGCCGCATCTGCATGGGTTCCGGTACGCAGGTGCCGGACCTCAACCGTCTGCTCAAGCAGCACAAGCAGATGGCCAAGATGATGAAGAAGGCCGGCAAGAAAGGTGGCATGCAGAAGATGATGCGTGGCATGTCCGGCATGATGGGCGGTGGCGGTGGTCCTGGCGGCCCCGGCGGTATGGGTGGCATGGGTGGCCCCGGCGGTATGGGTGGCATGGGCGGCCCCGGCGGCATGGGCGGCGGACGCTTCCCGCGTCGCTGATTGCTGACCCGAGGCCCGATGCAGCGCTGATGAGACAAGGGTGCTGACACCAGGAATTGCGCTCCGTGGCACGTCCCGTGTCGCGGAGCGTGTGTATGGCCTTGGAAAAAGGTTTCCAAGGCTTGCCAATTTCCGTAGAATATCGCCTCTTCGTGTGGACCCTCCACGCGAAGACGAGTTCTGTGGCACGATTTTCACTTCAACACGAAGGACAGATTACGCAATGGTTACCATTCGTCTGGCACGTGGTGGCGCCAAGAAGCGTCCCTTCTACCACCTGGCTGTAGCTGACTCCCGCACAGCCCGTGATGGCCGCTTCATCGAGCGCGTCGGCTTCTTCAACCCGGTCGCTCGCGGCCAGGAAGAGCGTCTGCGCGTCGATCTCGAGCGCATCGCTCACTGGCAGCAGCAGGGCGCACAGGTCTCTGACCGTGTCGCTCAGCTGATCAAGGAAGCTGGCAAGCAGCAGGCTTGATTCCAGGATGCCTACTCCACCGAACAATCCGCAGCCGACCGCAGCGTCATCGCATGACGATGATGTGGTGGTAATGGGGAAGCTTACCAGCCCCTATGGCGTCAAAGGCTGGCTCAAGGTGTATTCCTATACCAGCCCGATTGACGGCATCTTCGATTACGCTGGCTGGATGCTGAAGCTGGACGGGAAGCAGATTTCCGCCCGCCTCGCTCAGGCACGTCGCCATGGCAAGGGCCTGGTGGCACAGCTCGAAGGTATCGACAGTCGCGAAGCCGCACAGGAGCTGGCCGGGGCGGAGATTCTCCTGCCCAAGCAGCACCTGCCGCAGCTGGAAGCCGGTGAGTACTATTGGCATCAACTGGAAGGTCTCGAGGTGGTAACGCTGGATGGCCAGCGCCTCGGGAAAGTGAGCACCCTGATGGAAACCGGTGCAAACGACGTTCTGGTGATAAAGCCGAACGACGACAGCATCGATGAGAAGGAACGGCTCGTGCCGTACCTTCCCGATCAGGTGGTTCGCGATGTGGATCTCACCAATGGGCGCATGAGCGTCGACTGGGATCCCGAATTCTGATGTTAAGCACAGAGAGCTGACGCCTGTGTGGATTGGTGTAGTGAGTCTGTTTCCGGAAATGTTCACGGCGATTACCGCCAGTGGCGTGACCGGCCGAGCGGTCGACAAGGGTCTGCTCGAGGTCGATTTCTGGAATCCTCGCGACTACGCCACCGACAGGCACCGTACGGTCGATGATCGTCCCTACGGCGGTGGTCCCGGCATGTTGATGAAGGTCGAGACCCTGCGAGGCGCCATTCGTGACGCCCGCGCCGCTGGTGGTGACGACGCCCGCGTGATCTATCTTTCCCCGCAAGGCCGCAAGCTGGATCAGGCCGGTGCCCGCGAACTGGCGACGAATGAGCGCCTGATCGTGGTGGCCGGACGCTATGAAGGCATTGACGAACGCGTGGTGGAAGAGGAGATCGATGAGGAGTGGTCGATCGGCGATTACGTCCTGTCTGGCGGGGAACTGCCGGCCATGGTCCTGATCGATACGGTAGCGCGCCTGGTGCCGGGCGTACTCGGGCATGAAGCCAGCGCGGAGGAGGATTCCTTCACCGATGGCCTGCTCGATTGTCCGCACTATACCCGCCCTGAAGTCATCGACGGCAAGCGGGTGCCGGATGTTCTGCTCAGTGGCAATCATGCCCTGATCAAGCGCTGGCGGTTGCAGCAGTCTCTGGGACGTACCTGGCTCAGGCGTCCGGATTTGCTGGAGAGTCGCACGTTGACTCGTGAGGAGCGCAAGCTGCTCGACGAGTTCATCGCGCAGCACGCCCGGAAAGGCAAGGCCTGACCGCTGCGAACCGAAGGTTTGCTGTCAGGAGAAGGCCGCCACCGTGGCGGAGGTGCGGCACGGCCCGGAGTCATCTTGCGGGAGTTCCGTGGCGCGTCACACACAAGGTCGATCCCCGTGTTCAAGGCCGTTTGCGGTGCCGGGGTCATGACGAACATCAATCTCGGGATTGATGCTAACGAATTTGGAGCTAGCGATGAGCAGCAAGAATAAACTGATCCAGGCGATCGAAAACGAGCAGATGGCCAAGGAAGTCCCGGCCTTTGCACCGGGCGACACCATCGTCGTCCAGGTCAAGGTTGTCGAAGGTACTCGCGAGCGTCTGCAGGCCTTCGAAGGCGTGGTGATCGGCAAGCGTAACCGCGGTCTGAACTCCGCCTTCACCGTCCGCAAGGTCTCCCACGGTGTGGGCGTCGAGCGTACCTTCCAGACTTACAGCCCGCAGGTTGCCACTATCGACGTCAAGCGTCGTGGTGACGTCCGTCAGGCCAAGCTGTACTACCTCCGTGAGCGTAGCGGCAAGTCTGCACGCATCAAGGAAAAGCTGGGCTAAGCGCTCCGCATTCCCTGACTGCAGAACTCGGCAGTACTGCGGGGGAGCGAATTGCCACTTGCTTCTCCGTCAAACGAAGACCCCGCCATGCGATGCATGGCGGGGTCTTCGTGTGTGTGCGCCAGAGAAATCCGGTGTGACTTGCAGCGGGTTCATTTCATCGTCAGGGCATCACGGTAGAATCGAGGCTCACGCAGGCCAGGTGCCGCGGTACATGACGGCCAAGGCGAGCGCGGATGGCGCGTCATTCAGGACGGGGAAGCGGGAATGATGGACGACGATGCGTTGGTCGAGGCATTTCTCGATACGTTGTGGCTAGAGCGGGGTGCCAGTGACAATACGCTCGGCGCCTATCGCAGTGATCTCACGGCCTGGCGGCGCTGGTTGGCCGATCAGGCGGAGACGGGCGCTGACACGGTGCCCTTGCTGAGCGTGGCACCGCAGCAGGTGCAGGCCTTCTGTGACTCGCGACGTGAGTCGCATGCGCTGCGCTCCACGGCGCGTCTGCTGTCGGCATTGCGGCGCTTCTATCGCTGGGCGCTGGCCGAAGGCATGATCGAGGCGGACCCGCTGCATGAGGTGCGCCTGCCGCGCGTGATTCCCAGCCTGCCGGGCACGCTGGATGAGGAGGAGGTCGAGCGCCTGCTGGAGGCGCCGGATCTCGAGACGCCCATCGGGCTGCGCGACCGCACCATGCTCGAAGTGCTCTATGGAGCGGGCCTGCGCATCAGCGAGCTGGTCAACCTGAGTGTCGATGCGCTCAATCTGCGCCAGGGCGTCGTGCGTGTCAGCGGCAAGGGCGATCGTGAGCGGCTGGTGCCGCTGGGCGAGGAGGCCTGTGACTGGTTGTCACGCTGGCTGTCCGTTGGCCGACCTGCGATGATGGCCGACCAGACGCGTCCGGCACTGTTTCCCGGCCGACACGACAAGGCCATGACGCGACAGACTTTCTGGCATCGCATCCGGCGTCACGCCGTGACTGCGGCCATCAGCAAGCCTCTGTCACCGCATACGCTGCGCCATGCCTTCGCCACGCACCTGCTCAATCACGGTGCCAATCTGCGCGTCGTGCAGCTGTTGCTGGGACATCGTGATCTTTCCACGACCCAGATCTATACCCATGTGGCCCAGGCGCGTCTGGAGCGTCTGCATGCCGAACATCATCCGCGTGGCTGAGTGTCCTTCCCTCTGCGCGCGGACGCCAAGGAGTGTTTGATGAGCAAGTCTTTCCGTCGTCCGCAGGCCCTGTCTCGTGCGATCCGCCTCTTGAGCGCCGGCGCCATGCTGTCGCTGGTGGCGCCATTGGCCCAGGCTGATGCGCTGGATGATCTGCGTGACAAGCTCGTCGTCAATGGCCAGCCGCTGCCGGTCGAATCACTGGCCTCAAGCCCCATCGACGGCCTCTATGAGGTGCGCCTGACCAGTGGCGAGAGCTTCTTTACCGATATCGCCGGCAAGCATCTGATCGTGGGTGAGATGTACCGCAATGATGGCGACAAGGGGCTGGTCAATCTCAGCGAGCAGAAGGCCAATGGCGAGCGTCTCAAGCTGCTGGCCGAGGTCAGTGAAGATGATATGGTCATCTTCCCCCCGGCGGGTGAGGTCAAGGCGGTGATCAATGTCTTCACCGATACCACCTGCCCGTATTGCCGCAAGCTGCACCAGGAAGTGCCGGAGCTCAATGCGCGTGGCATCGAAGTGCGCTATCTGGCCTTCCCGCGCGGTGGCATGCGCTCGCAGGGTGCGCGTGAACTGGCGCAGGTGTGGTGTGCGGACAACCCCACCGAGGCGATGAACCAGATCAAGAATGAAGGCGAAGTGCCCAAGCAGGCGGCCAGCTGCGATGCGCCGGTGCAAAGCCAGTATCAGCTGGGCACACGCATGGGGGTGCAGGGTACCCCGGCCATCGTGATGCCGGATGGCCAGATGGTGCCGGGCTACCTGCCGGTGGAGCGTCTTGCCACCATGCTGGGGATCGATGACTGAGCCACACGAATCACCTGAACCACAGGCGACAAGGCTGCGCGTTGACAGGGCGTCCTGCCTTGCTACCGTGGTCACGACAGACGTACGTGCAGGATGTCTGGATAATAGACCGACGTGAGATCGGCAAGGCCGTCGCTGACAGTGGCGCGGCCCTCAAGGCTGGATACCGTAACAAGAGAGGAAAGCGACGTTGAAACCGGTGAAAGTAGGAATCTGTGGTCTAGGGACCGTAGGCGGCGGCACTTATAACGTGCTGATTCGCAATGCCGATGAGATTGCGCGTCGTGCTGGACGCCCGATCATCGTCGAACAGGTCGGCGCACGACGCGACAATCCTGACTGCGATATCACCGGCGTCAGCCGCACGCACGACATCTTCGAGGTCGCGCGCAATCCCGAGATCGACGTGCTGGTCGAGCTGATCGGCGGCTACGATGTCGCCTATCAGCTGGTGATGGAAGCCATCGCCAACGGCAAGCATGTCGTGACCGCCAACAAGGCGCTGATCGCCGTCCACGGCAACGAGATCTTCCGTGCCGCGGCCGAGAAGGGCGTGATGGTGGCCTTCGAAGCCGCAGTGGCCGGTGGCATTCCCGTCATCAAGTCGCTGCGTGAAGGTCTGGGTGCCAACCGCATCCAGTGGCTGGCCGGCATCATCAACGGCACCGGCAACTTCATCCTCAGCGCTATGCGTGATGAAGGTCGCAGCTTCGAGGACGTGCTGGCCGAGGCTCAGGCGCTGGGCTATGCCGAAGCCGATCCGACCTTCGATGTCGAAGGCATCGATGCCGCTCACAAGCTGACCATCCTGGCCTCGATCGCCTTCGGCGTGCCGCTGCAGTTCGACAAGGCCTACACCGAAGGCATCTCGCGCATCACCGCCGAGGACATCGAGCAGGCCGATAACCTGGGCTACATCATCAAGCATCTGGGCATCACCCGCGCCACGGCCAAGGGCCTCGAGCTGCGCGTGCATCCGACGCTGATTCCCAAGGAGCGTCTGCTGGCCAACGTGCATGGCGTCAAGAATGCCATCGAGGTGATGGGCGACGCTGTCGGTCCGACTCTTTACTACGGCGCCGGCGCCGGCGCCGAGCCGACGGCCTCTGCCGTGGTCGCGGATCTGCTCGACGTGGCGCGCGATATCGCCACCGACCACCGCTACCGCGTGCCGTATCTGGCCTTCGCCGAGATCAATCAGCACGGCGACACCCTGCCGATACTACCGATGGAAGAGATAGAGACGGCCTGTTATCTGCGTCTGCACGCAGTGGACCGCCCGGGCGTGTTGGCGCGTGTTGCGTCGATTCTCTCCGAGCAGGGCATCTCCATCGAAGCGATCATCCAGAAGGAAGCCACCGAAGGAGAGCTGGTGCCGATCATTCTGCTCACGCACCGTGCGCGAGAACTGCACATGAACGAAGCGATTCGTCAGCTGGAAGCGCTGGTGGATGTCGCCGGTTCCGTGGTGCGCATTCGTGTCGAGGATCTCGACGACAACGCCTGATCGCGGGCAAACGGGGCGGGGCTTTCGACGCTGATGGCACCGCCCTGCTGGGCAGCCGGCTCAGGCCGGAAGAGCAAGAATCATAACGGTGGCAAGAGCCACGGGAAGACACGACATGCGTTATATCTCCACGCGCGGCCAGGCGCCGGTGCTCGGTTTTGAAGATGTGGTCCTCACGGGGCTTGCCAGCGATGGCGGCCTGTACGTGCCGGAAACCCTGCCGCAGTTCAGCGCCGAAGAGCTGACGGCGATGGCCGGTGAGTCCTACGCGGAAATCGCCTTCCGTGTCATGAAGCCCTTCGTCGATGGCGCCATCGATGACGAGACCTTCCGTGACATCGTGCGCGAGACCTACGCGACCTTCAGTCACGATGCCGTCGTGCCGCTCAATCAGCTCGACAGCAACCATTACCTGCTGGAGCTGTTCCACGGCCCGACGCTGGCCTTCAAGGATGTCGCGCTGCAGCTGCTGGGGCGCCTGCTGGATCACTTCCTTGCCAAGCGCGGCGAGCGTGCGGTGATCATGGGCGCGACCTCCGGTGATACCGGCTCCGCCGCCATCGAAGGCTGTCGTGCCTGCGATCATGTGGATATCTTCATTCTGCATCCGCACAACCGTGTCTCCGAAGTGCAGCGCCGCCAGATGACCTCCGTGCTGGCGCCCAACGTCTTCAACATCGCCATTGAAGGCAACTTCGATGATGCCCAGGCGATGGTGAAAGCCAGCTTCGCCGATCAGGACTTCCTGAACGGCACGCGTCTGGTCGCGGTCAACTCGATCAACTGGGCGCGTATCATGGCTCAGACCGTCTACTATGTGGCCGCCGGTGTGGCACTGGGCGCTCCGGCGCGTCAGGTCAGCTTCACGGTGCCGTCGGCCAACTTCGGCAACATCTTTGCCGGCTATCTGGCCTCGCGCATGGGGTTGCCGGTGCGCCAGCTGGTGATCGCCACCAACGCCAACGACATCCTGCATCGCACCATCTCCTCCAATGACTTCTCGCGTCAGGAGCTGAAGGCGACGCTGGCGCCGTCGATGGATATCGTGGTGTCCTCCAACTTCGAGCGTCTGCTGTTCGAGGCGTATGACCGCGATGGTCAGGCGATCCGTGAGCTGCTCGAGCACTTCTCGCGGGAACCGGCAGCACTGGCGGATGCCCCGCTGGCGAAGCTGCGTGAGCTGTTCTCCAGTCACAGTGTCGATGACGAGACGATCCTCGAGGTTATCCGTGAGGCGCACCATCGCACCGGCGAGATTCTCGATCCGCATACGGCAACCGGTTATCGTGCGGCTGAGGTCTGCCGCACCGATAGCGCGACGCCGATGATCACGCTGGCGACGGCGCATCCGGCCAAGTTTGCCGAAGCCGTGGCGCGTGCCGGCTTTGCTGGCGTCGATCTGCCGCCGCATCTGCATGACCTGTTGGAGCGCGAGGAGCGTTACAGCGTACTGCCGGCGGAGTTGGCGGCAGTGCAGGCCTTCGTGCGCGAGAATCGCCGCGGGTGATTGCAACAACTGCCGGTTGGCCCGCTCGGGGTGATCGGCAGTCATCTTTTCATGGCCGTCATGTCTGCAGTCCGCTGCCGAGATGACGGCCATGTCGTTTGTCAGGAGTTCCTCATGTCTGTCACTTCCCCCGTGTCGCCCCCATTCTCGCAAGACTCCATGAGCGGTCCGGACGAGCGCATGCTCGCGGCCAGCATTGCGCGGGTCATTCAGCCGCGCGTGCGTGACGAGCGTCTCTATCAACAGGGCATCGCGACCGGGCTCAGCGAATTGCAGGCACGTGTGCTGGCAGGGCGTCTGACGCCGGAGAACTGCAAGGCGCCCCTGGAGGCGCTGGTCACGCCGGCGCTCCGGCATATCGAGCATCCCGAACAGCTGGCCGATGGCCGGCGCGCGGCAGAGCGCATCGCGCGCGCCGTCGCCGAGGGTGAGCATATCGGCATCCTCACCGACTATGATGTGGACGGCATCACCTCGCATGTGGTGATGCTGCGCTCCCTGACCGAATTGTTCGACGTGCCTTACGACCGCGTGCACAGTCTGATCGGCCATCGCATCCATGATGGTTATGGGATCAGTCTGCCGCTGGTCGAGCGCATCATGACGCTGTCGCCGCGCCCGTCATTGATCGTGACCGCGGACTGCGGCTCCAGTGATGAGGCGCGTCTGGCGTTGCTCAAGGAGGCGGGGATAGATGTCGTGGTGACGGATCACCATGCGTTGCCTCAGGAAGGGCCGCCGGCTTCCGCCTACGCGACCATCAATCCGACACGCGATGACTGCGCCTATCCCGACGCGACCATTGCCGGCTGCATGGTCGCCTGGCTGACCATGTCACTGACCCGTAACGTCTTGATCGAACAGGGCAGGTTGTCGAGCGATGCCCCCAAGTTGTCGCCGTGGCTGTCGTATGTGGCGCTGGGGACGGTGGCGGACTGTGTGTCACTGGGGGGCAGTGCGATCAATCGTGCGGTCGTCAATCTGGGCCTCACGCTGATCAACCGCATGCAGGAACCCTGCTGGCGCGCGATGGCAGAGCGGCTCGGGGCGGATAGCGTGCCCTTCAATGCCGAGACGCTGGCCTTCCAGATGGGGCCGCGTATCAATGCCCGCTCGCGTCTGGATGACCCGTACGCCGCGCTGCATTTCATGTTGGCGCGGGAAGATGGTGCAGCGCAGCGTGCACTGGAAGTGCTCGACCAGGACAACCAGTCACGCAAGGCGATCGAGGCCGAGATGGTGGAGTCGGCGCGTGCCCTGGCGCTCACCTCCTTGCGAGAAGGGCATCAGGTGATCGTGGTCCACCTGGAGGAGGGGCATCCCGGGGTGCAGGGTATTGTCGCTTCGCGTATCGTGCAGCAGTTCGGACGACCGACCGTCGTGCTGACACCAGCCGCGGTGCCCGGCATGTTGACGGGCTCCGGACGCTCCATCGAAGGATTGCACCTGCGGGATGCGCTGCAGCGTGCACACGATCTCGCGCCGCAGTGCCTGCCGCGTTTCGGTGGGCATCGCGGCGCCGCCGGCGTGGGCTTGCCGCTGACGGAAAAGGATGCCTTCACTCGTGCCCTGCAACAGGCAGCCGCGGAGCAGTTGGGGGAGAGGGCGCTCAATCCCTTGATTCTCAGCGATGGTGAACTGGTGGAAGGGCAGTTGAGTCTGGAGACGTTGGATGAGCTCGAGCGCCTGGCGCCCTTCGGGCGTGAGTTCGAGGCGCCTCTCTTCGAGGGCAGCTTCCTGGTCGAGAGCCTCAGGCCGGTAGGTGCTGATGGCACGCACCTGTCATTGGAGCTCTCGCTCGGGCGTACACGCCTCAAGGCGATCTGGTTTCGTGCGCTGTCGCCGGGGGAGTCGCCGGCATTCGGCGTCGGGGCCTCTCTGAAGTGTGCTTACAAGCTGTCGCGCAATCGCTGGCGGGGGAGAGAGTCACTGCAGTTGATGCTGGAGCACGCAGTGCCTGCATGAGTTTGTTTGAATTGCCAGCGATATCTGGCCAAAAAGCCCTTGCCCTCACGCCGGTTCGTGCGTATAGTACGCATCCGCTGCCGGGGGCGCATGGCGTTGCCAGCGGTGAAAGAGGTTTGCAGGTGATTGATTTGCTTGATGTTTTTGAAGTCCGCTTCGATATCATCGATTGACAATCCCGGGCGATTCGCTAGAATGCGCCGCACTCCTTGTGGAACAGGTGATCGAGCAACGCTCCTCATCGCTTGATGATGCTTAGAGGCAGTCGACTGACTCATCATCAAGTGCTTGACTTCTCAAGCGTTCCGGGTAGAATATGCCTCCTCGCTTCACAGCGACGCTCTTTAAAAATTTGATCAGGTAATTCGT
>NZ_JAMXRV010000013.1:0-92512 GCF_024124625.1 Cobetia sp. Dlab-2-AX | reverse complement strand
TCTATAACCACCACATTCCTCAGAGAGCACTACACCACAAAGCGCCTATAGCAGCAATGAAGGAGTGGCAGGTCGAACGACCTGAGCTGTTTACGCAAGCTATAGTCAATCAGACGGAACCCGACACCTACGAACAGACCAGGACAGTTCAGCAATCCCGCCCCGCCACCCAGCGTCCCTGAAGAGGAGAACAGCATGCGAATACTGGTACATCATGAACGCGCCGAACGTTGGTGCGATGCTCTGCGTCAGCGCCTGTGCGATACCGCCGACGCCAAGGGGTCGCAGCAAGGTGAGTTTTCGGAACAGTCGTCGGAGTCGTCATCAAAGCACGCGCCGCTGGAAATCGTTGCCGATGACGGCGAGATGCTGGGCGATGTGCTGGTGGTGTGGGCACCGCCCGCAGCGCTGTTCGAGCGCCACCGCGATCATGACGTCAAGGCGATCCTCAATCTGGGCGCGGGCGTCGACAGCCTGCTAGGCAACCCGGCACTGCCTGACGATGTGCCGGTGCTCAAACTGAGCGATGCCGGCATGGCCAGCCACATGCTGGATTACGTGCGCTATGGCCTGCTGTATTTTCGGCGTGATTTCGACCGCTATGCCAGACAGCAGGCGGACTCACACTGGGCCCCGCACCGCGTGGTGCGCACCCATCAGTACCCGGTGGCAGTGCTCGGGCTGGGCGCCATCGGCAGCCAAATCGCCGAATCACTGGCGGCAGACGGCTATCCGGTACATGGCTTCAGCCGCAGCGCCCACACGTTGCAGGGCGTGACCTGCCACCATGAAACCGGCGAAGGGGGCCGCACCCTCCAGCAAGTGCTGGGTGACGAGTCGCTCGGCCTCAAGGCGGTGATCAACCTGTTGCCCAATACGCCGGCCACGAGAGACGTGTTGAACACCGATGTCTTCCAGTCCCTGCCCGACGACGCCGTGCTGATCAATCCGGGGCGTGGCAGCAGCGTGGTCGAGGAGGACCTGGTCGCGGCGCTCGAGGAAGGCAAGCTCAGGGGCGCCCTGCTCGACGTCTTCCAGCACGAGCCACTGGCCGAGGACAGCCCGCTGTGGCACCAGCCGCGCGTGATCATCACGCCGCATGCCGCTGCGCCGACCCCGGTGGCCGAGGCAGCTGATCAGCTGGCAGACAACATTCGCCGCATTCAGCGAGGTGAAGTGCTGACCGGCATCAGCCGCGAGCACGGTTATTGAGCACGCTGGCGCACGGCGCTCAACCGGCGATCAGACGTCACCGCCTGACAGCCATCACAGCGGCAGCGCGGTGGTCGTCTTGATGCGCTCCATCGCGAAGCGGGCCGACACGTCGCTCAGCTCGTCGATGGTGTTGACCAGCCGCTTGTAGACGCGATCGTAGGCGTTCATGTCCTCGACCTGCACCTTGAGGAGATAGTCGTAGTCACCGGCCATGCGATAGAACTCGGTGACTTCCTCGATCTCCTCGACGATGGCCACGAAACGCTCGAACCAGGCCCGCGAGTGATCGCGGGTCTTGATCTGCACGAAGGCCGTCAACCCCATGCCGATCAGCTCGGCATTCAGCAACGCCACCCGTGCGGTGATCACGCCACACTCTTCCAGGCGCTTGAGGCGCTTCCAGCAAGGAGACGTGGTCAGATGCACGGCTTCCGCCAGCGCCGCCAACGACAGGCTGGCATCGCGCTGCAGCAGCCGCAGCAGGGCGCGGTCCGTGGCATCGAGCACTATTTTCTCCATTACCCTCACCTCGCAATGAATTCTTGCCATGAAACATGGCTCACGCCATGACAACTGGCAAGTTTTGCTTGGCGGCTGGTCATACCATGAAAGCTCCTTCCTGCGACCGAAAATGCCGCCATGCCGACCACTGCCTCGCCCTCGACTGCGCCTTTCAGCACGCCCGCAGCACAGCACGCCCCGCACGCGACTCAGCGCGAGTCATGGCACCAACGCAGTCTCATGAAGCTTGCGGCCTTGAAGGCCGCCACCCCGGCGACCCCGCTGCTGGAACTCAGCCTGCGCGGGCTGGGTGAGGCGCGCATCCTGATCAAGGACGAGCGAGCGCATGCCAGCGGCTCGCTCAAGCATCGCCTGGCGATGTCGCTGTTCGAGCAGGCCCTGCTAAAGGATTGGCTGACGCCCGGCTGTCCGGTGATCGAAGCCTCCTCGGGCTCCACGGCGGTCTCCGAGGCGTGGCTGGCACGCCGGCTGGGGCTTCAATTCATTGCCGTGGTGCCCAGGGGCACCGCCTTTTACAAGCAGGAAGCGATTCGTGACGAGGGCGGGCGCGTGGTGGAAATCGAAGACTCCGCTCGGCTTTGCCAGCATGCGCAGGCGCTTGCCGATGACAGCGGCGGTCACTTCCTCAATCAATTCCGCCATGCCGCTACTGCCGGTGACTGGGCAAGCGACACGAGCCTGCCCGGGGAGTGCCTGGCACAGATCGCCGCGCGTGAGCTGCCCGAGCTACAGGCGGTATTTCTCGGCGCCGGCACCGGCGGCAGCGCCGCCAGCTTCGCGCGCCATCTGCGCCACAAGCGTCATCTGCATCAGGGGAGCCATCTGCATCACGGGAGCCATCGTGCCCGCGTGATCGGCGTGGACCCCGAGCACTCCGTCTATCACGCCTGCTGGCAGCACCATCGTGCCCACGGCACCCGTACGACCAGCCTGCCCGTCCCGCAGGCGGCCAACCCCATCGAAGGCATCGGGCGGCCCTGCGTGCTGGAGGCATTCGACCCCGCCCATTTCGATGACTACCTACGCATCGCGGATGCACGCAGTCAGGCGGCCGCGCTATGGCTGGCCGAGCATGCCGGGCTTGAAGTCGGCCCCTCCACCGGCACCGCCTTCGCGGGGCTGCTCGAGAGTCTGGCGAGCAAGCGCGCTCGCGGTGAGTCGCTGGCCGGCAGCTGGTTGCTGCTGGCCTGTGATCACGCCGAGCGGTATGCCACCACGCTGGGCGACCCCGCATGGCGAGCCGCACAGCAATCGCGACTCGCCCCGCAGCGGGCCTGGATCGAGGCGCTGACCGTCTGAAACGACGACACCCCGCCGAGTGGCAGGGTGTCGTCAGGCAGATCCGATGCGATGGCGGGCGCTAGCGGGGGTGAATCACACCAGCAGCGCCTGGAACTGACGCAGCCATTCCGGATGCGCCGGCCAGGCCGGTGCAGTCACCAGCTTGCCGGAGGTCACGGCGTCGGTCACTTCCAGCGACACGAACTCACCGCCCGCCAGCTTCACCTCAGGCGCACAGGCTGGATAGGCGCTGACGCGATGGCCTTCCAGCGACATGGCGGCGGCCAAGAGCTGCGGACCATGACAGACGGCGGCGATGGGCTTGTCGGCCTCGACGAAGTGACGCACCATCGCCAGTACACGCTCATCCAGACGCAGATACTCGGGGGCGCGGCCACCGGGAATCAGCAACGCGTCGTAACTCTCGACGGCGATCTCGGCGAAGCTGGCGTTGAGCGCGAAGTTGTGGCCCGGCTTCTCGGTGTAGGTCTGATCACCCTCGAAGTCATGGATGGCGGTCTTGACGATATCGCCTTCCGTCTTGTCCGGGCAGACGACATCCACGCGATGTCCCATCGCCTGCAGCGCCTGGAAGGGCACCATCAGCTCGTAATCTTCTACAAAATCCCCGGCAATGATGACAATGCTGGCCATGATGATCTCCTGATTGGACCCAACGTCTAGGTACGCGCCGCGTGCGGCGGAAGGACAAGGCAGTTACAGAGTACCTATCCATTGCACATGAGCAAGCGCTGAAATATCGTCGTGGCCGCCTGGCGGGCGTTGGCTTGATTGTGGATCGCCTCAACATCATTACATCACTATTACATCACTACGTGCAGTCGCCCTACCCCGTCGCTGCCTGACCGCTCGACACCCTCATTCACAGGCCACGGCTCCAGTGCCGGTCTCGGGAGTCACCATGACCCTGCCATCTTTCGCCTTGTCTCACCTTTCTCAAGCCCCCGCGCGGCGCGGCGCTTGCACCGCCACACGCGCTGATCGACCCTCGGCATGGCAGCGCCTGTGCCGCGCAGGCCTGGGGGCGCTCCTGCTGGCGGGCAGTGCCCAGGCGGCCAGCGATGAAGCCGCTGTCAGCCCTGACGCGCCCGTGGCACCTGTCGCCAGCATCGCCCCGGTGCCCTTCACCGCCCACTACACCCTGGTGCTGGATGGCTGGCCGGATGTGCCCATCACCCAGCGCGTCAGCCAGAGCGGCGAGCTGTACATCGTCAGCATGGAGGCCTCCATCAAGGTCGCCAGCGGCTATGAGCAGGGCCGCTTCACGCTTGCGGAGGGCCGCATGCTGCCCGAGGGCTATCGCTCCGGCTATCGGCTGGCCGGCATCGGCAAGGACTACAACCGGGAAGCACCGCAGGCAGGCGACACCCGCCTGCCTGACCGTCAGAGCCTGCTGGTGCTGCTGAGCCAGCAGGTCGACAGCCAATGGAGCGAGCAGGCCTGTCTGGCCGCGACGCCCTGCTCACTGGACTATCTCGACCACAAGGGCCGCCAGCGCACCTTGATGTACGAGATCCAGGGCCAGGAAACGCGCCAGGCGGCACAGCGCACCTTCCGCACCCTGCGCATCGAGGCATGGCGCAAGCATCGCGAACACAAGCACTACCGTATCTGGCTGGCGCCGCGCTGGCCGGGCCTGATGGTCGGCCTCGATTACCTCGACTACGAAGACGTCATGGACAAGGAAGGCAACCGCAACGGCAAGGTACCGCCGCGCTCGGCCCACCTGACCCTGAACCAGCTGAGCAGCGCCCGCCAGTGATGACATGCTCCCGCCTCTAGCGCGGCTGATCATAAGCCCCGCTGATACGCCATCAGCAAGTCTCTCACGCAATGCTGATGGCGGGGTTATCCAGACCCCACGCCAACCGATATAATAAGGTCCTTCGGCGGTATTCACCGCCAATCAATCACTTGCGCCACCCTGCTATCCGGGTGGCAATGCCAGGGAAGGGTCATGCTGTCGGGTCTCATCTTCATTCTGCTGCCGCTGATACTCGGCTATCTGGTACGTCTCACTGATCCTGGCCGCCTGGCGGTGGTCAATCGGCTGGTCAATGCCTCCATCTATCTCATCCTGTTCCTGATGGGCATGGGACTGGCGGCGCTGGAGCAGTTGAGTGTCGGCATGGCCGCCATGAGCGGTCAGGCGTTGACGCTGTTCGCCATCATCACGCCGCTGAATCTGCTGGCGCTGTGGTGGCTGTCGCGCCGCAGCCCGCTACGCGCCAATCCCGCCCAGGCGGTGGATGGCGCACCGATAACCCGCTGGCAGGCACTGTCCGGCTCGCTGACCCTTGCCGCCATGGTCGCGCTCGGCGTCGGCGCCGGCGTGCTGCTCAAGACCTTCGGCACCCAGCTTGATACCGACACCCTCGCCGAATGGGCCCTCTATGTGCTGCTGGCGCTGATCGGCTGCCAGCTCAGAAGCTCCGGCATGAGCCTGCGCCAGATCCT
Organism: Cobetia sp. Dlab-2-AX; assembly: GCF_024124625.1. NCBI lineage: Bacteria > Pseudomonadati > Pseudomonadota > Gammaproteobacteria > Oceanospirillales > Halomonadaceae > Cobetia > Cobetia sp. Dlab-2-AX. The sequence goes on along the minus strand of NZ_JAMXRV010000013.1, from coordinate 87,016 downwards.
GCTCAATCGACACGGCCTGGTCATCGCGCTGACGGTGATGGCCAGTTCGCTGCTCGGCGGCCTGCTGGCGGCGCCTCTGCTGGCGCTGGAGTGGAATCAGGGCATGGCGATCTCGGCCGGCTTCGGCTGGTATTCCCTGTCGGGGATCCTGATCGGTGATCAGCTCGGGCCGATTCTCGGCGGCGCCGCCTTCTTCAATGATCTGGCGCGCGAGCTGCTGGCCTTCGTGCTGATCCCCCTGACCATCCAGCGCTACACGCCGCTGGCCATCGGCATCGGCGGGGCCACCTCGATGGACTTCACGCTACCGGTGATCCAGCAGACCGGCGGCGTGGCCTGCGTCCCGGTCGCCGTGGTCTCGGGCTTCCTGCTGTCGCTGGCAGCGCCGCCGATGATGCTGTTCCTGCTCTCGCTGAGTCACGTCTGATCCGCCGGGCAAGGCTTGCTCCCGGGCTGCCTTAACAGGGACACTCTTGTCCTCCTTCGCAGCCGCTTGAATGTCCATGCCCTCTCAGCCACACAAAGCTTCCCGCCTCAAGCGCGTCACCCTGGCCGATATCGCCGCCCGACTGGGCGTCACCAAGGTCACGGTGTCGCGCGCGCTCAATCAGCCCGAGAAGGTGTCCGCCGCGATGCGCGAACGCGTCACCGAGTGCGCTCGCGAGCTGGGTTACATGCCCAACCGTCAGGCCGGCAGCCTCGCCAGCGGCCACTCGCGGCTGATCGCGCTGCTGATTCCTTCGCTCTCCAACGCCGTGTTCTCGGAGCTGCATCGCGGCCTGGAAGCCCCGCTGGCCGCCGCGGGCTATCAGCTGCTGATCGGCCATACCGGCTATTCGATGCAGGAAGAGGAGCGCCTGATCGAGACCTGGCTCTCCTTCGGAATCGACGGGCTGGTGCTGTGCGGCAGTCGCCATAGCCCGCGTACCCGCGAGATGATCGCGCGCTCAGGCTGTGCGGTGGTGGAGTGCATGGAGAAGCGCGAGACGCCGCTCGACATGGCGGTGGGACTGGACCAGCACGCCGCCGGCCGTGCGATGACCGAGGCCATGATCGCCCTGGGCCATCGTCATATCGGCTTTCTTGGCGCGCGCATGGACCGCCGCGTCGAACAGCGCCTGGGCGGCTGGCGAGCCGCGCTGGAGGCCGCCGGCCTGTCGCAGCAGGCGCTGTTGACCACCGATGCTCCCTCCAGCGTGCGCCTGGGCGGCGAGCTGCTCGATGAGATGCTGACCCGCTGGCCCGAGACCCGCGCGGTATTCTGCTGCAATGACGACCTGGCGGCCGGCGGTCTGTTCGAGTGTCAGCGCCGTGGCCTGTCGGTGCCCGACCAGCTGGCGCTGGCCGGCTTCAATGGGCTGGAGATGACCCGCGGCACCTGGCCACCGCTGGCCAGCGTGGTCACCCCGCGCCGCGAGATCGGCGAACGCGCCGCCGCCCTGTTGCTGGCACGCCTGAGCGGTGATCTCGACGCCACGCCCCACGGCCTGTGGGAAGACCTGGGCTTCAGCCTGCAGACTGGCGGTAGCCTGTCCTCGTGATACTTTGTCCTCGTAATAAGTGGCAGCAACCTGTCGCCGTGAGACGTCCGGCGAGCGACTAGCGCTATGGCGCGTCGAGGACCTGCTGACAGACACTCTCGACCAGCGCCTGCGGTGTGGCGCTGATGTCGAGGGTGTGAATGCGCCCTTCATCGTCGCCGGGCACCTCGAGCGTCGCCAGCTGATTGTCGAGCATGTCAGCGCCCTTGAAGAAATGATCGGTCCGCGCCTCGAGGCGTTCCAGCAGCAGCTCGCGCGTGCCTTCGAGGAACACGAAGCCCAGCGCGGGGTCCCCGCCACGCAGTTGATCCCGATAGCGTCGCTTCAAGGACGAGCAGGCCAGTACCAGACTGCGCCCGTCGCGACGCGCCGCCTCGATCAGCTCCGTCAGACGGGCCAGCCAGCCGTGGCGATCATCGTCATCCAGGGGGATGCCGCGCGCCATCTTGGCCACGTTGGCCTCACCGTGATAATCGTCGCCATCGATGAACTGCGCGCCCAGGCACGCCGCCAGCTGCTGCCCGACGTGTGACTTGCCACAGCCCGACACCCCCATGACCACCAGACGCACGCCACCCTGAGCGGCCAGAGCCTCTGACCTGGTCGGCATCGACGCGACCGCTGATGCTCCTTCTGCCTGCTGCTGCATGAAAACCCTCTCCCCCTTGAATGAAAACGATGGCCCACCAGCGTACCCGATGTTGCCGATCAATCCCTTGTCAGGCGCCTCGGGACGGCTGTCGCGCACTGAGCGACTGCCCGCTGGCGGACAGCCAGCTGCCAGACGCGACAGACTTTTGCCCCTCATGCACCTTTCGGATCATTGCGTAAGTGTGAATGTTACCGGTAACTTTCATCCTGCACGATCCACGACGCCTCACACAATACGCCTTTGGGCAATGGCCGATGATCACGCCGTTGCCAGCCGCAAGAGTTCGCCATCATGTCCCCAGATAGCACCCTCGTCCTTGCCGCCCTCGGCGGCATTCTGCTGCTGCTTTACCTCGTCATGCGCCTGCGCCTGCATGCCTTCGTTGCCCTGCTGGTGGTGAGTCTGGGGGTCGGACTGGCCACCGGCATGCAGCCCGACGCCATCATCGATTCCGTCACCAACGGCATGGGCAACACCCTGGGCTTCGTTGCCACCGTGGTCGGTCTTGGCGCGATGTTCGGCAAGATGCTGGAAGTGTCCGGCGGTGTCGATCGCATGGCCAACACCCTGCTGGGGCGCTTCGGCACCTTACGCTCGCAATGGGCGCTGGCGCTGACCGGCTTTCTGGTCGCGATTCCGGTGTTCCTGGATGTCGCCTTCATCATCCTGGTGCCGCTGGTCTACGCGTTGGCACGCCGCAGCGGCCGCTCGCTGCTCTATTACGGCATTCCGCTGCTCGCCGGTCTGGCCGTGACGCACTCCTTCATTCCGCCGACCCCGGGGCCGATCGCGGTCGCCAAGCTGATCGGTGCCGATCTCGGCTACGTCATCCTGTTCGGGGCGCTGTGTGGCCTGCCGGCGATGATCATCGCGGGGCCGATCTTCGGTCGCTTCATCGCGGCGCGCATCGACGCCAGGATCCCGGATTACATGGAAAATACCGGCAGCGTGATGAGCGATGAAGAGGTCAATCAGCGCGCCCCGGGCTTCGGTCTGATCCTGTCCATCGTGCTGCTGCCGCTGGCGCTGATCGTGCTCAATACCGTCTCGGGCTTCCTGTTCGGTGACGACAGTCCGCTGGTCGGCTGGCTGGGCTTCCTCGGCCACCCGTTCGTGGCGCTGAGTCTGGCCACCCTGATGGCCTTCACCCTGCTGGGTACACGGCGTGGCATGACGCGCGAACAGGTGATGGAAGTCGCCACCAAGGCGCTCGAACCCGCCGGCATCATCATCCTGGTCACCGGCGCGGGCGGCGTCTTCAAGCAGATGCTGATCGATTCCGGGGTCGGTGACGTGCTCGGCAACCTGATGGCCGACAGCAACCTGCCGCCTATCCTGCTTGCCTTCCTGATCGCCACCGCCGTGCGTGTCATCCAGGGCTCGGCCACCGTGGCGATGATCACCGCCGCCGGCCTGATGGCCCCGGTGATCGATACGCTGGCGCTGTCAGGCCCGGTGCTGGGGCTGGTGGTGATCGCCATCGCCAGTGGCGCCACCGTGCTCAGTCACGTCAATGACTCCGGCTTCTGGCTGGTCAGCCGCTACTTCGGCCTCACCGAGAAGGAAACGCTGAAGAGCTGGACGGTGATGGAGACCCTGATCGGCGTGATCGGCGTCTGCATGGCACTGCTGATCGGCCTGTTCATCTAGGTTATCCAGTTCAACTATTTCAACTACTGAAATCTAGCCTGCCCGCGCGGTTCAGCCAGGCTGATAGAGCGGTTCATCCCGTCAGCAGCCGCCGCCCGCCAGGCGCACTCGTGAAAAGCTGCCACTTCATGTGGCAGCTTTTTTGTGGGACGCCAATCACGCAATGGCAGATTGCGTCTGTTGCACGCTATTTCCCATTTTGGCATTGCGCCTGAATGGCATCATGCGATCATCCACCCATTCGTCTGCCTTTCATGGCCATGATCCATCGCCCGCTCTGACCGACGCCAAAGCGACTGGCCAGAAGACGGCTGCGCATCAGGCCAGTCACTTTTCGTTCGGAGTCCGCATGGACCATAGCCCTGAGACGCCAGCCTCGTCTTCCGCATCGCCCGCCCCTGACGGCCGCCCCGCACCCTCCTCGCGGCGCCTGATCTGGATGCGCCTGCTGGCGCTGATCATTCTCGCGCTGGCGATCGCGCTGGCCGCCTGGTGGATGAATCATCGCCCCGGTGCGCCGAAGCGTGCCCCCAGCGAGGCACCTGCACCCACGGTCGAGGTAGTGACGGTCAGCCATGCCGCCAACGCCCCGACGCTTGAGGGCTTCGGTCGCGTGATCGCCGATCGTCAGACCACGGTCTCCACGCGCGTCAGCGGCCAGCTGGCGCCCTTCCCCGAAGGCATCGAGGCCGGCCGCGAGGTTCGCAAGAACCAGCTGCTGGCCAGTCTCGATCAACTGGATTATCAGCTGGCACTGCGTCAGGCCGAGGCAGATCTCGCCACGGCAGAAGCCAGCCTCGCCTCTGAAAAGGGCGAGCAGATCCGCGCCGCCTCGGAATACAAGACCTTCGGTCGCAATCTGCCGGCGGCCCAGAAGGCGCTGGTCCTGCGCGAGCCTCAGCTCAAGTCGGCCCAGGCCGCCGTGGAAAGCGCCCGCGCCAGCCGCGATCAGGCCAAGCTCAATCTGGCCCGCACCGAGATACGCGCCCCCTACGACGGCCTGATCAGCGAGCGTCTGGTCGGCGAAGGCAGCGATCTCAACGCCTTCACCGACCTGTTGACGCTGGTGGCCACCGACCGCTTCTGGGTGCGCCTCAATCTGCCGCAGGCCGACATGGAGTGGCTCTCGACCCACGCCCGTGATGGCCAGGGCACGCCGGTACTGCTCTCGAGCAAGGCCTGGCCGGATGGCCAGCATCGCCGTGGCGAAGTGTGGAGCGTGCTGCCGTCGCTGGAAGACAACGGCCTGCTGACCCAGGTGATGGTGGCGGTGGAAGACCCGCTGGCGCTCAATGTCTCTGGAGAGGCGCGCGCCAGCACCCCGGCGCTGCGCATCGGTGATGTGGTCGAGGCGACCCTGACGCCCCGACGCACCGCCTCGCTGATCGAACTGCCGATCAGTGCGCTGCGCAGCGGCCAGCAGGTCTGGGTGCTGACGGAGGACGGGCACCTCGAGAAGCGCTCGGTAGGCGTGCGCCACCTGGGCAATGACACCCTGCTGGTCGCCGACGGTCTGGTGGACGGCGAGCGCGTCATCATAAGCTCCCTGAGCAGCGTCGAAGCCGGCATGGCACTGCGCGCCCGCGGCGATGCGCCGACGCCGACCGCCCGGGCGACGGATGCCAAGGCGGCTGACGACAGGACGACGGCTGGCGACAAGAGCACCGCGACAGTTGAGAAGGACACGGCGACTGTCGACAAGAGCACCGCCGCTGCCGACCAGAACACCACGACCACCGGAAGTGACTCATGACGGCACAGTCGCGCCTCAAGGGCCCCATCCGCTGGATGCACGATCACGGCGTCGCCGCCAACCTGCTGATGCTGTGTCTGATTCTCGGCGGCCTGCTGATGTCCAGTCAGATCAAGAAGGAGGTATTCCCCTCCTTCGAGCTCGAGATCATCAACGTCAGCGTCAGCTATTCCGGTGCCACGCCGGATGAGGTCTCCGAAAGCCTGTTGCAGGCTATGGAGTCCGCGGTACAGGACGTGGAGGGCATCGAGGAGATCACCGCCACCGCCGAGGAAGGCCTTGGCTCGCTGTCCATCGAGCTGCAGGACGGCGTCGAGACCATGCGCGCCTATCAGGACATCCAGCAGGCCATCGACAGCATCACCACCCTGCCCGATGAATCCGACCCGCCCGTCTACTCGCTGGCGGGCCGCTCGCGCAGCGTGATGGAGCTCAAGCTGCATGGCCAGACCGATGACCAGACCCTGCGCAATGTCGCCGAGCGTCTGCGCCTGAGCCTGCTGGACAGCGATGACATCACCAAGGTGGAGCTGACCGGCATCCGTGACCGCGAGGTGCATGTCGCGCTGGAGGAAGGCGCGCTGCGTCGCTACGGCCTGTCGCATCAGGATATCGCCGGCCTAATCGGCAATCAGGCGCTCAACCTGGCCGGGGGCAGTCTCGATACCCAGCAGGGCGAATACCTGGTGCGCTATGAGGCGCGTCGCGACGGCGCCGCCGAGTTCGCGCAGCTGCCGGTGATCTCCAGCCAGGAAGGCAATGTCGTGCGTCTGGGCGATATCGCCACCGTCACCGACGGCTTCGCTGACAGCGACAAGGAAGTGCTCTACGACGGCGAACCGGCGATTGGTCTCGATATCTATCAGGTCGGCTCCCAGACACCCAACGAGCTGTCCGCCGCGACCATGGCGATGCTGCCGCAATTGACCGCCAGCCTGCCGCGCGGGCTGACGCTGAGCGTCGAGGACGATGACTCGCTGATCTACCAGGACCGCCTGGAACTGCTGCTCAAGAATGCCTGGATGGGGCTGGTGCTTGTGCTGGTGCTATTGGGGCTGTTCCTCGAGGCGCGTCTCGCCTTCTGGGTCACGCTGGGCATCCCCACCGCCTTCCTGGGCGCGATGCTGTTCCTGCCGCTGGTCGGCGTGTCCATCAACATGATCTCGATGTTCGCCTTCATCATCGCGCTGGGCATCGTGGTCGATGACGCCATCATCGTCGGCGAGAACATCCACTCGCACCGCGAGCGCGGCGCCAGCATGCGCGAAGCCGCCATTCTCGGCGCGCGCGAGATCGCGGTGCCGCTGGCATTCTCGATCCTGTCCAACATCGTGGCCTTCATTCCGCTGCTGTTCCTGCCCGGCTTCCTCGGGCTGGTATTCGGCATCATCCCGCTGGTGGTGATCAGCATCTTCGCGCTGAGCTGGATCGAGGCGATCTTCATCCTGCCCGCCCACCTGGGTCACACCAGCGAGAAACCGATACGCTGGCTGGCACCGCTGGACCGCGTGCGCCATGGCGTCCAGCACGGACTGGAGCGTTTCACGCGTCGCCGCTTCCAGCCCTTCCTCGAAGGGTGCCTGAACTATCGTGGCCTGACCGCCGTCTGCGGTCTGGCGCTGCTGGTGCTGGCGATGGCCTGGATGGCCAGTGGCCGCCTCGGCTTCTCGCTGATGCCGCGTGTCGAGTCCAACCGTGCCGGCGTCACCGCCAACCTGCCGGTGGGCAGCCCGATCAGCCAGGACCGCGAGGTACGCACCCTGCTGCTGGACGCGCTGGAGCGGGTTCGTGAGCGCGACGACGCCCCCGCGATCTACTCCACCAGCGCCGAGATCGAAGGCAACTCGCTGAGCATCATCGCCAATCTGGACACCACGGTAGAGGACAACTGGTCGCCCTCGCAGCTGATCACAGCCTGGCGTGAGGAAGCCGGCACCATCGCCAATACCGAGTCGCTGCTGTTCGAATCCGATATCGGCGGGCCAGGACGCGGCGCGGGCCTCACCATCCGCCTCTCCTCGTCTGACAGTGGCGCGCTGATGGCCGCCGCCGAGTCGCTGGCGACGTCGCTTGAGGATTACAGCTCGCTGTCGGACATCGACAGCGGCCTGGATGACGGCAAGCGCGAGCTCTATCTGCAGCTCAATGCCTACGGTCGCTCGCTGGGACTGGATGGCGCCACCCTGGCCAACCAGCTGCGTGGGCCGCTGTCCGGCGCGACCGCCCTCAAGCAACAGCAGGGCCGCAATGAGGTCGAGGTCAAGGTGCTGCTGCCCGAAGACCAGCGCGCGAGCCTCGCCCAGCTGGAGAACTTCGGCGTGCAGACCGCCAACGGTGTCAGTGTGCCGCTGGGGCTGGTGGCCGATATCGAGCAGGGACGCGCCGCGTCCAGCATCCTGCGCATCAACGGGCGCCGCGTGATCGAGGTCACCGCCAACGTGACCCCGTCCGACGCGGTCAGTCAGGTGATCACCAGTCTGGAAAGCGATGTCTACCCTCAGCTGAAGCGCCAGTATCCGAGCCTGAGCATCGGCTATGGCGGGCGTCAGGAAGAGACCGCCGACAACCTGGGGTCACTGCAGGTGTCGTTGCTGCTGACGCTGGCAGCACTCTATCTACTGCTGGCGCTGCCGTTCAGAAGCTATCTGCAACCGCTGCTGGTGATGACGGCGATTCCCTTCGGTCTGATCGGCGCGGTCGTCGGCCATCAGCTGATGGGCTATGGCCTGTCGGTGATCAGCCTGATGGGCATGCTGGCGCTGTCGGGCATCGTCATCAACGATGCCCTGGTGCTGATCGACTACGCCAACCGCCAGCGTCTGGCCGGTGCCACCGCGCGTGAGGCGATCATCATGGCGGCCTCGCGGCGTCTGCGCCCCATCCTGCTGACGACACTGACCACCTTCTTCGGCCTGGCGCCGATGATCTTCGAGACCTCTCGCCAGGCGCGCTTCATGATCCCGATGGCGGTCTCCATCGGCTTCGGTATCCTGTTCGCGACGGTGATCCTGCTGATACTGGTGCCCTCGCTTTATCTGCTGCTGGAAGACCTGCAGCACAATCTGCGCCGCCTGCTGGGGCTGCCGCCCCGCACCCCGCGTCAGGAGGAACAACCATCATGATGCCCGCCATCACCGCCTGGCGCTCACGGCTGTCCGTGCGGCTGTTCGTGATCCTGCTGCTGACCAATGTCGTGATCGGCGGCAGCATCTACATGTTCATCTCGCATAGCATGGACAAAGGGTTCGCGGAGTATCTGGAGCAGACCCAGCAGGAGCGCATCGAGTTGATTTCGTCCGATCTGGTCAGCGCCTACGCCGCGGAAGGCAACTGGGACTGGATGAAGAGCCGACGCAACTGGGGGCGCCTCGTGCATTCCCAGGCGCCGCAGGACAGATTCGATCTGCCGCCGAACTTCAACCTCAATCGTCCCCAGGACTACATGCTGCGTGATACCAGTGGTCAGCGCCTCAATGGGCCGCCACGTCCCATCCCCGGCATGCAGTTCAAGGACCTGATGCTGGACGGCGAGAAGATCGGCGAGCTGGGCTACCTGCCGGTGAGTGAATTCTTGCGCCGCGGCAAGGACCAGTATCTGGAGCGTCAATCGCGCAATCTGGCGACCATCATCCTGTCCTCCACCTTCGCCTCTTTGCTGGCGGCGGCCGGTATCGCCTGGTGGCTGGGCCATCGGGTGCGTGACCTCGCCAGTGGCGCCAGCCGTCTGTCGAGCGGCGACTATGCCACCCGCCTGCCGGTGCGTGGACGGGATGAGCTGTCGCGGCTGGCCGGCGATTTCAATGCGCTGGCACAGACGCTGGAGACCAACCGCGATTCCCGCCAGCGCTGGGTGAGTGATATCTCCCATGAGCTACGCACGCCGCTGGCGGTGCTCAAGGGCGAGATAGAGGCCATGCAGGACGGTATCCGCCCGATGAGCCAGGACAGCCTCGGCTCGCTGGAACAGGAAGTGGACGCCCTAAACCGCCTGGTGTCGGATCTGCGCCTGCTGGCCCAGAGCGACGCCGGCACGCTGGAAGCCTGGCGCGAGCCGCTGGAGCTGGATGCCCAGCTCAGCGATAGCCTGGACGACCTGCGCGGCTGGCTGGAAGACAGCGGCATCCAGCTGGAGACCGACATCCAGCTGCCGCTGCGAGTGCAGGGCGACATGCAGCGCCTGCATCAGCTGTGGAGCAACCTGGCCAGCAACACCCGCGCCTACACCGACTCGCCCGGCAAGTTGAAGGTCAGCCTGCTGCGCGAGGCTGCCTCACCCGGGGATGGCGCCGGTCACCCCGGCTGGGCGGTCGTGCGCTGGGAAGACTCGAGCCCCGGCGTGCCAGAAGCCGAGCTTGCCCACCTCACCGAGCGCCTGTATCGGGTCGAGAACTCGCGCAATCGCTCGAGTGGGGGTTCAGGCCTGGGCCTGTCGATCGCCAGCGCGCTGGTCAGTGCCCATGATGGCGAGCTGGTACCGGGGCAGTCATCGCTGGGCGGACTGCGATGGGACATTCGCCTGCCGCTGCTGTCTACTTGAAACAGACATTTTCCTCTGCAAGGACTCTTGACCATGAGCGACGTTCACGCCGACACCCCTGACGCCCGGGCCGAGACCCAGAAACCGCTGATTCTGGTGGTGGAAGACGAGCCCAAGATCGCCAGCCTGCTATGCGATTATCTGGACGGCAGCGGATATCGCACCCGGCATGTCGACGACGGCAATGCCGTCATCGCGGCGGTCAATGACGAGACACCCGCCCTGGTATTGCTGGACCTCATGCTGCCGGGCACCGACGGCCTGACCCTGTGCCGCCAGCTGCGGGCCGAGGACAACCTGCTGCCCATCGTGATGCTGACTGCGCGGGTCGAGGAAGTGGACCGCCTGCTGGGGCTGGAACTGGGCGCCGATGACTACATCTGCAAACCCTTCAGCCCGCGTGAGGTGGTGGCGCGCATCAAGGCCGTGCTGCGTCGCAGCCAGGCCCTTGATCAGACCCTCTCGCAGACCTCCGACAAGGGCCAGCTGGTGCTCAATGAGGAAGGCTGGCAGGCACTGGCCGATGGCAGTGACCTGGGCCTGACCGCCGTCGAGTTCCAGCTGCTCAAGGTGATGATGCAGTCGCCGGGGCGCATCTTCTCCCGCGATCAGCTGATGGACCACATGTACCGCGACCACCGCATCGTCTCCGAGCGCACGGTGGATTCCCACGTCAAGAAGCTGCGCCGCAAGATCGCCAATGTCTGGCCGGAGCGCGACGTGATTCGCTCCATCTATGGGGTCGGCTACAAGTTCGAGCCTGACGTACTGGACTGACATCCCGCCTCACACAGGCATCGAAACCTTTCAGAAACATGACAACCGCCGTCTGTGACCACAGACGGCGGTTGCGTTTTTGTTGCACCCACGGTGCGAACTTGCTGTCCAACTGCGACGGATACTGTCAACACTGCCCAAGCGAGAGCCATTTACTGCTGCTCAAGCGCGGGTCTACGCCACAAGTGAGGTATTCGTCATGTCCCACAGTCCTGCCCGTCGTGCTCTCTCCCGCACTCGCCTGATCGGTGCCGGCGTATTGAGCGTCATGCTGATGGCATCACCGCTGAGCGTGACCAGTGCCAGCGCCGCCGATGTCTCGCTGAACGTGCTGCTGGATGGCATCAGCCTGAACGTCAGCCAGCGTGCCACCCTCGACAAGCAATATCGCCACTATCGCCAGCACCGTAAGGCTGCGGAGAGCCGTCACGACGCCAAGGCGCTTGCCAAGGCGCGCGCGGCCTATCTGGCCGATGTCGATCGCATCCTGAACCGCCATCAGACCCAACGCTTCCACCAGCAGTTCAACCGCCACTATCCGGCGAACGCCAAGGTGGCGAAGAAGAGCCACCACAGCGGCTGACGGCCAGCGCGTCTGAGCGCCGCGGGTTGAACCCTGGCGCCATCACCTTGATCAGGGACTCAGTCTCCACAGGGTTCTGTCTCTAAAGGATTCAGACCACAAGATCACGCTGCACAAAGACCACGCAGCAAGCCGTTGCATGTTCCGCCGAAGCGCGTTGCACGCAAACCCATGAAACCTTGCACAATGCCGGCACATTCACTGCTGATAATGCTCTTATCGCTTGATTCCGGTCCTTTACCTAGACACTCGGAGTACGCCATGAACCGCATTTCTCGCAAGCTCATCGTTTCCGGTCTGCTGACCGCCCTGGCGCTGCCGATGACCGCCATGGCCTCAAGCAACGACAAGCACCATGACGGCGCCGACCGCAAGGAAGGCCTCGACAGGATTCTCGCCAGCTGGCATCTCAGCGATGAACAGCAGCAACAGCTCGACGCACTCAAGCAACAGCAGAGGGAAAGCCGCAAGCAGCTCAAGGAGCAGAAGTTCGACTCCCGCGAAGCGCGCCGCGACGCCATTCAGGCACAGCGTGAAGAACACAAGGCCGCCCTGGCTGAGATTCTCGACGAGAATCAGGTCAAGGTGCTCGAAGCCTATTGGGCTGCCGGCAAGCCGATGCACGGCAAGCACATGGACAAGCATGACGGCAAGCGTCACGGCGAAGGCAAGCATGCCGACGAGCATGGCGGTGAGCGTGGCGGCAAGCACATGGCCGAGGACGGCAAGCAACGCATGCAGCTGATGGGTGCCCTGTTCGACAGCTGGGACCTGGATGATGACCAGCGCAGCGCCCTCAAGGACTCCTTCAAGTTCATGCGCGACGACATGGAGTCACTCAAGAAGACCGACTTCGACTCACGTGAAGCGCGCAGGGCCGCCTTCGAGGAACTGCGCAAGACCCAGCACGATCGTCTGGCCAAGGTGCTCAGCGAAGACCAGATCAAGGTGCTGGACCTGATGCACCAGCGTGACAAGCGCGGTCCGAAGATGGCCGACCGTCAGCAGCGCGAAGGCATGAAGGCGCTGCTGGCCAGCTGGAACCTGAGCGATGACCAGATGCAGGCGCTCAAGGAAGTCCGCAAGGAAATGCGCGACGAGATGCATGACAGCATGAAAGAGATGCACGACGACATGCGTGAGGCCATGCAGGACGCCGACACCAAGGAAGAGCGTGCCGCCGCCCGCCAGGAAATGCGCAAGGAAATGAAGGAGCAGCGCCTGGAGCTGCGTGAGGAAGGCCGCGAGAAACTCGCCGATGTGCTGTCCGCCGAGCAGCTCGATGCGCTGGAAGCTTTCATGGCAAATGGCATGCGCCATCACGCTGGCAAGCATCATGGCGGCATGAAAGGTGACATGAAGGGCGGCGACATGCAGCGCGGCCCGATGCATGACGCCGACCAGTCTGAAGATGCCTGAGTCAGGCCATCAACTGGGCAGCTGAACGCCGGCTGATCGACGATCCGGCGAGGCAAGAACCGGACGATCGCGTCCCGGACACAGCCATTCAACTGCCCTGCTGACGTCACTTTCGCCGCCCCGGCCACGATTCTGTGGTCGGGGCGGCGTCGTTGTGTCCTTTTACCGACAGCGATTTTCCAGAGCACGACACCGCGCCTGAGAGGCTCTGCCATCGGGTCTCGCGGCGATCTGACCGCGACGCGAGGATAAACGAAAGCGACAGTTGCACTGCCTTTTTCCCCGAAGGGGGGTTATATTTTTATTGAACAATCAATTAAAATAATTCTGCAACGCTTTGAGCATTACACGGCGTGATGATGTGAGTCGCGTTTTCCTGACTGCTGAGCTCCCCTCCGCTGCCGATCTCGACCGGTGGCAGCAAGACGGGATGCCTGCAACCGTCACAGGAAAGCGGACCCGGTAGATGCCGACGAGACTGACGCCTGCCATCCCGGCAACTTCAAGGGAACAGGTGATGGCGACCGCCACGGACTCGCGAGTAGACACCGGAGTCACCCGCCCTTCGCGAGAAGGCGGGTGACGTCCAGGGACGCCGAGTAGACGTTCGAAGTGATGAGAGCAGCACGATGAAGGCACAGCGTTCCCCTGCGCTCGACCCGCCATCGTTCTTCTGCGGCCATGCTGGCCTGCAGGGAAAGGACCGCAGCACCGCGGTGCACGCGCCCGGCGTCTCTCATGAATTGCCCACCGGCATTTCTTGCTTGCTGCCCAGCGATGCCCCTGCAATCGCATCGCCACGGCAGTCGACACTGCCGCTGCTGCAAGCTCCGCCCCGTGCGTGAGCTGAGCACGGCCTGTGCCGTTCGTGTCCGTCTTTTCCTGCTCGCCACCCGTACTTCCTGCGGCTGACGGGCAGCTAAGCACCACGCACGAGTGAAACTTCCCCTGATAAGGAGTTGCTCATGCAGAAACCTGCTTCCGCCGAGAACGCCACGCCGTCCTCGAGTCGTATCAACCCGACGGTCTTCTACGGATCGATCATCGGTATCCTCGCTTTCCTGGCCTTCGCGATGCTGTTCACCGAACAGGCCGACGCCTGGATCGGCAGCGCCCTGGGCTGGACCATCGATACCTTCGGCTGGTTCTACATGCTGGCCATCGTCGCCTATCTGGTCTTCGGGGTACTGATCGCATGCTCGCGCTTCGGCCGCATTCGCCTCGGGCCGGATGATTCACGCCCGGAGTTCTCGCTGCTGTCCTGGTCGGCGATGCTGTTCGCGGCCGGTATCGGCATCGATATCCTGTTCTACTGCATCGCCGAACCGCTGTCCCACTACGTGGCACCGGTGACCGGTGACCCAGAGACCCAGGCGGCAATCCGCAACGCCATGGTGGAAACCTTCTTCCACTGGGGCCTCTCCGGCTGGGGCATCTACGTGCTCGCCGGCATGTCACTGGCCTACTTCAGCTACCGCCACCGCCTGCCGCTGGCGATCCGCTCGGCCTTCTACCCGCTGCTAGGCAACCGCATCAATGGCCCGATCGGCAACACCGTGGACATCTTCGCGATCATCTCCACCGTGTTCGGCATCGCCACCTCGCTGGGCATCGGCGTCATCCAGCTCAACTACGGCCTCAAGTTCATGCTCGGCGTGCCCGAGAACCTCGCCGTCCAGGCCGCGCTGATCCTCGGCGTGATGGTGCTGGCGACCATTTCCGTGATCACCGGTGTCGAGAAAGGCATCCGCATGCTGTCCGAGTTCAACATGCTGCTGGCCACCGCGCTGCTGATCTTCGTGCTCGCGGTCAGCGATACCTCGCAGCTGCTCAACGCCCTGGTGCTCAACATCGGTGACTACATCACCCAGTTCACCGCCAAGAGCTTCGATACCTACGCCTACACGCCGGGTACCGATGAGTGGATGAGCGGCTGGACGCTGTTCTTCTGGGGCTGGTGGATCGCCTGGACCCCGTTCGTCGGCCTGTTTCTGGCACGCATCTCGCGTGGTCGTACCATCCGCGAGTTCGTGTTCGGCGCGCTGCTGATTCCGCTGAGCTTCATGATGGTGTGGATGAGCGTGTTCGGTAATTCCGCCATCGACATGGTCGCCAATCAGGACGTCGCGGCACTCGCCACCGAAGCCCTGAATGCACCACAGAACACCATCTACACCTTCCTGGAGCAGCTGCCCTACTCCACCATCACCACCGCCGTGGTGGCGATTCTGGGTATCGTGTTCTTCGTGACCTCCGCCGACTCCGGCGCCCTGGTGCTGGCCAACTTCACCTCCATCCTCAAGGACGTGAATCACGACGCACCGATCTGGCTGCGCGTCTTCTGGTCCGCCATCATCGGCCTGCTGACGCTGGCGCTGTTGATGGTCGGGGGACTGAGCGCGCTGCAGAGCGCCGTGGTGATCACCGCCGTGCCCTTCTCCATCGTGCTGATCTTCATGATGATCGGCATGTACAAGGCGCTGATGATCGAAGATCGCAAGGAGAGCGTGCGTCAGGACAACCGCTACGTCTACGAAGGTGTCGACTGGCATGAGCGTCTGGACCACGTGCTCGACTTCGCCCAGAGCGGCAGTTCCGAGGCGACCCTCAAGCGCTCCATCCGCCCGGCCCTCAACCAGCTGGCCGAGGAGCTCAATCGTCGCGGTCAGGTCTCCAGCGTCACCGAAGAGACGCTGGAAGATGAGCCGCTGCCCCGCGTGACGCTGGAAGTCGAGTTCGAGGATGCCTCCAACTTCGTCTACCAGGTGCGTGCGGTGCGCCAACAGACGCCGAGCTTCATCGACGCCAATGATGACTACTACCTGCGTCTTGAGGTCCACCTCTCCGAGGGTGGCAGCGGCCAGGAGCTCAACGGCCTGTCGCGTGCCCAGGTGCTCGACGAAGTCGTCACCGCCTACCAGCAGCATCTGGCCTTCGTGCGCCACGATACGGTCAACGAAGCGCCGGCGATGCCGGGCGTGATCGGCAAGTCCGAACTGGACTGAGCCGTCGCTGAGCGCCTGCGCTCGGCCTGCAATACAAAAGCCCCCGCCGGGAGACCGGCGGGGGCTTTTTGCGTCTTGCCTAGTGCGTTTGCGGCTTGCGTCTTTACCTGCCTGCCAGCGGCTCAGGTCGCGGCAGCGGTCTCGACCTGCTGTGCGCCCTTCTTGATCAGCGCATAGCCGATACCCGTCACCAGGGTGCCGGCGACGATGGCGCCCAGGTACATCAGCGGCACGTTGATGGCGTTGGGAATCAGCAGCACGAACAGACCACCGTGCGGCGCCAGCAGCTTGGCGCCTATCAGCATCGACAGGGCGCCGGTGACGGCGCCGCCGACCATGCAGACCGGAATCACGCGCAGCGGGTCCTTGGCGGCGAACGGAATCGCACCCTCGGAGATGAAGCACAGGCCGAGAATGAAGCTGGCCTTGCCCGCCTCACGCTCCGGCTCGGCGAACTTGCTACGCGCGATGAAACTGGCCAGCCCCATGCCCAGCGCCGGCACCATGCCAGCGGCCATGATGGCCGCCATCGGCGCATAGGTCTCGCTGGCCAGCAGGCCGACACCGAAGGCATAGGCGGCCTTGTTGACCGGGCCACCGAGATCGAAGCACATCATCGCACCGAGCAGAATGCCCAGCAGCACGGCATTGGCCGAGCCCATGGACTCGAGGAATTCGGTCAGCGTCGCCATCAGCCCCGCCACCGGCGTACCGACCACGTAGATCATCACCAGGCCAGTGACCATGCTCGCCACCAGCGGGATGATCAGGATCGGCTTGAGCGATTCGATCGACTGCGGCAGCTTGACGAAACGGCTCAGCCCCAGCGCGCTGTAGCCCGCCAGGAAGCCGGCGATGATGCCGCCGAGGAAGCCGGCGTCCAGGGTGGCGGCCAGCCAGCCGCCGATCATGCCCGGCGTGATGCCCGGGCGGTCGGCGATTGAGTAGGCGATATAGCCCGCCAGCACCGGAATCATCAGCTTGAAGGCCGAGCCACCGCCGATCTGCATCAGCGCCGCCGCCAGGGTGCCTTCTTCCTCGAAGGCCTTGATGCCGAACACGAAGGACAGCGCAATCATCAGACCGCCCGCCACCACCATCGGCAGCATGAAGGACACGCCGGTCAGCAGGTGCTTGTAGGGGCCGCGCTTCTCGCCCTTCTGCTGGCCGCCCTGACCGCCCGAAGCCGTGGCGGATTCCACCTCGGCGCCTTCCAGCGCCTGCTCGATGGTATCGCGCGGCTTCTTGAGTGCGGTGCCGGTGGAGGTGCGCCAGATGCGCTTGCCGGCGAAGCGCGTCGGGTCGACCTCGATATCACAGGCCAGAATCACCACCTCGGCCGCGGCGATCTCGGCCTCGGTCAGCGCATCCTGCGCGCCCACCGAGCCCTGGGTCTCGACCCGCGTTGGGTAACCCAGCGCTCGCCCTGCCTCGCTCAGGGCCTCGGCGGCCATGAAGGTATGCGCCACGCCGGTCGGGCAGGCGGTGACCGCGACGATGGACGGCTTGTGCGCCACGTCGCCATCAGCTGCGCTTGCTGCGCCGCTGGCCGTCGTGCTGACAGTCGCAGCCACGTCGGCGATGTCCTTGGCTTCCAGCACGCGGGCGCGGGCCTCGGCATTGGCCAGGAAGGCAGCGGGGTCCGGCAGCGCCTCTTCAATAGGCGCGACATGCACGCGCTTGCCGACGAAACGCTCGAGACCGGCGCTGGTCATCGGCGACGCCGCGACGATCACCAGCTCGGCGGCGGCGAGCTGGGCATCGCTCAGCACGAGTTCACGCTCGAATTGCGAGCGCATGTCGATGAGGGGCTCCCAGTCGCGACGACGGGCGGCCTGCTCCAGGCGGCGCGCCGCCAGGAAGCTGGTCGCCATGCCGCTCGGGCAGGCGGTAACGATGATGACATTCATGGGCGTGGCTCTCCGGCTGTCGCGACCTCGGCACTGGCCAATGTCTCGATGCTGGTGTGTTGTTGGAGGGTTTCAAGCTCCGGGGCGGCGGGATTGCCCGGCCCCGGGTGGGTCACGGCCTCGGCGGAAAGCGCCGTGGCATGACGCAGAATTTGTTCACGCATGGCCGCCGTGGGTGTCGGATGGCAGAGCACCCCATGCAGCATGGCGGCCAGCAGGGTATCACCGGCACATACGGTACTGACCACTCGCATGCGCGGCGGGCGTGCCCGCAGTGTCTCGGCGCCGGGGCTTGCCCACAGCACGCCTTCCGGACCGGCAGAGATCAGCGCCTGCTCGATGCCGTGCTCGACCAGACTCGCCAGCGCGCGTTGACGGGCAGCGTCGCTCTCCAGCGGCTCCCCCGCCCACAGCGCCAGTTCCTGCTCGTTGGGCTTCACGCCGCTGGGCGGCACCGCCAGACCGGCTTCCAGTGCCGTGCCGCTGGTATCCAGCCAGCAGGCAATGCGGCGGGCACGCACCCGCTGCACCAGGCTTGCCAGCTGCTCGCTGCTGACACCCGGCGGCAGGCTGCCGGCGATGACGACGGCACAGCGCTCGTGGCTACCCTCGGCCTGCTGACGAGCGATCCAGTCATCGATGCGCGCCTCGAGCCGCGTGAAGGCGGCCTCATCGACCTGCATGCCCGCGCCGTTGATATCGGTGACACGACCACTGGCCTCACCGAGCTTGACGTTGATGCGGGTCGCGCCCGCGACGCGCTCGAAGGCGTCACTCAGCCCCCATTCGGCGAAGGCGGCCTCGAAATCGGCCTGGTTGTCGGCGCCCAGAAAGCCGCTCAGCGTCACCGGATGGCCCAGCGTCGCCAGCACCCGGGCGACGTTGATGCCCTTGCCCGCCGCCTCGAGATGCTGGCTGCGCGCCCGGTTGACCTTGCCCGGCACCAGGCTGTCGAGGCCGATGGTCATGTCCAGCGCCGGATTGAGCGTCACGCACAATACCGGGCAGTCGGCGGCCTGACGCGTCGTGTTGTCACTCATCACACTGACTCCCGCGGGCTGTGTCCATTACTGTTCGCATGACTGACCGCAGCGCCCGAGGTGGCCTCGGCAACCGAAGGCTCGCCCTGCACGAGCAGCGCTTCCAGAGCACTGCGCACGTCTTCCGAGGTCGGCTGGGCCAACGCGACCCGCGCCTGCTCACGCGCCGTGGCCAGGTCCAGCTCACGCACCCGCGCCTTGACCAGCGGAATCTGGCGACTGGACACCGACAGCTCATCCACGCCCAGCCCGACCAGCACGCCGACGGCCTGGTCATCACTGGCCAGTTCACCACAGACGCCGACCCAGGCGCCGTGGGCGTGGGCGGCACTGACGGTCATCTCGATCAGGCGCAACACCGCCGGATGCAGGCCATCGGCCTGCGCCGAGAGGGTCGCGTGGCCACGGTCGATCGCCAGGGTGTACTGGGTCAGGTCATTGGTGCCCACCGAGAAGAAGTCGACTTCCGGTGCGATGCTGGCCGCCGTCAGCGCCGCCGAGGGGATCTCGATCATCACGCCGACCTGCACGTCGCGCACCGGCGGCTGGCCATGTTCGGCCTCATAGGCGGCGTCCAGCTCGGCACGCACGCGATCGACGATGGCACGCGCGCCACGCAATTCGGCCAGGTCCTTGACCATCGGGAACATCAGGCGAATCGGCCGCGCACCGGCGGCCGCCAGCAGCGCCCGCACCTGGGTCTCGAGCACTTCCGGGCGCGTCAGGGCTAGGCGAATGCCGCGCAGGCCGAGGAAGGGGTTGTCCTCGCGCGGCAGCGGCCAGTACGGCAGCGGCTTGTCGCCGCCGACGTCCAGCGTGCGTGCCACCAGCGGCCGTCCCTCGAGCGCATCCAGCGCCTCGCCGTACTGGGCGGTCTGGGTGGCGAGGTCCGGCGCCTGCGGGTGCGCCATGAACACGAATTCGGTACGCAGCAGGCCGACACCCTCGGCACCGCGCTCGACGGCGTCGCCGGCATGAGCGGTGTTGCCCAGATTGGCGACCACCTCGACATGATGGCCATCCAGGGTTGTGGCGGGCGCCATGCGCGACTCCCAGGCAGCGGCCTGGCGGTGTTCATGCCCGGCGATCGCCTCTTCGGCACGCGCGCGGCGACTGGCCGAGGGCATCACGCTGACGCGGCCGCGTTCACCATCGACGATCAGCTCGCTGCCATCGGCGATCGCCAGCACGCTCGGGCCAGCCCCGACCACCGCCGGAATGCCCAGCGAGCGCGCCAGAATCGCGCTGTGCGAGGTCGCTCCGCCCAGCGCCGTGACCAGGCCCCGCACGCGAGTGGTATCCAGGCGCGCCACATCCGACGGGCCGATATCCTCGGTCACCAGCACATGCGGTGTCTCGGGGGCGCTGGGCAACGGCGTATCGGTGAGCACGCCGAGCACCCGCCGACCGACATCGCGCAGGTCGGCGGCGCGTTCGGCCAGCAGGCGATCGGCGAGGTTCTCCTGGGCACTGGCGGCGCTGTCGATGGCCGACCACCAGGCCGCTTCGGCGCTGTGCCCTTCATCGAGGCTTTCGCGCGCCGCGGCAAACAGCTCCGGATCGCCAAGCATCTCCTCGTGCATCGAGAGAATCTCGGCCATCTCGGCACCTTCAGCGCGATTGACCAGCGCCAGCAGCTGCTCGCGGGCGGTCTGGATGCTGGCCACCAGGCGCTCGGCCTCACGATCGGCGCCGGCATCGCTGCGCGTCTCATAGACGAAACGCGGCAGGCGCATCACCCAGCACGGCGCGATGGCCATGCCCGGCGAGGCGGCCACCGCGGGTACCACGCTGTCGGCGGCAGGAGCGGCCTGCTGAGGGTCGCGGGTAGCTTGCTGCTCGCTGACCGCAAGCGGCGTGGCGGCGTCGGCGCGCCAATCGGCCAGCGGCTCCACCGCCTCGCCGAGACCGGCCTGTACCGCGCTCACCATCATGCTCAGCGCCGCCTGATTGGCCGCCGAGTCATCGCCGGAGGCGCTGAAAATCAGCGTCTGGCCGCGGCGTGCCCCCAGCCCCAGCACCTTGGTCAGACTGGCGGCACTGACCACACCGCTGTCATCGCCTTCCAGTCGCAACGCCGGAATGACGCCATGCTGCTCTCCCGCCTCGCGCGCCGCCTGCACCAGCTGCTTGGCCGGGCGCGCATGCAGGCCGTGGGCGTTGAGCAACACGACCTGAGCCAGCTGCGCCGTGGCAGACTCCCCCGACAGCCGCGCCAGCAAGGCACTGGCCGACAGGCCCGGCAGGCTTTCGCCTGCGCCCTCCTCCAACAGCGTCAGCAGGCGCTCCAGCAACGGCTGATGCTGGCCCTGCCGGGCATCGACTGCCAGACAGGCCAGCGCAGTGATGCGCCCGTGGCGCGTCTCCAGCGCCTTCTCCGGTGTCACGATGGCCAACGCCGAGCGGGACACATCCTGCTGCGATTGCACCAGCCACACGCCCTGCCCCAACGCCACCGGTTCGGCGGCGAGCATGGCCGAGATGAAACCATCGCTGACACAGCCGGCCTGGCGCAGACGCGCGGCCCCCGCCAGTACCAGCTCGTCACGATCACGCGCGGGGAAACCGCACAGCAGCGTCTCGGCATCCAGCCGCGGCGGCACCACCTCGCGCCCCAGCTCGCTCAGCACTTCCTCGGCGGTCGTGGCCGAGGCCAGGCGCTCACTGACGCCGTCGCGATCGAGCACACACGTCAGCGCGCGCAGGATATCGAGGTGCTCATCGGACTGTGCCGCGATGGTCACCAGCAGGAAGACGCGATTGCCGTCGTGCCACTCCACGCCCTGCGGGAACTGCAGGACACGCACTCCGGTAGCCAGCACGGCCTCGCGGCTGTCCGGCGTGCCGTGGGGGATCGCGATCCCCTGCCCCAGGTAGGTGGAAGACTGGGCTTCACGCGCCAGCAGACCCTCACGATAGTCGGGCGTGGCGCGCCCACCGGCGACCAGGGCATCGGCGGCCTGTTGCAAGGCATCGCGCCAATCGCTGGCATGGGCGGCGAGAAGGATGTCCTCGCGATCAAGACTGAGCATGGCTGGCTCCTTGAGGCTCCCTTGGGGTGAGGAGCCTGGATGTTGGCGGTGCGCGGCAAACGCGTCTTTCAGCTGCCGCGACACGTCACTTGGCGAGTTCCGACAGGGTAGCGCGTCATGGCGTGATGACGAGCGTGCTGAATCGTGTCACCTCAATAGGACTCATGCTGGCCGTTTTCTTGCGCCCGATCAAGCGAACACAAACCGAAAACGTGCTTCTGGTGACTAGACATTGGGCGTAGAGCCGCCTGTGGCGCGGGCTCGAGAGGCGTCGAGAGAGACGCGCCCGGCGCAGAGAGGATTTGCACCGGAGCCCACAAGTGCGCATCATTCCTCGCACATGGAGCACGCAGATCCCGTTCCCCTTTCCAGCAAGGACAGTGGCATGACCCTGGCAGAAATCGCGCGTCTTGCAGGCGTTTCACGCACCACCGCCAGTTATGTGGTCAATGGGCAGGCACAGGCACGACGTATCAGCCCGCAGACGGTCGAGCGCGTCATGGCGGTGGTACAACGTCATCATTATCGGATCGATGCCCAGGCAGCCGCGCTGCGGCGTGGTGAGAGCCGCACGCTGGGCTTCATGCTGCCGGACCTGGAGAACGCCAGTTACGCCCGCCTGGCCAAGTTGCTGGAGCGCGGGGCACGTGAGCGCGACTATCAGCTGTTCATCGTCTGCTCCGACGATGAGCCGGAAACCGAGCGCGAGCTGGCGCGCATGCTCAAGGCGCGGCGGGTCGATGCGCTGATCACCGCCAGTTGCCTGTCCCCCGATGACCCCTTCTACCGCGAACTGGCGCTGGATGGCTTCCCGGTCATCGGTGTCGATCGCGCACTGGATACGCGCCACTTCGCCAGCGTGGTCAGCAACAACGAAGATGCCGCCCGCCAGCTGACCGAGGCCGTGCTGGAACACGCGCCGCAGCGACTGCTATGGCTGGATGCCTTGCCGGAGATCGATATCTCGCGGGCGCGGGCCAGCGGCATGCAGGCGGCGCTGACGCACTATCAACAAAACACCGGCAGCAGCGAGCTTGAGGCCACCATCCTGCATGCCGCACGTTACGAGCGCGAGGCCGGTGCAGCGGCGCTGATCGAGCATCTCCGCCATTCACCGCTGCCGGATGCCATCGTCACCGCCTCCTACACCCTGATGGATGGCGTGCTCGATGTGCTGTTCGCCGAGGGGCCGCCGGCCAATCCGCCCAAGGCGATGGCCAGCTTCGGCGATGATCGCCTGCTCGACTTTCTGCCCCTGCCGATCCATTCGCTGCCCCAGCGTCACCAGCAGATCGCCGATGCGACGCTGACGCTGGCGTTGCAGGGTATCCAGGGCAAGACCACGCCGGGTGTGACGCTGGTGGAGCGCGAGCTGCGCCGCCGCCAACACTGAGCTGCCGCGCTCGCCGATCTCCAGCCTCAAGGGTAGCGGGCGCCCTCAGCCTGATCGGCGCTGCGGTGATCGCGAATCTCGGCCAGCAGCGCCGCCACCGCGGCCTCGATACGGGTGCGCGGCGTGTCGGATGCCAGCAGCAGCTCCAGCTGCAGAGCGGCGTCGCGTAGCAGGTCGTGATCCAGAGTGGCGGCGCTGCCCTTGAGCAGATGGGCCTCATGCTGGAGCTGCTTCAGATCCATATGATCCACCGCCCGCGACAGGCGCTGGGACTGCTGCTCGAGCTGCTCCTCGAAGGCCGTCTCGAGGGCCGCGATACTGTCGGCATCCAGCTCGTCCCGCAGCGCAGGCGTCACGGACTGTGCAAGCGCCGCCGCTGACCCGCCAGACATCCACGACTCGCCTGTGTTCATGCTCGTGTCTCCCCCATCTATCCCTTCCCGTTCGCCCTCAGGCTCACGCCGCTCGATGGGGCCAGCCGCCGACGACTCACTGACCTTGCCTGCTTTAGTCTCAGTTTCAGCTTCAGCCTCGGCCTCAGTGGCACGCGCCTGAGCCTCCTGGATCATGCGACGCCGCGCAGCGGGGGAATCGAGTGATGCCACCAGTGACGCCGCACGCGCGAGAGCCTCACCGGTTTCCGGCGGCGCCTCGAAGTGGGGCGGTCGCTCAGTGGTAGGGGAATAGCTGATCGGGTCGAAAGGCTGGGTGCTGGCGAGGGCATTGACGCGCCATTCGCCGAGGTCCTGGCTGCCCGACTGCCAGCGCGCCAGCATGCTGGCGAGCTGCTGACGCCGGATCGGCTTGGACAGGAAGTCGTTCATGCCCGCCGAGAGGCAACGCGCACGCTCCCCCGCCGCCACATTGGCCGTCATCGCGACGATAAGACTCGGCGCACGCCTGTCACTGTGCTCCATGGCGCGCCAACGACGCGCCACCGCAAAGCCATCCAGTCCCGGCATGCGCAGGTCGAGCAGCACCAGCACCGTATCGGGCTGGCGTGCATACCACGCCAGCGCCGCCTCGCCACTGTCGACCGTCGTCACCGTATAGCCCAGGCCACTGAGCATGGAGTGGGCCACTTCGCGATTGATGTGATTGTCGTCGACCACCAGAACATGCTCGCCACGGCTGATCGGCAGGGGTGTGGAGGATAGGGCCGGTCGCTTGAGCGCCGCGGCGCGTGGCAGCGGCAGCTCGAACCAGAAACAGGCGCCCTTGCCCGGGCGTTGCCTGATGCCCAGTCGCCCCCCCATCAGCTCGACCAGCCGTCGCGAGATCGAAAGCCCGAGCCCGGTACCGCCGAAGCGGCGCGCAGTGGAAGCATCGCCCTGGGTAAAGGGCTCGAACAGCTGGGCGGCCTGCTCTTCACTGACCCCGATGCCGGTGTCATCGACCTCGAAGCGCACGCGCCCCGCCGGCAATGCCTCGACCAGCAGACAGACACGCCCCTGCTCGGTGAACTTGAAGGCATTGGAGAGCAGATTGAGCAGCACCTGACGCAGACGCACCGAATCGCCCATGACCTGCTCGGGCAGCTGGGCGGAACGGCGGTCATCGAAGACGATGCGCGTGCTGTCCATCTGCGGCAGCAGCAGGTCGATCACGCCATCGATGGCCGTGTGCAGTTCGAAGGGGCGTCGCTCGACGCTGAGCTTGCCGGCCTCGATCTTGGAGAAGTCGAGAACATCATCCACCAGCCCCATCAGCACTTCGCCACTGTCGCGCAGGCTGCTGGCATAGCGGTGCGCACTGCTCTGCAGCGGTTCGGCCAGAAGCAGTTCGCTCATGCCGATCACGCCATTGAGCGGGGTGCGAATCTCGTGGCTCATGGTGGCCAGAAACTCGGACTTGGCGCGACTGGCCTGTTCGGCCCGCGCCGCCTCGTGCTTGAGGGCCGACGACATCGCCAACATCTGCTGGCGGGCCTGTTCACGCCCGCGGGCCTGCAGCCAGATCTGACGGCAGACCATCACGGTGGCCAGCAGCATCAGCGCCAGCAGCAGCAACATCAGCTGCACCAGGCTGTCGCGGCTCTGACGCTCGTGGGCCAGCTCCTCGGCCAGACGTGCACGTACCCGCAACAACAGCGTCTGGGTGGTATCGCCCAGCGCATCGCTCAACTGCTGGAACTCCGCCGCCTCGCGACCCTCGGGCCCCAGCACCCGGGAGCGCTGTGCAGCGCCATTGCCTGCTGAAGCGTCACTGCCTGCTGAAGCGTCGTCGGTCTGGGCCGCCTGCACCGGGCCCGCGCCCTCGAACACCGGGCCATGTCGCCACTTTTCCAGCCGCAGATCGAGATACTCGATCTGGCTCATCAACTCATCGGCCAGCAGCGGCACGGCCGGCAGGGTCATCAGATGGCGCTGGAAATCCCCGCGCCGGAAGATGTAGGTACGGCTGTAGAGCAGTTCGTAATTCTGCAGCACCTCATTCCAGATACTGGCACGGTCAGCTGGCCCTGCGACGCGATAGCGCGCCATCGAGGAGGAGAGACTGACCGCCTCGCGATCCAGCTTGTAGATCGACCAGACGGCATCGTCGCGGGTGCGGTCTTCCAGGCTGACCTGGTTGTGCAGGATGGTGCCGCCGATGCCGATGGAGGCCAGCAGACACAGGATGCTGATCGCCATGCCCAGCCACAGCGGCCAGCGGACAGGGGGATTGCCGCTTGCGGCCACGTCCGACGCGACAATGCCCTGATCAGCAAAGGACTGATCAGCAGCGGTGCCTGAAATCGGGGATCTTTCACCCGGCGACTGATTCACTGCATGACTCCATGTCATCTTGCGACTGGGGGCCGGGCGCCAGCCCTCGCTCACTCCAGCGTCAGCCCGGTGACTTGCCAGACACTGCGAAAGCGCACCTGCTCATTGAGCAATTCCGGATGAGCATCAAAGGGATACAGCACGAACAGGGGCCCGAGATCACGCACCGGCATGCGCTCGCCATCACGTCGCGTGGCCAGCAGGACATCGAAGTCCTCGATATCGCTGAGGGGGATCTCGGCCACGAAGTCATTCAGTGCCCGCACCTTGAGTCCGCTGGCATCTTCAGACACCCGCGCCACCAGCTCGCGCAGCAGCGGGCCAGAGAAACTGACACGCCCCTGGGTCCAGGGAGTATGGGTGGCCACCACGCGCGACGGCATGGCTTCGAGCATCGCCAGATCGAAACGCGCCCGCGGTGCCTGCCGGGAACCGGCATTGCCACAGCTGACGGCGCCCTCGACCGTCAATACCACCGGCCCGCTGGGCGCGGGCAGGCAGTCATTGGCCGCCAGCACGTGGCGCTTGCCTGTCGCCAGCGGCGCCTCGGCGGCCAGGGCCGCAGGGCTTGAGAGGCACGCGGCCAGGCCTGCTGTCAGACTTGCGGCCAGAGCGACCTTGCGCCAGACAGGGCTGCGCAAGCCGGGCCCGCGGTTGACGGGTCTGGACAACGGACTCACGAGGCGCATCGCCGATGGATCATTCATGCCGGTTTCCCATGCTATTGTGCGAACGCCATGTGCATTCAAGGGCCCAACTTTACGCTAGCTCGCGCATGCTTTGCGAGTCTGCGAACCTCGCGCCACGACGAGTTGTCACACTCAACGCACGGAGCCACTCACACGCGCAAGCCCACGCCTGCACCCATGGCTGGCGTTCGTCACCTGTTACGCTATCGCTTGATAAGCGCCAGCTGACCGCCATCCCTCTCCACCTGCCATCGAGCCTGCTTCATGTCTGCCACTTCGTCCGCCTCGCTGCCTGCCAACGGCTCTCCCACACCGACTGCTGCCCTGCCCCGCGTGCTGGCAGGCCCGATATTGCGTCGTGTCACCGCCGAGGGCGTGATGCTGTGGCTGGTGACTTCTCGCCCACAGCAGGCGCGGGTGTGGTTGCTGCCGGAGCAGGACGCGACGCCTCTCACCCGAGGTGAGGATGGCCTGCCGACGACACCTGGCTGTCGGCTGACTGAGCATCTGGCGATGCCGCTGGGGGAGCACGCCTGGCTGCTGTTGATCGAAGCGCACCCCGACACGCCCTTGCCTGCCGACTGCGCCATCGCCTACGAGCTGGGCCTGGCGGAGCCATCCTCGACAACGGCAGCATCATCCACAGACACGCCTGAATGGCAGGGCATCGCCGACTGGGCGCCACAGATCCGCTATCCCGGTGAAAGCCTGCCGCGTTTTCGCCTGCCGTCACGCCTGACGCGTGTCGCACATGGCAGTTGCCGCAAGCCGCATCACGGCTTGAGTGACGACGAGCAACAGGCGCAGCAGAGTGCGCAAGGCGCTGCGACGACAGACCACCTTGAGACGCCACCGCCCAAGGGCCCGGGTGGCGATGGACTGGTGGCGCTGGATCACTGGTTGAGCGAGCGTCGTCAGAGCGTCAGCGAGTGGCCGGAGGTGATGCTGTTCACCGGCGATCAGATCTACGCCGACGATGTCGCGGGGCCGATGCTGGGCGCGATCGATCAGCTGATCGCGGGGCTGGGCCTGCCGGAGGAGACATTGATGGAGGCCGAGGTCTCCGACACTCGCGAGCTGCGCCAGCACCCCTCGCACCTCTACCATCGCCCGCAGCTGCTACCGGACATGGCGGCCAACGAAGGTGTGGCCGCCAGCTTCTTCGGTGCCAAGCGCAAGCCCATCTTCACCTCCACCGGTGCCGACAACCATCTGATCGGCCTGTCGGAAGTCATCGCCATGTACCTGCTGGTGTGGTCTGACGTGCCGTGGGAGGCGCTGGGCATCACGCTGGAAGATCCCTTGTCGCTCGAGGGCCATGACGACGCCACCCGCGAGCGCCATGCCACCGAGGCCCGCCATCTGCGGCGCTTCTGTGGCGGACTCGGTCAGGTACGTCGTCTGCTGGCCAATGTCCCCAGCCTGATGATCTTCGATGACCACGATGTCACCGATGACTGGAACCTCAGCGCTGCCTGGGAGGAAGCCGCCTATGGCCACCCCTTCTCGCGCCGCATCATCGGCAATGCGCTGACCGGCTATCTGCTGTGTCAGGCCGCCGGCAACGGGCCGGAGCCACTGGCGGAGCTGCTGGAGGAGACCCGGGCGCTGTTCACTCATGCCCTGACTGGCACTGACACGGCCGCAGACGGCCATTTCGATGTCGAGCGTCAGGAGGCGTTGATCGCCCACCTGCATCGCTGCGAGAGCTGGGATTATCAGCTCGACACCACGCCGCCGCTGATCGTGGCCGATACGCGCACCCGCCGCTGGCGCAGCGAGCGCAAGCTCTCGCATCCCTCGGGGCTGATGGACTGGGAGGCACTGAGTGAACTCCAGCAACGCCTGGTCGGCCATCCGGCCGTGGTGCTGGTGTCCCCGGCACCGATGTTCGGCGTCAAGCTGATCGAGAGCATCCAGAAGCTGTTCACGCTGGCCGGCAAGCCGTTGATGGTCGATGCCGAGAACTGGATGGCGCATCGCGGGGCGGCCAGCGTGATGCTCAACATCTTCCGCCACTCGCGCACGCCGCAGAACTTCGTGATCCTGTCCGGCGACGTGCACTACTCCTTCGCCTACGATGTGCGCCTCAAGCATCGCCGTTCAAGCCCGAACATCTGGCAGATCACCAGCAGCGGCATCCGCAATCGCTTCCCTGTCGGCCTGCTGGATGTGCTCGATCGTCTCAATCGCTGGCTATACGCCCCGCGCTCGCCGCTCAATCTGCTGACGCGCCGGCGCAACATGCGTGTCACGCCGCGCCGTCACGATGCGGCCAGTCACGGCGAACGCCTGCTGAATGCCTGCGGCATCGGGCTGGTCGATCTGGACAGCGACGGCCGCCCCATCGCCATTCGCCAGCTGACCACCGACGGCCAGGAGGTGCACTTTGTGCCCCGTCGCTGATGCCCACTGCCCGCCGCTGGCGCTGATTCACCATCCCGGCTATCGGATCGCGCTGCCCGAGAAGCACCCCTTCCCGATGGACAAGTTCAGCGTGCTCAAGCGTCTGCTCGACCGCCAGCTGACCGACTGCGCCTCGGCCGTCGACTGGGTGACGCCTCAGCCCGCCGAGGAAGACGACCTGCTCAGCGTACACACCCGCCGCTACGTGCATGAATTCCTCACCGGCACCTTGAGTCATCAGGCCCAGCGGCGCAGCGGTTTCGTATGGAGCGAGGCACTGCGCGAGCGCAGCGTGCTGGCGGTGGGAGGCACTATGACCACCGTGCGCGAAGCGCTGACACGCGGGCTGGCTTGCAACACCGCGGGCGGCACCCATCATGCCCACCCGGAGGCCGCCAGCGGTTATTGCCTGCTCAACGACATCGGCGTGGCGGCGCATCAGGCGCTGGACGACGGCGTGACGCGAGTGCTGATCGTCGATCTCGATGTTCATCAGGGTGACGGTACGGCGTTGATCTTCGCCGACGAGCCGCGGGTCTTCACGCTGTCACTGCATGCCGAGAGCAACTTTCCGGCACGCAAGCAGCAAAGTGATCTGGACGTGCCCTTGCCCAGGGGCATGGGCGATGAGGACTATCTGGCGGTGCTGGAGCGTACGCTTGAGGAGGTGCTGGCACGGGTACGCCCGGAGCTGGTGATCTTCGATGCCGGTGTCGACCCGCATGCCGCAGACAGGCTCGGCCATCTCGAATTGAGCGACAGTGGCCTCTACCGGCGCGAGCGGCATGTCATCCAGCGCTGTCGCGCGGCGGGCGCCGCCGTGGCCTGCGTGATCGGCGGCGGCTATGACCGCGATATCGAGGCGCTGGCATGGCGTCACAGCCAGCTGCACCGTGCGGCGCTGGATGTCTGGCGCGAGGAACATGGCCAACCTGCCCTGTTCGGGCCGCCGGACTGAGCTTGCCTACCGCCTTGCTTACCGTCTTGCCAAGAGTCCCTTAACGAAAACGCCCGCCATCGAGGGTGGCGGGCGTTTGGGTTCAAGCCTTCATGCAAGAGACCACTGACGTCACTTGAAGGCGGTGACTTCCACTTCATCGCCGATACGCAGAGTCGACTTGCACGAGGGATCGAGTGCGACGAGGTTGTAGCCGAAGTGCACCTGGCCATCCGCGAAGCGACGCACCCGCGCCAGCGTCTTGAGCGGCTCACCGTCACCACGCTTGTCGCCCGTCGCCGGGTCGACATTGACCATCGCACAGCGGGTGCAGGAGGACACCAGCGTGAAGCGTGCCTCGCCGATGCGCACTTCCTGCCAACCATCCTCGGCCCATGCCTCGGCACCACTGATCACCAGATTGGGCCGGAATTGATCCATGCCATGATCCGCCGTCGGCGTCTCACGATTCAGCGCTTCCAGCGAAGCCTCGTTGGCCAGCAGCAGCGGGAAGCCGTCGGCGGCGCTGACGCGCTGCGCGATGATCTCGCGATAGCGCTGCGAGCGCTCGCCCAGCCAGCAGAGCCTGACCGGCATGCCGATCTGCTCGCTCAGCCAGGCATCAGCCTCAAAGCTCACGCTCAAGGCAGTGAACCGATCGGCCCAGACCTGGATATCGAGACGCTCGGCCTGGTCATCGGTGGCAAAGCTGACGCTGCCGCATTCGGGGTGGTCCAGATGCCACAGTCGCCACTGGCCGCTGGCGTCTTCGCGCAAGGCCAGACGCTGCATCTCGGGATGCGTGCGCGCGGTGACGAACTTGCCCCGCGCCGCGACCACCACGAAGCGGCGGTCCTGCGTGAGACCTTCCTCGCCAAGCGTCACTGCCTCCAGCGCTTCAGCGGCGCCGGACTTGAGGGGATAGCGCCACAGGTGGGTCAACTTCATGAGAAGTTCCTTTCCAGAATCCATCAATTTGACAAGTCAGCGTAGGGTGCAACCGAGCGGCATCAGCTCGCAGACGAAGTGGAGCCTGCGTCATTCTGCGTCGCATTTGCCTGTGCCGCATGTGTCTGTGCCGCATCCATCACGGGAATATCGTCATCCATGGCGTCCAGACTGATCACGTCGGGGCCCGAGAGCGCCACGCTGGAGATCAGCGCCTTGACGCCCAGCCCGACCTTGAGGCCCAGCTCCTGACACACCAGGCGGTCGACTCGCGCCCTCACCCGCTGACCGGCGATGCCCAGTACCAGCTCGGCGCTGGCGTGGCCGCGCTCGCTCTCGATCTCGTGGATCACGGCCGGCAAGGCATTGCGCAGGCTGGTGTGAGTCGGCGTCTCCAGTGCGATGCTGATGTCACGCGCCCGCAGCCGCAGTCGCACACGACGCCCCACCGGCATCGCCAGCCGCGCCAGCTTGAGGCTCAACCCGGCGCCCAGCCCCAGACGCGTCAGCTGCCAGTCATCATCGTGCGACAGCACCTCGGCGGTCAGCAGCGAGCCCGCTTCGAAGCGGCCGGTCTGCGGTGCCAGGTCCAGCCGTGACAGCATGTCACCGATCTCGCCGCTGGCGGTGATGCGGCCGTTGTCCACCAGCGCCAGGCGGTCGGCGACCGCGAACAGCTCGCGGGTGTCATGACTGACGAACAGGATCGGGATCTCGATCTCGCGGGCCAGCCGCGCGATGTAGTGCAACAGCTCCTGCTTGCGAGCGCCGTCGAGGCCGGTCAACGGCTCATCCAGCAACAGCATGCGCGGGCGTGACAGCAGGGCGCGGCCGATCGCGACACGCCGCGCCTCGCCACCGGAGAGCTGGCCAGGCATGCGCGACAGCAGGTCCTCGATGCCCAGCAGCGTCACCATCTCATGCAGACGTGACTGATTCTGTTGGCGCTGAGCGGGCGTCAGGGCGCGCGGCATGCCGTAGCGAAGGTTGCCGCGCACGCTGTAGTGCGGAAACAGGCGCGGCTCCTGGAAGACGACGCCGAGCCTGCGGCGATGCGCCGGCACGAAGATATCGCTCTCGCCGCCCGTCAGGCACTCGCCATCCAGGCGCAGATGGCCATGGTCGGGGCGTTCGAGGCCTGCGATCAGGCGCAGGATGGTGGTCTTGCCGCTGCCGGAGCGCCCGAAGAGCGCCGTGACGCCGCGCGCCGGCACCTTGAGCGTGGCATCCAGCGTGAAGGCGCCCTGCTGACGATGGAGGTGGAAATCAAGCATCACGCCCCTCCATGCGCAGTCGCGCGCGACGTGCCAGCCACTCGGAGGCCAGCAGCGACAGCATCGCGATGACGACGGCGATGGCGCACAGCCTGGCCGCGGCGCCTTCCTGGCCCGGGGTCTGGATCAGGGTATAGAGCGCCAACGGCAGCGTGCGGGTCTCACCGGGGATATTGGCGGCGAAGGTGATGGTGGCACCGAACTCCGACAGCGCACGCGCGAAGGCCAGCATGCCACCGGTGAGAATGCCCGGCAGCGCCAGCGGCATGGTCACCGTGAACAGTACCCGCAGCGGATTGGCCCCCAGGGTGCGGGCCGCGGCCTCCAGCCCCGGGTCGATGGCCTCCAGCGACAGGCGCATCGCGCGCACCATCAGCGGAAAGGCCATCACCGCCGCCGCCAGCGCCGCGCCCTGCCAGGTGAAGGGCAGCACGATATCGACCTTGGCCAGCCACTGGCCGATGACACCATTGCGCCCGAAGGTGACCAGCAACAGGTAACCGACCACCACGGGCGGCAACACCAGTGGCAGATGCAGCAGACCATCGACCAGCGCCTTGCCACGAAACTCACGTCGCGCCAGCCACCAGGCCGCCGCAAAACCGGGAATCAGGCTCAGGCCGACCGCGACGCAAGCCACCTTGAGGCTCAGGCTCAGGGCTTCCCATTCCAGCGCACTCAGCATGGATCTTCCTCAGACGAAGACAGGTTCTCGCACACGACGTGACGCCAAGAGCCGGCAGACAGCTCTGCCTCCTTGCTCACGCCGATGTGACAGCAGGCTTCCAGTGTAGCGGCCTCATCTTGTCGATGACATGCCAGCGTATGACGCAAGGCACCTCGAGGCTGAGCCAGCGGCTAGTCGGCCTCTGGCTGCGCAGCAGGAGCCTGCTGGGCGAGCGTACTGAAGCCGAAGCGATGGAAGATGGCACCGGCCTCGTTGCTGGCAAGCCAGGCCGAGAAGGCCTCGGCCTGTGACGACGGCGCATCACCGCCACGACTGATCAAGGCGGCAGGATAGCGGATGGGGTCATGGCTGCTGTCCGGCAGCAGGCCGATCTGATGCACCCGATGACTGATGGCGGCGTCGGTGGCATAGACGATCCCCAGCGGGGCCTCGCCATGCTCGACCAGCGCCAGCGCGGCGCGCACGTCCTCGGCGCTGGCCAGACGCGAGCGCAGCGTCTGCCATTGCCC
This sequence comes from Cobetia sp. Dlab-2-AX, assembly GCF_024124625.1. Taxonomy (NCBI): domain Bacteria; kingdom Pseudomonadati; phylum Pseudomonadota; class Gammaproteobacteria; order Oceanospirillales; family Halomonadaceae; genus Cobetia; species Cobetia sp. Dlab-2-AX. Next base: position 53,505 of record NZ_JAMXRV010000013.1, on the reverse strand, counting down.
CAGCGTTTGAAGCGACTGACGCGCATAGATGCCCGCCGGCACGTGGTCGGGATCGCCGACGGCCAGGCGCGTGTTGCTGCCGGTGGCGGCGAGGCGCTCGGCCACATCGGTGACGTCCTCGGCATTGCTGACACTGGCGTCCAGCTGGCTGGGGCCAGGCGCGACCAGCGCGAGACGGTTGCCCAGCAGGTCGTGACGGCCGGTGACGACAATGCCGGCCTGCTGCTCCAGCCAGTCCATCCAGCGCTCATTGGCCGACAGGTACAGCTGCGCTGGAGCCCCATTGGCCAGCTGACGCGCCAAGGTCGAGGACGAGGCGTAGACCGGCTGGATATCCACTTCGGCGAGACGCTCGTAGCGCGCCTCGATGGCATCCAGCGCATCATGCAGCGAGGCGGCAGCCATGACACGGATCTGGGGGCGCTCGTCTGCCTGAACTGGCGCGGTCAGCAGTGCCAGCATCAACGGGGCCGCCAGCCTGGCGCCCCTCAACAGCGCTGATGAAGGAGATAGCGCTGATGAAGGAGATAGCGCTGACGAAGGAGTGGGCACTGATGACGCAAGCCATAGCGGAGAGACAAGCAAGGCGGCCCGGGCGCGCAAGCGGGTAGCGAATGACATCTACAGGGGTCCTTGAACAGTGACACGCAGCGACGAGGCCTGCTGCACATTGATCTCGCCATGATGCCGCGCTCGCTCGCCATGTGCATCTCATGTGGGCGCAATTGCCGTGCGGGGCGCGGAAACCGTCAACCCTGTTTGTCGAACGCCAGCGGCTTGAGGTTCGCTTGGGGCACGCCGGCTGCCTGTCAGCGCCCGTCTGCCATCAGCCACGGGCTGGTCAGCGACGGCGCCGGCTGGCGGATCTTTCGCCTCATCCGGCTACAGGCAAACGCGAATCACTCACATGTATGCCATTCACTCGACCAGATCGGCTACAATGCTGGCCAAAATGGCAGGGAGTCGCTGGCCCACACCCCAGCAACGACGCGATTCCTGCTTTCATGCTTTCTTTCACGCTATTTGCCGCTTCAACGGCAGACAACAGCGGCGGGTGCCACCAAGTCATGCCTCCAGTACTTGACGAATTTCAGGGCCTCAGTGCCTTCGATGCCATCATGCGCTACGGCAATCTGGGCGCAGGAGCCGAGCATCTCGGTATCTCCAAGTCCACGCTCAGCCGTCGGATCAGTCATCTCGAACATCAGCTCGGCCAGCCACTGCTGCACCGCCAGGCCAACCGCCTGATTCCCACCGAGGCCGGCACGCTGTTCTATCAGTACTGCCAGCAGATGCTGTCGCTGGGTGAGCGCTCACAGATCGCGCTGGATGAACTGCGCGAGGAGATCAGCGGTGACATCACCGTCAGCGCGCATCCGCACTTCCTGCGTGGCTGGTTCAATCGTGTGCTGACCGACTTCATCGAAGCGTATCCGGGCATCCGTCTGACCCTGACCGCCAACCACCTGCCGCCGTCACGCGATGACGACCAGGTGATGCTGTGGCTGTGGGAAGGGCCGGCCAAGGACACCGGGCTGCGCGAAGAGATACTGGGGCAACAGCAGCAACATCTCTATGCCCACCCCAGCTATCTGCGCCAGCATGGCCATCCGCAGCACCCCAGCGAGCTGACCTCCCATGACTGGGTCAATCTGATCGACCGCCACCACCCCAATCTGGTGCTCAACCACCCCGAGGAAGGCGAGTATCGCCTGAGCCTGCCCCCATCACGCTTCACGGTCGACAACGTGGTGGTGCATGCCGACCACATCGCGCACGGTGCCGGTATCGGCCTGCTGCCGGACTACCACGTGCGCACTCGGGCGAAGGCGCACCCGGGACAGTTCGAGGCCTGCCTGCCCGACTGGAAGGGGCCATCGATTCCGGTCAGCCTGCACTACCCCTTCGGGCACCCGCCGCGCAAGCTCGGTGCCCTGCTCGACCATATCCGCCGTCGTGTGCCGACGGACTGGACCCGCTGACCTGTTGGCCTGACAACTCTGCAGGCCGTTCAGCGGTTGCTTCACGTTTTTCAGCTCCACGATTTCACAGCTTCACGGCAGCACTGACTGCCCGTCAGGATTGCTGGCCGAACAGATGACGGCGCGCTTCCTCATCCATCGCCACATTGGCGGCCGGGTTGATGTCATCGATACGTGCCATTGCCCGCTTGACGCCATCACGCTCGGCGATGCGGGCACGATAGGCGGCGACCGCCGGGAAGCGCGTCAGATCGATCTCCTGCTTCTCGGCCTTCAGCCATGGCCAGATGGCCATGTCGGCGATACTCAACTCATCCCCCGCCACGAAATCACGCTCCGCAAGCTGGCGCTCCAGCACGCCATACAGACGCTCGCCTTCCCTGTGATAGCGCTCGATGGCGTACTTCACCGGCTCTGGCGCGTAGTGCGTGAAGTGATGCACCTGACCCAGCATCGGCCCAAGGCCACCCATCTGCCAATGCAGCCACTGCAGCACGTCATTGCGCGCACGCGTCTCGCGCGGCAGGAACTTGCCAGTCTTGTCAGCCAGGTACTCCAGAATCGCGCCGGACTCGAACACCGAGATCGGCTCACCGCCATCGGCTGGCGCATGGTCGACGATCGCCGGCATGCGATTGTTGGGCGAGATGGCCAGAAACTCCGGCGCGAACTGCTCGCCCTTGCTGATGTTCACCGGAATGAGGCGATACTCGAGTCCGGCTTCCTCCAGAAAGATCGTGATCTTGTGGCCGTTGGGCGTGGTCCAGTAATACAGATCGATCATCATGGGCTCCTTGTCTGGAACAACACGACATGGCCCGAACGCCCACCAGCGTTCGGGCCATGAGAAAGTTCATCTGCGATGCGATATTACTGCGCAATCTCGCTGGCACGTGGCGCCTTGCGCGCCATGCCGTCGTGCAGGTCCATCATGCGCTCGCGCCACTGCACCAGCGGGTCGCCCGCGTCTTCCGTCTCACCGAAGGGCGAGGTGTCAGAGACGATGTGCGCCCAGATGAAGAAGCCGAAGACCAGGTAATCCGCCGCCGCCGGGGCATCGCCATCCATGAAGGGCTGATTGGCAAGCAGGCCACGCAGTGGCTTGAAGGCGCTGTCGAGAATGCCACGGGCAATCTCGACGTTATGGAATTCCTCGAACGACATGCCGAAGCGGGCTTCACGCGCGCTCCGGAAGTACTCGCGGTCATCCGGGTGAATCGCCGCCAGCAGATCCAGCGCCACCAGGCGGAAGAAACCGACCGCCATGACCTGCTCGGCATACACCTTGACGAAATTCAGGCGTGCCTGCGCCTGGGCATCACCGATCAGCGGGCCATTGCCGGCATTCGGATAATGCGCGTCCAGATGCTTGAAGATGTCATAGCTGTCCATCGCCACACCATGCGCATCCTTTAGCACCGGCACCGTGGTGGAATCACAGAAGTCGATCGGGCTCTTGTCGGTGAACAGCATCGGCACGAGTTCTGCCTCGATACCCTTGTGGGCGAGTGCCAGACGCGCGCGCCAGCAGAACGGCGAGAAACGCAGGCGGTCATCACGGCCACGCAATTCATAGAGGACTGGGGTCATGCGGATCTCCTTGGGTGTCATTGAGGCCTGGGGTCATTGAGGCCTGGTGTCATTGAGGCTTGATGTGAACGGCATGACTTCGCTGCGCGTCCTGCCTCTGGCAATGTTTTGGACGTTGTGTCGCGCCAATGCAAGAAAAATGAGCATTCGTTCAACATCACGCCAAGCGCCACTCAAGGTGCGGAGCCTCGCTCACCCTTGCAGTGACGCGAGGTTGGACCCATTGATGAGGGTTACGTGACCAGGGCCGGACATTGACCAAAGGATATTGATGACACCCGGCCTCGACAGCGCGAATAATGGGGCCCATCGCTTTCGCGCCAGCCACTTCCTGCCCTGATCCCCTCTTTTCATTTTTCCAAGGAGTCTCGATGTCCGTCGAAGACCTGCACCTGAACCTGCGCAACCTGCAGGAATCAGACTACCCCCAGCTCAAGCGCCTGATGGACGGCATCTATGACGACATCGGTGGCGCCTGGCCTGAGCACACCATCAACCGTCTGATCGCCGAATTCCCCGATGGCCAGATCGTGATCGAGGATGGCGACAAGCTGGTCGGTGTCGCTCTGACGGCACTGGTGGATTACGACGCCTTCTCCAACCCGCACAAGTACGACGACCTGATCGGCCAGCGCGAGATCATCCTCAACAAGGAGGATGGCGATGCGCTTTACGGTCTGGATGTGCTGATCGACGTCGACTACCGCGGCTATCGCCTCGGTCGCCGCCTGTACGAGGCGCGCAAGGACCTGTGCCGCTCGATGAATCTGCGCTCGATTCTGGCCGGCGGACGCATTCCCCAGTACCACGAATATGCCGCCGAGCTCTCGCCCTCCGAGTACATCGACAAGGTGGAGCGTCGCGAGATCCATGACCCCATCCTGTCGTTCCAGCTGGCCAACGGCTTTCTGGTCAAGCGCCTTTTGCGCCAGTACCTGCCCGAAGATGAGGATTCCCAGGGCTACGCCACCCTGCTGGAGTGGAGCAATATCCTGTTCGAGCCCGTCGAGCGCGTGCTGGAAAGCCGCAAGACGATGATTCGCGTCGGCGCCGTGCAGTGGCAGATGCGCAAGTTCGACAGTGTCGAATCCGTGCTGCAACAGGTCGAGTACTACGTCGATGCCCTGTCGGATTACCAGAGCGACTTCGCCGTCTTCCCGGAACTGTTCAACACGCCGTTGATCGGCCTTCTGGAAGACCAGAGCGACCCGGTGCGCTGCATCCGCTACCTCGCCGGCTTCACCGAGCGCTTCAAGCAGGAAATCTCGCGCATGGCGGTGGCCTACAACATCAACATCGTGGCCGGTTCCATGGTCGAGATCGGTGACGACAACGAGCTCTACAACGTCACCTACCTGTGTCACCGCGATGGCGAGATCGACCGTCAGGCCAAGCTGCACATCACGCCGCAGGAGCGCCGCGACTGGATCATCAAGGGCGGTGACGAGCTGGCCGTGTTCGAGACCGACGCCGGACGCATCGGCATGCTGATCTGCTACGACGTGGAGTTCCCGGAACTGTCGCGTCTGCTGGCCGATCAGGACATGGACATCCTGATGGTGCCGTTCTGGACCGACACCAAGAACAGCTACCTGCGCGTGCGCAACTGTGCCCAGGCGCGTGCCATCGAGAACGAATGCTACGTGGTGGTCTGCGGCAGCGTCGGCAACCTGCCGTCCATCGAAAGCCTCGACATCCAGTACGCCCAGTCAGCGGTGTTCTCGCCGTCGGACTTCTCCTTCCCGCATGACGCGGTGATGGCCGAGACCACGCCGAACACCGAGATGATCATGTTCTCGGATCTCGATCTGGAGCGTCTCAAGGTAGTGCGCAGCGAAGGCTCGGTGACCAACCTGAAGGACCGCCGCAAGGACCTCTTCGAACTGCGTCTGCGTGACTGGTCGTGGAAGTCCGGCAGCCGTCAGGAATGAAGCGATGACGCACTGGTGGCAACGGCTGTGGCAGCGCTCCCGTCGTCATGGCCGTGATACGTCAGCCCCCGACGCCTGCATTGCCTCGGCCGCTTCCCACGCTGGCGAGACAGCGCCGGATGAGGCGTGGCAGGCAGTCCGCGAGCGCCTGCCGATCCTCGATGGACTCGACGCCGAGGCACTGGCGCGTCTTGAGCGGCGCGCCCGCCATCAGCTGAGCGACTGGAAGCTGACCAGCGCCGAGCCGCTCTCACAGGTCGAGGCGCTGGCGCTGGCTGCCCAGGCGATGCTGCTGCTCAACGGCTGGGCGCATGCCGAGCGCTGGCAGGACGCCGGCGCTCGCGTGCACGAGATCATGCTGCCGCTGCAGGCCATCCGCCGTGAGGTGGAAGAGATGGATGACGCCGGTGTGGTGCATGTCTTCGAGGACACCCGCGCCGGCGAGACCTGGTATCAGGGGCCGGTGGTGGTCACCCAACAGGACCTGGCCGCCAGCGGTGACTGGAGCGGCTTCAATGTGGTGATCCATGAATTCGCCCACAAGCTCGACATGGCCAACGCCACCGATGCCGATGGCTTTCCGCCCCTGCCGCGCCATATCAGCGCGGCGGAGTGGCACGCCACCTTCACTGCCGTGTGGGATGACCTGAGCGCGCGCCTGTCACGCGGTGAGCCGACGCCCATCGATGACTACGCCGCCAGCCACCCCGCCGAGTGCTTCGCCGTCTGCTGCGAGTATTTCTTTACTGCTCCGGATGAGCTCGATGCGGCCTATCCGGCGCTGTATGCCCTGCTGGAGCGCTTCTTCCAACAGTCGCCATTGGCGCGCTGCCCGTCGCCTTCCGACTGACTACGCCAGACAGACGAGGCACCAGGCAGACAAGGCGCCAGCCAGCCGAGGAAAGAGTGAGAGAAGAGATAGCGGCCGCTTACCGTGGCGGACACCACCTCAAGATAACGGTATATCGTTCAAAGCGTACCTGCAGGCACGGAACACCGATCAACAGGGGACACAGAAGCACCCTCTGCATCGCTCACTTTGGCTCCGCCAGCAGATAATCCCAGACACGCTGCGCGGTGGGCCGCATCGGGCGTTGATTGGAGCGCACCAGCCAGAAGTTCTGCTCGGCGGGGATCGTCAGCGCGAAGACCTGCTCCAGCCCGCCATTCCCGGACGCCACCCATTGCCGGAAATGGCCTTCATGCACCAGCGCCACCCCCATGCCGAGACGCGCCATTTCCAGCGTCATCACTTGGGTGTCACAGCTGATGGTGGAGGTCGTCTTCTCCAGCCCCAGTTGATCTGCCGCCACCAGCCAGCGCCGCCAGCCCACCGCGAAACCTGCGGCATGCAGCAGCGTCATGCCGGCCAGGTCCGCTGCCGTGGTCAGCTGCGCGCTCAGCGCCGGACTCGCCACGACGGTCATTCTCTCCTGCTCTGCCCCGACCTGGATCGCCTCCACCTGCGGCCAGTCGCCCTGACCGTAGCGCAGCTCGATATCCACCTGCTCGCCATCGAAGTCGCTCTGCCAGAAGGCACTGACCAGACGCAACGCGATCTCGGGCTGATCACGGTGGAAGTTCGCCAGCCGTGGCAACAGCCAGGCCTGCTGGCTCATCGGGGTCGCACGCAGGCTGACCGGCGCGGCGCGCGAGGGGCCGAAGACTTCCAGCGTGCCCTCCTGCAGGCGCTGGAAGCCATCCTGCAGCGCCGGCAGCCAGGCCTGACCGGCCGGCGTCAGATTGAGGCTGCGGGCATGCCGCACGAACAATGGCTGGCCAAGGCGGTCCTCCAGCTGGCGAATCCGCTGGCTAATGGCCGACTGGGTGACACTCAGCTCCTCGGCGGCACGCGTGAAGCTCATCAGGCGCGCAGCGGCTTCGAAGGCCTGCAACCAGGCCAGCGGCGGCAGGGGGCGCGGCAAGGCATTCGGCGTCGTGGGGGAAGGTTCGTGCATGGCTATCTCGCATCAGAGCATGAAGGTCAATCGCACACATTAGCTCAGCTAAGTCATGGCCGTCATATTTCGCGTTGGCCAGCCGTGATGACGAGGGGGACAATGGTCTCATTCTCGGGTCACGGCTCAGCGTCACAGCTCAGCCATACGACCCAGCACGCAACACGTGTTGACTCACCTGCTACTGCATACACGATATAGGACAGCACCCATGGAGACTCTCATCGCATCTGCCCCGGACACTCAAGACACTGAAGCGCCACAGGAACGCCATCATTGGGACATGAAGGAATACCTGCCCCATCACGAGGGCGCGCCGCTGGTGAAGGCAGACCACGACGAGACCCTGGCGTCACTGGCATGGGCCAGCGGTGAGCAGACCCAACTGCCGCTGATCTGGCTGCGCGATCACTGCGCCTGCGATCTCTGCCGTCACCCGCAGACCTTCGAGCGCACCTTCATGCTGATGGATGATGCGGCCCTGACAGTGCATCAGATGCGTGTCGAGCAAGGCAATCTCGTCGTCGTCTGGCAGGACGGCCACACCAGCCACTTCGATGCCGGCTGGTTGCTGCAACGTCGTCCGAGTGATGCGCCGCCAGCCACGCCGGTTCCCGCAAGCCAGGCTTGGCAGCAGGCCCATCAACCTCACGTCACCGCCTTTGCCGACTACATGGCCGGTGGGCAGGCGCGCCTGGGCTGGCTGGAAGCGCTGTGCCGCGACGGCTTCGCGATTCTGGATGCCGGCCCGACGGCAGGCGGCGAGATCGACCAGGTGGCCGCGACCATCGGCCCGATCCGCGCGACCAACTTCGGTGGCCGTTTCGAGGTCTTCTCCAAGCAGGCGCCCAACAACGCCGCCTACACGCCGATCGCGCTGGAACTGCACACCGACCTGCCCAACTGGCGTCAGCCGCCGGACATCCAGATGCTCTACTGCCTGGCCAACGAGGCCGAAGGCGGGGACTCCATCTTCGGAGACGGCATGGCGGTCGCCGAAGCCCTGCGCGAGCGAGACCCGCAGGCCTTCAGGCTGCTGGCCGAGACCCCGGTGGACTTCCGCTTTGCCGACGAAAATACGGACCTGGTAGTGCGCGAGCCGGTGATCCATCTGGATGCCAACGACAAGGTCATCGAGGTGCGCTTCAACAACTGGATCCGCGACAGCCTGCGCCTGCCGCTGGAACAGATGCAGGCCTGGTACAGCGCTTATCGCCAGTATTGGAGCATTCTGCGCGAACCGGCCTTCCGTCTGCACCTCAAGCTGGAAGCCGGCCAGATGGTGGCCTTCGACAACCGCCGCGTGATGCACGGCCGTAAGTCCTTCGACCCGACGACCGGTCGCCGCCACCTGCAGGGCTGCTATGTGGATTACGACATGGTGGAATCCGCGCTGCGCGTCACGGCGCGTCAGCTGGCCAGTGCCGACCCCACTCAGTCGTGAGCACGACAGTCCTCATGCCGTCGAATGACTGAAATAGCGTTGAACCGCGCGCAAAGGTTGCGGCGGTTCCTCCAGGGCATACCACGCAAGGCAATGGCATCCTGAGAGTCTGGCAACTCAGGTATCGCCCATGAATCCCATGACACTCTGCTTTGCGGATGACACTCTGGAACGACGCTATCGTCGTCGACAGATCGAGACTTCGCACAAGCTCAGCCGGATCACCATCCCGCTGAGCTGTCTGCTGTTCGCGTCCTATGCGCTGATCGAGATCAGCATGGACGAGCACTACGAGCCCTTTCTGCTGCTACGCGCCGGTATTCTGGTCAGCGTGCTGAGCCTGTTTCTGCTGTCACGCCTCCCGCGCTTCAGACACCACGTCAACGGCATCCTGTGCCTCGCCTCACTGGTAGCAGCGCTGGGGACGCTGGCGATGTTCCATCTGGGAGATGGCCATGCCGGTGAGCACCTGGTGAGTGGTCATGCTGGAGAATTTCCGGGAGACAGCCACGCTGGTGGGCACCTGGTGGACGACCATGCCGGAGAACATCCAGAAGACAGCCACGCCGACGAGCATGGTGATTTCCCGGTCTATTTCGTCACTCTGTTGCTGCTGGTCTTCTGGACCTACACTCTGCTGGGACTGCAGTTCATCTATGCCATGGCTTGCGGCCTGCTGATATGGATGGGCTGCACCGCCAGCTGCGCGCTGATGCATCATGGCTCCCATGTACTGGTGGAAGCCAACGAGATTTTCTTCATGATGGCCGCCAATCTGCTGGCGGGCATGAGCGCCTACTCGCGCGAGCGCCAGAGCCGACAACTCTTCCTGCATGAATGCCATATCACCGGTGAGCGGGACGATCTGCGCGACCATGCGATGTGCGACTCACTCACCGGGCTGCTCAACCGGCGCGCCCTGCTGACACGCCTCGACCAGATACTCGACATCCAGACCCCCGGCACCGTGCAGGCCGCGTTGTTCATCGACCTCGATGGCTTCAAGCCCGTCAATGACCGCCACGGCCATGCCATCGGCGATGAGGTGCTGCGCATCACCGGCGAGCGCCTGGGCAACACCTTGCGCGGCAACGATATCGTCGGCCGCCTGGGGGGCGATGAGTTTCTGGTGCTGATCAGCCGTGAGGGCAACGGCCGCAAGGGCCCGGAGCAGCTGGCGGAACGTCTGATCGACGCCATCAGCCGCCCCATCACGCTGGAAGTCGATGGCGAGCCGCTGATCATCGCCGTCAGCGCCAGCATCGGCATCAGCCTGTTCCCCTTTTCGGGCGCCACGCCGGAAACGGTCATCGCGCGCGCCGACAGCGCCATGTACGAGGCCAAGCAACGCGGTCGGGGCGTCGTCGTCACCGGCAATCCGCTGCGTCTGGTACTATGACGCTCGACGCTCAACGCTCGACGCCTCAAGCATGTCGCCGCGCACCCTCCCTCTTGAGACAGCGGCAGACGCCCCAATGAGACAAGGATGCCATCTCGTCCTTTTCTCATGACCCGCATCACGCCAGGACGCCCCACGACTCATCAACGGGGCGTCCTGGCGCATGGAGCCTGCCAATGACACGCCTGCCGCATCTTGCCTTCTCTCTCATCGGTCTCGGCCTTCTCGGCGGCTGCGCCGGAGTCCCCTCTGGCACCCAGCCCGTCGAGGGTTTCGAGCTCGAACGTTACTACGGTGAATGGCGCGAGATCGCCCGCCTGCCCAATGGCTTCGAGGAGGGCTTGAGCTGCGTCAGCGCTGATTACTCGCCCCGCGAGGACGGCGGCGTGCGCGTCATCAATCGCGGCTACAACGCTGAGCAAGGGCAATGGAGTCAGGCCGAAGGTCGCGCCTACTTCACTCAGGGCAGCGAGACGGCGGCCCTCAAGGTCAGCTTCTTCGGCCCCTTCTATGGCGGCTACAACGTGCTGGCGCTGGATGAGGACTATCAGTGGTCGCTGGTGGCCGGTGCCGATCGCGACTACCTGTGGATACTGGCACGTAAGCCACAGCTGGATGACGACACCTATCAGGCGCTGGTCGATCAGGCCGCCGAGCTGGGCTTCGCCACCGACGCGCTGATCAAGGTCGAGCAGGGCGATGCCTGCCCTTCTCCTGATGACACCGAACGCTGACTCCGGTCGCTGACACCGAACCCGGTCCCAAGACCCAAGGCCTGACACCAAGGTCTAAACCGGCGCGTGACGTTTATATGGTGCGGACAGCCGCTTTCATCCAACCGACCTCGCCTCTTGTCACGCGCGTGTGGCTCGCCAATGGTGAGCTGACAATCTTCCGGGGTAGCGCCTCGCCGAGTTCGCCACCCTGACGCCAATCGTTTGATGCTGTCGCCCAGTGCCAGTGATGCCTCGCTGCACTGGGCTACTCAGTTCAGAGGGAGCCCGTGCCATGGATATCCAGCAGTTCTTCAGCGCCCTGTGGGATGACTACGTCGCCATGACGCCCCAGGCCCAAAAGATCCAGGATGCCTTCATCGCTGACGGCGAGACCATCGTCAACGACCACGTCGCCTTCCGCACCTTCGATCGCGGGCCGATCACCCTGAGCGCGCTGGAGCCTCACCTGCTGGCGCTGGGCTACACCCGCTTCGCACCCTATGATTTCCGCGAGAAGAAACTGCGCGCCTTCGGCTATCTACCGCCATCTCCCGACATGCCGCGCGTCTTTCTCTCCGAGCTGAAATGCCACGAGCTGTCCGAGCGCGCCCAGGCGATCATCGATGGCCTGGTCAGCCAGATCTCGCCGGATGCCGCCACCCAGCCCTCCGTGCTGTGGTCGGGCCGCCTGTGGAAGGCGCCCAGCTTCGAGCAGTATCAGCGTCTGATGGAAGAGAGCGAATATGCCGCCTGGCTATCGATCATCGGCCTGCGCGCCAACCACTTCACCATCAGCGTCAACGCGCTCGAACGTCACGACACCCTCGACAAGGTGCTGGCGCGTGTCGAGGCGCTTGGCCTTGGCATCAATCCGGCCGGAGGACGCATCAAGGGCTCGCCCGAGGTGCTGCTGGAGCAGGCCTCCACCCTTGCTGACCGCCAGACCTTCACCTTCGCCGGTGGCGAGGAGCATGAGATCTCCACCTGCTACTACGAGTTCGCGCGCCGCTACCCCGATGCCGATGGCGAGCTGTATCAGGGCTTCGTGGCCGCCAGCGCCGACAAGATCTTCGAATCCACCAATGTCCGCCAGGAGCCGACTGCCTCGTGATTGCCGACTGGCTAGACCTGACACTCGAAGGCCACGCCAGCGCCCGTGGCATGGGCCGTATCCCCGGCGGCCGCTATGAGATCGTCGCGCCCGGCGTGCTGGAGATCACCCCCGACGTCATGGGGCCCGAGGCGCGCCCGTGCGTGATCTCCGCCGGCATCCACGGCAACGAGACCGCCCCCATCGAACTGCTCGGTGAACTGATCGCAGGCCTGGAAAGCGGTCATCTGATCGTCGGGGCGCCACTGCTGCTGATTCTGGGCAACCTGCCCGCCATCCGCAGTGGCGAGCGCTTCATCACCACCAATCTCAATCGGCTGTTCAAGCGCGCCGAGGCCAGTGTCACGGCCAACGACTGCCCGTCGGATGATGAGCCGGCGCGCGCGCGTCAGCTGATGGCGGCCGTGGACACCTTCTATGCTCGCTTCCCGCTGACCGAGGGCACGCGCCGTCTGCACTACGACATGCACACCGCCATCCGCGACAGCCTCTATCCGCGCTTCGCGGTGGTGCCCTTCAGTGATGGCGATGCCATCAGCGCAGCGCAGTGGCCGATATTGAGCGCCGCCGGCATCCAGGCCGTGCTGCACCAGCATCAGCACAGCTGGACCTTCTCGCACTATTCGCGCCACTACCATGATGCCGACGCCTTCACGCTGGAGCTGGGCCAGGTACGCCCGTTCGGCACCAACGACATGGCGGCGCTCGCACCGATGAAAGCCCTGCTCGCGGCGCTGGCGACCGGCACGGCGCCCGCCGAAGCGGACCCCAAGGCCATCGACTACTTCACGGTGGAAGTGGAATTGATGCGTCAGTCAGCCAACTTCACGCTGTGCTTCAGCGAGGATGTCGCCAACTTCACCGCCTTCGCCCCCGGCAGCGTGGTGGCCGAAGACGCCGCTGCTGGCCCCTGCATCATCGGCGATACGCCACTGCGGGTAGTCTTCCCCAACGCGAAGGTGGAGATAGGCGCCCGCGCCGCCCTGCTGCTGGCCGAGAGTTCGACACCGACAGACTGAGTTCCCAGACACTGAACTACAAGCGCCGACATTCTGCCCGCCCACTTCCCGCAGGGCGCAGCACGACGGCGCGATTGCACTGACGAAAGCCTTGACTACAACGACAACAGGCGACCTTGATCATGAAGACTCCTCCCCCACTGCCGGACGGCATCCACGTGCGTCCTTGCACGCTCCACCAAAGTCGTAATATTCCTCCACGCCAGATAGCGGTGAACCCTGCGTTGAGCTGGTAGAATCGGCCCCCTTTCCCGTCCACGACATGCAAGCACAGGCATTCTTGGCCTGTTGTAGACGGTCACTGGCAGCGAGAACGACGATCAATCGGACTGATCGTGAGGAACTGGCCATGCCCCTGACGGCATTCTCCGCCACTCCTCCCATGCCACGCCTTGCCGCCTCACCACGTCTGCGTCGCGCAAGTCAGCGAGTGGCAGTGAAGGCAGTGCCAGGCAGCCGTGCCATGTCGGCAACGAACCTGTATCCCGAGCCCGACCGCCCCGCGGCGGACTCGTGGCGTGTCATTGCCCCCAGGGCTGGCAACGTCCGGATTGGAGTAACTGCATGACCATGAGATCTTCCGTGGCCGAGAGCCCGAGCAGCGACGCGCTGCCTCTCGAGGTCCGCAACATCACCAAGTCCTTCGGCACCAATCAGGTGCTCAAGGGCTTGTCGCTGCAAGCACACAAGGGTGATGTCATCACACTGATCGGTGCGTCCGGTTCCGGCAAGAGCACCTTTCTGCGCTGCATGAACCTGCTGGAACAGCCGGACGGTGGCGACATCTTCGTGCATGGCGAACAGATCGGCTTCAAGGAAAGCCGCCGTGGCCGTGAACCGATGGACTGGCGTCAGGTCGAGCGCATGCGCGCGCGCCTGTCGATGGTCTTCCAGGGCTTCAATCTGTGGTCGCACATGACGCTGCTGGAAAATGTCATCGAGGCGCCGATCCACGTGCTCGGCAAGCCGAAGAAGGAAGCCATCGCCCACGCACGCAGCCTGCTGGACCGCGTCGGCCTGCTCGAGCGCGCAGACTACTATCCGGCGCAGATGTCCGGTGGCCAGCAGCAGCGCGGCGCCATCGCGCGCGCGCTGGCGATGGAGCCGGAGGTGATGCTGTTCGACGAGCCGACCTCGGCCCTCGACCCGGAACTGGTCGGTGACGTGCTCAAGGTCATGCGTGACCTGGCCGAGGAAGGCCGCACCATGGTGGTGGTGACCCACGAGATGAGCTTTGCGCGGGATGTCTCGAGCCAGGTGGTCTACCTGCATCAGGGACTGGTCGAGGAAGCCGGCAAGCCGGAAGACGTGCTGGGCAATCCCCAGTCGGAGCGCCTCAAGCAGTTCCTGGCGCCCAAGTACTGAGCAAGCGCCCTGATCACCAGTACTGATGAATGGCCCTTGGCCCATCGCTGAGCCAACCGCTCGGCCTGTGGCAGATCCGGCACGGTGATCCCGTGACCGGCACATGATTCAGCACCGCGAGCGCCACGCCAACGAAAGGCCTCGAGGTGTCCAAGACTTCAGGAATGACAAGCAATGAAACAGTTCGCGACACGTGCCCTGCTGGGCCTCACCCTCGGTCTCTCCAGCTTCGCCATCACCACCAGCGCCGTTCAGGCGGCCGATGTGCCGGACCCGCTGCGCCTGGGCATCGACGTGCCCTACGCGCCCTTCGGCTACAAGCTGCCCAGCGGTGAGCTGACCGGCTTCGAGATCGAACTGGGCAACGCCATCTGCGCCCAGCTCGCCACTCACTGCGAATGGACCGAGCAGGACTTCGACGGCATCATCCCGGGCCTGATGGCGCGCAAGTACGACGTCATCATGTCGGCGCTGACCATCAATCCGGAGCGTGAGCGTCAGGTGCTGTTCTCCGAGCCCTACTTCACGCCGCCGTCCGGCTGGTTCGTCAAGGCGGATAGCCCGCTGGCGGGCGCGGACAGCCTCGATGCCGAGGCCCTCAAGGGCAAGGTGATCGGGGTGCAACGCGGCAACCTGCAGGATCACTACGTCACCGACCTCTACGGCCGTACGGCAGAAGTGCGCCGCTACACCAAGCTCGATGACCTGGCGCTTGACATGGACAGCGGCCGCGTCGATGTCGCCTTCCTGGACCTGCCGGTCGGTCAGGACACCCTGGTCGACGCCAATGACGGCAACTTCGTCAACACCGGCAGCGCCATCAGCGAGCCGAAGAAGTACTTCGGCGACGGCTTCGGCATCGCCATGAAGAAGCGCGACCGCGACCTCAAGAAGGCCATCGATGGTGCCCTGGAAGCGCTCAAGGCCGATGGCACGCTCAAGCGTCTCAACGACAAGTACTTCGCCAGCGCCGCCACCGCGTCCGACAACCACCAGTAAGCCGCTGAACGGGTTATTCGGCGCTTCACGGGAGATTTCCCATGATTGACCTACAAGGCTACGGGCCCAGCCTGCTGGAAGGTGCCTGGGTCACGGTGCAGCTGGCCGTGCTGGCCCAGCTGCTGGCCATCGCGCTGGGGCTATTGACGGCGACGGCCAAGATGTCGCGCTCCACACCTCTGCGCTGGCTCGCGATGCTCTATACCACCATCATCCGCGGCGTACCGGACATCGTGCTGATGCTGCTGCTGTTCTTCGGCGGCCAGATCGGCATCAACATGGTCACCGACTGGCTGTACGACAGCTACGACATCGACGTCTTCGTCAATGTCGATGAGTTCACTGCCGGCGTCGTCACCATCGGCTTCATCTTCGGTGCCTACATGGGCGAAACCTTCCGTGGCGCCTTCATGGCGGTGGATGCCGGTCAGATCGAAGCCGGGCGGGCCTATGGCATGAGCAACTGGAAGGTCTTCAAGCGAATTCGCTTCCCGTTGATGATGCGTCACGCCCTGCCGGGGCTGGGCAACAACTGGATGGTACTGCTCAAGACCACCGCCCTGGTGTCGGTGATCGGGCTGGTCGACATGGTGCGTGTCGCCAGTGAGGCCGCCAAGGCGACCCACGAGCCCTTCACCTTTCTGTTGCCGGTCGCGGCGGGCTATCTGCTGATCGCCACCGTGTCCGAGTGGGGGCTGGCACGTCTCAAGCAGCGCTATAACGCCGGATTCGGGGAGGCCAGCGCATGGAACAACTGAATGAGGCAGGCTCCTCAGGCGTCATCGCCCAGCTGGGCCGGATGCTCGAGGATGCGCTGAGCGACAACTACATCTTCACCGCGACCACCCTCTGGCACTACTGGGAAGGGCTGGTCACCACCGTACAGCTGGTGTGTCTGGCGCTGCTCATCGGCCTGATACTGGCCGTACCACTGGCGATCATGCGCGGTTCGCGCCGTCGCTGGGTGAAGATGCCGGTCTATCTCTACACCTATGTCTTCCGTGGCACGCCGCTGCTGATCCAGCTCTATCTGATCTACTACGGCGTAGTGTTCTTCGACGGCTTCGACATCTCGCTGGGCGTGACCAGCGTGCATGTGCCCAGCATCCAGGAGACCTGGCTATGGGATTACTTCCGTGATCCCTTCGTGCCGGCGCTGCTGGCCTTCGTGCTCAATACCGCGGCCTACACCACCGAGATCTTCCACGGTGCCATCCAGTCGACCCCCAAGGGCGAGATGGAAGCCGCCCGCGCCTACGGCATGTCACGCGGCAAGATGATGCGTCGCATCATTCTGCCCAGTGCCTTCCGTCGGGCACTGCCGGCCTACGGCAATGAAGTCATCTTCATGCTGCATGCCAGTGCCATCTGCAGTGTGGTGACGCTGCTGGACCTCACCGGCGCCGCGCGTGACATCTACGCACGCTTCTACGCGCCCTTCGAGGCCTTCCTGTTCGTCGCCGCCATCTACCTGTGCCTGACCTTCACCATCATTGCTATATTCCGGCAATTGGAGAAACGCCTGCTGGCACACTTGAAACCATTAAGCTGAACGTCAAAAGCGCCCTTTGGAGGGCGCTTTTTTCATATCAGGAGATAACGGCAGGAATTCATCTCGTTTAACGACCGTTTGAATTTATCCATTGACCCTCTTCACCACAGCCTCGGTCTGGGCTAGTGTGGAGCCACTGGCATGACACACCCCCTTATGTTCCCGACTCAGACGACTGGTGTTCAGGAGGGAGTGTCTGATGCCACTGATCAGCCAGTATGACCAACAACAATGATGGATGGGACTGACATGAAGAAGCTTCTGGGAATCTCCCTGCTGGGTGCAGCATTGATGGCCGGTGGCGCTCAGGCGGCCGAATCGCTGCGCATCGGCGTCGACGTGCCCTACGAGCCGATGGAGTACAAGACACCCGACGGTGAGCTGACCGGTTTCGATATCGAACTGGGCAATGCCATCTGCGCGAAGATCAACCGCGACTGCGAGTGGGTCATCCAGGCATGGGACGGCATCATTCCCGGCCTGATGGCGCGCAAGTACGACGCCATCATGTCCTCGATGACCATCAATGAGGAACGCCGCGAGAAGGTGCTGTTCTCCGACAGCTACATCACCCCGCCGTCCGCCTGGTTCGCCCCGTCCGACAGCGAGCTGAGCGCCACCTCCACCGAGGCCCTGGCCGGCAAGGCCATCGGCGTGCAGCGCGGTACCCTGCAGGACAACTACGTCACTGATCTCTATGGCAAGAATGCCGAGGTCAAACGCTACACCACCGCCGATGACCTGGTGCTGGACATGGACGCGGGTCGCCTCGATATCGCCTTCCTCGATTTCCCGGTCGGCAAGTCCACCCTGATCGACGGCGGCAACGGTAACTACAAGGCCGTGGGTGAAGTGGTCACCGAGCCCAAGAAATACTTCGGCGACGGCTTCGGTATCGCCATGCGCAAGCGTGACAAGGACCTGGCCGAGCAGATCAACGGCGCCCTGGCCGAGCTGAAGGCCGATGGCACCTACGACACCATCCACACCAAGTACTTCGGCGAGAAACAGTAAACGCTCCCTGACAGGCTCATGATATGAGTGCTGACTGATACAGGTGACAGGCAAGACGACAAGCCCCGCAAGCCTCAGGCCGCGGGGCTTGTCGCATCACGCCAGTGCCGGGAAACGGACAGATGCCCCCCTGCGCCATCACCACGGGCGCAGAATGTCCCGTACTGGCACTCAACATTGCGCGTTGAATCACCGCCATCTGCACAATTGGTGCAATTTCAGCATCAAAGCAGTGTGTCTGATGGGACTTATCGATAATGCGCAGTCTCTCTAGGATGCCTTGCAACTCTTTCTGCAACGGTAGATTCCCATGTCGAGACTGAACTCACGTCCGGCGCGCCTTTCCCGTATCGCTTCTTCCCTGCTGCTGACCCTCGGCGGCCTGCTGACGCTCAGCGCCTGCAGTGAAGGCAGTGGTGAAGCGAACGACAGCGCGCAACAGACGCCCCCCACGATGGAAGTCGTCGCTGCCATCTCGCAGCCGGTGGCGGCCTGGCACACCTACACCACGCGCCTGGAATCTCCCCAGCGCGTACAACTGCGCCCACGCGTGAGCGGCGAAGTCGAAGAAGTGCTGTTCACCGAAGGCAGCCAGGTAAGCGCCGGCACGCCGCTGGTACGTCTTGATCAGCGCCCCTTCAAGGCTGAGGTCGAGCGACTGGAAGCCGATGTCGCGCGCTTCAAGGCCGAACTGGCCAACGCGCGCAGCGAGTCCGGTCGTGCCGCCAGCCTGGTCAAGCGCAACCTGATCTCCCGCGAGGAGGCCGATTCGCGCAGCACCAATGCCACCGGTCTGAACGCTCAACTCAAGGGTGCCATCGCTCAGCTGGAGCGTGCGCGCCTGGATCTGGACTACGCCACCATCCGCGCCCCGATCGACGGCCGCCTGTCCAATGCGCGCATCACGCGTGGCAACACGGTACAGGCGGGGGAAAGCGTGTTGACCACGCTGGTCGAGACCCGTCAGCTGGACGCCTATATCGACATCAGCGAGCTGACCTGGAACAAGGACTTCGCGCATGTCACCGCCGAGGACCATCTGCCGGTGGAACTGCAGCTGGCCGGACAGGAAGACTTCCCCTTCCACGGTGAGCTCGACTTCATCGACAACAGTGTCGACATCGATACCGGCACCCTGCGCATCGGCACCACCTTCAATGCCGATGATCCCGCTCTACGTCCGGGTGCCTTCGCGCGCCTGCGTATCGCCTCACCCGAGATCCGAGATGCCGTACTGATTCCGGAACGCGCCATCGGCACCGACCTGGACCGTCAGTTCGTCCTGGTGGTCGATGAGAACGACACCCTCGCCTACCGTGGCATCAGCACCGGTCCGCGCTTCGGCACGCTGCGCGCCGTGACCGATGGCCTGGCCGCCGGTGACCGCGTGTTGGCGGCTGGCCCCGCCAAGGCAGGTCCGGGCATGCCGATCAGCCCCAAGCTGGTCGACATCAAGGATGGCGGTGCCCTCAAGTCACTGGCGGCGCGCGTCTCCCGCCTGCAGGGGGAGCAAGCTGCCCGCCAGCTGAATCAGGACAACGACCAGAAGGCCGCGACTCTCGCCGAGGCTGACCGTCAGGCAGCCGGAGGTCGTTCGTGAACATCTCCGGTTTCTTCATCAAGCGCCCGGTCTTCGCCGCGGTGCTGTCGATCCTGATCGTCATCGGCGGCTTGCTGTCGCTGGTCAAGCTGCCTATCTCCGAGTATCCCGAAGTCGTGCCACCCACCGTGGTGGTGCGCGCCAACTATCCGGGCGCCAACCCGGAGGTCATCGGCTCCACCGTGGCCACGCCGCTGGAACAGGAAATCACCGGCGTCGAAGGCATGCTGTACATGGATTCCCAGGCGACCTCCGATGGCAACCTGACCCTGACCGCGACCTTCGCGCTGGGCACCGATCTGGACAAGGCTCAGGTCCAGGTGCAGAACCGCGTGGCTCGCGCCACGCCGCGTCTGCCGCAGGAAGTGCAGCAACTCGGCATCACCACCGAGAAGGCCTCGCCCAATCTGACGATGGTGGTCCACCTGACCTCCCCGGATGGCCGCTATGACCAGCTGTGGCTGTCCAACTATGCGCGCCTGAACCTCAAGGACAATCTCGCCCGTCTCGAGGGGGTCGGCGACGTACAGCTGTTCGGTGCCGGCGAGTACTCGATGCGCGTCTGGCTCGACCCGGACGCCGTGGCGGCGCGAGGCCTGTCTGCCGGTGACGTGATCAGTGCGCTGCGTGCGCAGAACCAGCAGGTCGCCGCCGGCTCCGTCGGTGCTCAGCCCTCGCCTGACGACAACCAGTTCCAGCGTCTTCTCAATGTACGTGGCCGTCTGGAAAGCACCGAGGAATTCGAGAACATCGTCATCCGTGTCGATGAAGACGGCCGTCTGACACGCCTGAAGGATGTCGCGCGTGTCGAACTGGGCGCCGACAGCTATTCGCTGCGCGCCAAGCTCGATGGCAAGGATGCCGTGGCGATGCCGATCTTCCAGCGTCCGGGGTCAAATGCCATCGCACTGTCGGATTCCGTACGTGAACGCATGAGCGAGATGTCCGACGCCTTCCCGGATGGCGTCAGCTACGACATCGTCTATGACCCGACGGTCTTCGTGCGTGGCTCCATCGAGGCGGTCATCGACACCCTGTTCGAGGCCATCCTGCTGGTGGTGATCGTGGTGATCCTGTTCCTGCAGACCTGGCGTGCCTCGATCATTCCGTTGATCGCGGTGCCGGTCTCGCTGATCGGGACGTTTGCGGTCATGCAGATGATGGGCGTGTCGATCAATACGCTGTCGCTGTTCGGGCTGGTGCTTGCCATCGGTATCGTCGTCGATGACGCCATCGTGGTGGTGGAGAATGTCGAGCGCAACATCGAGCTGGGCCACTCGCCCATCGAGGCCACCCGGATCGCCATGCGCGAGGTGACCGGTCCGATCATCGCCATCGCGCTGGTGCTGACGGCGGTATTCGTGCCGACGGCCTTCATCAGCGGCCTGAGCGGTCAGTTCTACAAGCAGTTCGCGCTGACCATCACCATCTCGACGCTCATCTCGGCCTTCAACTCGCTGACGCTGTCACCGGCGCTCTCCGCCTTGCTGCTCAAGCCGCATGGCAGCAAGCCGGACTGGCTGACCCGTGTCATCGACGGCCTGTTCGGTCGCTGGCTGTTCGCTCCGTTCAACCGTGCCTTCAATGCGATGGCCAACGGCTATACCGGCTTGATCAAGAAACTGCTGCGCTTCGGTGTCATCGTCGGCGTTATCTATCTGGCCCTGCTCGGCGCCACCGGCAAGCTGTTCGACAGCGTGCCCGGCGGCTTCATCCCGGGGCAGGACAAGCAGTATCTGGTCGCGATGGTTCAGCTGCCGGACGCCGCCAGCCTCGACCGTACCTCCGAGGTCATCGACGAGATGCAGGCACTGGCGCTGGACACACCGGGCGTGGCGCACACCGTGGCCTTCCCGGGGCTTTCCGTGAACGGCTTCGTCAATGCCTCCAACTCCGGCATCCTGTTCACACCGCTGGATGACTTCAAGGATCGTCAGTCGCCCGAGCTTTCCGGTCAGGCGATCGCCGCTCAGCTGAACCAGAAATTCGCCGGTATCGACGAGGCCTTCGTCGCCGTCTTCCCGCCACCGCCGATTCTGGGCCTGGGCACCACGGGTGGCTTCAAGTTGCAGCTGCAGGACCGCGGCAACAAGGGCTTCGATGAGCTGTTCGCCGCCGTGCAGACCATCACCGCCAAGGGTAACGCTGACCCGCGTCTGAGCAGCGTCTACTCCAGCTTCCGCATCCAGGTGCCGCAGTACGACATCGATCTGGATCGCGAGCAGGCGATGATCATGGGCGTGCCGGTGGAACGTGCCTTCGAAACCCTGCAGGTCTATATGGGCTCGCTGTACGTCAATGACTTCAACCGCTTCGGGCGTACCTATCAGGTACGCGCCCAGGCCGAGCAGTCGGCGCGTCTCGACCCGGATGACATCCGCAACCTCAAGGTGCGCAGCGACAACGGCCGCATGATTCCGCTGGGCAGCTTCATCAAGGTGACACCGACCACCGGCCCGGACCGCGTGATGCACTACAACACCTTCGTCAGCGCCGATATCAACGGCTCGCCGGCACCGGGCGTCTCCAGTGATCAGGCCAAGGCCGCCATCGAGGAAGTGCTGGCCGACAATCTGCCACAGGGCATCGGCTACGAGTGGACGGAGGTGACCTACCAGCAGGTGCTGGCCGGTAACACCATGATCTACATCTTCCCGCTGGTGGTGCTGCTGGTATTCCTGGTGCTGGCCGCCCAGTACGAGAGCTGGTCGCTGCCGCTGGCGATCATCCTGATCGTGCCAATGACACTGCTGTCGGCGTTGGCCGGCGTGTGGCTGACGGGAGGCGACAACAACATCTTCACGCGGATCGGCTTGATCGTGCTGGTGGCGCTGGCGTGCAAGAACGCCATCCTGCTGGTCGAATTCGCTCGCGAGCAGCAGCATGAAGGCCAGAATCGCCTGGACGCCGTGCTGACGGCCTGCCGCCTGCGTCTGCGCCCTATCCTGATGACGTCGGTAGCCTTCACCGCCGGGGTGGTGCCGCTGGTACTCGCCAGCGGTGCCGGCAGCGAGATGCGTCAGGCGATGGGCGTGGCGGTATTCTCCGGCATGATCGGTGTCACCGTGTTCGGCCTTCTGCTGACACCGCTGTTCTATGTTGGTATCCGCCGCCTGGTCGAGAAGCGTGAGTCGGATCAGGACGCTGCCACACCGGACAGCGATGCCGAGTCTGCTCGCCAGGCTCACTGACGGCCTCAGCGTCGAAAAAGGCAAGAACGGCAAGATGCCACGGGGCGTCGTGGCTTCAGCAACCGCTGAAGCATTGACTCCCCGTTGGCAACACTGCCATTCCGTTCGTGGCATGTTTACTGCTCACGACTCTCGGCATAATGCCCATCAATATCTACCCACTCGGGAGCAGGTGCCATGTACGCCGATACCTTCAATGATCTGGCCCTCGAGGCCGAACTCGAAAACTTCGCGCACCGCTGGTTCTCCATGCTCAACCGCATGGCGCCTGCCATCGAACTGTCGGAGCTGCTGGGCGAGGAGGCTTCCATCCAGCTGCTGGATGAAACCCTGACCGGCAGCGAGTACCTGGCCAACTGGGAGCAGCGTCGCAGCGAGCTGCTGGTCAATGGCCATGCACTCGGCTGGGTGCGTGCACAGCGCAACAGCCTCGACAGCGCCACTCTGCGCATGGGGGGTGAGCACCGCGCCGCCATGCGTGATGGCAGCGTGCTGCACACGCACTTCGACGCCGAGTGGGTGCTCGACCTGAGTTGGGGCGAGCCGCGTATCCAGAGCATCAAGCTGCTGGATATGCGTACGCTGTAACGCGATAGGCAGACAGCAAAAGGCCCCGTCACCATTAAGTGACGGGGCCTTTTGCTGTCTGGAGGGGCCTGTTTCCAGCGCACGTGACGTCTTTCAGTTTCAGCCTCTGAGTCTCAGTCCCTCTATCTAAGACCCTCTGTCTCAGTCTCTGATCTTAAGCATCGCTGGCGTGTCGATGTCGTGATGGATACCGACATCACCGACTGCCACCTCACGCAGCGCCTCGAGATGCCGCGTGATCACCTCGCGCGCGCCCTCGCCGCCGTCAAGCGCCGCAAGTTCTGCCCACAGCGTCCGCCCGAACAGCACCGGATGCCCGGGCCTGCTGTCCTCGCCGTCAAGCCTCGGTCGCACGATATGCACGTCATCGGCCTGGGCCTGCAGGGCATGAAAGGTCTGCGCCGTGATCTGCGCCATGTCCGCCAGCCATACCGCCGCCACCTGCACATGCGCCAATCCAGCCTCATCACTGAGCTGACGGAAGGCATCGCCGAGACTGGCACCGAGTCCGTTATCCGCCTGTGGCGCACGCCAGATCCGCCTGGCATGCTCACATGCGAACGCCTCTCCCAGCAGTGCGGCGGGATCATCGTCCTCACGCAGCAGCAGACGCCAGTCCACCTCGCAGGACATGACCCGCGACAGCGTCGCCATCAGCAGCGTCTGGCCATCCGCCAGACGCGCCTGACGCTTGTCACTGCCGAAGCGGCGACTCTGCCCTGCGGCCATGACCAGGATGATCGACTCATTCATGGGCGGCCTCCCTGACTGTCTCCTGAGCGGCTTCACAGGCTCTCGCGAGCGCGGCCACGGCGGATGCGCACGATATCGGCCATCACCGCCAGCGCGATCTCGGCCGGTGTCTTGCTGCCCAGATTCAGCCCGATCGGCATCACGATGCGCGCGATCTCCTCGGCACTGAGCCCACCGCTGCGTGCCAGCCGCTCGGCGCGTGCCGTTGAGGTACGCAGCGAGCCCATCACGCCGATATAGAACGCGGGTTGGCGTACCGCTTCGATCATCGCCAGGTCATCGATACGCGGGTCGTGGGTCAGTGCGACCACGGCGGTGGCGGCATGACAGCCGCCGGCGGCGATGAAGCGTGACGGCAACTCGCGACGCAGGCTGACGCCCTCGAGCGGCGCCTTGCGAGCCTCCCAGTCGGCCAGCACTTCCTCGCGTGGCTCACAGATGATCACCTCGAAACCGAGACTGACGGCGAAGGCGGCGCAGGCTTCCGCCACCGGCGAGAGGCCCGCCAGCAGCAGACGCGCCACCGGCCCGACCCGCAGCTGATAGCCGCACGTCTGCACCGCATGCCCCTTGAGCGGCTCGACCCGTTCCCCCAGCCCGCTGTCGCATTCAAGCGTACGCGCGCCATCCCCCTCCAGCATCACCTGCCGCAGACGCGGCGTCTGGCCCTCGAGTGCCGCGCGCAGCGCCTCGAGGTGCGCGATATCCGCGTCACAGGCGGTGAAGCGCTCGACCAGTACATCCAGGATGCCGCCACAGGGCAAGGCAATCCCCGCACCCTGATGGCCGCCCTCGCCATAGCGGATCACCTGGGCGGACGCGGTGAATTCCCCGTCAGCCAGGCGCGCCAGAAAGTCCTCCTCGACACAGCCGCCGGACAGCGAGCCACGATGTTGCCCATCGGCGCGCGCCACCAGCCAGGTGCCCGGCTCACGCGGCGAGGAGCCGAAGGTGGCCAGCACCGTGCACAGCCAGATCGGACGCGCAGATGGCTCGCCATCTGCGGGTGCCAGCCAGTCGATCGCCTGATGGATCACTTCAAGATCAAGGTGTTGCATCAACAATCTCTCATATCAGAAGCCAGCGCACGCTCTGAAGACTCGAAACCCGCCACCCGGGCATGCCGGAGTGGCGGGTTTCAGAGCCATTCGCTGGAGAAGGTCAGGCCTCGCTGAGCGCGGCCTTGAGCGCCGCCGGACGCATCGGCAGGTCACGCAGGCGCACACCAACCGCATGCTGAATGGCGTTGGCGATCGCCGGTGCGACCACCGTGGTGCCCGGCTCGCCGAGACCGACCGGCATCTCGGTGCTGTCGACGAATTCGAGATCCATCTGCGGCACCTGATGCATGCGCAGCGGCTGGTAGGCGCCCAGATTCTGCGCCACCGGACCGCCCTCGCGGTATTCGGTGCCTTCGTGCAGCGCCATCGAGACGCCCCACAGGAGCGAGCCTTCCAGCTGCGCCATTGCACCATCCGGATGCGCCAGCGTGCCGGCATCCACCACGCTGGTCAGCTTCTCGAGCTTGACCTCGCCCGTGCCGCGATCGACCTTGACCTGCGCCACACAGGCCACCCAGGTCGGCATGCTGCGTTCCTGACCGAAGCTCAATGCCACGCCCATGCCGGTGTCTGCCGGCAGGCTGTCGCGCTCGCTCCAGCCAGACTTCTCCATCACGCGCTTGAGCACGTTGCGCAGACGGTCGGCGCCGCCGGTGCTGACCGGCGCCTTGCCGGCATTGCGGCCTTCGGCGTCCAGCAGCGCAAGACGGAATTCGGCCGGGTCCTGGCTGGCCGCCAGCGCCAGCTCATCGATATGCTGTTCAACCGCCCACAGCGTCCAGCCCGGTGCGACCGAGCGCAGGTAGCCGGGCACGAAGGCCTCGTGAGCGACCTTGTTCTGCTGCGCCCAGACACGCTGGGTGCCGACGTTGTACCAGTGATCCGCGCCGCTGATGGAGAAGGAGTCCAGCTTGCCGCCGCCCTCGACCGCCTCTGCCAGGAAGGCCGGCATCAGGGCTGCCGTCGGCCAGCCGGCGGCGGCGGCGTGCTCGGAGGCCACGACACGCCCCTCGGCATCGAGACCGGAGCGCAGGCGCTGCACCGAGGGCGAGCGCACGCAATCGAAGCGGCTGTCATCCGGGCGCGTGAAGATCATCTTCACCGGACGCCCCACGGCCTTGGCCGCCAGCGCTGCCGGCACGGCGTAGTCACCGTGCAGACGACGGCCGAAACCACCGCCCAGATACAGCTGGTGATGGGTGACCTTGCCTTCCTCGAGCTCCAGCGCCTTGGTGACCAGTGAGGTCAGCAGGGACTGCTGCTGGTTGCCGCAGTGGATGTGCCAGTGGCCATCCTCTTCGTAGGCCAGCGCATTGGCCGGCTCCAGCGTGAAGTGCAGCACGCTTGAGGTGGTGAAAGTGGATTCCACCGTGGTGGCGGCATTCTCGAGCAGCGGCGCAGGGTCGCCCTGATCCACCAGCAACGAGCCATTGTCACGGCTCGGCGAGCTGACCAGACGCTGGCCCTCGGCCTGGATCGCCGTCTCGTCGACCTGATAGCTGTCGCCCTTGCTCCACTCGACCTTGAGCAGGTCGGTGGCGCGCATCGCCGCCGAGAAGTTGTCGGCGATGACCGCAAGCCAGCCCTGGCAGATGCCGGACGGGTCCTTGAGCTCGATGGTCTGGCGATAGCCGATGACCTTGCGGGCCTCGCTGTCATCGACGGCGGTGACCTTGCAGCCGAAGCGGCTCGGCGGCATCACCGGGCGCGCATGCAATGTCTTGCCGACACGCGCCTCGATCTCTGCCGGCAGGGTGTAGTCGATGCCGTAGACGGCCTGACCGTTGGTCTTGGGCGGCACGTCCAGCGCGTTGCCCCTGGTGCCCAGCACGCGACGCTCGGAGGCCGGCTTGAGCTCGATGGCTGCAAGCTCCTCCTCGGAGAAACTGCGCTCCAGCCCCGCCGCGACGATCTCGCCATAACCCAGCGACTGATCGCCACTGATGACGCGTCCCTTGCGCGCCTTGCAGCTCTCGACCGCCACGCCCATCTGCTGAGCGCCCGCCTCTATCAGCGCGATACGCCCCGCCGCACCGGCCTGTGACAGCGGCTGGTAGCTCTGGTGAACCGACCAGCTGCCGCCGGTGATCATGTAGCCCCACTTGGGGGCGCTGTCAACGTAATCGACCTTGACGCTGTCCCAGTCGGCCTCCAGCTCCTCGACCACCAGGCGCGCGAGGCTGGTAGCGACGTGCTGACCCATCTCGGACTTGGTGATATGCACGGTGACGGTGCCATCAGTGGCAATGGCGTACCACATGGTCGGCTCGAAGGCCCCGGCGGACAGCGTCTCGCTGGCCGAGCCCTTGCCGTCTGCCCCGGCGGCCAGCGCCGCGCCTGACACGCCGAAGGCCAGCATGGTGGAACCCGCCACACTGCCGATCAGGAAGCCACGCCGCGTGATACCGCCGCGACTGGAGGAAGTCTTGTGCGCGGCAGCAAGCTCGCGCTGATGCGCGGCCAGCTTGTCATCAAACCTTGCCATGGGACGTCTCCTCGACAGCAGAATGGGACACGGTGCCTGCCGTGGCACGAGGATCGAAGATGCCGACGCCGGCAGTCGCAGCCGTGGCGTCGGTCTGCTGACCGTTCACCTGGCTGGTGGCACGCTCACTGGCGATGGTGGCGGCACGCTTCACTGCGCGATGGATGCGCACGTAGGCCATGCAGCGACACAGGTTACCGGCCATGGCGGCGGTGACCTGCTCATCGGTGGGGTCGGGCGTGTTCTTGAGGAAGTCGGCGGCCTGCATGATCTGGCCGGACTGGCAGTAACCGCATTGCGGTACCTGCTCCTCGACCCAGGCCTGTTGCAGCGGGTGGTCATCGTTCTCGGCCAGCCCCTCGATGGTGACGATGTCACCACCCTCGGCTGCCAGTACCGGCAGGACACAGGTGCGCGCCGCTGTGCCATTCAGGTGTACGGTACAGGCACCGCACTGGGCGATCCCGCAACCGAACTTGGTGCCGGTCAGACCCAGGTGCTCACGCAGCACCCATAACAGCGGGGTCTGCGGATCGACCTCGAGACTGACGGCCTTGCCGTTCAGAGTGAAGTTGGCCAAGGGCTTCTCCTCAGGAGCATGAAGCAGGGGGCAGGGTTCGGACAACGCGTGCAGGCAGTCGTGGCCAGCCATGGCGTCAGCTGACTGACGTGGCGTGGGTTCGGCGTCAGGGACCGACCCCGGGCTGTGGACCTGGCACGATTCGAACCAGTGAATTCTACAGGTCACGATCAGGCATCATGGTGCCATCAAGGAAACAGTGTGGTGTCGCTGAGCTCATCATGACCATGCAGATGCTGTCTTGCATGCGACACAGTATAGCGTTTCACGCCTTGTCATCGGCAGATGTTTGCATGACATCGGTCCGCCTCGGGACAGGGGCGGTAGCGGTAGCGGTCGAGGACGATGGCAACGCCCCAGCGCGAGGGCTCCCGCGAAGGCATATGACTGGCTGGTATGGATGAGAGTGTCGCAGACGCGTCTGACAGTGGCGTTTCCGGCATCTGTACTTTTATGAGAATAAAGTGAAATGTAGCGAGAGCCCTAATGTAGCGAGAGTCCTCAAGCAGGACGTCCCGCCCATGGCCAGCACCGGGTGCAGGAACCGCAAGAACCGCAAGAACAACGACAATAACGATTGCCGGCATGAAGATCTGACATGCAACTGAACTGGAAGGCAGCGATCGCGTTGGCAGCGCTGATTCTCGCCATCAATACCGGGGCGCGCCAGGCGATGGGCTTCATGCTGCCACCGATGGCCAGCGAACTCACCTGGGGCATGGGGAGTCTGTCTTTTGCGCTGGCCATCCAGAATCTGGTCTTCGGGCTGGCCGCGCCCATCGCCAGCAAGCTGTCAGAGCGCGTCGGCACCCTCAGCGTCTTTCTGGTCGGTAGCCTGTGCTACGCGGTCGGCATGGGTATCACCGCCCTCTGGCCGACCCCGACGGCGTGGATGCTGGGCGCCGGCGTGCTGGCCGGTATCGGCATCGGGGCGACCACCTTCCCGCTGGTGCTGGCCGCCGTCACGCGCGTGGTTCCCCTTCGGCATCGTGGCATCGGGCTGGGTATCGCCTCGGCCGGCGGCTCCTTCGGGCAGCTGATCTACTCGGTCGCGACCCCGATGCTGGTACTGATCGACTGGAAGATCGCCATGCTGGCGCTCGGCGCCAGCTGTCTGCTGCTGATTCCCATGGCCATGCCGTTGCTGCGTCGCCCGTCGGCCGGCAGTGAGACACCGGCGGAGGATGTCCCGAGCCAGGGTCCACTGCTGCAGGACCGGCGCTTTCTGGCGCTGGCCGGCGGCTTCTTCGTCTGCGGCGTGCACGTCGCCTTCATTGCTACCCACTTGCCCAATTTCGTGGTCGCCTGCGGCCTGCCCCTGAACGTGGCCGGCAACACGCTGGCGATCATCGGCGCGCTCAATATCGCCGGCACCATCCTGTTCGGGGCCTGGGGCGGCCGCCGCCACCCGCCACAGCTGCTGATACTGATCTACGTGTGTCGCGCTGCGCTGGTGATGGCGATGGTGGTCATTCCCCCCAGCAGCGCCCTGCTCTACGCCTTCGGCGCGATCATGGGGGTGCTGTGGCTGTCGACGGTACCGCTGACCAGCCAGGCCGTCGCACTCTACTTCGGTCAGAAGCGCCAGGCCTTCGTGTTCGGCATGGTGCTGGCCGCCCACCAGGTCGGTGCCTTCCTGGGGGCCTGGGGCGGTGGTGTGGTCTATCAGCTGACCGGCAGCTACGACCTGCTGTGGATCACCAGCGGCATCTTCGGTCTGCTGGCCGCCATCGTGCATTGGCCGGTGCGCCGTGTGCCCACGGCAGCGGTCCAGCCTCGACTGGCCTGAGTCGCGCCACGCCATCCGCCTCTCAGATCTCAACTCTCAGACCACATCTCCACAACGACACAGCCCCCACCGGCGAGACCGATGGGGGCTGTGTCGTTGTGGACTTCAGCAAGGGCGATCAGCGCTGGAAGGCGTAGACATTGCCAACCTTCAACAGCTGCGTCAGCTCATCCAGTGCCACCAAGGTTTCCTCGGCCAGCTGCGGATCGGCAAGGTCTGCCGGCGTCAGGCTGTCACGGTAGTGACGCTTGACCCAGTCACCCAGCTCGGCATGCAGCGTATCGCTCATCATCACGCGCCCGGACAGCGCGGCGCGCTCGGCGTCGCTGAGCACCACGCGCAGACGCAGACAGGCTGGGCCACCGCCATTGCGCATGCTCTGCTTCACGTCCTTGACCAGCACTTCACCGATCGGGTTGGGGCCGGCCAGAATCGCGTTCTGCAGCGCATGCCATACCGCCTCGTTCTCCTGACACTCGCCCGGCACCACCAGCGTCATGCTGCCATCGTCATTGGAGAGCAGCTGCGAATTGAACAGATAGGACGACACGGCATCCTCGAGACTGACGGCTTCCAACGGTACACGGATCGGGATCAGCGGCGTGGACAGCTTGGCGCGAATCTCCTCGAGCACCGCCTCCTCATTGCGGAAGGCCAGCTCGTGATAGAACAACACCGGGCCATTGCCCACCGCGATGACGTCGTTGTGGAAGACACCGGCATCGATGGCCTCCGGGTGCTGCTGGGCGAACACCACCTGGTCTTCGCCGAGACCATGCTGACGCGCGACGGCCTGACTGGCTTCCAGGGTCTGACGCGCCGGATAGCGACGCGGTTCGACGCCATCACCGCCGAAGGCCTGGCGGCCGTAGACGTAGAGATGCACGCCAGGACCGCCGTGGCCATCGCACAGCCGCGTATGGTTGGCCGCCCCCTCATCGGAGAAGGCCGGCGTCGCGGGCAGCGCGGGGTGATGCGCGAAGTGGCCATCGTCGGCGAAGATGGCGCCGAGGATGCGCCCGGTGGTCGCGGGTTCCAGGTAGCGGTGGAAGCTGGATTGCAGGTTGGCCGGCGTGAAGTGCACGCGGCCATCACCACTGTCGCGTGACGGCGTGACGGTGGCGGCGTTGGCGGTCCACATGCTGGAGGCGGAACACACCGCGCGCAGAAGCTGCGGGGCCTGCTCGCTGGCCGCCTTCAACACCTGGGCATTGCTGCCGGTGAAGCCGAGGTCGCGCAGTGCGCCGAGGTCCGGGCGTTGCTGCGGCAGCAGAATCCCCTGTGCATACCCCAGGTCCGCCAGCGACTTCATCTTGTCGAGGCCCTGCAAGGCGGCCTCGCGCGGGTTGGAGGCCAGGCCACCATGACGCATCGAGGCCACGTTGCCATGCGCCAGGCCGGCGTAGTTGTGGGTCGGGCCGACCAGGCCGTCGAAATTGATCTCTTGATACGAAGTGTCGGACATGAAGGTCTCCTGCCACGACGCCTTGCCAGCTCAGCAAACAGGCACGGCAGGCGTCGTGGTCAACAATGGGTAAGCGGCAGCGGTGCCCGGACGGACGGTCTTACAGACGGATACCGGCCGGCAGGTTCGCGGGCAGCGCCAGCTCCTCGGCTTCCATCGAGGCGACCGGATAGCTGACATAGTCGGCGGCGTAATAGGCACTGGGGCGATGGTTGCCGCTGTCGCCGATGCCACCGAAGGGCGCATCGCCGGAGGCGCCGGTGGTCTGGCGGTTCCAGTTGACGATGCCCGCGCGAATGCGCAGCAGGAAGTCGTCCCAGTCAGCGCGATCGCCACCGATCAGCCCGGCCGAGAGGCCGTAGCGGGTGTCGTTGGCCAGCGCGATGGCGTCGTCCCAATCGGCGTAGCGGTGGATCTTGAGCAGCGGGCCGAAGAACTCCTCGTCCTCGAGCGCAAGGCCGGTGACATCGATTAGCGCCGGGCTGAGCAGACTGGTGCCCTCTTCCACCTGCTGCATGCGCACGATGACGTTGCCGCCCAGCGCTTCGAGATCGTCCTGCGCCTTGAGCAGACCCTCGGCCGCGGCGACGCTTGCCAGGCCGCCATAGAAGGGGGCCTCCTGGGCGAACTGCCCCGCCACCCGCAGCTCACGCAGTGCCGTGGCCAATGTCTCGATCAGACGATCACCGACCTCGCCCTGCGGCACGATCAAGCGCCGCGCACAGGTACAGCGCTGACCGCCCGAGGCGAAGGCCGACTGGATGATCGCCAGCACCGCGGCGGCTTCATCCTGTACATCACGCACCACCAGCGGGTTGTTGCCGCCCAGCTCCAGCGCCAGCAGCTTGCCGACCTGACCGGCGAACTGACGGTGCAGCAGCTTGCCGACCTTGGCACTGCCGGTGAACAGCAGCCCATCGATGCCCTCGGACTGGGACAGGGCCTGGCCGACTTCCGCTGCGCCCTGCACCAGATTGATCACGCCGGCTGGCAGCCCCGCGGCCTGCCAGCACTGCAGGGTGAGATCGGCGGTAGCCGGGGTCAGCTCGGAGGGCTTGAACACGCAGGCATTGCCCGCCAGCAGCGCCGGTACCATGTGGCCGTTGGGCAGATGCCCCGGGAAGTTGTAGGGGCCGAAGACGGCCATCACGCCGTGCGGACGGTGGCGCAGGACTGCCTGGGTGCCCGCGACATCCTTGGCACGCTCGCCGGTGCGCTCGTGATAGGCCTTCACCGAGATCGCGATCTTGCCGATCATCGCGCCGACCTCGGTGCGTGCTTCCCATAGCGGCTTGCCGGTTTCGCTGGCGATGCTGACCGCCAGCGCTTCGCGGTGCTGCTCCAGCTGATCGCGGAAGCGCTCCACCACCGCCAGACGCGCCTCGAAGCCCAGACGTGCCCAGGCCGGGAATGCCTGACGCGCTGCCGCGACGGCCTGCTCGACCTGCTCGGCCGTGGCAGCGGCGCCCTGCCACAGACGTGCGTGGGAGACGGGATCGGTCTTGGTGAAGGATGCGGCCTCGCCCGCTTGCCACGCGCCGTCGATGAAGAGCTGTTGACGCACGTTGAGTGTGGCGGGAGTCGAATTCGTAGTGGTCATGGCATGCCTCATCGAAAGGGCGCGCCGCGCGAGCGACGCTGAACAAGGAGTAACGGGACAGTTGGCGATCTGCCCCGCTGATGGCAAAAGGACGCAAGGCGGTATACGCCTGCGAGTTGGCGCGCAGGAGCGGATGCCCGTGGCCGACGCTTCAGCCGGCCAGCACGCGCAGCGTGTCGCCGCCGGTGACGCCCAGGCGTTCGGCCTCATCACGGTGCAGACGCACATGGCAGGCGCCGGAGTCGTCCCGGGTGACGTCGTGGCTGATCCAGCTGGCACGGAAGTCGGCCATGCCGGTGGTGGCAGCCATCACGGCGGGACGCTCGCAGGCCGGAGCATCAGACGCGATGACCTCGACACTCGCCAGCTGACTGTCACGCACGGCGCGCACATCATCGATATAGGCCTCGACCGTCGGGCCGCCATCGAAGATGTCGACATAGCCTTCCCAGCGCAGCCCTTCCTTCTTGAGCATCGCCACCGCCGGCCGGGTGTGCTCATGCACCTGCCCGATGGCAGCCCGCGCGGGCTCGGAGAGAAACGGCGTATAGATCGGGAACTTGGGCATCAGCTCGCCGATGAAGCTCTTCTGGCCCATGCCGGTGAGGCGGTCGGCCTCATTGAAGTCCATCGGGAAGAAGTGGCTGCCCAGACACTCCCAGAACGGGCTGCGCCCTTCGGGCGTGAAGACACCGCGCATCTCGGCCAGCACCTTGTCGGGGAAGGCCGCGCGGAACTGGGCCATGAACAGCCAGCGCACCTTGGAGAGCAGCGCGCCGTTGCGGTCCTTGCGCCAGCCTTCACGCAGGAACAGCGAACAGACCTCGGCATCACCGGTGTGATCGGAGCACAGCGTCAGCGTATCCAGGGTGCGATGCAGATCGAGCTGCACCGAGGAGTGCGCCAGCGAGCCAAGCCGATAGTGATAGAACGGCGCATCGGTGCCCACGCAGGCCTCGATGGCGCAGCAGCCCGCGATGCTGCCGTCGCGATCATCCTCGAGCACGAAGAAGTACAGGCGATCATCGCCGGGTTCGCGGCCCTCGAAGGCGGCCAGGGTGCGCTCTATCTTGGCGCTGAGAAACTCATGATTGTCCGGCAGCGAGGTGAAGCCGACACCGGTTTCCCGCGCCAGTACCTTGAGGCCTTCGATATCGTGTCGAGCGATAGGACGAATGCGCATTACAACTCTCCCTCATCCATCGTCGGCAATGGCATCGGCACGGCAAGCACCGCACGCCCCTCTTCCACGCCCAGTACCTCGGCCTGCTGCGGCGTCAGCATCAGCTGGCCGGTTGGCGTCAGGGCATAGCGCGCCAGCACGCAGCGGAAATCGCCGAGACGCTGGTTGGCCACCATCGCCGGCACCGCATCCGGCAGGCTTTCCTGCGGACGGATACGCACCGGATGCCAACCGCACTGCTTGAAGGTGTGCAGACGCTCGCACTCCGCCAGCAGCAAGGGGCCGGCATCGAAGATGTCGACATGACGCGAGCGCGAGAAGCCCTCGGCGAGCATCTCCTGCATGGCGTACTCATGGCGCGGATTCTCACGCCCGATGGCGGCGCGCGCCTGGGGCGTCAGCAGCGGCAGATAGAGCGGGAACGGCGGCATGACCTCGGCGATGAAGCTCTTGGAGCGCACCCCCGCCATCTGATTGATTTCATTGAAATCACGATCAAAGAAGTGCTGGCCGACGCTGTCCCAGAACGGGCTGACCTGACGCTCGTCGCGCGTTTCCAGATAGCCCGGGAAGGCCACCGCCAGTTCGGTGGCGAAGCGTTCCGGGTACTGGGCGATGAACATCAGGCGTGCGCGGCGCAACAGGCTGTCCGCATCCGTCTCGCGGTAGCGGGCATCCAGCGACAGCGCGCACAGCAGCGTGGCATCCGACACCTCATGCGACAGCGACAGCGTCTGCACTTCGTGGCGCACGTTGAGCTGCTGCGAGGCGTGGATCAGCGTCTCCTGACGATAGGTGTAGTAGGCCTCCCGCGCGCCAGCCTCGGCGCGCAGTGAGGCGGTACCGACCACTTCACCGGTATCGAGATCTTCCAGCACGAAGCAGTAGATCTCGTCGCCCGGGAAGTCGATCTCGGCACGCAGGCTGCGCTGGGAGCGCAGAATGCGCTCCTCGAGGCGGTCACGATGTGCCGGCAGATTGGTCAGGCGCGGCGTGGCCGTGGCCGCGAGCCGCTCGAGAGCGAGCAGATCGCGGCTTTCGGCAGGCCGCACCACCAGCATCGGGGCACTGCTCATGGCGCTGCTCATGCAGATGCAGAGGTGGCGACGAAGTTCGCCACGGCGCGGTCGAGCTTGTCGAGACCGCTCTGGATCTCCTCTTCGCTGATCACCAGCGACGGCGCCAGACGCAGCACGTCAGGACCGGCGATCAACACCATCAGACCTTCCTCCATCGCCAGGTTGAGAATGTCCTTGGCACGCCCTGCGTAGTCCGGCGCCATCTGGGCACCGATCAACAGACCCATGCCGCGCACTTCCTTGAAGACACCGTGACGCTTGGCGATGCCTTCCAGGCCGTTGCGCAGCAGCTGGTGGCGGTGGGCGACGCCCTCGAGCACTTCCGGCGTGTCGATGGTCTCGAGCGCCGCCAGACCCACGGCACATGCCAGCGGGTTGCCGCCATAGGTGGAGCCGTGAGTGCCGATGGCCATGGCCGGTGCGATGCGATCGGTGGTCAGCATGGCGCCCAGCGGGAAGCCGCCGCCGATGCCCTTGGCGGTGGTCAGGATGTCCGGCACCACACCGAAGTGCTGGTAGGCGTACAGGTGGCCGGTACGCCCGGCACCGCTCTGGACTTCATCGAAGATCAGCAGCGCATCGTGCTGGTCGCACAGTTCACGCAGTCCTTCGAGGAAGGCCTGCTCGCCCGGGATGATGCCGCCCTCGCCCTGCAGCGGCTCGACGATGATCGCGCAGGTGTCATCGCCCATCAGCTCGCGCACGGAGTCGAGATTGTTGAATTCGGCGTGCTGGATACCGCCCGGAATCGGTCCGAAGCCCTGGGAATACTTGGGCTGGCCACCGACGCTGACGGTGAAGAAGGTGCGGCCATGGAAGGACTGACGGAAGGAGATGATCTTGTCCTTCTTCTCGCCATGGGTGTCGTGGGCGAAACGACGCGCCAGCTTGAGGGCGGCCTCGTTGGCCTCACCACCGGAGGAGCAGAAGTAGACCTTGTCGGCGAAGGTGCGCTCGGTCAGCGCCTTGGCCAGCGCCAGTGCCGGCTCGTTGGTGTAGACATTGGACAGGTGCCAGACCTTGTCGGCCTGGTCCTTGAGCGCCTTGACCAGCGCCGGGTGGCAGTGACCCAGCGAGGTGACGGCGATGCCACCGGCGAAGTCGATGTACTCACGACCTTCCTGATCCCACAGACGGCTGCCCTCGCCACGTACCGGAATGGCAGCCTGGGGTGCGTAGTTGGGCACCATGGCATGGTCGAAATCGGCACGGGTCAGCTGGGTCATCGTCTCTTCCTCATCGCGGGGTCTTGGCGTGGCCGGCCGATGATCGGCAAGCCACGGGTCATGACACTCGAGTATAGGGAGGCGAGATGACAAAGACTTTCAGCGAAAGGACGACGACTTATGTCAGGAGGCGACTTTTGTCATCCAGGGAAGGTGTCAGGCCTGCAGCATGAGACGTTCGTCGCGGGGGCTGCGTCCGAAATGGTTGCGAAACGCAGTGGAGAAGTGAGCCGCACTGGAAAAGCCGGTGGCCAGCGCGATCTCGCCGATCGGCTGATCGCTCTCGCGCAGCAGCTGACGCGAGCGTGCCAGACGCAGATCCAGATAGTAGCGGCTGGGCACCGCCTGCAGATGCTTCTTGAACAGCCGCTCCAGCTGACGCCGCGAGATGCCGAGGTGCTCGCCGATCTCGTGGGTAGAGAGCGGCTCCTCGATATTGGCCTCCATCAGCGTCACGGCCTCCACCAGCGGCTGCGGCGCATGGGCGAAACGGTTCTTGAGCGGCACGTGCTGTGGCTCGTCCGCCAGCCGGATGCGCTCGCAGACGAAGTGCTCGGAAACCTTCTCGGCCAGCGCGCGGCCATGCTGCTGGGCGATCAGCGTCATCATCATGTCCATCGCCGCGGTACCACCGCCGCAGGTGACACGATCACGGTCCAGCTCATAAAGCTGATGGGAGACATTGACCTGCGGGAAGTCGCGGCGGAAGGATTCGGCGCGCTGCCAGTGAATCGTCGCACGATAGCCATCGAGCAACCCGGCGCGGGCCAGCTCACGGGTGCCGGTGGAGATGCCGCCCAGCATCACGCCACGCTCGGTCAGTCGCTTGAGCCAGGCCAGCAGCGCGGGATTCGAGGCCACCTCCTGCGGGCCCGCTTCCCCCGCCGGCTGAGCGCCGCACACGAACAGGGCGTCCAGATGGCGCGAATCACTGGCGACCAGGCTGTCCGGCGAGAGGCTCAAGCCCGCCGCGGACGCCACGCCGCGCCCATCAAGTGCGAAGGTGACGGCCCGATAGAGTGTCTGCCCCGCGAGCTGGTTGGCCACCTGCAGGGGCTCCAGCGCACAGGCCTGGGACAACAACGAGAAGCCGGGCAGCAGCACGAAGCCTATCTGGCGTTGCTGGGCCTGGGGGGAAACCAGTGAATCCACGGGCATGAGTATGGCGCTGAATCCGTTGGGTAGAAGGTGAGTCAAACGAGCGGTGGATGTCGGTGGATATCAAAGTCATGCCACCAGACTGCCATCAGAGTGCCGCCATATTGTGCCATGCCTGCTACGCCAATGCCTGACCAGCGCCCCAGAGACAGCACCACAAAGACTGTGCAAACGACAACGCCACCCCGAAGGATGGCGTCGTCGCGTTTGGCGGTCAGTGCTCAGCGGTCAGCTGGCAGCGAGCTGCCCTGAGCTCTGCATGCTTGCTGAAGCGCTCTTACATCTGAACGACATCGAATTCAACGTCGGTGGCGACATCGGCGTCGTAGTCGACGTCGTCACGCGTGAAGCCGAACAGCTTCAGGAATTCCTGCTTGTAGCTGGCGTAGTCGGTGATGTCGAACAGGTTGTCGCTGGTGACCTGCGGCCACAGTTCCTGACAGGCCTGCTGGACGTCGTCCTTCAGCTCCCAGTCATCAAGACGAAGACGGCCGGACTCGTCGGTGGCGATCTCGCCTTCGCCGTAGAAGCGCTCGGCGTAGAAGCGGTTGAGCTGCTCGATGGTGCCTTCGTGCAAGCCCTTCTCCTTCATGATCTTGTAGACCATGGAGATGTAGAGCGGCATGACCGGGATCGCGGCGCTGGCCTGGGTGACCACGGACTTGAGCACGGCCACGTGGGCACGACCGCCCTTGGCGGACAGCTTCTCGTGGATACTGCCGGCGGCGCGGTCCAGATCTTCCTTGGCGCGACCCAGCGCACCGTGCCAGTAGATCGGCCAGGTGATCTCGGTGCCGATATAGCTGAAGGCAACGGAACGGGCGCCATCCGCCAGCACGCCGGCGTCGTCCAGCGCCTGCATCCACAGCTCCCAATCCTGACCCCCCATCACGGTGACGGTATCTTCGATTTCCTGCTCGGTGGCCGGCTCGACCTCCGCTTCGATGATGGTGTCCTTGTTGGTGTCGATGGCGGTCGCGCGATAGGTCTCGCCGATCGGCTTGAGCACGGAGCGCTTCACTTCACCGCTGTCCGGCAGCTTGCGCACCGGAGAGGCCAGCGAGTAGACGACGAGGTCGACTTCACCCATGTTGGCCTTGATCAGCTCGATGGCCTTGGCGCGTGTCTCATGCGAGAAGGCATCGCCGTTGATGGCCTGGCTGTAGAGGCCTTCCTGCTTGGCGAACTTGTCGAAGGCGGCAGAGTTGTACCAGCCTGCAGTGCCGGCCTTCTTCTCGGTGCCCGGCTTCTCGAAGAACACGCCCAGGGTATCCGCGCCATAACCGAAGGCTGCCGTGATGCGTGCCGCGAGGCCATAGCCGCTGGAAGAGCCGATCACCAGCACCTTCTTCGGACCACCGTCGCGCTTGTCACCGACTGTCTTGCGGGTGATGGCGATCTGCTCGGCGACATTCTGCTCGCAGCCCTTGGGGTGTGTGGTGGTGCAGATGAAGCCACGAACCTTGGGTTTGATGATCACGTAAAGAACCTCGTTTGCTGTTGGCCCGGCGTGTACCCGCCGATGCTGATACTCGCTTCACGCTGACAGCAGGCAAAGGCCGTCCCTGGATGGTGAAGCGTATCGTGAAATAGGGCGTTCGAATCCCGTAAAGCAGGCTCAGTGCCCGCTCATGGGCGCTATTCTAGCGGCTGTCGGCGACGCTGTCCGCCCTGCCGTCATGATCCGCCATCTGCCTGCATATCACTGGAGCCGGCCGCGGCGGCTGCCGTATCATATAGGCCTTTTCACGTACTGCCATTCCACTGCCGTCCTGCATTCGCCGCTGGTTGCCAGCCGCACTGTCCGACAGGCTCTGCCCAGGATGTTTTCATGAACGATCAGAACGCTCACCTCGCCCCCGATGTGGCCGCCCTGCTCGAGCGCCGACAGGACATCTGGCTGGCGCTGTCTCCACTGTGGCTGGAACGCGAACCGCGTGAAGCCGAGTATCAGCACATGGCAGAAGTCGTCGAAGCCCAGGGGTTGAGCTTCCAGGAACTGGAAAAGCTCTATCGCCTGGAGATGGCGCCGGTACTGGTGCGAGAACAGGTCAGCATGACACCCAACTTCAAGGGCTTCGATGACAGCCAGCTGCTGTCACGCCTGCTGCAGCATACGCATCGTCTGACGCGTGGCCGGCGCATGTTCTGGCTGCTGTTTTCGGGACTGGCCACGATGCCGAGTCGCCATCGCTACGGCAATCTGCTCGAGATCCTGCACCTGCGCGGCAATACGCCCCGCTAGCGCCCCGCAATCTGCACGGCGCAGCCTGACGAGAGCGCCGGCCTGCAATGCCCGGATGGCAAGACACCCCGCGACCGGAAGGTCAAGGGGTGTCTTGTCGTGCTGTCGTGCTTAAGAGTGCTTAGCAGTGCTTGGCAGCGCAAAACCACCATTCCTCGAGGGGGCTTACGCCGCCAGACTTATGGCCGTTGGTGGCGCGGCACTCTCAGCACCCCTTGTGCGCGGCGCTTCTGCCAGTCAGACAGACTTGAAAGGCCTCGGCTGTCGCTGATGCGCTTGCCCCCTTCCAGACGTTTGCTCATCCACAGCGCACTGCCATTGAAGCTGTAGATAGGCAGCAGGTCCGTGCGCTCACTGGCCGGCAGGATGGAACTGTTCAGGTTGTCCAGTACATGAGGGTTGCGCGTGTTGGCGCTCTGATAGGTCACGACCATGTGAAACTGATTGAGACTGAGCGCCTTGACGTAGTGCAGACGCAGGCGGTCTTCCGGTACGCCAAGCTCGCGCAGGGTCAGATACTTGGCCATGGCGAAGTCATCGCAATCACCGGCCCCTGCCCCCAGAAACTCCTGCGGCGTCGCCCAGTAATCGGTCGCTCCCCAGACGCTGAGATCATCGGTGAAGTTGAGACGATTGAAGAAATCGTTCACTTCGCTCAACTGACGCCTGACCGGCGCGCCCTCCAGACGCTGCAACAGTTGCTGCCATTGCTGCACACGATTCCAGCCACCTGTCCCGTAGATCTGGATGAACTGGCGGGAATCCAATGCCTGTGCCAGACCCGCACCGAGTGACAACGCCAGCAGCACCCCAACCGCAAGACCCTCCCACCAGCGGCGATGATTCATGTCGAGGCACCCTGAATGTCACTTAGCGAGGCATATCTTCTGCTGGACTGGCAAGCCTTGCCATGACATCGACTGCCGGTGACACGAAGCCCTGATAGCCATCTGCGCCCAGCGACATCGCCCGCTCCTGATCCGCCTCGGACTCGACGCGGGTCACGATGACCTGCGACTCGACCTGATGCGCCGTCATGCACAGACTCTGCAACAGCTCGGTGTCGACATCTTCGCGCTTGAAGAACGCTTGGTCGATCTTGACGTAATCAGGCCGCAGTGCCGACAGATAGCTGAGCTCCTTCAGCTCTCGGGCGAAGCGGTCGATGCCGCCCCGCGCACCCAGTCGACGAGCATGTCGGAACAGCATCTTGATACGCTCCTGATGCCTGAGGGCGATGCTTTCGGACACCTCGATATCCAGACGCTTGCTCAGGCGCGGATGCGCCGCCAACCAGTTGAGCAGACCAATATAACTGGCTTCATCGTCGAAGGTTTCTTCGGTCAGGTTGAGCGCCAGTCTTGGCACTTCAATCCTGTCGATATAAGAGGCCAGCCACTCCAGAGCGCGCAGATCGAACTGCGCCCCCATGCGGAAATGGCGGATCACGGGCAGGAAGTCACCCGCGCGATGCAGTTCATTGCCATCGCGCAGACGGGCAAACAGCTCGCGGTGAAGCTCGCCACCATCATTGAGCAACACCGGCTGAGCAACGAAATCGAGCCCCTTGGGGGCATCCAGAGCCTTTTCGATGATCTCGCGCCATTCGCCTCGCGGACGTGCACGGCCACCCGCAGGGGCCAGCTCGACGCTAGATCCCAGCTCGATGGCCTGACGAAGCGTGGCATCTGCAACGGCAAACATCTGGGTACGCTGCATGCCCGGCTCACGCCGAACGGCACCAAGGGCACAGTTCTCCGGCGGAATATCCACCAGCGGATTGGCATCCAGCAGGTGGTCGATATCCTCCGCCAATAGCGTGAGAAATTCCTGAAGTCGAGTCTCATCAGTTTCCGGCAGCAACAGACCGAAATCACTATTGGCCAAGCGCGCGGCGATGATCGCCTCACCCGCCAGTTCACGATCTTCCAGCTTGCGCGCAATGGCTTTCACCAGGGCATCACGCCCCTTGTAGCCCTGCTCGCGATACACCACCTCGATATGCGACACACGCAGCAGCGCGAAGCTGCCGCCCATCGGCTCGCTCAGCCACTCATCGACCGCTCGGTTCAAATAGCCGCGGTTGCCAAGCCCCGATACCGAGTCTTCTTCCGCCTGGCGCTGCAGACGCGCCAGCTGCGCGGCCTGAGCCTCGAACTGGGTCTGAAGGCGCTGTCCCAGACGATTGACCGCCGAGGTAATGCCCTTGAGCTCCGCCACGCTGGTCTCTTCCAGCGGCGCGTCGAAGCGCTGCGTCTCCATCTCATTGAGGCGAGACGAAAGGCGCTCCAGCGGGCGCAGCAGACGGCGCATGACCAACGAGGCAACCAGCAGCGTGATCAGGCCGCCCAGCAGCAGCCACAGCGCCAGACGCTTGGCCAGCTGCCAGAGCTGGTCGTAGCCCTGGGCAGATTCGCCGGTCAGGCTGATCGTGCCCAGCGACGCCCACCCCCCCGGCAGCTCGCGGCTCGCCGATTCCACCGGCATGGGAATCAGGTCACGAAACCACTCGGGTGCCAGGCTCTCGCGCACGACATTGAAAACGATGGGCGTCGCGACGGCCACGCTCTCCAGCCTGGCATCGCGCACATGGCCACCATCCACCGTGGCACGTATCAGGGCTTCGGCACTGGCGGCATCGCCAAGCTCTACATGTGGCACCAGCGCGAGACTCAAGCTCTGGGCGAGATTCGAGAGTTCGACGCGTTGTCGTTCGGCCAGTGCATCACGGGTGTTGTTGACCTGGATGAAGAAGATACCGAGGGAGAACCCCAACAATACCAGCAACATCAAGGTAAACAGGCGGCGCGAAAGACTCATCTGATTTCCTCATCAACCATCAGCATGGCAACGACGCATCCAGGGTGCGGGAGCGCCGTGGGTGGCTTAGCCCTGTTGTTGGACGGGGACGGCAACACTCATGGAATCCAGCAGAGCACCGGTCGCCGACAGCAGGCGATAGTTGGCGGTTTCCAGATCAAAACGGGCGCGAATCAGGTTCTGTTGAGAGGTGAACAGCTCACTCTCGCTATCCAGAAGGTCCAGCAATGTGCGGCGCCCGATATCGAATTGCTTGCGATAACTCTCGCGGGTATCGGTCGCGGCACGCACATAACTTTCCAGGTAATCGATCTGGCGCTTGAGGTTTTCGCGAGCATTCCATGCCAGACGAATCTCGTCACGCACATCGCGTATCACGCGATCATTGTCGTGCTCGACCGCTTCCAGCGCTGCCTGACGACCGCGGATCTCGGATTGATCGCGGCCACCACGATACAGGTTGTAGCGCATGACCAGTTCGACGCTCCAGTCGTCTGACTTGCTCTTGTCCTGGTCATAATCATTGTCCAGCGTGCGATTGCCCTCGAGACTGAACTCGGGGTAGTTATCGCCCTTCTCGGCGTTCACTTCATGGCGCGCAGCGTCAATGGAGACCCGTGCCGCCGCCAACAGCGGGTTGCGCTGATTGGCCTGCACGTAGGCGCTCTCGACATCCTCGCTGAGCAGGCTGGTGTCGATACCCGGCATGCTGAGGTCCGACGGCATCTCGCCCACCAGACGCAGATAGGCAGAGCGGGAATCCTCGAGATTGTTGATCGATGACAGTACGCTGGCTTCGGCATTGGCCAGACGACCATCCACCTGACGCACGTCACTGCGCGCACCAAGGCCGGATTCCGCACGCCGCCCGATATCATTCGAGATGCGACGGTGAGCCTCGAGATTGGCTTGTGCATACTTGAGAATCAGCTCATCACGCATGACCTGCAGATAGGCACCGGCCGTATCCAGCGCGATGTCATTGGCCTCGGCCGCGACCTGCAGGCGCTGGTAGTCCGCTTCTGTCTCGGCCTGGCGGATGCGCTCGATTGTCGTGTTGCCGTCCCAGAGCAGCTGACGGATGGTCAGGTCAAGGCGCGTGTAATCGTGCCAGTCGTCATCATCATTGATGCCGTCATCTTCCGAGTCGAACTTTCCATAACCCAGGCGGCCAGTCAGATCCACCGTCGGGCGATACGCCCCGCGCTGGGTTTCCGCTTCTTCGAGTCGCTGGATGTGACGTGAAACCTGAACGCGCGTGCGCGGGTTTTCCATTACCGCTCGGGATACGGCCTCTTCAAGAGTCGCAGCCGAAGCCTGAACGCCAAACCCCATCCCTGCGGCGATGCTCAACGCCAAGAGTGTCTTTTTCATTATGAGTTACCCTCGAATCCATCAAATCCTTGATCAACGTTCACGCAAGGCACCTTGCCTGGCGCGCAGAATCGGCTTCATCAAATATTGCAGTACGGTCTGATTGCCAGTGATCACGTCGACGCTGGCCTGCATGCCCGGGATGATCGTGAGCGGATCCGAGTCACTGCCAAGGTGGTTCTGCTCCGTCAGCACCTTGATCTCGTAGAAACTGTTGCCTTCTTCATCCTGCACAGTATCTGCACTGATCTGATCCACCTTGCCTTCCAACCCACCGTAGATGGTGAAGTCGTAGGCAGATAACTTGACGACGGCCGGCTGCCCGATTCTCAGGAAGCCGATGTCCTTGGGAGCGACTCGCGCCTGAACCAGCAGCTGATCCTCGATGGGAACGATCTCCATCAGGTCTTCCCCGGGCTCGATGACGCCGCCTATGGTATTGATATTCAGCGTCTTGATGGCGCCCTGAACCGGAGATGTCACCAAAGTACGATCGAGTCGGTCCTGAAGACTGGTGCGCCCCTCACGCAAGCGACCCAGATCCGCCTGGGTCTTGGCGAGCTCTTCCGCGGCACGCGAGCGGAA
This sequence comes from Cobetia sp. Dlab-2-AX, assembly GCF_024124625.1. Lineage (NCBI taxonomy): Bacteria > Pseudomonadati > Pseudomonadota > Gammaproteobacteria > Oceanospirillales > Halomonadaceae > Cobetia > Cobetia sp. Dlab-2-AX. The sequence goes on along the minus strand of NZ_JAMXRV010000013.1, from coordinate 8,643 downwards.
TTCCTGCGCGACGCCGACCCTGTTCGAGATGGCCTCATCCAGCTCCGATTGCTTGCCCGGCACCGCCAGGCGCGCCGACTCAAGATCACCCCGCAAGTCGTTGACCTCACGCTGGATCTTGAGAAGGTCTACCTGAGAGACCACGCCTTCACGCACCAGCGGGGCCGTCATGCCGAGCTCGCGACGTGACAGTTGATAGCTGCGCTCGAGGCTGTTGATGCGCGATCTCAACTCACGCAACTCCTGCTCTTTCTGCAGAATCTGTTCACGCGCGCCATTGAGGCCACTGTTGAGCTGATTCAGATGCGTGCGATAGGCCGTCATCGCACGCGAGACCAGAGCGGGACTGCGCGCCTTGAATTCTTCATCGAAGGGCAACTCGATACTCTTCACGATCACCTGATCCTTCCAGGCATCCGCGGAGGCGTTGACCTCGATGGAATCAAGCTCGGTGTCGTACTGCATGATGGTGGCCTGCAGGCCATCGAGGGTCGAGACACGCTCACGCAGATCGGAACCTGCACTGGTATCGTCGATACGCAGCAGTGGCTCCCCCGCCGAGACGACCTGACCTTCCTTGATATAGATCTCGCGCACGATACCGCCTTCCAGGTTCTGTACAACCTGCAGGTGCGTCGAGGGCACGACCTTGCCGGAGCCGCGCGTGACGACCTCCAGACTCGCCTGACTGGCCCAGATGATGAAGATGACCACGAATGCGAGCACCATCCAGATCAGGATGCGCGACTTCCAGGGGGTCGCCAGCAAGACGGCTGAACTGACATCGTCGAGATGATGAAGATCACGCTGCTCAATCGGTGCCTTAGCCACGATTCACCTCCTGCTTGCGCCCGGCGACTCGGCCTTCATTCAGGGCGCTCAGCACCTGCTGCTTGGGGCCATCGGCGACGATGCGCCCTCCTTCCATGACGATGACGCGGTCTACCACGTCGAGCATGCTGCTCTTGTGGGTGACCAGCACCAGCGTCTGGCTGCGTGGCAAGGACTTGAGCATTCTGCGCAGCCGCAGCTCGGCGCGGTTATCCATGTGCGAACCGGGCTCATCGAGCAGCAAGAGCGGAGGACGCATCAAGAGTGCGCGTGCCAGCAAGACCGTCTGACGCTGACCGCTGGAGAGCATGCGCCCACCCTCGCCCACCTGACGGTCCAGTCCTTCAGGGTGATGACGAGTGAATTCGGTCACGCCGGAGGCATCAGCCGCGAGTTCGATCTGTACATCACTGGCGTGTGGTTGGCCGAGGGTGATGTTGTCGCGAATGGAGCCGAAGAACAGTGCACTGTCCTGGCCCGCATGGCCGATATGCCGACGTACGTCGGCGGGATGCAGCTGATTGAGATCCAGGCCATCAATGCGAACACTGCCAGTTGTGGCACGATACAGACCAGAGACAAGGCGCTGCAAAGTGCTCTTGCCAGCGCCGATACGCCCGATGATCGCGATCCTCTCACCTGGTTCGATGGTCAGTGAGATATCCGACACGGCAGGCGGCGTATTCGGCGCATAGGCAAAGCCGACGCGATCGAATTCGATACGCATCTGCAGGTGCTCGCGGTGAACGTAACGACGATCTTCCGACTCTTCCGGCAATGCCATGATCTGCTCCAGCGCACTCATCGCACTGCGAGTCTGGCCGATGCGCGTGATCAACAACGCCAACTGTCCCAGCGGCTGCAACGCACGCCCGGACAGCATGACCGCGGCGATCAAACCACCGACAGACAGGCGTGCATCCGCAATCAGATAGACCCCGAACACGACCAGCGCCACGGTAGTGGCCTGTGTCAGCGACATGCTCAGCGAGCTGACAGAGGTCGTCAGGTTGCGGCTTTTCACTCCCCAATGCGCGATCTGCCCGACGGCGCGTTCATATCGGCGCTGGGTTTCCCCCTGGGCATTGGCCAGCTTGAGGCTCTCGAGGCCGGAAACGGCTTCGACGAGGCGCGCATTGCGCTCCGTCGCCAGGCGCGACCCTTGCTCGATGCTGCTGCGCAGCGGTTTCTGGATCGCCAGACTGTAGACAAGCAGGATCACGAGCGCGACGAATGGCACCAGAACCAGTGGCCCCGCCACGATCCAGATCACCAGCAGGAACAGCAGGGCAAACGGCAGATCGACCAAGGTGGTCAGGGTCGCGGAGGTGAAGAACTCGCGAATCGAATCGAACTCCTGCAGGTGCTTCACATAGCCACCGACGGAGCCGGGTCGCGCTTCCATCCGCAGGTTCATGGTCTTGGAGAAGAGCTTCGAGGTCAGCAACACTTCGGACTTCTTGCCGGCCGTGTCCATGAAGTAGGCACGCGTCTGGCGCATCACGAAGTCGAACACCATGATGATCGCCATGCCCGTCGCCAAGACCCACAGCGTGTTGAAGGCCAGATTGGGCACGACCTTGTCATAGGCGTTCATCACGAACAGTGGCGATGCCACGGCAAACAGGTTGATCAATATCGACGCCAGAATCACGTCACGATAGATCGGCCGCGACAGCTTCAGCGTTGACCAGAACCAATGACCATCACTCTGCTTGAGCGTTTCCGGGGCGCGTTCATCAAAGCGGTGCTCCTGCTTGAGATAGACGACACGCCCATCATGACGCTCAACCAGTGACTCGATGTCCACCAGCTCATCACCATCGGCCTCAGGCTGATGAATCCTGGCCTTGCCTGCGTCGTTGTCGACCTCCAGCAAGACGACAGCACGCTCTTCCTTGAGTATGAGAATGCACGGCATCAACATGTCGCTGATGGCCGTGATCTGCTGGTTGACCAGTTTGGCACTCAGATTGGCACGTGCCGCGGCACGACTGACAAGTGCCAGGGGAAGACGGCCTTCCTCCATGGGAAGACCATCGACCAGCACTGCTGCAGATCTGGGATTGCCGTGGTAACGCGCCATGAAGACCAGCGCATTGAGAAGGGGATCGCCCTCCCTCTCGCCAACAGGCTCCGGTCTTAATGGCGTGGGTTGATCGCTCAACCTGTCCTCCTTAGTAGGGCACTTCGCAGATGTCTCTACGGCAAAATCTAATACAGCAAGGGGAGATAGCCTAAGCCATCTCCCCTACCACATCGATTCAGCCGTCAACATTCGTCTTGAGACTGTTGCTGTCGAGCAGAGATTGAATGATCTGCGTATCCGTGTCGCCACCTGATGTCAGGTCGACATCACGCAGATTGATCTCTTGCGTGATATTGCTGCCGTTGGATCCATCGACACTGATCTCGATATTGGTGCCACCCTCTCCATCTGACTCGAAGTGTAGGAAGCTCGAGAGCGTATCGGCATCCTCATCAGCCTCCAGCAGATCAGACAGATCGATGACATCGCCATCCGCGACACTGAAGTCAGTGATGGTATCCGTCGCCATGCCGCCTTCGCTGTTGATGTCATGACCGCTCAGCCACTGGAAGGTGTCAGCACCATCGCCGCCGGTGAGGATGTCATTGCCGGCACCTCCGACCAGAAGATCATCGCCCTCGCCACCGGACAGGATATCGTTGCCGGTACCGCCCCGCAGCGTATCGTTGCCGCTGCCGCCTTCCAGACGATCGCTGCCCACACCGCCACTCAAGATGTCATTGCCGCCCTGGCCAATCAGATAATCCGCATAGAACGGGCCATCGCCATCGCCTGTCAGGGTGTCGTTGCCAGAGGTCCCGATCAGGACCGACAGCTTGTCTACGTCGATACTGACACTTGAAGCATTGGTATCCCCGTCACTGTCGACCGTGACGTAATCGAAGCTGTCCGTGGAACGCGCACTGACATTGTCCGGCGGCGTATAGGAGAAGTCACCGGTCCCAAGATTGAACAGCATGCTGCCACCCAGATCCGTCGAGATGGTCAACTCCAGGCTGTCCGCATCGTAGCTGCTGTTGTCGGTGCCGGTGGCAGAAACAGCATTGGTATCCGGGTCATAACTGTAGGTCGTGCCATCCACAGTGACCGACTGCAGATAACCGCCATCCGCTCCCAACAGACTGCCATCCACGGAACTGCCTGATACCAGCTGACCGCTGACGTGTGATTGGACCGTGGCAGCAAGCGTATCGTCCAGATCCTCGAAGCTGGTCACGACTGTACTATCGATATCTTCATCCGCTGAACCATCATAGGCAATCGGATCAAGATTGGCTTCTGTGACATTGCTACCCAAGCCGATGGAATAAGACTTAACACCATTTTCCACCAGGAAGTCAGTCCAGATACCCTCTTCTATGTTGCTGATGCCAGTATCCGAGTCATCTCTGACAGGCACTGTTATCGTCTGACCAATCCTGTTGATCGTGGTGTATTGAACGGTACCGAAGTCCAAAGAGTTGTTCAGCGCATTGGAATCACCATCAGCACCATATGGCGTACCATCCGAGAAGAAATAAGAGATGCTTTGCGCATCTTCCAATGCCCCGTCCAAAGCATAATTGTCCATCGCTTCTGCAAGCGCAGCATCGTAGTTGGTAACCCCTCCCGCTATCAGGCTATCCAGAACATCTTCGACCTCGGCGACTGTCAGCCAAGCACCGTAGGAGTCGGCCGTCGTGGAGAAGGTCACCAGATTGATACGTACATCCCCGAAATCGTCATAGGACTCAATCAACGTTTTGATCGAGCTGATAGCGCTGTCCAGTCGAGATTCACCACCAATGCCATCTCTCGTCACCATGGAACCAGAGACATCCAGCACGATAGTGAGGTTGGTATCCACCAACGTCGAGGAAAAGCTCTGTGCTTCCTGCTGCTCGGGGGCATCATCCTCGATGCCGATGGTCAGCGTGCCGGTGGAGCTTGCGCCTTCGCTATCCGTTGCGAGCACGCCGAAGTCCAGAGACAGGACATCTTCCCCATCACCCGAGTGATCGACCGCCTGACTCAGAGTGAAGGTATAGGCACCGCTGTCATCGATGGTCACCGTCGCGACTTCATTGCCATCAACATCGGTTGCCACCATTGACTGGGTACCGCTGCCGGACCAGGCCACCGCACTGCCACCGGAGGTGATGGCCGTGGCAGGAGCCGTCAATACCAGCGACACGCTGTCACTATCGACATCCGTGACGGAAACCGTACCGGTGACGGTGGTGGCATCGGTGGTATCCGTGAAGCCATCAGCCGCATCACTGTCGGCGATACCGCCTTCGAGCCCTTCTTCACTGACACGGCCTTCAGTCGCAGTCACCACCGGGGCATCGTTCGTCCCCTGGATGGTAATGGTGACATCCTGGGTAGCTGTCGCTCCTGCCGTATCCGTGACAGTGACGGTGTAGGTCAGGACCAGTGACTCGCCTGCAGACAGGTAGTCGAAACTTTCCCCGGCAGCACTGCTGTCGAAGGACCAGTTGAGCGTTCCTTTCGTGTTCTCGTCATCGATGATGGCGCCGGTGTCCACCCCCAGCAGCGCAAGCAGATCATCATTGTCCAGCGTGCCAGTATCACCATTGCTGGAGACACTGGTCACGCTCGGCGTCACGCTATTGCTGAGATCCACGTCACTTACCGACAGAGTCCCGCTGGCACTCAGCGGTGAATCCGTCTCCGTCAGGCTGGCGGCTGCACTGTCGCCACTGCTGACACTGATCTCCGGCGCATCGTTGCTACCATTGATGGTGATGGTCAGCGTGGTAGTGGCAGTATCACCGTCAGCATCCGTGATCACGTAGGTATAGACGTCCGTGACCGACTCACCGGCCGCCAGATATTGCAGGTCGTCGCGTGCTGACTGGTAGCTGTAGGAGCCATCCGCTTCAAGCGTCAGCTCGCCATAAGACCCAGTGATCACAGCCGCCGCGCCATCGCTCACCGTGACGGTTTCTGATCCAGAAGTGACGGCGGTGACGGTGACCGCATCGGCCCCCAGGGTATCCGCCGTCGCAGATGAGCCGTCCACCACATTGCCGGTAACGGCAGCACGGCGATTCTCGTTCATGCTGCGGGTATCAGCGTTGGCTATCGGCGCGGTGTCCAGAACGGTGACATCCAGACTGGATGTGGTGCTCTGACCGGCAAGATCCGTCACTACGACAGCGAAGTCGTCAACGACACTGTCATCGCCACCGGAATGATCAGCCGCAGTGCCATCTTCCACATAGCTGTATGAGACCACCCCGGTATCGGCATCATAGCCAGTGACGGTCAGCGTCCCTTCGCCATCTGGATTGGAGATCACTACCGGTGAGGTATTGGCATCCGTGATATCCACACCAGCGATCGTCACTGCCGCGATACCTGCTGCAGCTGACACGGTAAAGGTATTGGTGAGCGTGCTTCCGGTCGCTTCGATGACGGACAGGTCTTCCAGTGAACTGATGACCGGCACAGCATCATCAGTACCGGTGATCACGATATCCACTGTCGTGGTGGAACCATCGCTGAGCTGCACGATGTACTGCTCATTGATCGTGTCGGCAGATGTCAGCCCCTGCACAGCGGCAGTGTCGTTATCCAGCGTATAGGTCCAGCTACCGTCGGCATCGACAGCGAAGGTACCGTAGAGACTGCTGTCGTCAGTGGCCGGCGTGAACGTCGGCGCGTCACTATCGACATCGGTCGCGGTCAGCGTACCTGAAGCTTGTGTCACACCATCTTCGGCAACAGCGCCATCATCGGCACTGATGACGACAGGGTCATCAATCGCTGCGACGTCCTTGAAGCTGAGAATGGCTTCATCGAACTCGGTGCCATCCGTGATCACATAAGTGGTGTCGGGTACTGGACCGTTGTAATTCTCACCGGGCGTGAAGGTGAAGGTACCGTCAGCATTGATCAGCAGTGTGCCGACTTCCCCGAGATCCGCCGTCTCGCCCGGGTCGTAGGTATCGCCGTCAACAGTGAAGCTGACGACGCTCAACTCATCACCATCGGCATCAACATCGTTGCTCAGGACGTTCCCGCTGACCGGAGTATCTTCCTCGACCACGATCGGACCATCGTCATAGGCCACCGGCTTGTCATTCAACCCCTGGACATTGATGGTGATGTCGGCGGTATCCGAGTCGCCATCCGCATCCAGGATGGTGTACTCGAATACTTCCTTGACGAGGTCACCGGCACCCAGTGCCTGGGCACGTACATCGTCCAGGTCATAACTGAAGCTGCCATCGGTATTTAGGGTCAGGCTGCCATAGCTGCCATCGACGGTAACACTACCCCCGTTGTCTGCCAGCAAGATGCCGTCCAGTTTCGTGATGGTCACGGCATCGGCACCAAGCTCATCCCGCCCGCCACCTACGACGCTGGAGATCACATTGGTGCTGATCACCGGCTCACCATCAGGAGAAGTATCGTCCTCACGAATGGTGTAGGTGTCATCATGGGCGACAGGCGCGGTATCCAGAATCTTGACGTCAAGGCTGTCGCTGGTGCTCTGCCCAGCCAGGTCAGTGACGACCACGGCGAAGTTGTCGAACACGCTATCATCGCCAGCCGTGTGATCCGCAGCCGTGCCATCCTCCGCATAGGTGTAGGACACGGTGCCGGAATCGTAGCCCGTGATGGTCAGCGTGCCTTCGTCATCAGTCGCGCCCGGAATCACGATGGGGTTATCCACTGACGCCGTAGTGATATCCGTGCCATTGATGGTGACGCTGGCGATGCCGGCATCCGCTTCCACCTGGAAGGTGTCAATGACCGTCTCCCCCGTGGCCTCGGTCACTTCCTTGTCAGCCAGCGTGATGACCGGCACTGCATCGGTCGAGCCCGTGACGGTGATGGTCAGCGTGGTGCGGGAGACATCGCCATCGGCATCGGTGATGCCGTAGGTGAAGACGTCGGCCAGCGGGTCGCTGTCATCGTTCAGCGACTGGACGTCTGCATTGCTGTTGTCCAGCACGTAGCTATAGCTGCCGTCACTGTTGAGGGTCAGCGTGCCGTAGTCGCCGATGATCTCGGTGCCGGTCGTGCCGCTGACGTTTGCCGCAAGCGCGTCATCGTCTTCCAGGCGGCCTTTCACGACACCGGTGACCAGGGTCGGCGTGTCGCTGCCCAGGGCATCGGCGGCCGCATCGGCATCCGTGCTGTCGCCCTCGCCGCTGATGACATTGCCGGTCAGGGCATCAGAGGTGTCTTCGGCGATGGTGCCGGTGTCCTCGTTGGCCGTCGGGACGGTGTCGACGATCGCGATGTCGAGACTGTCCGTGGTGCTGGCGTTCGTGATGTCGGTGACCACGACCGCGAAGCTGTCGGTGATGTCGCCGCCCGAGTGATCCTCGGTCTCGCCATCCTCGACGTAGCGGTACGTTACGGTGCCCGTATCGGCGTCATAGCCGGTCACGCTCAGGGTGCCTTCGCTCCCCTCGATGACCACCGGATCGGCCTCGGTCGCACCCGTGATGTCGACCGACGCATCCGCATCGACGCCAGCAATGGTGACCGTGGCAATCCCGGCAGTGGCGGCGACCGTGAAGCTGCCGGTGACGGTGTCGCCGGTGGCTTCGGTGACGCTGTTGTCGTCCGTGCCGCTGATGCCGCTGATGGTCGGCACGCCATCGGTCGAGCCCGTGACGGTGATGGTCAGCGTGGTGCTGGAGGCATCGCCATCGGCATCAGTGATGGTGTAGCTGAAGACGTCGGTCAGTGACTCACCGTCGTCCAGCGACTGCACGGCCGGATTGGCATTGTCGAGCACG
>NZ_JAMXRV010000012.1:0-111218 GCF_024124625.1 Cobetia sp. Dlab-2-AX | reverse complement strand
TGTCGTCGTCGCTTGCTTATGCAGCTTGATGTCCATGAAGCTTTTCCTGAATCAATTGCTTGATGAGCTCACGAGAGGCTAACAAAGGATAGCTTCGTTGTGAAATCCGATCATCCGGCACCCTACAATTATGATCAGCTACAAAGTTCCCTGACTCTTCTGCAATTTGTTCTTCAGTAAGCTCATTTTCCGCTTTCATATTTTCATCAGTTGCATTTCTTATCTCGCGAAATTCTCGATCAGCGACCTCAAAAAGAGCAGCCAGTGAATTTATCCTTCTTTTAAGCGAATTAGGAATAGACTTTTTATATTTGATCTTATGATCAAGCACACTCCAAGAATCTTGAATTATAGTTCTAATTTGAACTTCAAAGCTAAAGCCAGAAAAACTCTTGTACTCTGGAAGTTTAGCCCTATCATTGTTTAACTTAAGGTCTAGATGAAGCCCTTTATAGCCAAAGGAATTCTCTGTGCTTTCTATTTCTGAAATTTTGTCCGTTATTTCTATGACATCAAAGTGTTCGCAAAGAATGCACTTGATTTTCTCAATATCATCCTCATAAAGACAAACAATGCGAATACCTATTAAATCCGTAATATGATCCAAAATATCGTAATCTTTTTCATCTAACTCCAAAGCATCACGGTATTTACGACTAAACTTCTTAATACATTCATCTCTATTTTTCACTCTCCCCTCAACTTTGGATATAGCAATGCTACTATCAGATCTTATCAATGATGAAGTAAGCGTGCGAAATGATATTTCGGCATCGTTTAACAGCGTAAAGTTTTCATTGTAATAATCTTTAAACCTACTCTTCACTTTATCATAATCACGTGCTGACATTTTGCATCCCTGCATCTAATTAAAAACCAATTATATCCACCAGCTACAATCTTATAATAGCAGACAGATCCTTAGCTACACTATACGCATAAAACTTAAAGTTTGACACTAATCCGCTACTAAAGCTTCATACTTGGTTGACATCTGAACCATATAATAGATCAAAAAATCTAGCTTATGCAGAATCATGCAATCGCTCAATATTCGCCACTAGATCGGTAAACCTCTCCCCCTGGATATGCACGTGATCCTTCAGTGCCTGTTCTGCAGCAGCGGCGTCGCCAGCTTCGATGGCGGCGACGATGGCTTCGTGTTCGGCGTAGGAGCTGTGCATGCGGTGGCGAACGTGAAGTTGCAGGCGGCGGTAAGGCTTGAGAATGGCATGCAGGCGCGTGGCTTCTTCGGTGAGGAAGGCGTTGTGGCTGGCGCGGTAGAGACAGTGATGAAAGAGGCCGTTCTCGTAGTAGTAGCCATTGGCGTCGTCGGCTTCCAGGCGTTCACGGCAGGCGGCGTGGGCGTCCTTGAGTTCAGAAAGCTCCTGCGGGGTGATGCGCCGTGCGGCGAGTCGGCCGCACATGGCTTCCAGTTCTGCCATGACTTCAAAGCGTTCCACCAGCTCCGACACCCCTAGCTGCGTCACGAAGGTGCCGCGCTTCGGCACCACCTTCACCATGCCGGAGGCGGCCAACTGCTGCAGCGCCTCGCGAATCGGCGTGCGTGAGCATTGGTACTCGCGGCCCAGAGCCTCGGGGTCGAGCTTGGTGCCCGGCGGGAAGCGCCCTTCGACGATGGCATCTTCGAGCAGATCGCGAAGGCGCTGGGTGTGGGACATCTTGATCATCTGCGGCGTCCTTGTACTGATGCGAAGTGCTGGTACGGGTGCGAAGTACTGATACGAAACGCTGGTGCCGATGCCTTGCGGCCCTGTCGCGACAAAGGTTGCGCTGACGATGGCGCCAAATCCTGCCGCCCTTGCCTCAATTCCCTTCACAGACATGCCAACCGGCCTTGAGGCCAGTCGCTGCCTCGTCCCCTTGCCTTCATTGAACAGGGGAAGTGCCCGCGCAGGAAACTGACTTTAGTCGTGTCTGGCATGCCAGGACTTGACGCTAACACACTAGACGCCTATCTGTTGTATACAACAAGACGAAGCCAAATATTCATTCTTCAGACGCCATACTGAGCAATGGATATGCACCAGCCATCACAGCTTCGCGTCTCGCGCCTTGAGGAAGACCGCCATGAACATCAATCTGAGTTTTCTGCAGGATCTGCTGACCCATGTCGGCCAGCGCGCCCGCCAGCAGGTCGGCCTCTCGCCAGGCGCCGGCAATGAAGACACCGCCCTCGCCCGTCTGACCGAGAGCTGCCACAACCTCACCGAGAGCAGCGGTGAGGCCTCGCGCATCATGATGGCCCAGCGGGCGCTGGAGGATTATCAGCAGCTGGACCACGAGCAGCGCCTCGCCTTCTTCCGGGTGCTGGCCGAGCACTACGCCGCCGATGAAGACCGCATCCACGCCGCCTACGCGGCCTATCGTGAATCCCCCGACAACGCCAATCTCAGTGCGCTGTTCGCCGCCAGCGAACCCAGGCGCCAATCGCTGTTGCGCCGTCTGAACCTGTGCCCCGGCGGCACCTATGAAATCGTGCGTATGCGCGCTGACCTGCTCAAGCTCATCAAGCAGAATCCGGAGCTCAAGCCGCTGGATGCCGACTTTGCACACTTGTTCGCCTCCTGGTTCAATCGCGGCTTCCTGATGCTGGAGGCCATCGACTGGAACACCCCCGCGGCGGTGCTGGAGAAGATCATCCGCTATGAGGCGGTGCATGCCATCCAGGACTGGAGCGACCTGCGCGGACGTCTCGACCCCGAAGACCGCCGCTGCTACGCCTTCTTCCACCCGGCCATCGGCGATGAGCCGCTGATCTTCGTCGAGGTGGCGCTGTGCAAGGGCGTGCCCAACAACATCCAGCATCTGCTCGCCAACAGCGGCCAGACCACCGAGCGCGAGGCGGACACCGCCGTCTTCTACAGCATCAGCAATTGCCAGAAGGGCCTGAAAGGCATCTCGTTCGGCAACTTCCTGATCAAGCAGGTCGTGCAGGAGCTGCAACGCGAACTGCCCAACCTCAGCCGCTTCGTCACCCTCTCGCCGGTGCCCGGCTTCAGTCAGTGGCTGGAACGTGCGCGTGACGAGGAAGGCCTGGAAGTCTCCGACCTGCTGGCCCATCACCTTGAGCACGATGACTGGATGAATGACGAGGAAGCCCAGCAGAAGATGGCGCCGGAGCTGCGTGCCCTCGCCGCCCACTATCTGGTCAACGTCAAGCACCGCAGCGGTCAGCCGATGGACCCGGTCGCGCGCTTCCACCTTGGCAACGGTGCCAGCCTGCATCGCCTCAACTGGCCCGGCGATACCTCGCCCAATGGCCGCCAGCAGGCTCACGGCCTGATGGTCAATTACCTCTATGAGCCGCACCGCATCGAGCAGAACCACGAGGCCTTCAGCCGCAACGACAGCGTGGTGTGCAGCAGCGAGGTCAAGAAGGAGTCGAAAGCCAACAAGGAGCTGGCCAAGGCACCCAAGCGCGAGGCCAGAAAAGAAAGTGAGCTTCTGTCATCAAAAGCGCCCGAACAGCCGCCCGTGACCAGATCGGCCACGGATGCCAGCGACAGCAAGCCAGCGCCTGAGTCTTTGGATGAATGAGCCGCTCTAAGAACAAGCCGCTCGAAAAATGATTCGCCCGTCAGGCACGCCGCCTGCCGGAGCACGCCTCACTACAAAAACAATGCCATTGGAGCCAATGATGCCTCACGCCAACCACGACAACCTCTACCTGCAATTCGCGCGCAATTTCGATGAGCGCCCGGATGCCACCTTCCTCGACACCATCGAAGGCCACGGCTACACCTTCGCCGAGACGCGCAGCGCCGCCGGTCAGATGGCCACCGCGCTACGCGAGCTGGGCGTGACACCGGGCGACCGCGTCGCGGTGCAGATCGACAAGAGCTGCGAGACCGTCATCCTGTATCTAGCCTGCCTGCAGGTCGGGGCGGTCTATCTGCCGCTGAATACCGCCTATACCGGCGAGGAGATCCGCTACTTCCTGGGCGACGCCGGGCCGCACCTGTATGTCTGCCAGCCCAGGGTGCTGGAGACGGCGCGCGCACTGGGCAAGGAATGTGGTGTGCCACGTGTCGAGAGTCTGGGCACCGAGCAGGACGGCAGCCTGATGGAGCAGGCACGCCAGTGCAGCGCGAGCCACGAGGTCGAGCCACGCGCCGCCGATGATCTCGCCGCCATTCTGTATACCTCCGGCACCACCGGCCGCAGCAAGGGCGCGATGCTGACCCACGCCAACCTTGCCTCCAACTGCCAGGCACTCGCCGAGACCTGGCGCTTCAGCGCGGACGACCACCTGATCCACGCCCTGCCCATTTTCCATACCCACGGGCTGTTCGTGGCCTGCAATATCGTGCTGACCGTCGGCGCCTCGATGACCTTCCTGCCCAAGTTCGATGCCGAGCAGATTCTGGATCTGATGCCGCGCTCCAGCGTGCTGATGGGCGTGCCGACCTTCTACACGCGCCTGCTGGAATCCGAGCGCCTCAATCGCGAGACGACCGCCGGCATGCGTCTGTTCGTCTCCGGTTCCGCACCGCTGCTCAGCGAGACCCACAGCGAATTCAGCGCACGCACCGGTCACGCGATTCTCGAACGCTACGGCATGACCGAGACCAACATGAACACCTCCAACCCTTACGATGGCGAGCGCCGTCCGGGTACGGTGGGCATGGCGCTGCCCGGCAGCGAGGTGCGCGTCACCGACCGCGAGACAGGCGCCATCCTGCCGCGTGGCGAGACAGGCCTGATCGAGGTGCGCGGTGCCAATGTCTTCAAGGGCTACTGGAAGATGCCGGAGAAGACCGCCAGCGAATTCCGCGAGGATGGCTTCTTCATCACCGGCGATCTCGGCCATATCGATGCCGATGGCTATCTGTGCATCAGCGGTCGCGACAAGGACCTGATCATCTCCGGCGGCTACAACATCTACCCGAAGGAGGTGGAGCTGCTGATCGATGACATGCCCGGCGTCAACGAATCGGCGGTGTTCGGCGTGCCGCATCCTGACTTCGGCGAAGGCGTCTGCGCGGTGGTGGTGATGCAGCCCGGCCACCAGGACAGTCTCGATGAAGCGGCGGTGCTGGTCGCCCTCAGCGACAAGCTGGCCCGCTACAAGCAGCCCAAGCGGGTGTTCTTCATCGACAGCCTGCCACGCAACGTGATGGGCAAGGTGCAGAAGAAACAGCTGCGCGAGGAGTATGCCGAGCTGTTCGCCCCTGAGCCGGCCCGTTCACACGGCTGAGCCACCCCTGACAGGCCTGATACTCGATACATTCGTGCCACCGGCATGACGCCATCACGTCATGCCGGTGGGCTCACTCACCCTCAAGCCCTGCAAAGGACAGACAAAAGACAGGCAAAGGACGCGCAATAGTCAGACACAAGACACGCAACGCCAGGCTAGCCAACTTGGATAAAGAGACAAGTCAGATAGACGACAAGACACCACAATGATTCACCACCACTTCACCACAACTCACCACAACAACAAGAAGGTATTACGCCATGGTGATCTACGGAGTTGCCCTGCTCGCAGGGTGCATGATGGCCGGTCTCGTGATCGGGGATCTGCTTGGAGAAATGCTCAATATCGATTCCAATCTCGGCGGTGTCGGCATCGCCATGCTGCTGCTCATCTTCATCACCGGCGTGCTGAAGGACCGCGGCAAGATGGCCGACAGCACCGCCAGCGGCATCAATTTCTGGAACGCAATGTACATCCCTATAGTGGTCGCGATGGCCGCCAGCCAGAACGTGGTCGCGGCCTTCAGTGGCGGCATGGTCGCGCTGGTGGCGGGCGTGCTGGCCGTGGTACTGGGGCTGGCCCTCGTGCCGCTGCTGACCGGCAAGCGTCCCGAGAATGCGCTGGAAGATGACCCGCTCGCCGGCAAGACCCGCTATACGCCGACCAGAACCTCAGTGACGACGGGTGCACCGGTGCTGGACCGCAACCGCCACGCTTCCTCCACGCCTGCGCACAAACTCTGAGGGCTGAACCATGATCGATTCACTCGTCCAACTGTTCGACAAGTATCATCTGGTCGCTGCCTTTGCCGTGATCGGCCTGGCGATGTATGTCGCCTACTGGATCAGCAACAACCTGACCCACGGCAAGCTGCACGGCTCCGCCATCGCCATCATCCTCGGCCTTGTACTGGCCTATGTGGGCGGCGCGACCACCGGCGGCAGCAAGGGGCTCTCGGATGTCACGCTGTTCTCGGGGCTTGGCCTGATGGGCGGCGGCATGCTGCGTGATCTCGCGATCATCGCCACCGCCTACGGGGTCAATCTCAAGGAAATCCGCCAGACCGGCTTTCGGGGTGTCGTGGCGCTGTTCGTCGGCGTGCTGATCTCCTTTATCGCCGGTGGCGGTGTCGCCATCGCCTTCGGCTATACCGACCCGGTCGATATCACCACCATCGGCGCGGGCGCGGTCACCTACATCGTCGGCCCGGTCACCGGTGCCACCCTGGGGGCCAGCTCCGAGGTGATCGCTCTGTCGATCGCCGCAGGGCTGGTCAAGTCGATCCTGACCATGGTCGCCACGCCGATGACGGCGCGCCTGATCGGGCTCGACAATCCACGCTCAGCGATGATCTTCGGCGGCCTGATCGGCACCACCAGCGGCGTCGCGGCCGGTCTCGCCGCCACCGATGCACGCCTGGTGCCCTACGGCGCGATGACGGCCACCTTCTACACCGGCCTGGGCATTCTGCTCGCCCCGACGGTGCTGTTCCTGGCGGTACGTGCGGTGATGTAACGTTGCTCTGATACAGACCGCTCTGAACAAGCGGCGCAGAAACAAGACGACGGCGGCATCAGCAAGGACAAAACGTCTCACGCTGATGCCGCCGTCGTGTTTTTACTGTCAGTCTGTCCCCTTTTCACGTTCACGCTCTCGCGCAGGCAAGTCTGATCAGCGTGGCTCCATCCCCTCGCTTGATCAGTTCGCAAGACGCTGATTATTTGGAAAGACGCTGAAACCAAAAAAGGCCACCAGATTGCTCTGGTGGCCTTTCAGGTTCTGGCACGTATAGTCTGTCGCGCATCACTGATGGGTGATGTCCGCCTCGCAACTCACCGGAAAATTCAGCGAATTGGCGATGAAGCACAGCGCATGCGCCCGGTGGTGCAGCTCATGGGCGAGCGCGATATCGTCACCGGCGGCCAGCGTGATCTCGGGGCGCAGCACGATGGAGGTGAAGCGTCCCGCCTCGCCCTGGTTCTCTGCCTGAGCCTTGTCATCGGCGGCGGGTGCGCCTTCCTGCATCGTGCCCTCGGCGTGGTCGTGATAGCGCATGACACGAATGCCGGCCTCGGCACACAGATGCAGGTACCACAGCTTGTGGCAGGCCGAGACGGAGGCCACCAGCATGTCTTCGGGGTTCCAGCGGCCAGCGTCGCCCCGAAAGGCGGGGTCGGCGGAGCCTTCCAGGCTCGGCTTGCCACTGACACGGGCCACGAAATTACGCTCGTAGGCGGTGTAATGGCGGGTGCCATCGCCGCGATTGCCGGTCCACTCAAGTTCAACCGAATACTGGTGTCGTCTGGACATCGTTGTCTGCTGCTCTCTGAAGGGAAACCGCGTGCGCCGCATGACACACTGTCTGATACTTCTGTCTGATTAGGCATCTGAACAGCGTCAGCACGCAAGAAGTCATCGTAAGCCGATGATAGGATTGAATTGATCGCACTCTGACAGGATGTCACGTATGGCGTTTGCAGTCGCACGACCCTCTGGAACACGAATCTCTGGAACACAAGGCTCGGACACGAGAACCTCTGGCCCACGCGCCGGGCTGGCCGTCGCCGCCCTGAGGTGGGGGCTCGGCCTGAGCCTGGGGTTGTGTCTATTGTCCCCCGGCGCCTCGGCACGCGCCGAAGCCGCACAGTTTCGCTCCTCACCGCAGGTCATCAATACGCTGAGCAGTACCTATGGCTTCGTCATCGCCCAGGACATCACGCTGTCACGCATCGCCGAGGAATATCCCGGCCTCGCGCCGGATGCCGAGCTGGCCTCCGCCTATTTCGACAACGCCTTCCCGAACATCAGCCATCGCCTGGCGGACAACCTCGTCACCCTGATGGGCCGAGCGCATGCACGCGAAGTGCTGGAGGGCATTCGCCGCGAGATCAAGAAGGAGCTGGATTCCCAGCTGACCACCGACAAACTGACCAGCGACTTCGCCGCCCGCTTCATCGAGGCCATTCATCTGCGCGCCCAGGGGGAATACCTGCCCTCGCCGTTCAAGGAATTTCTGCTGGCGACCAAGTATCAGATCGAGCCGGTATACGAGCTGTACGACGGCTATTTCCAGCAGTTCCACACCAAGGGCCATCCCAAGTCGCTGGGTATCAACCTGGCGCTGCATCTGCCTGCCTCGTGGTCTGCCGCCGAGGGACGCCTGCCGCATATCGTGCAGAAATGGCAGAGTCAGGCGGGCACCGGCACCGACATGATCATCCTCGAGATCTATGATCTGCATGGTGAGACCGTCAGCGACGCGCAGCTCAAGATAATGGCCGCCACAGACCAACTGGCGCAATGGGCGCCCATCAACAGTCAGATGCTCGACTCCGGCCTGACTCAGGTCGATCACCGTCAGGCCTACTGGTTCGATATCGCCATGACACAACGACACCAGGGCATGCCCATCACCTCGCAGACCCGCGAATACGGCCTCTTCCTCGACGACAAGCTGATCCGCCTGCACTGCACCAGCTACCACCCCACCGCCGACGGCACCACCTACGCCAAAGCCAAGACAGACCTCGCCGTCGATGACGGCTTCAGCGAGATCAAGCCAATATGTGAAGGGGTGATGGGGAGCTTGATGGTGATGGAGAGTGAATTGCCAAGCACATGATTTTCTCTAGTGAATGATCCTGCCCAGTGACAGTGGACACCCTATTTAAGGGTCGGGTTTCGCCTGATTGACTACAGCTTGAGTAAACAACTCCGGTCGTTCGACCTGCCATTCCTTTATTGCTGCTATAGGCGCTTTGTGATGTAATGCCTTCTGAGGAATGTGGTGGTTATAGAGCCAGCAATAAGGCTCGAGCGTCTGTTCTAAATCCTCACTTGAGTCATAATGTAGTGGTCAAGTGCTTTTGGCCACCGAGCTTCGAGCATTCCAGTAGTTCTTTTCTGCCAAATTCGGCGGTATCCCATCGTTATGCTTGTGCGGCCGAAGTCTGCTGTAGTAACCGATCATATAATCAGTGACAGATCGCTTCGCCGCAGCAACATCGGGATAGCCGATCTCTGATATCCATTCCGTTTTCAAGCTTCTGAAGAAGCGCTCTGTTGGGGCATTGTCCCAGCAATTGCCACGGCGACTGAGACTCAGTGTCATTCGGTAGCGCCAGAGCATCTGCCGGAATGCCCGGCTGGTGTACTGGCAACCCTGATCCGAATGAAACAGGATATTCCGTGGCTCTCCATGCGATTCTTAGGCCATGGTCAGCGCTTTCTTTACCAGCTCCGTGTTCGGCGATAGGGACAAAGCCCACCCCATGGGTTTACGAGCATACAAGTCGATGACCACTGCCAGATAAGCCCGGCGTGCCCCTGCCCAAATATAGGTAATGTCGCCGGTCCATACCTGATTGGGCTTCTTTACATCGAACTCCCGATCAAGAACATTCGGTATATCCAAGTGTGGCTGATCAGCCTTTTTGTAGGCGTGCCTCGGCGGCTGCGAACTCATCAGCCCCAGCTGCTTCATCCGCCTGCTGGCCCGATAACGACTCAACTGTATTCCTGCCTGCGTGACCATTTTTGCAATGCTGCGAGCGCCGGCAGAGCCGTTACTGACGGTATGCGCCTCGACAACCTGATCCAGCAGCTTCTGCTCAGTCTCACAAGGTCTTCTATCACGACTACGCCAAGCCCGGTAGCTACTGCGATGCACCCCAAACACCTGACACAAGTGCTGCACCGCGTAGCTCTCTTCAAGTCGCTCGATTATCGAGAATTGCTCAGGGAGTCCGACATCAAGAGAGCGGTAGCCTTTTTTAATATTGCCTTCTCTTCTTCCACTCGCCGCAGCTTGCGCTTCAGTTCCTGGATCTCACGCTGTTCCGGCGTCAGAGCCTCACCTTTCAGCGGCGCCTTGCCTGCCCGCTCAGCGCGAAGCCTGCGAACCCAATACTCCATGGTGGATTTGCCAACCCCCATGGCCTCACACGCCGCCTTCAGCGTGTAGCCCTGGTCGACCACGAGCAGGGCCGCTTCCAAGCGAAATTCCGGGCTAAACGTTCTCTTCTTCGTAATCATCTGCACCTGATTGTCTCTTTGAGCCATCATACACTCAAAGTCAGGTGGCCAGATTCACTGTCCAACTACAATGAAACGACAGGCCTTCGAGTATATTGAGTTGGATTACAACCGGCATCGCCGGCACAGTGCCATCGGGATGATCAGCCCAGAGGCCTTCGAAGCCCGAATGATCGCTTAGGTGGGTGTCCATAATTACTGGTTAAGAACACCGGTGGCGAAGACCTGATCGCTGGACTGAGTACCTCAAACGCGTGTGGCTTGGCTCATAGCCACCTCTTCCATTTCGTTTCGGCTTCTGGCAGATATCCGTTAAACTATCGGGATACTCAATTCTAATCAGCAGGAGTCTATGTGGCGCAGTTATCCATTCACTTCACAAGCGACGATCTCTCTATCATAGGCCTTTGCCAGGATTACTGGGCTCTCTCCGATACGGGCAAGTGGCAATACACCGTCGCTGAGATCGCTCGTTTGCATGGCATGAGAGCCCACATAGTTTCTCAGGTGGTGAAAACTTCAGCCTACGTCCTGGTGCCCTCCCAGCGCTGTCGAGAATGCGACGCGCCTTACCAGGCATATGTACGAACCGACTTGCCACAGGGCAATCCAGGCAGCGGTGCCACTAAGCCCTTCGTGTGCGCACAATGCCGGCAGGAAGCCAAGGACCAGGCGGCAGCGCAGCGGAGAGCTGCTCAGGAAGAGGCCACCAAGCAGGTCGAGCTATTTCGGTCGCGGCTGAGGGCGTCCTACGAAGATGAGTTGTCGAATGCTATTCCCGTCAATGCATTGACCGCAGAGCAACGCATAATCCTGCTCGCCTTGTTTAAGCATTCCGGTAGCGAATCTCTCGATGGCATCGAACCTCTCGGTAGCAACAAGGTGGATGTGTTCAGCCCTTCCAACGATATGTCCTGGGAGATGCTCAACCAGCTCCGGAATGCCGCCCTTCTGAGGGTTTCTCATCGAAGCCCCGAGGGGACATTGGTTGTCGATGAGGATGGTGGACGTTTCTTCCCGTTCAACGTGAGGTGGGAGGTGCTGGTTCGTCAGCCCGATGACGAGGGCTGCGTAGGGGAGATCGATCTGCCCGCCACTTTTCACTTGCTCAACCTGCATGTGGCTTCCAGCGAGTTCCGCTCCAAGGCTTGGGGGGGTGTGGAGCGACTGGCTCAAAAGATCGTGCAGGAAGAGGCGCTGGTGTTCCTCAACCTCTCGCTTGAGCGCCGAGGATTCCCTGAGCGTGATGGTGAAAAGACCCTCTCGACACTGGCGGACGCCTTGTGCCACTTCTCGCTATCCCAGGTGTTCTGGATCATCACGAACCAGATTCGGCATGTCTCCGACAAGTATCGTCAGGGGCTATCACAGGGCCGCCCCCACGCCAGTAACCAGGTTATAAGCGGTATCGCGCGATACATCGAGCGCGCACTAGCCAATGAGTGGGACGTTACCCACTTTAAGCGGGACTACGAGCTGCCACAGTCGGTCCTTTCTCGTGTTGTATTCAATCACATTCTGAAAACAGACGATGGCGGGTTCCACACCAATCTCCGTGAGTTGTTCTCGCGCTATGACGACTACACGCAATACCAGGAACAGCTGTTGGCAAAGATGGAGCTGGATTGTCCATTCTAGGGTAAGCGACCAGTGATCCCATCTACCGCAGAGTCCTGAATTCCGTCACGTTAGATGTCCATCTATCAATAAGTGGACACTTATCATGACGGAATCAAACGTGTTGGAAGTCCCTCGCAAACGTCGCCGCTTCACTGCCGCCTTCAAGGCCAGAATCGTCGAAGCGTGTCAGCAACCCGGTGCCTCCGTTGCCGGAGTGGCGTTGGAGCACAGCCTGAACGCCACCTGGTCCACAATTAGATCCGTACCACCCGTCAGCAAACGGCTGTGCCAGAAATACCGGCATTTGTACCGGTGCCCATGACTCGCGAGTTGTCACCGGCCACTCCCCAGCATCAGGTGGCGGACCCTATTCGCCTCACCATCCCGCACCCCAACGGGCCGATGGTCATCGAGTGGCCTGCCTCGGAGGCCGACACCTGTCGATCTCTGATTCGGGAGCTGCTCGCATGATCCGCATCGACGAAATCTGGCTGGCTACCGCCCCCCTGGATGTGCGGGCCGGTCCGGACACTGCGTTGGCCCGAGTGGTGAAGGTCTTCGGCGCGGCTCGCCCGCACTGTGCTTATCTGTTCGCCAACCGGCGTGGCAACCGCATGAAGGTGCTGGTCCACGATGGTCTGGGCGTCTGGCTGTGCGCCCGGCGTCTGAACCAGGGCAAGTTCCACTGGGCCAGTCACTGGCAGGGCGATCGTATCGAGCTTTGCCCCGAGCAGGTCACGGCACTGGTGCAAGGACTGCCCTGGCAGCGTCTCGGCGCCGACGGGGTGATCTCGGTCGTGTGATGAGCGGCACAGACTTGGCGGCCCCGCTATTCGCGGATGCGCTAATCCCGTTCTCGTCGGTGGGCTGGCATACTGGCGGAATGACGACGCCTCCCGACCTGACTCAACTCTCTCCCGATCAGCTCCGCCACTTGGCGGCAACGCTGATGACGCAGGTGGAGGAAAAGGAGAAAGCGCTACGCCACAGCGAGCAGGTCAATCAAAAGCTGACCTATGAAATGGCATTGCTCAAGCGCCACGCCTTCGGCAAGCGCAGCGAGCAGCTCAATGTCCTGCAGATCAGCCTGCTGGAGGAAGGGATGGACGCCGACATTGCTGCCATCGAGACCGAGCTGGAAGAGCTCCACCTCACTGCTGCCACGCCAGAGGCAAGGAAGATGCCCAAGCGCACGCCCTTACCTCCCGAGCTACCGCGCACCGAGATTCATCATGATCCGGAGAATGATCACTGCCGGTGTGGTTATCAGCTGAGGCGGATCGGCGAGGAAATCAGTGAGAAGTTGGATTACAAGCCGGGCGTGTTCCACGTCGAGCGGCATATCCGTGGCAAGTGGGTCTGCGACCAATGCGAGACACTGACCCAGGCACCGATGCCGACGCAGATCATTGACAAGGGCATCCCCACCGCCGGCTTGCTGGCCCAGGTGCTGATCGCCAAATATGCTGATCACCTGCCACTCTATCGCCAGGAGCAGATCTTCGCCCGCGCCGGCGTAGCGATTCCGCGCTCCACCCTGGCCGAGTGGGTCGGCACCTGCGGGGTGCGACTTCAGCCGCTGATCGGTGCACTGCGTGAAGTGTTGCTCAACGAGCCGGTGCTGCATGCCGACGAAACACCGGTACCGATGCTGGCCCCTGGCAAGAAGAAGACGCACCGCGCCTATCTCTGGGCCTACGCCACCACCCCGTATGCCGAGTTGAAGGCCGTAATCTACGACTTCAGCGAGGGACGTGGCGGTCAACATGCCCGCGACTTCCTCGGGAAGTGGCGGGGCAAGCTGGTCTGTGACGACTACAGCGGCTACGAGCAGAGCTTCGCCAACGGTGTTACCGTGATCGGTTGCATGGCCCATGCCCGCCGTAAATTTGTCGATCTGCACGTCGCTGGCAAGAGCCAGATCGCCGGGCAGGCTATCGAACTGATCGGTCAGCTCTACCAGGTGGAGCGTGAGGTAAAGTCACTCAGTGCGGAAGAGCGTCAACAGCTGCGGGAGACGAAAGCAAAGCCCATCGCCGATGCGCTACATCGCTGGATGCTGGCGCATCGCGAGAAGGTCCCGAATGGTTCGGCGACGGCGAAAGCGTTGGATTACAGCCTGAAGCGCTGGGCGGCGTTGACGCGCTACCTAGATGACGGCGCGTTGCCGATCGATAACAACCGGGTGGAGAATCTGATTCGCCCCTGGGCGCTGGGGCGTTCAAACTGGCTGTTCGCCGGATCTCTGCGCAGTGGCCAGCGTGCTGCCACCATCATGAGCCTCATTCAGTGTGCCAAGCTGAACGGCCATGAGCCCTATACCTACCTGAAGAATGTGTTGGAAAGGCTGCCGACCCAAAAGGCTAGCCAAGTGCACGAACTTCTGCCCCATCATTGGCAGCATACTGCGTGATCACTCGCAAGCGGTGATGCCCGAACGCTTACACAAGGTGGTCCAATAGATGGGGTCCACTTCACCCCTCTCGCATCAACAAAGATGGCTCTGACCTCTAGTAAACTGCTATCTAAATGAGTAGATATGTAAGTATATATCCTCACCTGGCGCAGGGATCCCTACAATGTCCGGACTGACTGCCATCATCCTCCACCACTCCATCTTTCACGGGAAGCGTTCCCGGATCGATTGTGATGGCCACACCAACGTGCAGGGAACCAACGGTGCGGGCAAGACCTCGGCCCTGAAATTGATCCCCATCTTTTACGGCCAAGACCCGGGAGCGATGGTCGAGCGGGCGGCGAACAAGGTCAGCTTTGTCGACTACTACCTGCCCAACCACCAGAGCATGGTGGTATTCGAGTATCGCCGGCGCGATGGAGCGCTATGTTGCTCGATCCTGTATCGCCGCGCCGGTGGGCAACTGGCCTACCGGTTCGTGGAGGGGGCCGCCGACGAGACGCTGTTTCATCCCGACCTGAACGAACGCTTTGCTGCCGGCGAGGCGGCCCACAGCATCGTCGGCGATGCTCTGCCTGGCATGGGGTGCGCGGTCAGTTCGCAGATCAATAGCGTCATGGACTATCGCTCCATCATTCAAAACGACGTCCATGCCAGCGGTAAGCGACGCCGGAAGAAGGCCGCCAAGTTCAGCCGTCACGATGATGCAAGACGCTTTAGCCTCGGTGATGGGCTGGGGCGGATGCAGCACATCGAACAACTGACGGCCGTGGTGCTTGACAAGTCGCGCCTTGTGTCGAGTCTCGAGGACATGGTGATCGACACCATGCTGCGCGATCGTATCGATATCAGTGACCCTCCGACCCACCACAAGAATCCCCATCTGTGGCAGAACGTCGAGAGCCTGGAGAGGTTCAAGCAGCATGAGCCGCGACTACGCAAGGCGCTTGAAACCCACCTGGCCCTTCAGGACAGCCGAGAGGCGATCACGAGCACCCTTGGCGGCTTGGAACAAGCGATAGCGCGGACGAAGGAGCGACTCAATACTCTGGAGACTGAACGTCGTGAACTCGACGATAATCTCGAGGAGACCCGTAAGCGCTTCGAGGAACGGCGGGAAGAGCTGAATGGCGTCATCAGCCAGCAGCGCAGCGAGGCCCAGGAGGCCGAACGCTGGCTTCTTGGGCAGGAGAAGGAACAGGAGGCATGGGATGCCAAGGACATCGACACCTGGCAACAGCGCCTCGATGAACTGCCCTCGCTGCGCAAAGCACAGAAGGCAGCGGATGACGCGCTGGCCTACATGTCGGCTTCAGCCACACGGATTGAAGAAACCTACCACGCCCAAGTCAATAAGGTCCGTGAGGAGCATGGCAAGGCACAAGCGGACTTCACCCGGCGTATCGACGCCGCCAGCGCTGAGCTGGAGGCCTTGAACGAGACGCACAATGCCGCGCAGGCTGCCCTCGAGGACGAGATACGCAGAGAGCAGGACGATCTGCGAGCCCGCGATGCGCAGCGAGTGGACGAGCGCCGGGCAGTCATCCAAGACATCCAAGAGCAGCGCGCGACCGCCAAGGACCCCACGCCCGAGGAGGCGGAACGGTTGGCGGAAGCGATATCGAGTATCCAGAGCGCCGAATCTCTGGCCACCAGCCACTTGCAGCAGCTGAACTCGGCCAAGGATGCCGAGGATAAGGAGGCACAGGCCCTCGAGCAGACGGAACGGCTCTTCGCTCAGGCAAAGCGCGACAGAGATCTACAAGCCGATGACGTCGAACGCCTCACGCGACAGGTGTACCCCGCCGACGGAACCCTGTTGGCATTCCTGCGCAATTCTGGGCTCGATTGGCACGATGGGCTTGGCAAACTCATCGATCCGCGTCTTTTGCGGCGGCGTGATTTGCACCCCCGGCTGTCGAGCACCCCCGATCTGTCCCAGGCCTTTGGGTTGGAATTGGATTTGGCTGGTCTGGACCGCCCGGACGACGCGCGGACTATCGAAGAACTCATGGCGCTGCTGGAGCAAGCCACGAACCGACTTGAGGCAGCCAAGAAAGGCGTGGACCGTCAGGAAAAGGCGTGGAAGGAAGCTCAGCAGAAGCATGCGAAAGCGGCCCAGAATGTCATCCTGAGCCGATCGCGCCACAACAACGCAGAGGACCAGCTATCTCAGTGTCGGGCCACCCATCGCGCCATTGAGGCGGAGGTAACAGCCGCCGGGAACCAGCGCTACCAGGCCCTCACCGCCCAGCTGACAGACGCCAACAATCACCTCGAGAAAGAAAAACTAGAAGCCGAGAAGCGCTCCCTTCAACTGCAGCGTGACCACAAGGCGCGGCAACTGCAGCTTAAAGCAGATCAGGGCAGCGAAAAGAACGCAGTGAAGGAGAGGCGAGACCAGATCGTGGAACATCGTGAGGACCACCAGGCCTCGCTCACCTCCCGCCTTAGCGAACTGGAACAGGTCCGCGATCAGGCCCTGGCGGATGAGGGCATCGATATTGCCACGCGGCGGGCGAAAAAAACGGAGGTCGCCCGCTTAACCGACGAGATTGAGGAGGTGGAGACGAAGCGGGATGAGGTCTTCGCCTATCAACAGTGGCGAAACCTCATGATCGAGGAAAAGCCGCGGAAGGAACGCAGCTTCCACGACGCCAAACGCCGGCAGGAGAACGCCGAGCTTGAACTGAGTGACGCCAAGCGTGCCTATGGCACCACGCGGGAACG
The DNA here is from genome assembly GCF_024124625.1 of Cobetia sp. Dlab-2-AX. NCBI lineage: Bacteria > Pseudomonadati > Pseudomonadota > Gammaproteobacteria > Oceanospirillales > Halomonadaceae > Cobetia > Cobetia sp. Dlab-2-AX. The sequence goes on along the minus strand of NZ_JAMXRV010000012.1, from coordinate 94,194 downwards.
CCTCGAGGATGAGCGCCAGCAGGTCGCTACGAACATCAGCCGCGCCTCACAAGCGTGTGAGTCCTGGCAACGGCTGTGCCACAACGCCTCTGGCCTGCTGGAGACAATTCCGGTCATCGAGATTTCAGACCGTCAAGCGCTTTCGACCAACAGCGAAGCCCTGAGCGATGAGCAGCTGGCCACCGAGATGCGCCGGTTGATCGAGTTCACAACCTGGCAGAAACAGGTTGTCATCAAGGCCTCGCGCGAAAGCAGCAGCCTCATTGCGCAACACCCCGAGACCCAGATTCACGACACCTGGAACCGCATGAGTGAGGCGCGGCGCATACAATCCGGTCTGCCTGAGGCCACCGAGGCCCTATACATCGTGCTGATGCAGGACCTTCAAGCGCTGGTCGATGAAGCGCTCCCTCAAGTCGAAAGCGCGCTCAACGAAACGATCCACAGTATCGGCGGGCAACTCGCCTACTACCATGAGAACCTCAAAAACCTTGACACAATGACCTCGCGAGTCAGCCGTGAGCTGGAAACACAGCTGAACACGCAACACGAGTTCGCCGAGATCAGTGATGTGAAAATTGTCGTGCGCTCGAACATCCACGAATACGACTTCTGGAAGAACCTCAGCGCCTTTGCCCAGGCATGGAAAGCCTGGGGCCAGCAGAACTTTGCCGGCCTGCCGAGTACCGCCCTGCTTTCCGCGATGAGCCACGTCGACAGAGACCTGAAGGCCGCCAAGATGGCGAGCTTCGACCTCAAGAACCTGGTCAGCATCGAGATTCAATTTCGAGAACAAGGCCGCCTAGTGCCTATCCGCCGTGATGAAGACATGAAGAAGGCCAGCAGTGAGGGGCTGTCCAACATCGCCATTCTGGTCCTGTTCAGCGGACTGACGCGCTACCTATGCCGAGATCCACAGGTCAACATCACCTGGCCCATCGATGAGCTGGGCAAGCTCGACCCGAAGAACGTGGCCAAGATCTTCCGCATGATGGCCGACTACAACATCACACTGATGTGTGCCCAGCCCAAGCTACACAGCGATGTGCAGCGTCATTTCACACAGAAAGTCTCCTTAAGCAAGAGCGGCGGGGTTCGCATCATGCGCCCGCGCGAACATGACAAGGGCCACAACCCGCTGTTGGGCATGGACAGCAGTGATGCCTTGGCGCCGGCGGCCATGGCGCCTCAGGTCGACATGGAGAATCCGCTATGAGCTACGATCCACGTTTCGCCGCCACCATCGAGGGGCTATTGAAGGGCGAGGTGCTGTGCCCCGTCAGTGCCAATGAGGCGCACGATTACCTCAGCACGCTCGAAGGCCAGGACCGGGTCCGCCATTACCTCGCCGAGATCGGCCATGGGCTTGAAAAAACCCGGGATGGCTCAGGGTATTACTGCGTCTACCTGGATACCGAGTCGCGCAGCGTCCGGCATCGGATCCGCCACCAGTTCGAAAGCGCGGTGCGTGACTGGGAAGCCCTCTTGCGCTGGCTGCGCCTGTCTAGACAAGCCTCGCAATCCTCGCAGCCTTTGAAGGTGAAGGATGTCGTGCGCGAGAGTGAGTGGCTCGCTGCCATCGAAAATTCTTCCATGATGCAGGAAGAGCTGGAAGTCATCGCCACCCGCTTTCAGGTGCAGTCTCAGTCACGCGATGCCAAGGTCCGCCTGCGTCACCTGCTCGAGAAGCTGTGCAAGCTCGGCTACCTGGTGGCCATCGATAGTTCCGGCGCCATCTACCAGGCCACCGGCAAGTGGTCCTTGCTCCAGGATCAGCTGGAGTTCGTGATGGAACGCGAAGGCATCGTCGCGGAAGAGCGTGAGGCCGCGCTGAGCGAACCGCAGCAAGAGGGACTATTCCTTGGCACGACTTGATGATGCGCGAAATGCGATGAAGGCCTTGGCCAAACATACCGATGTCTTGGCCGAGGCAACGCTTGAACACGGCGGTGTGATCTATGACACCCCCGATAACCGTGAGCCGATTCAGGCCCTGAATCATCACCAGCTGGTCTTTCACCTCGATGAAGACCTCCCGCACGTCCAGGTCAGTCGTGTGGTTGGGGACCTGATCGCGCATGTGACTCAGAGCTATCAACGTCAGGCGTCTAGTGGTGCCGTCAGTGACTTGGTGCGCGAGCTGGAACACGTCGTGGAAAGCTATTTTGTGGCCCGGGACAAGGGGGCGACCGATGATGCCTCTCGGAAGCTGATCGAGGCCCAGGAAGTCATTGCCAGCCTCATCAACACCCTTCAAGCCATCGTGAACCGCTTCACGCACTATATCCATAATCGCTTTTCAACGGTCTCCGATATTGATCTGCGTATCCTGGAGAACCGCCGTGCATTGGATGAAGCCAGCAACATCAACCGGCTTCTCGATACCCTGACCCCGTCCTACTTAATGCAGCTCGCTCGGTTCAGCCGCGAGCTACAGTATCTATTGACCAAAATCTTGGCGCGAAGCCTCTCGCGCTTGAGGGCGAATTTGGTGGATGCCCTCCACCGGCTCACCGATAACCTGGCCAAGCTGCAGAACGACAAGGAAGTGCAGCGACAGAACCATGTCATCGATGCCTGGCTGCAGCACTACGATAAGAATCCTCGGTATACCCCCACCGAAGATATCCTTGATGAAGCCCATGGCCGGTCGCCTAGCCTCTTCCGAGTAGTGCCTCTTGAGATACGGGCGCACCCGGCCATCGACGACCCTTCGCAGCGTGAGGAGCTTGAAGAGCTCGCGGTGAATGCGTTGCGTCGCCTAGAACCCGGGGCGCTAGCCGATTCAAATGTCGCCACTGAGCGAGTCGAGGTCATCGACCAGCGTGGCGCCGAGGAGGTCGAGCCTGAAGATTCGCTCGAGCAGGCCCTGGAATGGTTCTTTGAGGCCTTGCCGACTCTCGTGACGCAACAGCCAATCTCAGCCATCGACGCCTACTACAAGCTCGATGTCGTGGAGCCCCTCGATTTCTGGATGCTGGCACTATGGGAGAGTTACAACATGCGGCTGGAGAACGGTGAGGACGTAGTGCCGGTCGAGCTGACCGAGCGGCAAATGGGTACTTATGATGGCACCCGCTTAGTGGAGGACATCGTTTTTTCTCTGGAAAGGCATCACGCGGCATGAGGGACACGATCAAGGCACTCCAGCGCGTCCTTCGTCAGCCCACCGACCAGGTGCGACTGGGCCAGGTGTGGCGACACATTCATGAAGAGCATGGCATTGGCACCCCTCAAGGAAGGACGCTGCGGCTACTGGCCCACGACCTCGATCGTATCCGCCGTGTCTATGATCGACTCACCAATAACGCCGGCCTTCACCTCAACCTGGATCAGGATCGGGTGAGCCTGGCGGGTCACCTACCGGACGAGAAGATCTCCACGCACCAGGCCTTCTCTTCCCTCCAGCGTGTTGCGCACACCAAAGGTGAGGTGACCATCCGAGCCGGGGATACTGATCTCCCGCTTCCTTGCCCGCCCGGCGTTCTCCCCGCGGTACTCGGCGACATGCTCATCCTGCCGCCCGAGACCCAGCACGTGCTGGTTGTAGAAAATGGGGCAGTGATGGAGCGCTGGTGGCAGATCATGCCGCTGCTACCAGACGCACTGCGCCACAATACCCTCATTCTCTATCGGGGCCATGACCAAGGCGCCCGCGAGCTGAAAACATTGCTGGCTGATTGGGCCGACAGAATATCGTTGCACTTGTTTGTGGATTTCGACGCGGCGGGCCTTGAGATAGCCCAGGGGGTCTTTGCAGACGTTCCAGCGCGCCAGCAGCAAGTCGTCATCCCCGTCTTCCCCCTCGAGCTCAAGAATTACCGTAAAGAGGGCGAGTATTTCAAGCAGCTTGAACAACTGGCCCGTTTGGAGCGCCAGCAAGGCTTGAGTGCCGAGCTGCGCCAGGCAGTGCAGTTGATGAGGCAGGAACGACTCGCCTTGTCACAAGAAGCGATGCTGGCGCATGGAGCACCAGTGACCAGCATCGCCTATCGTGCTGGCAACCACCATCCTACCTGACCATGAGGTTTGTTTGTGCGACACTACAATCACACTCCCCGAATGGGTAACCACCCTAGAGCAGTTGCTGAGCATCGCAAGGCACGATACCAAGCAGTAGCGCCATGTGACCAATTTTCTGCTCGCGTGGTGGAACGCCGAGGAATGCGGCGGCTTCGATTTCACTGATCTCTGGAGCGTCGATGATCCGGTGGCAGAGGACATGTGTGCATCACCCGAGCTATCGCCGAACTCCACCGGTACCCTAACACACTGGGATACGCCACGAACTTTGAAACGCTGGTGAAGCTCTGGCGTCTGCAGATGCTCCAGTCACCCACTGCATCAATCTAGCTCCATTATTAATCCACCATCTGCGAAGCACACCCCAGATGGCGATCCACATCGAGGTCGGCCGAATGACCGGAGCTGTTTACTCAAGATGCAATCAATCAGGCGGAACCCGATATTTATCCCATAACATTATTTACTCAATAAATAGACCTTGTGTTTTTTTAATAATCTTACTATTGACGGCTGGCTAATTCCTGCCCTCTTGGCTATAGCGTAGGTACTGGGCAATTCGGCAGCCATCTCGCGTAGCCATTGCGCTTCGATACGTGCCAGGCCTTCCTTGAGGGTTTCGTTGGGGCCGAGTTTTGGTATTGGTATGGCTACCGCCCCCTCAGCGGCAGGCTCTGAGAGGGAATTGGGACTATGAGAGTTATCGGCAGTGGTAAAACCATCAATAACGCCTATTCCATTAGATTTGTCATTACTGAAGCCAAATGAATTGCCTAGTCCATTAGCGTTATTCGTGGAACAAGTGTTGAGCAGTGTTTTTACTGAGTCGCTGTCAATGACATCACTGGGGGCGCTGAGCCAGGCGCGTTCCAGCCAGTTTTCCAGTTCGCGGATATTGCCGAGCCAATCCTGGCGGATGAGGATGGGCCATAACGAGGCGTCGAGGAGCTTACGGCGGCCATGACGTTGATTGAGGCGCGAGAGGTGTTGCTCGATGAGGGCGGGAATGTCTTCGCGGCGTTCACGCAGCGGCGGCAGGCTGACGGGAAGCACATTGATGCGGTAGTAGAGGTCGAGGCGGAATTGTCCCTGCTCCACGCGGGCGGCGAGGTCTTGATTGGTAGCGACGACCAGGCGGAAGTCGGCGCGGGTGGTGGTGGTGTCGCCCAGGCGGGTGATCATCCCGTCCTGAATCACCTTGAGCAGCTTGGTCTGGGTAGCCAGCGGCAGCTCACCGATCTCATCGAGGAACAGGGTGCCGCCTTCGGCCTGCTCCATCAGGCCTGCCTTGCCACGGCTGCCCGCGCCGGTGAAGGCACCGGCCTGATAGCCGAACATCTCGGACTCGAACAGGCTCTCGGGGATGGCGCCGCAGTTCACCTCGATGAAGGGGCCGTCGGCGCGTTGGCTCCAGCGATGCAGTTGATGGGCGAAGGCCGTCTTGCCGACCCCGGATTCGCCCAGCATCAATACCGTGGCGTTGGTGGGCGCGACCCGCTTGAGCAGCAGCGCTATCTCGCGCATCACCGGGCTTCTGACCTGCAGCTCGCCCAGCTCCAGCGCGGCGTCTTCGCACTCGGCCTGCTCTCGCGCTAATTGTTCAGCCTGGCTCTTTGCATGTTGCTCCGTGGCTTGTTGGCCTGATTGGTCTGATTGCCCTGCCCCAGCCGTTGCCCGATCGCTTTCTGCCTGGCTGACGCCGCCCAGCTCGCCGCCGCGTGAATTGCGGCGCAGGTGATCACTGAAGCGCTGCTGGAGCACCGCGTATTCCTGCTGCAACAGCTGGATATCGGTGAGATCCATCGAGCGGCTGACCACGCACTCGAGCTTGCCCGCGACGAACACCGGATGCGCCTGCGCCACCACCCGCCGCCCGGTGGCGGTGAGCTGCATCATCTGCAGCGTGCGCCCCGTGCGCAGCACCTCCAGGCTGATAGAGGGCTTGAGCACCCCGCTGGCTTCCAGGTCATGCACGTTGGCGGCACACAGCTCCTCGCGTGTCATGCCATAGACCGCCGCGGCGCCGGGGCTGACATCCATCACCTGGCCATCCGCATTGACCACGAAGTAGTGATCGTGAGCGGTGTCGATGATGGTCTTGAGAATCTGACGGTCGAGCTCTGACATGGCGGGCACCTCATGGTCGAGCCTGTGAATCGGGCGGGGCTTTTTATCAAGTCTTTCCAGCAGGTCTTTCTCGCACTGCGCTGAAGACACTCTCGATGATGCCTGAATGTGATCCACAAATGAATCACCGATCCATTTGTGAATCATCAATGGCGCACGAGTGATCCATAAATGAATCACTCGGCGACCACTTTCAATTAAAACCCAACAAAATCAATCGACTAAAAATTGGCATGGTTACTGCAACGCTGGGGTATGCGCCAAGGAAGATCGCCGGCTTTCATACAACTATCCGGCAGGCGGTCAGGCGAACAATCACAATACCCCGCTCGCCGTCACGCTAGCGCGAGCGACTCAAGACCCTGGAGAGACAGATGAGCGAGTTCAATCAGCCGCTGGGCGGCAACGACATGCCACGTTTCGGCGGCCCGGCCACCATGATGCGTCTGCCGGCTCAGGAAACCGCGGAAGGCCTGGACGCCGCCTTCATCGGCATTCCGCTGGACATCGGTACCTCCAACCGTCCGGGCGCACGTCTTGGCCCGCGCCAGATCCGTGATGAATCGCGCATGCTGCGCCCCTACAACATGGCCACCCGCGCCGCGCCCTTCGATAGCCTGCAGGTGGCGGACATCGGCGATGTGCCGATCAACACCTTCCATCTGCCCAAGAGCATGAACATCATCGAGCAGTTCTACGATGAGGTGCTGCGCCACGACTGCGTACCGCTGACGCTGGGCGGCGATCACACCGTCACCCTGCCGGTGCTGCGTGCCATCGCCAAGAAGCACGGCCCGGTCGGCCTGATCCATATCGATGCCCACGCCGACGTGAATGACCACATGTTCGGCGAGCCCATCGCCCACGGCACACCGATCCGTCGTGCCCAAGAAGAAGGCCTGCTCGACAGCAACCGCGTGGTGCAGATCGGCCTGCGTGGTACCGGCTACTCCGCCGATGACTTCGACTGGTGTCGTCAGCAGGGCTTCCGTGTGGAAACCGCCGAGATGTGCTGGTTCAAGTCCCTCGCGCCGCTGATGGCCGAAGTGCGTGACATGATGGGCGACCGCCCGGTGTACATCACCTTCGACATCGATGGCCTGGACCCCTCCGTCGCCCCCGGTACCGGCACCGTGGAAGCCGGCGGCCTGACCATGCCCCAGGGCATGGAAATCGTGCGCGGCACGCGTGGCCTCAATATCGTCGGCGGCGACCTGATGGAAGTCTCCCCGCCCTATGACCCCAGCGGCAACACCGCGCTGATGGGCGCGACCCTGCTCTACGAGATGCTCTGCGTACTGCCGGGCGTGCAACAGCGCGACTGATCCACGAACGACCCACGAATGACCCGCTGTCCTGCTGTACCCGCGCCGGGGGCCCGTCCCGCCCTCGGCGCACACAGAATCACCCGACACGATACGGCATGATGCATCACACGATGCACGGCTATAGCCTGACCATTACAACAAGATCTAGGTGACCCGAATGACAACCAGCATCGACCCGACGGCGGATCACACGCCGTCCCGCTCCAGCTCAAGCGCCGATTCACCTTCAGACAAGGTGCACAAGGGTAAGAAGGCTCAGAAAGACCTCATCGCCACCCGCCCCGTGCCGCTCACGGCCAGGGGGCTGATGAAATTCCTGGTACCGTCACTGCTCGGCGTCAGCTTCTTCCTGGTGCCGTTCAGTGTCGGCGACACCATCAATATCGGCATGGGCCTGATGGCCGATTGGCTCAAGGCCACGCTCGGCAGCGCCTTGCCCGCCATCGCCGTCGCGGTGCTGTGTCTGTCGGTGATCCTCACCGCCTTCGTCAAGCTCGCCAAGCCGAACTGGGCGCGCCACGGCGCAGCGCATGAGCTGTTCGATGTCGCCCCAGTGTGGTTTGCCATGCGCGCCCTCGGCGCCATCTTCGCGTTGATGACCTACTTCCAGTGGGGCCCCACTCAAGTGACGGCGGCCTTCACCGGCGGCGTGATGCTCAATGATCTCGCGCCGGTGCTGCTGACCTTCTTCTTCTTCGCGGCCATTCTGCTGCCGCTGCTGGTCGACTTCGGCTTCATGGAATTCATCGGCAGCCTGGTGCGTCGCCCGTTCCGCACCATCTTCAACCTGCCCGGGCGCAGCGCCATCGATGCCACCGCCTCATGGATGGGGTCCGGCACCGTCGGCGTGCTGATCACCACCCAGCAGTACGAGCAGGGCTTCTACAGCAAGCGTGAAGCGGCAGTGATCGCCACCAACTTCTCGGTGGTCTCGATTGCCTTCGCGTTGCTGGTCACCAGCTTCATGAACATCAATCACCTGTTCGTGCCCTTCTATCTGATCGTCGTCATCGCGGGCCTGATCGCCGCCGTCATCGTGCCGCGCCTGCCGCCGCTGTCACGCAAGCGTGATGATTATCATGAGCCGGTCGGCTGTCAGATCAGTGAAGAGAACCAGAGCGACTGTGGCGTGCTGCGCTACTCACTGGGCATGGCCGTCGCACGCGCCGAGCATGCACCGGGCCCGCTCAAGCTGGTGAAATCGGCCTGCTTCAACGTGGCGGACATCTTCCTCGGTCTGCTGCCGGTGGTGATCGCCATCGGTACCGTGGCACTGATGCTGGCCGAGTTCACGCCAGTGTTCACCTGGCTCTCCTACCCGATGATTCCGCTGCTGGAACTGCTGCAGATTCCCCACGCGGCAGAGGCAGCCCCGGCGACGCTGGTCGGCTTTGCCGACATGTTCCTGCCGGCGGTGCTGGCCAAGGACATCGACAGCGAACTGACCCGCTTCGTGATCGCCTGCCTGTCACTGACCCAGTTGATCTACATGTCCGAGATCGGTGCCCTGCTGCTCAAGTCGAAGATTCCGCTCAAGATCTGGGAGCTGGTAGCCATCTTCGTGCTGCGCACGCTGATCACCCTGCCGATCATTGCCGGTATCGCGCATCTGTTCGTGTTCTGAGCCAAGCGGGCACTCAACGTGTTTCTCATCTCATACGGGAGTACCACGGTGCTCCCGTCACTGGAATAACCTGCCATGACCTGTGCTGAACTCCTCATCCGCCTGCTGCGTGACACCTACGACGTGGATACCGTCTTCGGTATTCCCGGCGTGCATACCGTCGAGCTCTACCGTGGCCTGGAGCCGGATGCCGCCCCCGCCGCGCGCAGCATTCGCCACGTCACCCCGCGCCATGAACAAGGCGCCGGATTCATGGCCGATGGCTATGCCCGCAGCACCGGCAAGCCCGGGGTGTGCTTCATCATCACCGGCCCGGGGATGACCAACATCACCACCGCGATGGGCCAGGCACTGGCCGACTCCATCCCGATGCTGGTGATCTCCAGCGTCAATCGCACCGACACCCTCGGCCGTGGCCAGGGGCGTCTGCACGAGCTGCCCAGCCAGCAGCATCTGGTGTCAGGCGTGGCGCGCTTCAGCCACACGCTGCTCGACCCGTCCGCGCTGCCGGAAGTGCTGGCCCGCGCCTTCGCGCTGTTCGAGGGCGCCCGCCCGGGCCCCGTGCATATCGAGATTCCCATTGACCTGTTCAATGCCGAGATCCCACCGCACGCCGGTCGCACCACGCATGATTTCACGCGTCCGCGCATCGGCCGCCTCGCGCCGGACCCGGCCCTGCTCGCTGAGGCCCTGAATATGCTGCAGGGCGCCGAGCGGCCGCTGGTGCTGCTGGGCGGTGGCTGTGTCGCTGCGCCTGAGGCGGCCCGCCAGCTGGTGGAGGCGCTCGATGCCCCCACCGTCACCACCATCAATGCCAAGGGTCTGCTGGGCAGCGCCCACCCGCTGGATCTCGGCGCCAACGCCGCACTGCCTGCGGTACGCGAACTGGCGCGCGACGCCGATGTGGTGCTGGCGATCGGTACCGAACTTGGCGAGACCGACTACGACGTGGTGTTCGATGATGGCTTCGTGATCGGTGGCCAGCTGATCCGCATCGATATCGACCCCGGACAGCTGGCGCGCAACCAGCAGGCGACACTCGCCATCGTCGCCGACGCCGGTCTGGCGCTGGAGACCCTTGCCGCGCGTGTTGCTGATGGCCTGGGCGAAACCTATGACAAGACGGCTGACGCAAAGGCAGGCAAGACACGCGGTGCGCAGATCACCGCCGCCACGCTTGACGCCCTCGCACTGCCGACTGACCCGGCCTTCGCGCCCTACGTGCCGCTGTTCGATACTCTCCAGCAAGTGCTGCCGGAGGCGATCTGGGTCGGCGATTCCTGCGCGACCGTCTACGCCGCCAATCATCTGCTCAGCCGGCCGGCGCCACGCCGTTACTTCAATGCCTCCACCGGCTACGGCACGCTCGGCTACGGCCTGCCCGCCGCGATGGGCGCGACCCTGGGTCGCCCGGACCTGCCGGTGATCGCGCTGGTCGGCGATGGCGGCATCATGTTCACGCTGTCCGAACTCGCCTGCGCGGTGGAAGAACAGCTGCCGGTGGTGATCGTGCTGTGGCACAACCAGGGCTATGAAGAGATTCGCCGCTTCATGGACAACGCTGGCGTCACGCGGCTGGGCGTCGACATCCAGGCCCCCGACTTCCAGCTGCTCGCTCAGGGCTTCGGCTGCGCCGCCGTGGCGATCGACTCCCCCAGTGAGCTGGCGACCGCGATCAGCGAGCGCGACGCAAGCGCCCCGCTGCTGGTGGAAATCGATGCGGCAGGATGGAATGCCAAAGTCTCTCACTGATAACGCCTGAGGCTGGCCTGGGACACATTTCAAGAGATCAGCCTCAACAAAAGCCTCCATTAGAAAGCGCTTACGCTCATGCGAGCCTGTACGACAGATAGTCACTCACCAGCGAGATCAACAAGAACAAACAAGAGGGCTCTGGTATGTCGATACTTGAAGGATTCATTGGAAAAGACACACTCAACCATCAACAACATAAAAGCATGGGCGCCATCGGTACCCTGGCATTGTGGCTAGGGGCCAATGTAGTCGTAACTACCATCCTGACAGGGATGCTACTGGTACCTGATCTGGCCTTCTCGACGGCTATCGGAAGCATCGTGGTGGGCTCCTTGATAGGTGCTATCCCCCTGTTACTGGTCGGGCTGATGGGCCAACGCACCGGCCTGCCGAGCATGGTGTTGACGAGGCGAGCCTACGGCGCCCTCGGAAGCAAGCTCATCTCGATTATCAATATGATGGTGCTGATCGCCTGGAGCTGGATTCAGGCGTTGCTGGCCGGCATGAGCCTGGACTATGCCATCAGTGAGGTGACGGGATATTCCAACCTGCCACTGATGACCATTCTGTGCGAGGTCATAGTCGTGATGATTGTTTTGCGCGGTCATCTTGGTATCGAGCGAGTAGAGCGCTGGGCCGCACTGGCAATGGGTGGTTTGGCCGCCTTGGTTATCTACCAGCTGAACAGCCACTACGATCTGACCACGCTGATCGACATTCCGCAGGAAGCACGCAATGGAGTCACCCTGGGGATTGCCTTCGATATCGTGATTGCCACGGCCTTCTCTTGGATCTCCACTTCTGCTGACTACAACCGTAACTGCAAGAGTGGTGCGATCGCGGTATGGGGCACCTATGCCGGTTACGTGCTGGCAGCATTGATTGCAATGGGCCTGGGAGCGGCTGTTTCTGGGCTCTCCGTTCTCAACGGTATGGAACAGACCTATGACCCGACTCGCCTCCTCTCCGGTTTCGGATTCGGGCTACCGGCAGCACTGGTCATCTTCTTCTCTGTCATGACAACCAACGTGATGGCGGTGTACAGCGCGACCCTGTCCTGCATGAACGTCGCTCCCAAGATGAGCTTCTGGAAGCCAGCACTGATCATAGGTGTCGTAACCGTATTCGGCGCATTGATTCCGGGCATTCTGGATCAATTCCAGAACTTCCTGCTCATCATCGGCGCACTGTTCATTCCAGCATTTGCGGTCATGATCGTGGACTACTACCTGGTGGGAACTCAGGGCTATGACGAGTCGCTTCTGGAAGGGACCGAGCAAGTGGGGCGCAAGACATCAGGAGTCGCGATCGGGGCCTATCTGATGGGAGCTGCACTTGCCGCTTACTGGACATTGTTCTCCCCGTTAGCCTTCGGTGCCTCCTTGCCAGTCTTCCTGATCACGGGGGGGCTCTACTGGCTGGGCACAATGGTACTGGCGCAAGACAGGGATGCCACCGCCAGCATGGATTCCAAGCCCTCCAGTATCAGTACGGACCGCGCGGCATGAGACTATTGATCGCACAGACAAATCCGATACGCGGCGATATCAAACACAATCTGGATACCCTAGACCGCCTGTGCGAGCAGGCGGTACTTGCCGGGGTGGATATCGTGGCACTTCCCGAACTCGCATTGACGGGCTACAACATCTTCGGGCAGCTCGAAGCGCTGGCTGACGACGGGCCTCTGCAGCACCAGGTGGCCGCACTGGCACACCGCCACGGCCTATTTATCCTGTTTGGCGTGGCGCAGCGGCAGGCTGACGGCTGCTTGAGAAATTCAGCGGTGCTGATCGGGGAAGATGGCAAGACACTGGCCAGCTATCACAAGCGCCACCTGTGGGATGAAGAGACACGCCACTTCACCCCGGGAGAGGCATTATGCGTCGTGGAGACACGTCTGGGCCGACTGGGACTGATGATCTGCTACGACAATGAATTCCCGGAGATGGCACGAGCACTGGCACAGTCGGGAGCCGAGGTAATCCTTTCACCGACGGCCAACATGCTGCCGAATGCCGAGCGCCAGATACTGCAGATACGTGCCCGCGCAATGGATAACCAATGCTTCGTCGCTTGTATCAATCGCTCAGGCAGCGAGGACGCCCTCCACTATTGCGGACACAGCCTGGTGGCTGGTCCTGATGGTGAGATCATCGGTCAGTTAGGTTCTCAGGCCGGTTCACTGGTGATCGATATCGATCTGGAGCGGATTTCCGAAAGTCAGCGACATCAGAACTATCTCAAGGATTTGCGACCACCAGTGAGATTAGTCCCATGACACAGCTCTCCCTCCCCCGAGGTACTGACGGGCAATGGTATCGAACCCGCCGCCTGAGTGATGACATCACGCTGATTGATGAACCGGGCATCAAACCTTTCTATCGCTGCAACATCTGGCACGTCCGCGGCCGAGAACGCGATCTTGTCGTGGACTTCGGGCTGGGGGCAGTGCCATTGAGGCGGCAGGTCGCCCTGCTGGCAGAACGAGAGATCACGGCAATCGCCAGCCACTGCCATTTCGACCACATCGGTGCTGCCCATGAGTTCGAGTGCTGCCATGTGCACTCTGCGGAAGCCAGTATTTTGGCCGCGCCTGATAACCAGCGCACCTTGGCAAACCTGTTCCTGAACGATGAGATGTTCGATGTTCTGCCACCTGCCCCCTACACGCACACCGGATATCACATCACATCCCCCGCCAAGATTGCCGAAGTGGAAGATGGTGACGTAATTGATCTGGGAAATCGCTCTTTCACGGTATTGCATACTCCAGGGCATTCACCGGGTGGATTGTCACTCTGGGAATCACGCACTGGTACCCTGATATCGGGCGACGTCATCTATGACGGTGAGCTTATCGAGGATGCCTACCACAGCGATCTGGATGATTACACATCCAGTCTCAGACGCTTGCGAGAATTACCAATAAGAACTGTGCATGGCGGCCACTTCCCGAGTTTCTCGGGAAAACACCTGCGCGCACTCATTGATCAGTGGCTTCGGGCCCATCAGCGCTAAGCCGACCTAGCTTCACGAAATCTCACATTACTCATGCCAGAAACTCACATGTCAGGAACGTCCATGCACAAGCTCGATCATCAGTTCATCAACAACGAGTGGGTCAAGTCTCACGGCGAGCGTCGTCTGGCGGTCACCAACCCCTTCGAGGAGACCGTCATCGCCGAGGTGACGGCGGGTGACGCGCGTGATGTACAGGCCGCCGTCGCGGCCGCCGCCGAGGCCTTCGAGGGTTGGCAGTCACTGAGTGGCGCCGAGCGTGCGGTCTATCTGGAGGCCTTCGCCGAGGGGCTGACGTCACGCCGGGAAGCGCTGGTGGAGATGTCGTGTCGCAACAACGGCAAGATTCGCGCCGAGGCCGAGATCGATCTCGATGACGCCATCGGTTGCTACCGCTTTTACGCCGCCCAGGCACGCGCGCTGGATGCGCGTCAGGGCGTGGAAGTCGCGCATGATGTCGAAGGCTATGCCGCGCACACCTATCACGAACCGGCAGGCGTGGTGGGACTGATCACGCCGTGGAACTTCCCGCTGGTCACCAGCGCCTGGAAGGTCGCGCCGGCGCTCGCCGCGGGCTGCACCCTGGTGATCAAGCCGTCTGAAGTGACGCCGCTGCCGGAGCAGGTGATGGCCGAAATCGCGCTGGAAGCCGGACTTCCGGCAGGCGTTTTCAACCTGCTGCACGGCGATGGCGAGGGCATCGGCGCACCGCTGACCCGTCATCCGCGCATCGACAAGATTTCCTTCACCGGCAGCAATGTGGTCGGCGAGAAAGTCATGCAGGCCGCGGCCGGCGGCACGCGCGGCGTGTCGCTTGAGCTTGGCGGCAAGTCTGCGATCCTCGTGCTCGAAGATGCCGACGTCGAGGAGGCCGCCGATTGGGTGATGGCGGGCATCTACTTCAATGCCGGTCAGATCTGCTCTGCCACCTCGCGCCTGCTGGTGCACGAGGCTATCGCCGATGAGCTGCACGCCGCACTGGCCAGCCGCATCGATGCGCTGGTGCTGGGTGACCCGCTGGACGCCGCGACCCAGATGGGCCCGATGACCAGCGCCCGCCAGCGCGATACCGTGCTGGGCTATCTCAATGTGGCGCGCGAGGAGGGCCTGACGACGCTGCGCGATGGCACCCATCGCAGCCTGCCGAGCAAGGGCTACTTCGTGGCGCCGACCCTTTACACCGATGTGCCGGTGACAAGCCGTCTGTGGCGCGAGGAGATCTTCGGGCCGGTGCTGTGCTCGCGCCGCGTCGCCGATGAGGCCGAGGCGATCCGCCTCGCCAATGACTGTGATTTCGGGCTGGTGGCCACGGTAGTCAGCGGCGATGCCAAGCGCGCCCAGCAGCTCGGCCGTCGCCTGCGCGCCGGGGTGGTGTGGTACAACAGTGAGCAGCTGCCGCTGGTGCAGGCCAGCTGGGGTGGCTTCAAGCGTAGCGGCATCGGCCGTGAGCTGGGGCCGTGGGGCCTGGCAGGCTATCTGGAGGTCAAGCACATCATCGGCCCAGTACTTGACTGAACGTATTAACTGAGCATCTTGTGTGACCAGATAAGAAAACGCCCCGCCTCGGCAAGCACCGAGGCGGGGCGTTTTCGTTTACGGCTCTTTCTTGAAACCAGCCCCTTCTCCTGTCAGCCAACCGCCGCCGTCTGGCTGATGCCGTCGCGCGCGCAGGACTGGTCGCAATGGCTGCCGTGAATGCTCAGCGCCTGCCAGGCATCGAAGGTGCTGAGATAGATGTCGCCACCCAGATTGGCCGGCAGCTCCGAGCACTTGAGGCGGTCCATCACCGGGCCCTTCACTTCACTCAGATGCAGTTGCACGCCAGCGGCGCTCAAGCGCTCATTGATGACTTCCAGGCTTTCAAGCGCCGAGGCATCGATCAGGTTGACCGCCTGACAGGACAGCACCAGATGCTTGAGCGAGGGACGTTCGGCCATCAGCGCCAGCACCGTGTCTTCCAGATAGCGTGCATTGGCGAAATACAGGCTCTCGTCGATGCGCAGGATCGCCAGTTCGGGGTCGGTCTCCACCTCATGACGCTCGACATTGCGAAAGTGCTCGCTGCCCGGCACGCGCCCGACCAGCGCACTGTGCGGCTGGCTGGTGCGCTTGAGATAGAGCCCCAACGACACGACGATGCCGACGATGATGCCGCTCTCCACCCCATGCGCAAGGGTGATGATCAGCGTGATCATCAGCGCCGCACCGTCACCCTTCGAGTAGCGGAAGGTGCGCTTGACCGCCGCGATGTCGATCAGGCTGGTGGTGGCGACGATGATGATCGCCGCCAGCGTCGCGCGCGGCAGCCAGGCCAACCAGTCGGTCAGCCACAGGCTGGCGAGCAGAATGCCGATGGCGGTAAAGGCCCCCGCCAAGGGCGTGGCGGCGCCGGCATCGAAGTTGACGACTGAGCGCGACAGCCCGCCCGAGATCGGCATGCCACCGCTGACGCCTGCGCCCATGTTGGAGACGCCCAGCGCGATCAGCTCCTTGTCGGGGTCGATGCGCTGACGGCGCCGCGCGGCGAGGGTCTGGGCCAGCGCCAGCGATTCGACGAAGCCGACCACGCTGATCAGCAGTGCCGAGAGCAGAAGGCCCGACCAGTCATGGCTGACGAAGGACGGCAGGCTCAGGGTGGGCAAGCCGCCGGGCACGCTGCCGACCAGCGCCATGCCCTGTTCACCAAGTTGCAGCCCCCAGGCCAGCAGGCTGGCGAGGATGACAGCGAGAATCGGCGTGGTCTTGCACAGCATGCCCGCCGCGCTCTCTCGCATCCCGAGAGCCATCAGGATCTGCTTGAGATGTCGGCGTGCCAGAATCAACCCCGCCAGACAGCCCAGCCCGATGACGAGTGTCGGCCAGTGCAGCCCTTGCGCGCCTGACGATAGCGATTCGCCCATCGCGATCAGATTGCCGCCGCTGAGGCTCAGGCCAGTGATGGGCCCGAGCTGACTGGCGATGATCAGGATGCCCGAGGCAGTCATGAAGCCCGAGATCACCGGGTGGCTGATGAAATTCACCAGCACTCCCAGGCGCAACAGCCCCATGGCGATCAGCATCGCGCCGGAGAGAAAGGCCAGCAGCAGCGCGGCGGCCAGCATCTCGGGCGTGGAGAGCGCCGCGCCATCCGCGCCGCTCATGCCCGCGATCGCCGAGGCCGTCATCAGCGAGATGATCGCCACCGGCCCCACCGCCAGGGTGCTGCTGGTGCCGAACAACGCATACAGCACCAGCGGCAACATGCTGGCATAAAGACCGACCTGCGCCGGCAGCCCCGCCAGCAACGCATAGGCCAGCGCCTGAGGCACCAGCATGACGCTGACGATCACCGCCGCCAGCAGGTCACGCCCGAGACTGTGGCGGTCGTAATGGGCAAGCCAACCCGCCAGCGGCAGCCAGCGGCCAAGCGACGTCCCCTTTGCCTCTCGAACCGGCTCAGACATCGCGTGACGCCGGACGCGCCAGCCATTCATGGCCCTTGAGCATCAGGTTCCAGTAGATGAACGGCAGCCCCCGCGCCTTGAGCTGCCAGGCCAGGCGTGTCGGGCGCGTGCCGTCATTGACCCACTTGGGGAAGGTGGGCTGCAGTTCACCGCCATAGCCGAATTCCGCCAACACGATGCGGCCGTTCTCCACCGTCAGCGGGCAGGAGCCATAGCCTCGATAGCCTGCGGTGAGCGCGCCACCGGTCAGCGTGGCCAGCAGGTTCTCGACCACCACGGGGGACTGCTTGCGCACCGCTGCGGCGGTCTTGGCATTCGAGGTACCGCTGACATCGCCCAGCCCGAAGATGTCGGGATGGCTCATGTGCTGCAGTGTCTCGGGTTCGAGATCCAGCCAGCCAGCGGCATTGGCCAGCCCGGATTGGGCGATCAACGCCGGTGCCTTCTGCGGCGGCACCACATGCAGCATGTCGAAGGACTGCTCGACGATCTGCGGCTCGCCGCCCTCCTCGGCTGCCGGCACCTCGAAGCGTGCCGTCTGCGTCTCGCCATCCACCGCGACCAGCCGCTGTTGGAACCTGACGTCGATGCCATAGCCCGCGACCGCCTCTTCCAGCGCTGGCACGTAGGCCGGCACGCCGAACATCACGCCGCCGGCGTTGTAGAAGCTGACCTCGAGCTGCGACAGCACGTTCTCGCGCTGCCAGTGATCGCAGGCCAGGTACATCGCCTTCTGCGGCGCACCGGCGCACTTGATGGGCATCGGCGGCTGGGTGAACAGCGCCTTGCCGCCCTTGAGGGTCTGCACCAGCTGCCAGGTATAGGGCGCGAGATCATAGCGATAGTTGGAGGTGACGCCATTTTCGCCCAGCGTCTCCGTGAGCCCGTCGATGGCGCCCCAGTCCAGCTCCAGCCCGATGGCGATCACCAGACGCTCGTAGCGCAGGCGATGGCCATTGCCAAGCGTGACTTCGTGCGCCTCGGCATCGATGCCGGTGGCCGTATCGCGATACCAGTGCACGCCCTTGGGCATCACCGAGTGCATCGGCTTGCGCGTGAATTCCGGCGTGAAGATGCCGCCACCGACCATCGTCCAGCCCGGCTGATAGCTGTGCTGCTCAGCGGGTTCGACGATGGCGATGTCCATGCCCGGCTGACGCTTGAGCAGGCTGGCCGCCACCGCGATACCGCCGGCCCCGCCACCGATGATCACCACCTTGTGGGCGTTGGGTGACAGGCGCAGATTGGCGGCGCGAGTCGCCTGCGAGTCCGAATCAGCCCCCTGATTGTCACAAGGCGTCGTTGCAGAATCCGAAACTGGCGGGGTCTCTGACGTGCTCTGGCTCATCGATAAGGCTCCCATCGCGGTAATTCGTCCATTTGAGTCACAAAATTACGTAAGCAAGTTACAGAGGCAAAGCACTTCAGCAAAGCCGACATGGCGGCCATCACAGCTGACCAAACGGCAGATTGAGCGGAATCTTGAGATAGGCGCGCCCGTTGTCTTCCGCCGGCGGCATCTGGCCGGCGCGCATGTTCACCTGCACCGCCGGCAGCATCAGGCGCGGCATGCCAAGCCCGGCGTCACGCTGGGTGCGCATATCGACGAAGACCTGCTCATCGATGCCGTCATGCACATGGATATTGTGCTCACGCTGCTCACCCACCGACGTCTGGCAGCAGAAGCCTTCGCGTCCTTCAGCCGAATAATCATGGCACAGGAAGATGCGCGTGCTGGCAGGTAGCGAGAGCACCTTGTGGATCGAGCGATACAGCGTACGCGCATCGCCGCCGGGGAAATCGCAGCGCGCGGTGCCGTAATCGGGCATGAACAGGGTATCGCCGACGAAGACGGCGTCGCCGATCACGTAGCTGACGCAGGCCGGCGTATGACCCGGCGTATGCAGCACGCGGCATTCAAGCCCGCCGATGGCCAGGCTGTCGCCCTCTTCCAACAGGCGATCAAACTGGCGGCCATCACGCGCGAAACCCGCCTCGGCGGCGAAGATATCGGCAAAGATGTCCTGCACTTCGCGTATGCGCGCCCCGATCGCCAGTTGGCAACCCAGCTTGCCTTTCAGGTAGGCGGCCGCCGACAGGTGATCGGCGTGAACGTGGGTCTCGAGAATCCATGCCACCTCGAGGGACTCGGCGTCGATATGCGCAAGCAAGGCATCCGCAGAGCGGGTGCTGGTGTGGCCTGCGGGATAATCAAAGTCGAGCACGGGATCGACGATCGCGCACTGGCGGGACTGCGGGTCGCGCACCAAGTACGTGAAGGTGTTGCTGTCTTCGTCGAAGAAGCTTTCGACCCGGGGGTTGAGGGTTGAGTCTGGGGTTGAGGTTGGCATGTCGCGACCTCCTGTTTCGCTCAAGGATTGATGCCTCAAGCCTACGCCTGCAGCGGAAACAACGCAAAAACGAATAACGTTAAAACCCTAAAGAATAACAATAAGGCGATATCAATAACCTGCTGTTCTAGCGAGGGAATTTCTGAGTCGAAGCCGAGGAAGTGCGGCTGCCGGGGTGGCTCTCCCCCTAAGGTATAGCGGATGGCGCGCCGCAGGGCAGATAGGCTGAAATTGCCAGGTGACACGATTCACCTTTACACTCTTGAACGATTAACCTCCGCGAATCGCTGTCTTTCCTTCACGCCTCATCGGATGAGCTACGCCATGCCACGCATTCTTCAATGGTCGATCACGGTTGCCCTCGCCGGCTTCCTGTTCGGTTTCGATACCGCCGTCATCTCGGGGGCGGATACCTCACTGCAGAGCCAATGGGGGCTGAGCGATCTCAACCACGGCCTCATCATCATGTCGATGGCCCTGTGGGGCACGGTGATCGGCGCCATCTTCGGCAACTGGCCGACCGATCGCTTCGGGCGCCGTGCCACGCTGATCGGCATCGGTATCCTCTACCTCGTCTCTGCGCTGGGGTCGGCGCTGGCCACTGACCCTTATGTGTTCTCGTTCTTCCGTCTGCTGGGGGGGCTAGGTGTCGGCGCGTCTTCCGTGGCAGCGCCTATCTACATCTCCGAGATCGCCCCCCGCGAGCGCCGGGGCTCGCTGGTCGGGCTCTACCAGTTCAACGTGGTATTCGGGATCGTGATCGCCTTCGTGTCCAACTACTTCATCGGCTTCATGGACGGCGAGAACTGGCGCTGGATGCTGGGCGTGGAAGCCGTGCCGGCCGCGCTCTATCTGTTGATGATCTGCAAGGTGCCGCGCAGCCCGCGCTGGTTGATTCTCAAACGCAACGATGAAGCGGCAGCGGCGGAGGTGATCAAACAGATCAACCCCAAGGCCGACATCGCAGAAGAAATTGCCATTATCCGGGGTACGGAAAGCAAAGAGAGCGCCAAGCAACATACCCGTCTGTTCGCCTGGCGCTATCGCTTGCCGGTGCTGTTCGCCTTCCTGATCGCGGCCTTCAATCAGCTGTCCGGCATCAACTTCATCATCTACTATGCGCCGCGCATTCTGGCCGAGGCGCAGCTTGAATCCAGTGCTGCCCTGCTCTCTACGGCAGGCATCGGGGTCATCAATCTCGCCTTCACGATGCTGGGCATGTCCTTGATCGACAAGCTGGGGCGCCGCACCTTGATCCTGATCGGCTCTGCCGGTTATCTGCTGTCGCTGTGCCTGATTTCCTGGGCCTTCTACCTCAAGGACTTCAGTGCCCTGGGCGGTTATGGGGTCCCGATCCTGATGGCTGTCTTCATTGCGGCGCATGCCATGAGCCAGGGTACGGTGATCTGGGTGTTCATCTCCGAGATATTCCCCAACAAGGTACGCGCCATGGGACAGTCCTTCGGCAGCTCCGTGCACTGGGTCTTCGCGGCATTGATCGCGCTGCTGATGCCGACCATCCTCAGCCACTTCAGTGGCGGACCGGTGTTCGCCTTCTTCGCCCTGATGATGCTGCTGCAGTTGGTCTTCGTGCTGTTCTTCATGCCCGAGACCAAAGGTGTCTCGCTTGAGGAACTCCAGGGCCGACTGATCCGCCCTTCGCGCAAGGAGAAGGAGCAGGAACAGGCCGCGGCACTCGCGTCACAGGGCAACTAAGGCTCTTGACGATCGAGCTTTGAAGCCCGACTCGAATAACGCTCTCCAGACGCCGACACCCCGCCCTGTGCGGGGTGTCGGCGTTTATGGCTCTGGCAGCCATGCCCGTCAGGAGCCCCCGCCGAGCGTCGCCACACGACATGAGAGCGGCTCCGCTACCCACAACGCACATGGCTTGCTGCCCTACTCCTGCGCTGACACGCGCCAGATCGCTACGTGCAAATAGCGTGGTATCGTCGCCGGCTCAATCGCCAGCCTGAGCGGCGATTTTCAGCGCCATATGTCCGGATTATTACGGATATATTCTTTGGTCTCGTCATTCTTGCCAAGCTAATCAAAACAGTGAAAAGATCGTTTCCGAAACGTTTCGGGTAACGGTTTCCGCTCACAGTTACCGCAAAGGAAAAGTGCCATGCCGCCGAACATCACACTCAAGCATCTCGCCAGCCAGCTGGGCCTGTCGGTCACGACGGTCTCGCGGGCATTGGGCGGATTCGAGGATGTCAGCGCCACGACCCGTGAGCGGGTGCAGGCCTATGCCAGTGAAGTGGGCTACAAGCCCAATCAGAGCGCACGCCGCCTGAAGACAGGCCGCACCTCCTCGGTGGGCTACATCATGAACGGCGCCCAGGGCGACTTTCGTGATCAGTTCAACACCCGCCTGCTGGTCGCGCTGGGCCAGGCGCTGCACGACGCCGCACCGGAACATGACCTCATCGTCACCACGGTGCCCGAGGACCGCGACGAGCTGGACACCTACAAGCGTTTCATCGATGGCGGCAAGGTCGATTCCTTCGTGGTGGCCCGTACCCGCATTCAGGACCCGCGCGTCGACTTCCTGCTCGACAGCGGCATCCCCTTCGTCACCCACGGTCGTACCGGCCGCGCCAGTGAACACGACTGGGTCGACATCAATGCCGCCGACGGTTTCCTGCGCGCCACCCGCCATCTGATTGGCCTGGGCCATCGCAACATCCTGTTCCTCAACTTCTTCAGCGACCTCTACACCGCCGTCGAACGTGAAACCGGCTATCTGCAGGCGATGCACGACGCCGGCCTCACGCCCAGCTCGCGCCATTGCCCCCACGGTTACGCCAGCGCCTATCAGGTCGCCCATGAAGCGCTGTCCGGGGCCAAGGCCCCTACTGCCTTCGTGTGTGCCAGTGACATCTTCGCCTACGGCGTGATGGAAGCGGTCAGCGCCTGTGGCCTCACGCCCGGCAAGGACATCGCCATCATCGGCGCCGACAACCTGCCGCCGCAGATGTATCGCCAGCCCAGCCTCAGCACCCTGGATATCTCGTTCGAGACCGTCAGTCAGGCGCTGATCGAACTGGTGCTGGCACCGCAGAATGGCGCGCCACGCCATCGCTGCTTCGATTACGACCTGCTGCTGCGCGATACCACTGCCTGACCATCGAAACAGGTGCCAGAAACCTGGTATCAGGCGACAGGTGCCAGACACGATCGGTACGACGCCAGAAAAACAACACCCGACCGGGGAGACCTCCATGCGCAAGACGCCAACCGCCCTCGCCCTGCTGGCACTGCTGGGCAGTAGCTCTGCCCTCGCTGACATCACCTTCTTTAGCACCCAGGCCAGACCGCTGGAAGAAGCCCAGCAGATGCGCGAGATCGCGCTGGCACCCTACGCCGAGGCCATCAATTACATGCCGCAGGAGACGGGCACCTTCCTGTCGCGCCTCGAGGCAGAGAAGGCAAGCCCCGAAGGGGCGCTGGATCTGCTCGGCGGGCTGCACGGCGAACTGGGGTCGCTGACTCCCGGCATTCTGGCGCCACAGGACGCGCTGGCCGTGTCGCTCGCGGACAAGGGCATCAGCCAGCA
Source organism: Cobetia sp. Dlab-2-AX (assembly GCF_024124625.1). Taxonomy (NCBI): domain Bacteria; kingdom Pseudomonadati; phylum Pseudomonadota; class Gammaproteobacteria; order Oceanospirillales; family Halomonadaceae; genus Cobetia; species Cobetia sp. Dlab-2-AX. The sequence continues at coordinate 70,960 of NZ_JAMXRV010000012.1, read as the reverse complement.
GTACATGGCGCTGGGCAAGCTGGGCGGCGAAAAGCAGCGTTACATTCCGTGGATGCAGGCGACCTACATCATGGCCGCCAACCGCAAGGCACTGCCCTACCTGCCCGAAGGCGCTGACCTGAACGCACTGAGCTATGACGAGCTGCTGGCCTGGGGCCGCAACATGCAGGAGGCCACCGGCAGCCCCAAGCTGGGCTTCCCGGCCGGTCGCAAGGGGCTGATCCACCGCTTCCTGGAAGGCTATCTCTACCCGTCCTTCACCCACTCGGTGGTGCGCGAATTCCGCAGCGATGACGCCGTGGCCATGTGGCAGAAGTTCCGCGAGATCTGGGCGGTGACCAATCCGCGCTCCACCGCCTACGGCTTCATGCAGGAACCGCTGCTCAATGGCGAGGTATGGGTCGCGTTCGATCACACCGCGCGCCTCAAGGATGCCTTCAACAAGCAGCCGGATCAGTACGTGGCCTTCCCGGCCCCTGCCGGCCCCAGCGGGCGCGGCTACATGCCGGTCATCGCTGGCCTGGCAGTGCCCGCCAATGCCCCGAACCCTGACGCCTCGCGCAAGCTGATCCGCTATCTGATGACGCCGGAAGCCCAGATTCGCACCCTGCGGGCCACCAACTTCTTCCCGGTGGTGGAGTCAGAGCTTCCCGATGACCTGCCCGCCAGCATTCGCATGTCCGGCAAGGCGGTCGCGGCCCAGTCCTCCGCCGATGACGCCGTGCTCTCGCTGCTGCCCAGCGGCCTGGGCCAGCAGTCGGGCCTGTTCAACAAGATCTACCGCGATGCTTTCGTGCAGATCGTACTGCGCGACGCCGACATCGAGGAGACGCTGGATATCCTCGCCCCGCGCCTGCAGACGCTGATCAACACCTCAGGCGCAGGCTGCTGGCTCCCGGATACGCCCAGCGACGGCCCCTGCCCGGTCAAGTAAGTCGCTGGCGCCAGACCGCAACACTCAAGAACGCAACACTTACAGCACTCGCATCACTCGCATCACTCGCATCACTCGCAACACAGCAGCAGCAACTGCCCCCGACGGGTCGCCATGACGGTACGCCAACCCCTGTCATGCCGACCCGGTGCCACCAAACCATTCCGACAAGCCATCACAACAACGCCAAAGGTGAGCAAAGATGAAGCACGATCGCTGGCTACCTTATTACCTGATCGCCCCCAGCCTGCTGTTCATGGGTGCCTTCTTTCTCTATCCGTTCATCCAGATCTTCGCCGAGGCCTTCACCAGCAGTGACGGCAACGTGGGCCTGGCCAACTTCACGCGCATCTATCAGGACTTCAACTTCTGGCCGTCACTCAAGAACACCCTGCTGCTGACCGGGGTCGTGGTGCCGGTGCAGCTGGTGCTGGCCATCGGCATGGCGCTGATGGTCACCAAGATGAACAAGGGGCGCGACAGCATCCTCTACATCTGGACCATCCCGCTGGGCATCTCCGATCTGGCCGCCGGCATCATCTGGCTGGCGATCCTCGAGCAGTTCGGCTTCCTCAACAGCTTCCTGAGTGCGGTCAGCGTGATCGATGCGCCGGCGTCCTGGCTCAACTATCAGAATGCCTTCGCGCTGTTCCTGGCTGTGGTGGTCGCCGAGATCTGGCGCGGTACCGCCATCGTGCTGGTCATCCTGGTATCGGGCATGGGGCTGATCCCCAAGGAATATGACGAGGCCGGTCAGGTGTTCGGCGCCAGCTACTGGCAGCGCCTGTGGAAGATCACCCTGCCGATGCTGCGACCCAGCATCCAGTCGGCGCTGATTCTGCGCACCCTGCTGGCACTCGAGGTCTTCGCGGTGGTGATGATGCTGGGCGGCAGTGACATGCCGGTACTGATGAGCGAGACCTTCGACTGGCAGTTCCTCTACCAGCAGACGGGTGCCGCTGCAGCCTACGCGGTGTTGATCATGCTGATCTCGGTCGTGATCACCGGCTTCTACATCAAGTTCCTCAATGTGCCGAAGGAGGCCCGCTGATGAAATCCTCTTCTTCCGAGGCCGTCATGCCGTCATCGCTTTCGTCACGCGCAAGCGCCTCCTCAGCCGACTCCTCAAACCAGGTGGCGCAGACCGCCCACAAGCCTCGTCGCAATGACATGGCCTGGAAATGGCTGTTCCGGGCTGGTGTCTCGATCCTGGTGCTGTGGGTGCTGGTGCCCATCGCCCTGCTGATGCTCAACAGCGTCAGCACGCCGGAGCAGATCACCGGCTGGCCCAAGACCCTGACCCCGGCGCTGAGCTTCGAGACCCTCGACTTCTTCTGGCACTACCAGGGCGTGATCAGCGCGCTGGGCAACTCGCTGCTGGCCGCCGTCTTCACCATGGTGATCGCCATCGTGCTCGGCGCACCGGCAGGCTATGCGCTGGCCCGCTTCGTGTTCCCGGGCATGAATGCCTACCGCATGATCATCATCCTGTCGCGGGCCTTCCCGATGCCGCTGCTGGCGCTGCCGCTGGCCGTCATCTTCATCCAGGTCGGCATCGATGACTCCATCCTGGGTCTGGCGATGGTGCACGCCACCCTGGCACTGCCGTTTGCGGTGCTGATCACCTCCAGCCTGTTCATGGGCATTCCGGTGGAGCTCGAGGAAGCCGCCTGGCTGATGGGCTGCAACCGCTGGCAGGCCTTCCGCCGCGTGGTGCTGCCGCTGGCCGCGCCGGGCATCACCGCCTCGGCCGTGTTCGCCTTCGTGATCTCGTGGAACGAGGTGTTCGCCTCGGCAATTCTCACCGTCGAGAACCGCACCCTGACCGCCTTCCTGGTGCAGAGCCTTTCCGAGTCACCTGCCGAGATCAAGTATGCCGGTGGTCTGATTCTGGTCGTCCCGGCGCTGCTGTTCCTGTTCGCGATCAGGAAGTACCTATTCAGCATGTGGGGCATTTCCAACCGCTAACGTACGCCCGCTCATCAGGCCAATGACCGGCGGCGATCTTCATCGTCTCGCTGCGAGTTCACTTCCTCGCCGCCGCTCTCGATCAAAGGAGTCAGACCATGTCAGCCATCCACATCAGCGCCGTACGCAAGCAGTTCGGCAAGCAGGAAATCCTCAAGTCCATCGACCTCGAGATCCGCGACAAGGAATTCACCGTGCTGCTCGGCCCGTCCGGCTGCGGCAAGTCCACCCTGCTGCGCATCATCGCGGGGCTGGAATACGAGAGCAGCGGCTCGATCCGCATCGGCGAGCGCGAGATCACCTCGCTGGCACCGCGCGATCGTCGCATCGCGATGGTGTTCCAGAACTACGCCGTCTTCCCGCACATGACCGTGGCGGAGAACATCGCCTTCGGCCTGCGCGTGCGCAAGGACAGCGAGGCGCATATCCAGCGCAAGGTGAAGGAAACCGCCGCACTGATGCATATCGAGGACCGCCTCGATCACTACTCCGGTCAGCTCTCTGGGGGGCAGCGTCAGCGTGTCGCGGTCGCGCGCGCCCTGGCGATGGAGCCGGAGGTGCTGTTGATGGATGAGCCGCTGTCGAATCTGGATGCCCTGCTGCGTCTGGAGATGCGCGCCGAGCTCAAGACGATCCTCGCCGCCTCCGACACCACCACCATCTACGTGACCCACGACCAGGTCGAGGCCATGAGCCTGGCGGACCGCATCGCGGTGATGAAGGGTGGCCAGATCGAGCAGTACGCGCCGCCTTCCGAGATCTACCACTATCCGGCCACCGAGTTCGTCGGCAGCTTCATCGGCAACCCGCCGATGAACTTCATCGTCCCAGACGCGCGCTGGCAGCAGGCAAGCCTCGCCGGGACATCAGACGCGCAGGTACACAGGTGCGGTATCCGCCCCGAGGACTTTGAGGTGCGCTTCGAGCCCACCGAGAACTTCGCGCCGGTGCGCGTGCTGGTCTCGGAGCTGCTGGGGTCCCACAAGCAGCTGACCGCACGCTTCGGCGACGAGATGATTCGCGTCAATGTGCCGAGTGATCTCGATGTCGGCAATGGCAGCGACATCCACATCCGCCCGCTGGCCGAGAAGGTGCGCTTCTACGACCACAGCGGCCACCTGATGTCGGCGTAAGGCACCCCGCCCCCTCTCTACCCAACCTTTCAGCCCAAACCTTTCATCCCGAACGGAGCCGACTTACATGAATGCCAAGCTCGACGCGCTCAGCGCTCACGACGTTCTCAAGCTCAACGACCTGGGCGGCTACACCGTGCCCACGCGTGGCCTCTACCCCTTCCAGTGGAACTGGGACGCCGCCATCACCGCGCTGGGCTGGCTGGCCGCCGGTGACGAAGCACGTGCCTGGCGTGAGGTCGAGCGCCTGCTGGAAGGTCAGTGGGACAACGGCATGGTGCCGCACATCGTCTTCCACGGTGACGCCGAAACCTACTTCCCGGGGCCGGAAGTCTGGGGCGTCAAGCACAGCCCGTCGACCAGCGCCATCTCCCAGCCGCCGGTGCTGGCCAGCGTCATGAAGCTGCTGTTCGAGGAAGGCCGTGATCGCCGGCTTGCCGAGGAAAAGCTGGCCGCCACCCTGCCCGGCGTCATCCGCTACCACCTGTGGTTCTATCGCGATCGTGATCCGGAACACACCGGCCGGGTGTGCAGCTATCACCCGTGGGAATCGGGCATGGACAACAGCCCCCAGTGGGATGGCCCGCTGGCTGGCGTGCCGCCGGTCGATGCCGAATACGTGCGTCGCGATACCGGGCTGGTCGACCCCTCCGAGCGTCCGCACAAGTACGAATATGATCGCTACATCTATCTGGTGAAGTTCTTCCAGCAGAACGAGCATGACGCCGAGGTGCTGTATCGCGACTGCCCGTACCGGGTCGAGGACATCAGCCTGATCGCCATCCTCCACCGTGGCACGCGCGACCTGATCGCGCTGTGCGAAGAGGATGCCGCCGGTCTGGGCCTGGTCAACACCCACGGCGAGGCGCTCTTCAGCCTCAAGCAGTCGCTGGCGCGCACCGAGGAAGGCGTGCAGGCGCTCTGGAGCGAAGAGCTGGGCTGTTTCCTGAGCCGCGATGCGCGTGCCGACGTGCTGCTGGAGCACGTCACCACCGCCGGCATTCTGCCGCTGTTCGCCGGTGTCTCCAGCGGCGCCCAGGCGCAGCGCATGGGCGGTCTGCTCGAGGAATGGCTGGAACAGGCGCCCTTCGGTGTCGCCTCCACCCATCCGGAAAGCACCCGCTTCGAGCCGAAGCGTTACTGGCGCGGACCGAGCTGGTTGCACATCAACTGGATGCTGGCCATCGGCTGCGAGGAATATGGCATGTCCCGCGAGGCCGACCAGATCAAGCAGGCCAGCCAGAAGTGCATCGAGGCCGCCGGCTACTACGAGTACTTCAACTCGGTGACCGGCGAGGGCTGTGGCGGTCGCGACTTCTCCTGGACCGCGGCGATGGACCTCTACTGGCTCAACCCGCTGGAGAGCTTCACCGCCAGCAAGGCGGCAGCCGGCGTCGTGGAGGCTTCCTGATGACTCAGCACGCCTCTCAGCAACAGTCTCAGCAACTGTCCCAAAAACAGTCCCAACAACGGTCTCGACAAGCCTCACCACTGGCGCAGGCAGCGCAGAAGGCACCGCTGTCACGCCAGGCGGTACCGCCCATGCCGGCGACTTTCGCCAGCCGCGGCTTTCTGGGCGAGCATATCCGCTCGATCATGGACTTCTATCTGCCCAAGGCGATGGATCATGAGCGCGGTGGCTACTTCCAGGCCTGGCGCGACGACGGCACGGTGTATGCGCCCGCGGCGCGTCATCTGGTCAGCAGCACGCGGATGGTCTTCAACTTCGCAATGGAGTATCTGCGCAGCGGTGATGAGCAGTGTCTGGCCGCGACCCGTCACGGCATCGATTACCTGCGCGATGTCCATCTCGATCCGCAGACCGGAGGTTACCTGTGGTCGCTGAGCGAGCAAGGCGAGGCGGACCACACCAACCAGTGCTACGGCCTGGCGTTCGTGATGCTGGCCTATGCGACCGCCTGGCGCGCCGGTATCGAGGAGGCCCGCGGCTGGCTCGAGGAGACCCGCGCGCTGATGGAAGACAAGTTCTGGTCGCCCCAGGCGGGGCTCTATGCCGACGAGGCCAGCGCCGATTGGCAGACGCTGTCCGACTACCGTGGCCAGAACGCCAACATGCATGCCTGTGAAGCCATGCTGGCCGCCTTCGAGGCCACCGACGAGTCGCACTATCTGGAGCGGGCCATGACCCTGGCCAGCAACATCTGCCAGCGTCAGGCTGCCAAGGCCGATGGCCTGATCTGGGAGCATTACGATCGCGACTGGAACGTCGACTGGGACTACAACCGAGACGACCCCAAGAACCTCTACCGGCCGTGGGGCTTCCAGCCGGGGCATCTGACAGAGTGGGCCAAGCTGCTGCTGATGCTCAGGCGTCACCGCGATGACGCCTGGCTGCTGCCGACCGCACAGCGCCTGTTCGATACCGCGATGGATCTAGCCTGGGACAGCGAACGCGGCGGCATCTACTACGGTTTCGCGCCGGATGGCACCATCTGCGACGACGACAAGTACTTCTGGGTGCAGGCCGAGAGCCTGGTGGCTGCGGCGCTGCTGCACGAGGCCACCGGTGATTCACACTACGTCGAGTGGTATGAGCGCCTGTGGGGCTACGCCTGGCAGCACTTCATCGACCACCAGTACGGTGCCTGGTATCGCCTGCTGAATGCGGACAACCAGCGCTTCGATGACCTGAAGAGCTCGCCCGGCGCCAAGTGTGACTACCACAGCCTGGGCGCCTGCCATGAGCTGTTGCGCGTGATCACCGGCGACTGAGCCCTGTCGCACTGCCGATCGCACCACCCGACACCCCGCCTTGTGCGGGGTGTCGGCGTCTGGAGACCTTCACTGCCTGTCATCGCCCGCCAGCCCACTCTATTTATTCGTACACCCATCATGTTTCTTTAGAGCACCGCTCCTGACAATACTGATCGCGCTGACCGCCCCGGCAGAGGGCGGCAGCCGACAGCCGCGGGCATGCCCCGAGGCGCTGCATCCAGCCGTTTCAAAAGCCCAAGACACTACAATAACAAGCGGAGTCCCACATGCCTCTTTCTCAACTCCTGGACTGGCGGTTGCACCTGCTGGTCGTGGTGCTGTCCCTCGGCGCCGAACTGATCGGTATTCTCAAGTTTCCGCTCGGCCCCGGCACCTTGCTGCTGTTGCCGCTGTTCTATGCCTTCATTGCCGCCGTACTGTGCAATCCGCACCTGTTCAGTGGTACCAGGCGCTTCATCCCGCCGGTGGTCAGCGCGGCGGCAGGGCCGGTCATCCTGCTGTCGATCATGCCGTTCATCGCCCGCTTCGGTTCCACCATCGGCCCGGCCATCGAGCAGCTGATCTCGGCGGGTCCGGCGCTGATCCTGCAGGAGCTGGGCAATCTGGGCACCATGCTGATCGCGATGCCGATCGCGGTGGTGGTGCTCAAGATGGGCCGCGAGGCGATCGGTGCGACCTACTCCATCGCGCGTGAACCCAATATCGCGATCATCTCCGACAAGTACGGCCTCAAGGGCCCGGAAGGCGTCGGCGTGATGGGCGTCTATGTGGTGGGCACCATGTTCGGCACCCTGTGGTTCGCGCTGATGGCGGGCTACCTGACCTCACTGGACATCTTCGACCCGCGTGCACTGGCCATGGCCTGCGGTGTCGGCAGCGGCAGCATGGTGGCGGCGTGTTCCGGCGCCATCGCCGGTGCCCTGCCGGAGATGGGCGAAGAGCTGCTGGCCTTCGCCGGCGCCAGCAACCTGCTGACCTATGCCACCGGCCTCTACGTCTCGCTGTTCATCGCCCTGCCGGTCGCCGAGCGCCTGTTCCGCTTCTTCAGCCGCAAGCGGGCCGGAAGCGATGACGCCATGAATGACGAGGAAGCCAAGCTCGCCTCAGACGCGCTGGTTGAAGATCGCCCGGAGAACCAGCTGGGCAAGACGGCCATGGTCGTCGCGGCTGTCTGCGGTGTCGGCTGGGTGGTCAACACCATCAATGGTGCCAGCCTGAGCGACGCCGCCCCCGGCATGCTGATCCTGTACGTGATGACCATGCTGGGTCTGCTGGTCGCCCGCGTCATGCCCTTCTATCTGCCGGCCATCGCCTGGGTGTCGCTGGTCAGCATCCTGATGACGCTGCCGTGGTTCCCGGGCAGCGGCTGGATCACCGAGCAGCTGGGCTTAGTCAACTTCCTCGCCATCGTCACGCCGGTGCTCGGCTATGCGGGTCTGGCACTCAGCAAGCGCGAGTTCAGCATGTTCCGCCAGGCAGGCTGGAAGCTGGTGATCATCTCGCTGCTGGTCTTCACCGGCACCTATATCGGCTCGGCCGTCGTGGCGCAGGCACTGCTCTGATCACACGGGCTTCGGGCTTTACCTTTCGCATTACCTTCGCTTCTCACTTTGCTACCCCCTTCTCATCACTTTTACGCCGGCACTCCAGGGTGCCGGTTTCTACAGGAATTCAGCATGCAACTACCCGACAAGATCGACGAGGCACTGCTGCGCAGCTGGCGTCATGAGTTTCATCAGCATCCCGAGACAGCCTTCGAAGAACATCGCACCTCGGCGCGCGTCGCCGAGATCCTGCGTGCAGCAGGTCTGGAAGTCACCACGGGGCTTGCCGAGACCGGCGTGATCGCGGTACTCGACGGCAAGCTGGGCAAGGGCCAGACCATCGGACTGCGCGCCGACATGGATGCGCTGGATGTCACCGAGGCCAACGCCGTCTCACATTGCTCGCACACACCGGGCAAGATGCATGCCTGCGGCCATGATGGCCATACCACCATGCTGCTGGGCGCGGCCTGTGAACTGGCGCGCGATCCGGACTTTGCCGGCCGCGTGGTGTTCGTGTTCCAGCCGGCCGAGGAGAACGAAGGCGGCGGGCGCCGCATGGTCGAGGACGGCCTGTTCGAGCAGTTCCCGATGGATGCCATCTACGGCCTGCACAACTGGCCGGGGCTGGCACTCGGCGAGGCGGCGGTGCATGAAGAGGCGGTGATGGCGGCCTTCGATGTCTTCACCCTGACCCTGAGCGGTCACGGCTGCCACGCTGCCATGCCGCATCTGGGCAAGGACACCATCCTGGCGGCCTGTCAGCTGGTGACCCAGTTGCAGGGGCTGATCAGCCGCGAGACTCCGGCGCACCAGACCGCGATTCTCAGCATCACCCAGTTCCATGCCGGCGATGCCTTCAACGTGATGCCAGAAGAAGTCGAACTGCGCGGCACCCTGCGCTGCTTCGACCCGACACTGCGCGCGCATCTGCAGCAGCGCTTCCATGACGCCGTCGATGCCATGGCGACCTTCCACGGTCTCAAGGTCAACTTCGACTATCAGCCGCGCTATCCCGCAACCCTGAACGCGCCGGGCCATGCCGAGCGCTGCGCCAGGGTTCTCGAGCAGCTGCCGAGCATCCAGCGGATCCATCGTGATCTGCCGCCCTCGATGGCCTCGGAAGACTTCGCCTATCTGCTGCAGGAATGCCCGGGCGCCTATATCTGGCTGGGCAACGGTGAAGACAGCGCCTCGCTGCACAATCCGCACTACGACTTCAATGATGCTGCCACGCCCATCGGCGTCAGCTACTGGACGTCGCTGGTACGTCAGCTGCTGGCCGCCGCCTGAGGCCAGGTGAACACACCCTCGAGGGATGCTCAGCATGAAGATCTGCGTGATTGGCGATGCGCCAATTGGCACTCGGGCCATACAGGCGCTTGCGCATGCCGGAGCCGAGGGCGTCATGGCAGTGGCAGCGCCCGAGGGGCAAGTCGCGAGTCATTCGCCCTTCCGCGCCGAGATCTACCTGATGGCGCTGGCCACATCGCAACAGGTGCAGAAGGTACTGACAGGCAGGCAAGGCCTGCTGCGCAGGGCGCCGCCAGGCAGTACCGTGATCGATCTATGCAGTGGTGACGTCACGCTCAGCCGCGAACTGGCCGTGCAGACACGCCTCGCCGGCCATCACTGGCTGGAAGCGGCCACCAGTCGCAATCCCGCCGATGAAGCGAATGACAGCCTGACGCTGTTGATCGGCAGTGATGAGGCGACAGTGACGCGCATGACAACGCTGCTCGACGCCATCTGCACGCAGCATCTGCACGTCGGGGATGCCGGCTGTGGCCATGCTGCCGCCCTGGCCAGCGACTATCTGCATGCCGCGCACCTGATCACCACTGCCGAGGCGGTCGCCATGGCCTACCGTGCGGGCGTGACACCCCAGGCGTGCATCGATGCCATCAATCTGGGCGCCGGGCGCAGCGCCGTGAGCGAGGTGAATTTTCCGCGCTGGGTGCTGCCGGGCCGCTATGACTCGGGCATCTCCACCGGTCAGCTGCGCCGCGACCTGCGCCTGGCGCGCAGTTTCGTCACCACGCTCAACCTGCCGGAAGGCTTGATGAAGGCGGTCTTCGAGCGCTGTCAGCCGCCGGAGCTGTGTCCGGCGGACGAGGATGATCTCCATCATCTGTGTGATCGCTGGCTGAGCAAGGTGCCTGCCCAGCTGCGCCCGCCTCGCCTGACCGAAATCAGAGCCCCTGGATCATGAGACCCACGATCAGCGCGCTGCCTGACGCGGACCGCTGAATGCCGCGATCCAGCGTTCGAGATGACGCAGCAATTGCAGGCTGGCACGCGGCATGCGCCGCCCGACCCGCGTGATGATATGCGCGCGGGCCTGGCGGAAGCTGGCACATTCCACATCCCGCGCGATCAACACGCCCTCCTGAAGCTCACGGGCCGCGGCGAAGGCCGGCAACAGCGTGATGCACAGTTCGGACCGCGCCGCCTGCTTGAGCACCTCCATGGAATTGGTCTGCACCACCATATGCGGGCGCACCCCTGCCTCATGAAATCCATCGTCCATCAGCTGACGCACGCCGTGACTCGGCCCCCACAGCGCCATGGGATGTTGTGCCACTTCCTCGAGCGTCAGCGCATGGGACTCGCTCGCCAGCGGATGCTCCGGCGACATGATGGCCACCAGCGGCTGCGGGCTTGAATGCCAGAAGCGCAGCTGGGGATGGACCCGCTCGTGATACATCAGGCCGATATCCGCCTCATCCTCGATCACGCTGTCGATGATGCTCTGCATGCTGCCGGTATCGACCTTGAGCGTGATGCCGGGGTACTGCTTGCGAAAGGCACGCAGCGGGCTGTTGATGATGTCGCCGACGAAGCCTTCGCCGATGATCAGGCGTATTTCTCCGGTTTCCAGCCGCTGATAGGCGTCGAGGCGCTCGCCGAGGTGCTGATCGAGCGTCTCTCGCTCACGGATGTAATCCAGCAGCATCTCGCCGACCCGCGTCGGCTGCACGCCGTCACGGGTGCGCTCGATGAGCGAGGCGGCCATGGCCTCTTCGAGCAGACCTATCTGACGACTGACAGCCGAGGGGGCGATGTTCAGACGCGCGGCGGCACGCCGGATGGAGCCGGCTTCGACGGTGACCTGAAAATAGACAAGACGCTGATGCGGGATATCCATGAGGCGCTCTGCAGAGGATGGGAGAGGGAATTACATAAGTGCCAGGAAAAGTGCTGCCAAGAATGTCTGAAAAACTGGACAGTCTTCACACAAGACGCAGCCAGCAGAGTACCCGATATTCTGATGTCTCGGGCAGCATGCGGTTGAACTCCCCCATCCTCAACGCCATATCAGAATAAATCGTCGCCTAGCCTCCTCGCCTCGCCTCCTCTTCACGACAGTTCTCGCGGCTCTCTGCGCTGTGACACGAAGGCAGACGAATAGCGTCGCAAGCCGGCCGAATGGAGAAGCAGACGCACCCGACATTCTGAAGCCAGTGCGCGAATAGGCTAAGATGGACCATCGCTTCACTGACTGTGCCTGCGTGACGAACCACACAGTCCCCATGACAAGGAGATTCAATATGCTGACCATCTCCAATTCGGTAGCGCTGGCCGACTGGGAAATCGACCTCACCCAGATTCGCGCCCAGGGCAATGGCGGCCAGAACGTCAACAAGGTCGCCTCCGCCGTTCACCTGCGCTTCGATGTTCAGCGCTCGACGCTGCCCGGCTTCTACAAGGAGCGCCTGATGCAGCTGTCGGATCAGCGCATCAGCAAGGAAGGCGTCATCATCATCAAGGCGCAGAGCCATCGCACCCTCGAGTTGAACAAGGAAGATGCGCTGGCGCGTCTCAAGGCGATGATTCTGGAAGCCGTCAAGGTACAGAGAGCACGCCGTGCGACAGCGCCCAGCAAGGGCGCCAAGCGTCGCCGCGTCGACAGCAAGACGCGCAAGGGCAAGATCAAGGCCATGCGCGGCAAGGTACAGGTCTGACCCCGCCGAGGGCGGCGGTCAGCTCACAGCTCACGTCAGGGACGACAATTCATGCGCAACATCATCAGCTCGGCCGTGCTGGGCGGCCTGTTGGCCGTGGGAATGGTCTGGAGTGGCAGCTATCTCAAGCAGGCCGCACAGGTGTGGGAGTCTTCCAGCCGCGTAGTGACGGTCAAGGGGCTCGCGGAGCGCGAGGTCAAGGCCGACCTGGCCCTCTGGCCGCTGCACTTCAGCGTCAATGCCAATCAGCTGACCGGGCTTCATGAGGCGCTGGCCAATGATGAGCGCAAGATTCGCGCCTTTCTCACCGCCCGCGGCTTCCCCGCCGACCAGGTCAGCGTGACCTCTCCCCAGGTGACTGACCTCTACGCCAACAGCTACAACGCCCAGCGTCCGGATGAGCGCTATCGCGCCGAAGCCACGGTGCTGGTGCGCTCGCCCAAGGTCGACCTCGTCAAGCAGAGTGCCTCACTGACCGGTGAGCTGGTGCGCGAGGGTATTCTGCTCTCGGCTGACTATGCCTATCGCACCGAATTCCTGTTCACGGGGCTTGAGGCCATCAAGCCCGACATGATCGCGACCGCGACCGCGGATGCCCGGCGCGCCGCCCAGCAGTTCGCGGAGGATTCCGGCAGCACGGTCGGCCACATCAAGCATGCCAGCCAGGGCTATTTCTCTATCTCGGACCTCGACAGCTACACCCCTGACATCAAGAAGGTCAGAGTCGTGACCACCATCGACTACACCCTGAGCCACTGATCACCTCTCGACAGCCCCCTTCTTCGCCGTATGGAGCCCCCATGTCCGACACCCCGCTGAGCAAGACCCAGACGAGCTTCTATCGACGCCTGTTCGTGGCCCACCTCATCGCGCATGACATCGCCAGTGTACCGGCCATCATCTCCGCGACCGGCATGCCGCGGCGTACTGCCCAAGACACCATTACCGCCTTGAGCGAGCTCGAGATCGTCTGTGAATTCCAGCGCGAGGAAGGTCAGCGCAACAATATCGGCCATTACGTGATTCGTGACTGGGGGCCGATCAATGCCCAGTGGGTCGCCGACAACGCCGAACGTCTGCAGAAAGCGCTGGGCTATGCGTGAGGGGCATGAACTTGATCGAACAAGGAGGGCCGAGAAATGGGGGTGAGATGGCTTTCGAGAATGAGCTCTCAAGCACGAGGCCTCAAGCATGATGGCTGACCCATGACGGCCGAGATTCTGGGCAGTGCCGTTCAGCACGGCGTGATTGTCGTGCTGATCCAGCTGGCGCTGTGGCCGCTGTTTGGCGTGTGGTCGGCAGGTGCCATCGCCGTCGCCCTCTTTCTGGGCCGTGAGATCGCTCAGCATGAATACAAGGGCGATGGACCCAAGGCAGAGAACTGGGATTATGGCCTGCTGCAACACTGGAATCTGGATACCTGTCTCGATGTCGCCCTGCCGCTGCTCTGCTGTGTGAGCCTCGCCAGTACGGTCTGGGCGTTCAGGCGCTACCTGGCCCAGGCGTGATCCTGCGCTCGCCTGTCTCTTGCTTGCACCTGGCCTGATTTTCACCTCAGCACGGCGCAACGACATTCGCTGAAAAACGTTGCCTCAAGCATCATCAGCCAACGGCAATACTGGTGACACTGCGCCGTGCGGCGCCCGACCCAGTGGCGGAAGGCGCAGAGGCTGCGCGACGACGCAGTGGCTGTCGGGCGCGATCCTGCAGGTAGGCCGAGAGCGTTTCCGGGCGAATGCCGGGATGCTGGAAGACGTAATCCTCGGTGATGATCGACAGAAATTCAGCACTGCGTGCGCCCGCGACCTCAAATCCCAGGATGAAGCGGCGCGACTGAGAGACCTCGAAGCAATAGTTCTCGGCGGCCACGGCGCAGGTCTGCACCACGTAGCCTCCGCCCAGCTGTTCTCTGAGGATGGATCGTTCGGGATTGAATCGAGATGCCGTGTAAATGTCTATGATTTTCATTATCACCCCCAATATCGACTGGTGCAGTATATACGAAAACACTAATACTTACATGCTTAGAGAACTCATCCTGCCTACCCTGGCCTTCGAACCGGCAGTCAATTAACCCAGATCAATTCAAGCAGCAGCGCTTTCAGGACCAGATGTCAGTGGCGTCTGCATGGATCAATAGAAAAGCGCTTGCGCGAGCACAATGCTGATTGAGCTGAGGGGCCTGGAAAGTGAGCAATACGTGCTAAGGCGAGATGCGTGAGGCAGGCTGGTGGTCGCAAGAAGGGAAATGAACTAGGGAAATGAAAAGAAGAGCGCAGAGCGAACAGTGAAGAAGCTGGTATCTTTCGGGCATGCGGAAACGCAAAAAGGCCATCCGTTTCCGGATGGCCTTTTCACTTGAATCTGGTCGGGACGACAGGATTCGAACCTGCGACCTCTGCAACCCCATTGCAGCGCGCTACCAAGCTGCGCCACGTCCCGACAGTGTCCGGAAGAGCTTCCCCCTCAAGACGAGACGTAATGTACCGCATTGATCTCAAAAAGAAAAGCAGGAATCTCACATTTCTTTACCTGCATCGTGATCTGGTGTCGCAGTGCCCCCTGAATCCGCTGTCGGCATTGCAAAATGCCCGGGTGCGACGCATGTTCATGAAGCAGGCATTCATTGCGCACCTTCGAATGCAACGCCCCATGAACGACAATCGTCCAGAGGAGTTCGCGACTGATGATCCAATTCACGCTTACCACCACGCTCAAGGGCGGCACCAGTGTCAGCGGAGACCCCATAAAGGTCAGCGCCGACAGCGCCCCCGCCGCCGGCAGCCAGATCACCAAGGGGCAATGGCCGGCACTGGATGCCCTGTCACCCAACTTTCCGGTGACAGTGACGGGAGTCGAAGAGACCGAGGATGGCAACACCCTGGTGCGCCTCAAGGAAGCCGACAGCCCGGATGCCAACGACCCCGACAGTTACCGCTACACGCCCTGGAAGTAAGCGAGCGGCGGCGTAAATCAGTGGGAAGGCATCAGGGGTTATCGCGCCAGCATCGAACAGGCAATATATTGCGTATCAGGCGCAATACTTCCTCATGTCATTGCACACAATGGAAAGTGAGGCATTTTTTGACTTTCACTGCGTTAGCATAGGGTTTGTGAACCTTTCGTTGGCTCTGGTGAGCTGTGGCTCATGATGAGGTGATGTATCATCTAGCTTTCCCGGTTAGTGCCTGGCGTGCACTGACATCTCGATGCCCGAGGTCACATGGTCAGCCCATTGAAATTGATAGTTACCTCCTGGCGTTGGCTGGTCGGCAAGACCGGCTCCGCCCGCGAGATACTCCATCATGGCTTTCTCGTTTCCGCTGTCTTCATCGGGTTGATTTCGGCCCTCTTCAACTCCCTGTTTGACCTCACCCTGCCGGCGTACAATATCGTGCTGGTCATCATCAGCGCGTTCATCGCCCTGATGTGGTATCGCTCGCGCTTTCATGGCGAGTTCCAGCGGATGGCCTGGCTGTTCTGTGCGCTGGTCACCTTCGTGATGCTGCCCGGCAACTGGCTGTTCAATCATGGCGCGACCGGCCCGACCCTGCTGTTCTATCTGATGGCGTCGGCCTATGTGCTGGCGGTTCTGCCCCCCAATCCCAAACGCCGAGGCATCATCATCATCGGCCTGATGTTCATGCCGTGGGCACTGCTGGCCTTTGAACACGCAAGGCCGGGGCTAGTCAGCGGATATGCCTCCGAAGGCATGCGTTTTCTCGATATGGGCTTCAGCTACACGCTGGCCTTCGGGCTGCTCAGCGTGGTGATCGCAGGCTACGCCCGACGTATCCATGAAGAGCGCGATATCGCCAATGCCTATGCCGCGCGCCTCGAGCGCCTCAGCCTGCTGGACAGTCTGACCGGCCTCTACAATCACCGCGCCATCCATGAACAGGCCGAAGCCTGGATCAGGCGTTCACAAAGTGCCTGTCTGCTGATCTGCGATCTGGATCACTTCAAGATGATCAATGACAATCACGGGCATCCGTATGGCGACACGGTACTGGAAGAGTTCTCACGCCATGTCAGCCAGTTGACCCGGGAGTTCTCGGGAGAAGCCGGACGCTATGGCGGCGAGGAGTTCATGATCCTGATTCCCGGCACCCTGGCGACGGCTCGCCAGTTCGACAGATGCCTGCGGGAGCGCTGCGAAGCCTCGCCCCTGCTGCACGGCGTGATCCTCTTCAGCACCGGCGCCAGCGAATTGCACCCCGACGACACCCTGTCGAGCTGGGTCAAGCGCAGCGATGACGCCCTCTACCACGCCAAGGAAAATGGCCGAGGCCGCCTGATGGTCGACAAGGACCTGAGCGTCATCTGAGCCGCGGCCGGACCGAAACAGCCTCGATCACGTCAGCCGCTCCGGCTGAGCCATCCCCAACGACATCGCCCCCGCAAGCCATGCTTGCGGGGGCGATGTGTCTGGGCCGGTGCGAGGCTGATGTCGCTCAGCGCTCGCCCTTCAGCCACTCGAGATTGATCTCGTGCTGGCCGTTGTCATCGGTGAGGAAGATGGTGCCTTCGGAAATCATCACGGTCCACTTGATGTTGCGTGGCAGCGACTCGGTGATGGCGTCCAGCGACCCTTCCGGCACGGCCGCGATGTTGAGGTTGGAGAGCCCCGCGACCGCCGGCACGACCTTGGTTTCCCACACGCGCAGGCTGCCATAGGCCAGCAGCGAGGTACGCTCGGTGCGTCGCGAGCACCAGGTCAGGCGCTCGGCATCCGGCTGACCGACTTCGATCCAGTGCAGGATACGGCCATCGAGGCTCTTTTCCCACAACGCCGGCTCATCGACATCGGACAGGCCGCGACCGAACGCAATGTTCTCGCTGTACCAAAGGGCGTGGCCCAGCAGACGCACGCACAGGCGCAGTTCGGTTTCGGAGGGATGACGAGCCACGGTGAAGCGCAGGGTCTCGTAGACGCCGCGATCCAGGTCGGTCAGCGACAGATCCACCTTGTAAGGCGTGGAAGACAGGGCCATGAAAATCTCTTCTTGAAAAGGCAGACGTCTTGGAAAGGCGATGGCAGGCAGTCACTCTCCTGATAAAGCACCATGCTCCTCGACTGAACCAGGCGCGTGACAGGGCAAGCGCGTGGATACGGAGCGCAGAGTCTACCCTAGCCGGGCCCTGAACGCCCGACTCCTGCCTGGCATGCCCGCCCTCAGGCGAGGTGACGCGCCACCAGGGCATCGATGGCATCGATATCGCTCAGGCTTTCGCGCGCCATGATCAACTCGCGCCCGAGTGCCAGCGCCCGCCGCTCGGCACGCGCGCGGGTGGTCTCATCGCTGATGGATTCGAGTTCCAGAATATGCGCCAGCCCCACAGTGCGGCGAATCAGCTCACAGCCGGCGTAGCCGAGTGCGTCACGCAACATGCGCGACAACAGACGCTCTGCCACGCCCGGCGCAGCGAAGCTGGCATCCGGCGAGTGGGCGGCCTGCTCACGATACTCACGAGCGAAGCTTTCCCAACTGGCGACCGCCTGGGCACGCAGCTTTGCCAGGTAGTCACGCTTGTCGCCCTGCTCGCCCTCAAGTTCGGTATGCGCACAGGCCGCCAGCCACAGTGCCGCCAGCCAGCTGCCGATATCGAAGCCCGCCGGGCCGAAGAAGCCGAATTCCGGATCGATGACCTTGGTACTGTCTTCCCGCACGAAGATCGAGCCGGCATGCAGATCGCCATGCAGCAATGCTTCGGGCGCGGACAGAAAACGCTGCTTGAGCTCGGCCACTTCGACCTTGAGGGCGGCGTCCTGCCACAGGGCTTCGGCATCCGCACGCAGCGCCGGATTGATGCTGTTGCGTTCGTGATCGCAAAACGGATCGATGAAGAACAGGTCTTCGGTGATCTTGCACTGATCGGGATTGATGAAGCGGGCGACGCGCGCCTTCTTGTCGTGGGCATCGAGTGCCAGGTCGCTGCTGAGATACAGTGTGGTGGCCAGAAAACGCCCCATCTGCTCGCCCAGCCGCGGCAATGACGTGCGCTCCAGGAAGGCATGGCGCAGATTGCGGTGATCACCGATATCTTCCATCACGATCGCCGAGCGAGCTTCATCGAAGTGATGAAGCGCCGGTACCAGGTCGGGCGCACAGTCGGCCTCGAACCGCAGGGTTTCCGCCTCGATGCGCACACGCACCAGCGACAGCGGCCAGCTTTCGCCGATGATGCGCACCCAGGGCAGTCCCTGCTTGACGATCACCGAGGCGGAGCGGTCCGGCGTGCAGACGCGATAGACATAGTTGATGTTACCGTCGCCGATCTCTTCGACCTGAAGTTCTTCAGCGGTCGCGAAGGCCGGATAGCGTGCGCCGACGTGCTGGCGCGCGAAGGCGATCACATCCGCATTATCGCGAAACTGATAGTCGATGGAGGGCGCAGTGCTAGCGGTGGAGTCTTGAGCAGTCATGGCAGGTCTCAGCGCTGAGTCATGAAGTCGCCGGCCTCGGTGTCGCTTGGCGTGCGTGGCACGTGAAGCACCTCAAGGCTCTCACTTTATTCCAGATAGAAATAAGAAGGCGATCAGTTATAGCGAGAAGATGCCTGCTGGCGCGACGATTGGCAAGACCTGCCGAGTGAGTTTTGCTCAGCTCGGCAGGCGCTTGTCGCATGCAGGGCTTTGCATGTAGGACTTCGCATGCAGGATGCTGCATTACTGGATGGGTGCCAGCAGATAGGCCGCGCGCGAGACCAGCTTGCGCCACATCGGCCGCGCATCCAGCTCTTCGCAGCTGATTTCACGACAGTGACGGAAATCTTCCTCGAGCATCGCCTCCACTTCCGAGGCGAACTGGTGATCAGGCACGAACGCCGTGATCTCGAAGTTGAGTCGGAAGGAGCGATTGTCGAGATTGACAGTGCCGATGGTCGCCGTATGGCTGTCCATCAACATTACCTTCTGATGCAGGAAGCCGGGCTGATAGCGGAAGACACGCACACCGGAGCGAATCATCTCGGACAGGAACGAGAACGCCGACAGGAATACCAGCAGGTGATCGGGACGCTCAGGAATCATCACCCGCACATCCACACCACGTAACGCTGCGATCTTGAGCGCATCCTGCACGCCCTGGTCCGGCACGAAATAGGGGCTGGTGATCCAGATGCGACTGACCGAGGAGTGAATCGCCTGCTGCACCAGCAGACTGGCCGTCTCGCGGCGATCCGCCGGGCCGGAAGGCACGATTACCACATGCTGACACTCGTCACAGCTGATCTGCGGCTGCCATTCGAGCGACAGCACCTCACTGGTCGCCCAGTGCCAGTCTTCCCAGAAGGCTTCCTGCAGCCCCATCACGCTGGGCCCCTCAAGCTTGAGGTGGGTATCGCGCCAGGCGCCATAGCGCTCGGAATGGCCCAGATATTCATTGCCGACATTCAGCCCGCCGACGAAGCCGACGCGGCCATCGATGACGGTGATCTTGCGGTGATTGCGGAAATTGATCTGGAAGCGATGGCGCCAGCCACGCGAGGAGTTGAAGGCGCTGACCTCACACCCCGACTCCAGCAGATCATTCAGATAGCCGTCGGGCAGCTTGCGCGAGCCGATCTCGTCATACAGGAAACAGACCCGCACGCCGCGTTCGGCGCGGTGCATCAACTTCTGCTTGAGACGCACCCCCAGCTCATCGTTACGCACGATGAAGAACTGGATCAGGATGTAATCCTCGGCGGCGTCGATGGCATGAAACAGCGCATCGAAGGTGTGCTCGCCATTGATCAGCAGCTTGGCGCGGTTGCCGGTGGTGACCGGCATCATTGCCAGACGCTCGATGGCATCCAGATGGGTGGGGTTGCCGCCCAGCGGGCGTGACAGCCACGGCGATAGCTTAGGCCGAAAGCGCATCAGCACGCGGCGCATGGTCGAATCGCGCTCCTCACGAGCGCTAACATAACCATAGAAGCGTGGGCGTCCGAACACCCAGTACAGCGGCAGCGCCACGTAGGGGAACGTCAGCAGGCACAGAATCCAGGCGATCGCCCCTTGAGAAGTGCGGCTCGACATCAGTGCCATAACGGCGGACATGGCACCGAGGATATGACTGGTCAGCAGTAGAAAGCCGAGTAGCCAGGCGGTCATTGCAACTCCATTGCAGACGTCAGGTTGCCAGAGTATGCCACAGCAGCGCGCGCAACGATGCCGTTGCATTGGCGCTCGTGAAGATGTCTTGAGCGCCACAAAGCCAAGAACCCCGCCGATGACTGATCACGGGCGGGGTTCTTCATCTCATATCACAAGGACGCATGTCACAAGGACGCATGCCACAGGACGTGACGACTCATCACTCGGCCGCCATCAGGCGCGGCTGGCGATGATTTCCTTCCACTTGGCCGGGCCCGTCTGGTGCACGGAGACGCCCGCGCTGTCGACGGCCACAGTCACCGGCATGTCTTCGACCTCGAATTCGTAGATCGCTTCCATGCCCAGGTCTTCAAACGCCAGCACGCGTGACTTCTTGATCGCCTGGGCGACCAGGTAGGCAGCGCCGCCGACGGCCATCAGGTAGCTGGACTTGTTGTCACGGATGGCGTCGATCGCGGTCGGGCCACGCTCTGCCTTGCCGACCATACCCAGGAGGCCGGTCTCTTCCAGCAGCGTGCGCGTGAACTTGTCCATGCGGGTCGCGGTGGTCGGGCCAGCCGGGCCGACGACTTCGTCACGGATTGGATCGACCGGGCCGACGTAGTAGATGAAGCGCCCCTTGAGGTCGACCGGCAGCTGCTCGCCACGTGCCAACATCTCGGTCATGCGCTTGTGGGCCGCATCACGGCCGGTCAGCAGCTTGCCGTTGAGCAGCAGCGTGTCGCCCGGCTGCCAGCTCTGAACTTCCTCGGGCGTCACGGTGTCGAGGTTGACACGCTTGACGCTGTCGCCCGCTTCACGGGTGATTTCCGGCCAGTCCTCGAGCTTGGGTGCCGGCAGTTCTGCCACGCCGCTGCCATCCAGGGTGAAGTGCACGTGGCGGGTCGCCGCGCAGTTCGGGATGATCGCCACCGGCTTGTTGGCCGCGTGGGTCGGGTAATCCATGACCTTGATGTCGAGCACGGTGGTCAGACCGCCGAGGCCCTGGGCGCCGACACCAGTCGCATTGACCTTCTCGAACAGCTCGAGACGGATCTCTTCGGCACGGTTGGAGGCACCACGCGCCTGCAGCTCCTGGATATCGATCGGCTCGAGCAGGGACTCCTTGGCCAGCTGCATCGCCTTCTCGGCGGTACCGCCAATGCCGATGCCCAGCATGCCGGGCGGACACCAGCCAGCACCCATCTTCGGAATCTGCTCCAGCACCCAGTCGACCACGGAGTCGGACGGGTTGAGCATCGCGAACTTGGACTTGGCTTCGCTGCCGCCACCCTTGGCCGCGACGTGGATCTCGACGCTGTCACCCGGCACCAGCTTGTGATGGATGATGGCCGGCGTGTTGTCCTTGGTATTGGCACGCTTGCCGTCCGGGTCTGCCAGCACGGAGGCGCGCAGCACGTTGTCCGGCAGCAGGTAGGCGCGACGCACGCCTTCGTTGACCATGTCGTCGAGACTCATGTCGGCCTCGAAGCGCACGTTCATACCGACATGAACGAAGACGGTGACGATACCGGTGTCCTGACAGATGGGACGATGACCCAGGGCACACATCCGGGAGTTGATCAGGATCTGCGCGATGGCATCCTTGGCGGCAGGATTCTCTTCACGCTCGTACGCCGCGTTCATGGCGTCGATGAAATCCTTCGGATGGTAGTAGGAGATGTACTGCAGCGCGTCGGCGACGCTCTGGATCAGGTCATCCTGGCGGATCACGGTCATCAGGATCGGCTCCTCAAGGGCAAGCGATGGGAAAGACAGACACACTGGCGCGCAGGGCACAGAGGCGATTACTGTTGTCAGGCACGGCAATCGCGCCGCCACGGGGCGAGCGTCAGGTCAGGTGCGCAGGATTATACCTCATGCGAGCACGCGGCGGCAGAGCGAATCCTGCAACCCGCAAGTCATGAGAATTCAGCAGGTTACAGCCCAGAATACGTGAGACTCTCCCGCCCGGAGCCGCCTGCTTCGCTGCCGGCAGTCGGGTGCATCGCAAGGCGACTGACGCCGTCCCGTTGCGGTACCGTCCTGTCATGCAGACTCCCTTTATTAACCACGATGACCACTCAATGACGCCACGCAACTGTTCCTCACGCCCCTATTCATCACGCCCCTATTCATCACCCCCCTATTCACCACGTCCCTGCTCGCCACGCTTCTTCTCGTTACGCGCCTTTTCGGGACGTCTGCTGTCACTGGCCGCTGCTGCGCTCACCTTATTGCTGGCAGGCTGTGGCACTCAGCCGGGTTCCGCCGCCGATGACGGAAGCGATACCTTCGACTGGGTAACATCTTCTCCCCCAGGCAAGAGCAATTCGCGGATTCGCCATCTAGTGCTGCACTACACCGATGATGATCTGCGCGGCTCCCTGATCAGCCTGACCGGCTCTCAGGTCAGCGCGCATTATCTGCTGTCGGCGCCGATGCCCGAGACCGGCCTGCCGCGCGTCTATCCGCTGGTGCCGGAAGCGCGCCGCGCCTGGCATGCCGGCGTCAGTCAGTGGGGTGAACGCAGCAACCTCAATGACACCTCCATCGGCATCGAGATCGTCAATGCCGGGCCGCTGGCACTGGTGCCAATGCAGACAAGCGAGCAGGAAGATGCCAGGGCGGCGGTCGCCAGACGCTGGTCCCCCTCGCGTGACTTCGCGCCGTGGAGCGAGGCGCAGATCAGCGCACTGATCACGCTGCTCAAGCCCATCATCGCGCACCATGGCATCAAGGCGGTGGATGTCGTCGGGCATTCGGACATCGCCCCTGAGCGCAAGACCGACCCCGGCCCGCGCTTCCCCTGGCAACGCCTGCATGACGCCGGCATCGGTGCCTGGCCACGCACCTCTGACGTGCTGTGCTTCCAGCGCCAGCTGGCAAGCGAGGGTCTGCCATCACATGAGGATCTGCTCACGGCGCTCACGCATTACGGCTATCCGGTGGACCATGCGCGTCCCGAATTGGCGATTGCCGCGTTCCAGGCACATTTTCGCCCCGGGGCGATCAGCGGAACCTTCGATGCCGAGAGTGTCGCGATATTGCTGGCGCTCAACGCACGTTACCGTCAGTCACTGGGCTGCCTGCCATCTTGAAATCGCCAGTTGCGAGACCTTCGCAGTCATCTGAACGACACTTATCTGTCACATTTCTGACGCAGCATCGGTTCGTCCTTGAAGCGTTAAACAGGTTTGCATGGCAGTTTGACGACCGCCGTCTACTCTGGGGTGAGGCATGACCAGAGAGGATCATGGACAGACAAGCTAGCGACTGGCTCGGAGAAGCCGGCACACCCCATCACAATGAGGTTCATCATGGCTGACAACATTCTCAGTGCGGTATCTGATACGGCAGCAGACATGACAACACCCGCCACATCCCCCGGCGCTCTCGGATTCGTCGTCTGTGATGACAATCGCATCTATGGAGCGGGCATGAGCGAAGAAGACTGCCTTGACAACACCCTGGAGTGCCTATGTGGTTTCTGTGAGCGCAGCGCGCTCAAGAAGATGCTGGAATTGTGCCAGGCCGGCGTGCGCTACCCCCTGCGCCAGCTTCCCGCCAGCCAGGCATGCGTCAACAGCTGCCAGGCCTCGGGCCCCACCGATCATTTCCGCATTCATGACGGCGTCGCCTATGCTCCGGAAGAGTTCGTGACACCTCTCACGGCATAAGCCATTCACGCCACTTTTACCCGCCCCCTGCATCGCATCCTCAAGAAAGCGCCCCTGCCACCGAGGTTTCAGTGACAGGGGCGCGCTCTGTTGCATTGCCTTCCTCTGGTGAGGCGCGGCAGCGAATCACGTGCCAGGCCTCTCAACCGCCGAGATAGGCGCGGCGTACATCGTCATTGGCCAGCAGCGCCTTGCCGCTGTCCGCCAGCACCACGCGACCATGCTCCAGCACGTATCCGCGATCGGCGATCGACAGGGCACGATGGGCGTTCTGCTCCACCAGGAAGATGGTGGTGCCCTGCTCGCGCAGCTGCTCGACGATCTCGAAGATCTGCCCGATCACGATGGGTGCCAGCCCCAGCGATGGCTCATCGAGCAACAGCAGCCGCGGCCGACTCATCAGGGCGCGCCCGATGGCCAGCATCTGCTGCTCTCCGCCGGACATGGTGCCGCCGCGCTGCTGGAAGCGCTCCTTGAGACGCGGGAAGAGCCCCAGCACGTGCTCGATGCTGCGCTCGTTCTCCTCCTTGCTCTGGTAATAGCCGCCCATGGCCAGGTTTTCCTCCACCGTCATGCCGGTGAAGATGCGACGACCTTCCGGTACCACCGACAGCCCACCGCGCATCACGCGTGCCGTAGGCGTGCCGGTGATCTCCTCGCCCTCGAACCACACCCGCCCGCTGGTTGGACGCGGATCGCCACAGATCGACATCAGAAGCGTCGTCTTGCCGGCACCGTTGGCACCGATCAGCGTCACGATCTCACCCTGGCCGACGGCCAGCGAGACATCATTGAGCGCCTGCACCGGCCCGTAGTGGGTGGTCAGATGCTCGAGTGCCAGCATGGCCTCCCGGGGCGCGAGTTCCTCATCGCCAAGCGTGGCCTCGGGCGTCACGTCTTCGACATGCTCACTCATGATCACTCTTCCCCCAGATAGGCCTTGATCACGGCATCGTTGCGCCGTATGTCCTCCGGACTGCCATCCGAAAGCGGCTGGCCCTGATTGACCACGTAGATGTGGTCCGAGATGCCCATCACCAGACTCATGTCATGCTCGATCAACAGTACCGAGATGCCCTCATCGCGTGTCAGGCTGACGATCAGATCATCCAGGTCCCGTGTCTCGTTGGGATTGAGGCCCGCCGCCGGCTCATCCAGCATCAGCAGCCGCGGCCTGGCGACCATGCAACGCGCGATCTCGAGTCGACGCTGCTGGCCATAGGCCAGATTGCCGGCCTCGCGATTGGCGAATTCGAGCAGACCGACTCGCTCCAGCCAATCGCCGGCATGCTGCATCAGCGCCTTTTCACTGCGTCGATAGCCCGGCGTCTTGAACAGTCCCTTGAGAAGATTGCGTTCGGCGTGCATGTGCTGCGCCACCAGCAGGTTCTCGATGACAGTCATCTCCTTGAATAGCCGCACGTTCTGGAAGGTGCGCACCATGCCGGCCTGGGCGATGCGATAGCCCGGCAGGCGATGCATGGCGCGGTTCTGGAAATACACCTCGCCACCGGTGGGCTGATAGAAGCCTGAGATGCAGTTGAAGACGGTGGTCTTGCCCGCACCATTCGGTCCGATGACCGACACCACCTCCCCCGGATGTACCTGAAGCGTCACCCCATCCACGGCCTTGAGGCCACCGAACTGCATGGTGAGATCGCGCACATCCAGCAATGGCACCCCACCCTCGGCGCGCGTCTGACGATGTGAGGAGGTGGCTGGTGCTGCCTTGTCAAAGCCTTGCCTGTCGCGGACCTGCTTGTCATATATGTCAGCCACGGTCGAGCTCCATCTGCGGTCGTTTGAGCGGCACCAGGCCCTGAGGACGCCACACCATCATCAGCACCATCATCAGTCCGAACAGCAGCATGCGATATTCATTGAATTCGCGTGCCAGCTCCGGCAGTAACGTCATGGCGATCGCGGCAAGAATAACACCCAGCTGCGAGCCCATTCCCCCCAGCACCACGATTGCCAGAATGATCGCCGACTCGATGAAGGTGAAGGACTCGGGACTGATGAAGCCCTGCCGCGCGGCGAAGAAGGCGCCGGCGAAACCGGCGAAGCTCGCACCGATCGTGAAGGCCGAGAGCTTGATGCCGGTGGGGTTCATGCCCAGCGAGCGACAGGCGATGTCATCCTCGCGCAACGCCTCCCACGCCCGCCCAATGGGCATGCGCAGCAAGCGGTAGATCACGAACAGCGTGATCAGCACCAGAATCAAGGCCAGCAGATACAGGTAGATCACCTTGAGGGCCGGGTCATAGTCGATGCCGAAGAACTCATGGAAGGCGATGTTGCCCTCGTCGGCTCTCCGCGAGAACTCGAGATTGAACAAGGTCGGCTTGGGAATGCGCGCGATGCCATTCGGGCCGCCGGTCAGCTCGGTCCAGTTGTTGAGCAGGATGCGGATGATCTCGCCGAAGCCCAGCGTCACGATGGCCAGGTAGTCACCACGCAGCCTTAGCACGGGGAAGCCAAGCAGATAGCCGAACAGCGCCGTCATCAATCCGGCGATGGGCAATGCCTCCCAGAAGCTGAAGCCCAGATAGCTGTTGAGCAACGCATAGGTATAGGCCCCGACGGCGTAGAAGCCCACGTAGCCGAGATCCAGCAGCCCGGCAAGGCCCACTACCACGTTGAGCCCCAGGCCCAACATGATGTAGATCAGCGTCAGAGTGGCGAGGTCCACCGCCGATCGGTTGGAGAGGAACGGGAAGATCAGCAACGCACCGATGGCCAGCATGATCCACAGCTGACGCTTCTGACCGCTCATCACATCCGGGACGCTGAAACGTGAAGGTTTGCGCGTGCGTGCGCGCCACTCCTCGATCTGCGGACGTACCAGCTGATGCAGGAAGACGGCCAGCGCGGCGGCCAGCAACCATCCCCAGGTGTCCATGCCCATCAAGCGTACCGTGGTGGTGATACCGGTGGACTCGAGCTGCACACCCAGTACCGATCCCCCCAGCACGAGGGTCAGCACCGCGGCCGCAAGTGCCGACCACCAGGGCCGCCGATAGGAAGGCTGTGGCGGAATCGTCTCGGCGGGCGAGGTACCCGCTGTCTTCAGCGTCTGTTTCGCAAGCTTGGGCATCAGATCTTCTCCACTTCGGGCTTGCCGAGAATCCCGGAGGGACGGAACAGCAGAATCAGGATCAGCAGCCCGAAGGCCACCACGTCCTTGTATTCAGTCGACAGGTAACCGCCGGTCAGCGCCTCCGCGACGCCCAGCAGCAGCCCCCCCAGCATGGCGCCGGGGATGCTGCCGATACCGCCCAGCACCGCTGCCGTGAACGCCTTGAGGCCGGCCAGGAAGCCGATGTAGGGATTGACCACGCCGTAGTACATGCCGAGCAGCAGGCCCGCCACGGCGGCAAGCGCCGCCCCGATCACGAAGGTCATCGAGATGATCATGTCGGTATTGATGCCCAGCAGACGCGCCATGCCAGCATCCTGCGAGCAGGCACGGCAGGCACGCCCCAGGCGCGAGCGCGAGATGAAGGACGACAGCAGCAGCATGCACACCAGGGTGACGCTGAAGATGATCACCTGCATGTAGGAGAGATTGACTGCGAAGCTCTCGATGCCGAATTCCCAGCCGCCCGGGATCAGGCTGGAGATCGCCATGTCACGCGACCCCTGGGCCAGACGCATGTAGTTCTGCAGGAAGATCGACATGCCGATCGCCGAGATCAGCGCGATCAGACGCTTTGAGCCACGTACCGGGCGATAGGCCACCCGCTCCACGGCAAAGCCGTAGGCACAGGACACCAGCACCGCCACCAGCAAGGCGGCCGCCATCAGAAAGAAGGGGTTGGCGATACCCAGCATGCCCAGCGCCGCGATGACGATGAAGGTCACATAGGTGCCGATCATGTAGATCTCGCCGTGGGCGAAATTGATCATGCCGATGATGCCATAGACCATCGTGTAGCCGATGGCGATCAAGGCATAGGTACTGCCGATGGTCAGGCCATTGATGACCTGTTGCAGGAAGTAGAGGATGTCTTCCATTGGAACGACCCTTGGCCGCGACTGTCGTCGGCTTGTGGCCGGTGACCGTCAGGGAAAATGCCGCATGCGCGGCGACAACGGGAAGGCACGGCGATATTGCATCACCGTGGACTCGACCGAACGGAGCAGCCCGCCATGCCAGGTGGCATGACGGGAAGCGTCTCGGGGGTGATCCACCACGACCACATGAGGTCTCGAATGAGATGTCACATGGCCGTGGCGAAGGCTGGGCTCAGACGAGCAGAGGCCAGCCGATGATCAATGTGCCGCTTCGGTCTTGGTTCCGTCGGCGTGCCAGTTGTAGACGACGAAGTTGAAGTCCTTCAGATCGCCCTTCTCGTCGTATTCGACCTTGCCGATGGGCGTGTCGAAGCTGTTGG
This sequence comes from Cobetia sp. Dlab-2-AX, assembly GCF_024124625.1. Taxonomy (NCBI): domain Bacteria; kingdom Pseudomonadati; phylum Pseudomonadota; class Gammaproteobacteria; order Oceanospirillales; family Halomonadaceae; genus Cobetia; species Cobetia sp. Dlab-2-AX. The sequence continues at coordinate 42,523 of NZ_JAMXRV010000012.1, read as the reverse complement.
CGCGCAGATATTCGGCAACGTCATAGGGATCGGTGGAGTCGGCGCCCTTGATGCCATCGGCGATCAGTTCCACCGCGGTGTAGGCCGGCATGACGAACGGGCCGGAGGGGTCCTGATCCTTGTCCTTGAAGGCTGCGACCAGATCGGCGTTCTTCGGGTCTGTCTCGAAGGCCGGCGGCAGCGTCACGTAAAGCCCTTCGGAGGCCTGACCGGCGATCTTGGAAATATCCGGGTTACCGACCCCTTCCGGGCCCATAAAGGGGGCATCGAAGCCCAGCTCACGTGACTGACGCAGCAAGAGGCCCAGTTCCGGGTGATAGCCGCCGTAGTAGACGAAGTCGACATTCTCCTTCTTGAGCTTGGAGATCAGCGCCGAGAAATCCTTGTCGCCTGCCGTGATGCCCTCGAACAGCACCACATCGATGCCCGCCTCCTCGACGGTGTCGCGCACGCCGGTGGCGATGCCTTCCCCGTACTGCTGCTTGTCGTGGATCACGGCCATGTGCGTGGGCTTGACCGTCTCGGCGATATAGCGCCCGGCGACCGGCCCCTGCAGGGAATCCAGGCCGATGGTGCGGAAGACCAGCTCATAGCCCTGCTCGGTGATGGTCGGGCTGGTGGACGCCGCCGTGATCATCATCACACCTTCCTCGGCGTAGATGTCCGAGGCCGGCTGGGTCGCGCTGGAGCACAGGTGGCCGATTACGTACTGGACACCGTCATTGACGATCTGGTTGGCCACCGCCACCGCCTGCTTGGGGTCACAGGCGTCGTCGTATTTGACGCCCTTGAGCATCTCGCCGTCGACGCCACCGGCGGCATTGATCCGCTCGATGGCCATCTCGGCACCGATGAACTGCATGTCACCGTACTGGGCGACCGGCCCCGTGACTGGGCCTGCCATGGCGATGGTGATATCGGCCTGAGCCTGGGTGGACATCGCCGCGGCGATACCGAGAGCGAGAAGAGACCTGCGCATCATGATGAAAATTCCTGTTCCCGATTATTGTTGTACTACTGTTGTTGCACTACGGCCGGGCAGCCCTGACTGACGCCTGGTGGCAGCGCTGGGCTGACCGAAAAAGGCTGGCGACAGTGTCTGTCATTCGCTGACCTTGTGCGCCGCTGCCAGCCTGCAGGCAGGGGATCGACACGTCAGGAATGCCTTGAAAGCATTATTGGCAGCAGCGAATACGCATGTAAAGTGACCGTTTGGGCGCTCATGGATGCGGCTCGGCAACCTGCCAATAGCGAAAAGCACCACGCTTTCCATGGTGGCCAGACAATCCTCGGAAATCCTGATCAAATCCAGTCATTGGCACATGCCAATACGCAGACAACAGGATTTCCCTCTCCTCTTGCACCATCAAAAGGCACTGCAGGCCCCCGCTCGGCTACGCCCAAGGTTGTAAGAGAAGCAATCCTGCTGCCCTCCCCGAGCAACCGGTTGGTCCTGAGCCATGCATTGAGCTGCAATGTGATGATCAGCAACGCATAGACAAGATAACGGGATAACTTGTTGATGGCGCTTCCCCGACAGATACCCGCCACCCTGAACGCCACGCGCCCGACGATGTCTCCCATCGTCGGGCGCGCAGGGTCATGCCTTTAGTAACGCGGATGCTGAGGGATGGAGAATAGCGTCAGCCCAGCGCGATCAGGCGATTGCGAACGTCGTTGATCTGGTCGCGTAGTCGACCGGCTTCCTCGAACTCGAGGTTCTTGGCCGCGGCAAACATGGCATCTTCGAGACGGCTGATCTCCTTCTCGAGCGCCTGAGGCCCTTCGGCTGCCAGCGCGGCGTAGTCCGGCGTCTCTTCCGCCACCTGACGCTCGCTGCCCTTGCGACGGCTGTTCTTGCGGCCCGGCGCCTGGGCACCTTCCATGATATCCGCCACCGACTTGGTGATGGTGCGTGGCGTGATGCCGTGCTCGTCATTGAAGGCCATCTGCTTCTCGCGACGGCGTTCGGTCTCGGCGATGGCCCGCTGCATGGAATCGGTGATGCGATCCCCGTACAGGATGGCCTTGCCGTTGGCGTTACGCGCCGCGCGGCCGATGGTCTGGATCAGGGAGCGCTCCGAGCGCAGGAAGCCCTCCTTGTCGGCATCCAGGATCGCCACCAGCGAGACCTCCGGTATATCGAGCCCCTCACGCAGCAGGTTGATGCCGACCAGCACATCGAACTTGCCCAGACGCAGATCACGAATGATCTCGACCCGCTCGACGGTGTCGATATCGGAGTGCAGATAGCGTACCCGCACGTCGTGCTCGCCCAGATACTCGGTCAGGTCTTCCGACATGCGCTTGGTCAGCGTGGTGATCAGCACGCGCTCGCCCACCTGGGTACGCGCCTTGATCTCGGAGAGCACATCATCGACCTGAGTCGAGGCCGAACGCACCTCGATGACCGGATCAAGCAGCCCGGTGGGACGCACCACCTGCTCCACCACCTGGCCGGCATGCTCTTCTTCGTAGGGGCCAGGCGTCGCAGAGACGAAGACAGTCTGCGGCAGGATGCTCTCCCACTCCTCGAATTTCATCGGACGGTTGTCCAGCGCAGACGGCAGACGGAAGCCGTACTCCACCAGCGTTTCCTTGCGCGAACGGTCACCGCGGTACATGCCGCCGACCTGCGGCACGCTGACGTGGGACTCATCGATGAACACCAGCGCGTCCTTGGGCAGGTAATCGAAGAAGGTCGGCGGCGCATTGCCGGGATCACGCCCCGACAGATAGCGCGAGTAGTTCTCGATGCCGTTGCAGTAGCCCAGCTCCATCATCATCTCGATGTCATAGAGGGTACGCTGCTCTAGGCGCTGGGCCTCGACCAGCTTGTCGTGCTTGCGCAGGTAATCGAGGCGCTCGACCAGCTCTTCCTTGATGCGATCGACCGCGGCGACGATGGTCTCGCGCGGCGTCACGTAGTGACTCTTGGGATAGATGGTCATACGCGGCACCGACTCGGCCACTTCACCGGTCAGCGGATCGAACAGCCGGATTGAATCGATCTCATCATCGAACAGCTCCACACGCACCGCCTGCTCTTCGGAGTCGGCCGGGAAGATGTCGATCACATCGCCGCGCACCCGATAGGTACCGCGCCGGAAATCCATGTCGTTGCGGGTGTACTGCAGCTCCGCCAGACGCCTGAGAAAGCCGCGCTGATCGATCTGTTCGCCACGATTAAAGTGCAAGCGCATCTTCAGATATTGATCCGGGTCACCCAGGCCATAGATGGCCGAGACGGAGACCACGATGATCGCATCGCGGCGTTCCAAGAGCGCCTTGGTCGCCGATAGACGCATCTGCTCGATGTGGTCATTGATCGAGGCATCCTTCTCGATGAAGGTATCAGAGGAAGCGACGTAGGCTTCGGGCTGATAGTAATCGTAATAGGAGACGAAATATTCGACGGCATTGTCGGGGAAGAACGACTTGAACTCGCCGTACAACTGTGCCGCCAGCGTCTTGTTGGGGGCCATGACGATAGCCGGGCGCTGCAGACGCTCCACGATGTTGGCCACCGTGAAGGTCTTGCCGGAGCCGGTCACGCCCAGGAGGGTCTGATGCGCCAAGCCCGCGTCCAGGCCGGTGATCAGCTTCTCGATGGCCGCCGGTTGGTCACCGGCCGGCTGGAACTTGGAATCGATGCGAAATGATTTGCTCATGCGCTCTCAATGGTGGCAGTCAGTCGGGTCTTCAACTGACGACAGGCAGATGATTGCCCGGCGGCATCATTCGCTCGCGGGCGCTTCTTGACTGGTCACCGAGACCCGGGTGCTGGTCATCAGGCGATGGATGGGGCAACGCTCGGAGATCTCGATCAGACGCGCGCGCGTCTCGGCGTCCAGCTCATGGCCCTCCTCGGCCAGAAACTGCATGCTGACCGTGAGGCGATATTCGCTGTGGCTGCCACGGCGCTCGTCGCTGTCGTCCCGGTCCACCGTGGTGGTGATCCCCGCCAGCGGCAAGCCCTTGCGCCGAGCGTACATCTGCACGGTGATCGACTTGCAGGCCCCCAGCGACAGGTCGAAGTAGTCATGCGGGTCCGGGGCGCTCTCGTCACCACCGACCACCGCCGGCACATCGACCAGCAACTCATCAAAGCTTGCGACCTGTACCCGCTGCACGAAACTGCCTGACCGACGGCTGATTACCTCAATACTCATTCGTCACCTCCCTGTCGCTGATCTGTCCGTGACCCCGCTCGTGAGACGTTGCCTGTTTCCCGCCTGTCCAGCGTCACCGCACCGCGGTCACTTGACCTTGTAACCGGCCTTCTCGATCGTCTTGACCAGCGCGTCATAACGCACCTGACCGTCGACTTCGGCAAAGCCACGCCCGACCTCGGCTTCCTTGACGCCATCCATCATCATCAGCGCCGTGGTGACCTTGTTGACGTCCTTGACGCTCTCGACGCCGATCAAAGTTAGAGAAAAGCTGGCCATCGTGTCATTCCTGTCATGCAGTAAAAAAGGGGCGCCGCGGCGCATTGCAGCCGTCAAGAATAGCACGGTTGCCTGACAATCAGCGCGCGTCAGACTCGTCGCGAACTGGGCCACAGAAATGCCTGACGTAACAAGAACACTGATTTGCGCGTTCTTTTGCTGCCAGTCGGGGCACAAGGGGCTGACAGCCGCCAGCTGGCGCGTAACAATGCGGGCATCCGACATGCCGCCTGGTTGCCAGTGCGCCACCGGCAGTTCACTCCTTCGCAACAGGATGGTGGTAGATGAATCCCTTGAAGACCCTGATGCAAGACCACGGCTACCAGCTCGGCGAGGACGGCCGCCTAACGCTGGGTGAGCCAGCTGACGCCTCCATGCCACTCGCTGACATGCCTCACGCTGGCGTAGCCGACCGTGCCTTGGCCGAGAATGTACTGACCCCGCTGGGCAATTTCGAGGTACTCGAGGTCTGCGGCAAGGATGGCGGACGCTTTCTGCAGGGACAGACCTCACAGCAGCTGAGTCTGGTCGATGGCGAGCTGGCGCCGCTGACGACCTTCTGCACCCCGAAGGGACGCATTCTGGCCATGGCCCAGCTGCTGCGCGTCAGCGAAGAACGCCTGTGGCTCGTGATGCCAGCTGACACCGCTGAACCGCTACGTGCCCATCTGGCCAAGTTCGCGCCCTTCTACAAGGTGACGCTGGAGGTATCGAGTGAGCTGAGTGTGCTCGGCCTGCTCGGCGAGCAGGCTCTGGCGGCCAGTGCCGACGCCCTCGAAGTACCTGCGCTGGCCGAGCATGACCTGGCGATGCGCTCGGTCCTCCCGTCGCCCATGCAGTCGAGCGAGGAAGCAGGACCACAGACCTGCGCGCTGGCGCGCCAGCCGTCAGGCAGTACCCCGCGCGCGATACTGGTTGGCCCGCATGCCGCGCTGGCAGATCTCGCGACGACGCTTTTCGCGCGCGATGTGGCCGCCAACGACGACACCCGCTGGGGCCTGGAAGATATCCGCTCCGGTCTGCAGTGGGTCACCTCCGCGCAGACTGACAGCTGGCTGCCGCAGATGCTCAATCTGGAAGCCCTCGCCGCGATCAGCTTCAAGAAAGGCTGCTATACCGGCCAGGAAGTCGTGGCCCGCGCCCACTTCCGCGGCCAGGTCAAGAAACGTCTGCAACGCCTGACGACAGCGCAGCCGGCCGACTTGCCGGCGGTGGGCAGCAAGGTCACAAGCCCCGACGGCAAGTCTCTCGGCGAAGTGCTGCAGGCAGCCCATGATGAGCAGGGTCGCCTGGAGCTGCTGGCCGTGATCAGCCTGCGCGATGAAGAGATCGCGTTGGCATTGGAAGATGGCACCCAGCTTGAACGCAGAGCGCTGCCCTATGCCGTCGAGCGTCGCGATCCGGAGCAGCTCAAGGACTGAAGGGTACGGTTTGATGCACTGATCGCTTCACAGACACCAAAAGAAAGCCCCGCGCGTACCAACGTGCGGGGCTTTTGACTGTCGGGATTGCTGATGTCAGGCACCTGCCGGGGCTCACAGCCCTTACAACCCTTCCGGCAGCCAGCCATCCCCTGCGACCAGGTGCTCGATCAGCTCCTGTACCGGCATCGGTCGTGCATAGAGATAGCCCTGATGCAGCGAACAGCCATGTGCGAGCAATTCCGCTCGCTGCTCTGGCGTCTCGATACCTTCTGCTACCACCGCAAGATGGAAAGCCTCCGCCAGGCCCAGCATTGCTTCGATCATGGCCTGCCCCTTGCTGGAGCCAAGCGCCATCACGAACTGCCGATCGATCTTGAGCTTGTCGAACGGCAACTGCTGAAGCTGTGACAGCGAGGAGTAGCCCGTGCCGAAATCGTCCAATGCCAACGCCACGCCGTGAGCCCGAATGGTCTGGAAAAGCACGGCGAGGGCCTGGATGTCATCCGGCAGCTGGCTCTCGACCAGTTCAAGCGTCAGGCGCTCACACAGCTCCGGATACCGGAACAACATTTCCAGGTCTGACAGGAAGCGCTTGTCCATCATGTGGCGCACGGTCACGTTGACGCTCATATGCAGCTCATGTCCGCTTTCGTGGACGCGAATCAAGGTCGCGATGCTCTCCTTGAGCACCCAGCGCCCCAACGCGACATCCAGGCGGGCGGACTCGACGATGGCCATGAAGTCCGCCGAGCCCATCAAGCCATGTTCGGGGTGCTGCCAGCGAATCAGCGCCTCCGACAGCTGCAAGCGGCCGCTACGCCCATCGACGATCGGCTGCACGAAGAGCCTGAGCTGATTCTCGCGCAGCGCGACGGTGAACTCGGCCTCCAGCTGCTTGAGGCGACGCAACTCACGCTCCGCTTCCTCATCGAAGAAATGCCACTCGCGTTGGCATTGCTGGGTATCGTGCAGGGCACGTTCGGCGCGATAGACCAGCGCATCCACCTGATGGCCATCCTCGGGATAGCGCGTGATGCCCAGACTCGGCTGCAGATAGATCACCTCATCATTGAGCGTGACCTTGTCGCGCACGGCGTTCAGCAGGTTGTCCAGCCAGCCGCTGATACCGCCACGCGTCGCTTCCAACAGCCGGCGCTGGACCATGATCAGCAGCCTGTCGGTCTCAAGGCGCGCCACATCGCCGGAATTGCCAAGCAAGGGAGCGATGCGTTTCTGGACCTGCTCCAGCTGGTGATTGCCCGGTTCGGCGCCGGCATGATCGAAGAGCACCTGCAAGCCGCCAATTCGCAGTGCTATCAGCACGAAGCCCTCCATCGGCGCGACCTCGCCCAGCTGGTCAATCCGCACCTTGATCAGCCGCAGCATGCCTTCACGACTGAGCAAACCGGTATCGAGATCCATCTCGCGCTCTTCGAGTAACTGGTGCTGGAGCAGCACGCGTTCCTGCTCCAGCCCTCTTACCACCAGCGTATCGAGGGTCATGTCCAGCAACGGCATCATCTCGGTGGCGTTGAGTCGATGACCGCGACTGGCCACCAGCAGCAATTCGCTGCGCCCGGGATGTGGCGAGATCGAATAGCCCATCAACTGGCTGGCGCCCAGTCGCTGACACAGCAGCAGGGCGCGATCTTCCTGCTCATCGACACTCCTGTCGACATCCCCATCGCCATCTCGTCGCGAGCGATCACCGGCTGACACACACACGCGCCCTACCGGCAGGCGCCAGAGAGTATCACGCCGCAACGATGCCTCACTCAACCACTCACGCTCATCGTGACTCTGCAGAATCAGGTAGCCGGCGTTGGGATTGCCCACCTCACGCCGATAGATGATGATCTCTGCCCCCAGCATCTCGCGCACGCGCTGCAGGTAGCGGGTGAGAGACGCACGCGCATTCTGCGGCGTGTGGGTTTCATAGGGGACGCTCAGGAATTGCTGGTTGAGGATGCTGTGGCGCTGGTATTGATGCTCGAGATAGGCGCCATAGGCCCGGCTCGCCCTGCGGCGCCGATTGTCGCGCACCTGCATGCCGATGGTCCCCATGCCCGCCAGCAAAATGATCAACAGCAGCACCGCCAGCGGAGTGCCCATCTTCTGCACCAGCTGAGCGACGCGATTTTCATCCTGCCAGCAGGCCTTGGCATGGTTGTAACGATCGGCCCGGGCGGATGCCGGCAAGGCCACGCAGACCTGCTGCGTCGCGACAGGCTGTGGCATGGCGTTGCTGACCACCTGCAGGCCCTTCAAGCCCAGCACGGCCGCCTGCTCATCCAGCAGGTCTGTCGTGAGCGGCATGCCCAGTATCAACAGCCCCTGCTCGTCCTGCGGTGGCAAGGCCTCCTCATCCTCGTAGAGGCCCTGCATGCCGATCAGCCATGGCTGGTTGTCGACGATCAACCAGGCCAGCTGAGGTTGTGTCGGTGACTGGCGGGCAGCCTGCATGACGGGGGCGAGCGCGCGTCGCCAGCTCACTGGCTGCTTGCCCAGCCAGTCGGCCCCCGGGGACCCGGCGTTGTGCTGCACCCAGGCTGCCACCTGCCCATCGCCACGCACGGCAGAGATCAGATAGATGCCGGTATTGATGGCGAACTCAGGGCCATACATGTACTCGAGCCAGGTCGTGTCCAGCTCGGGCTCGCGTAGAAACCTGTTCACGGCTTCTTCCCAGTAGCCGTTTTCGTGCAACTGTCCCGCGAGCAGGCGCTGTTCACTCTTGACCCACAAGGCCAGCCGCTGCCTGTCGGATTCACGATCCGCCTCGCGGGATTGCGTGATCTGACTGGCCGTCAACCAGCCGGTGGCCAGCAATGCCGCCAGCAACAGCAGCGGCAGCAGATACATCCGATAGCGGGGGCCAGCAGGCAGAGAAGTGTGCGGGAAGACAGCAGAAAACTCGTGTGCCGGCACACGAGAAGAGGAACGCGATGGTGAAGAATCTGACATTGATTTACCGATGATGAGGCGACCTCCTGAACCGGGTCGGCAGGCTGTCGCCTGACCTTTGAGGTCAGTCTAGATCAGACGTTCAGTTGAAGAATACGCTGCACATTCGTCGTGGTAGATAACGCGATATCGTGGCGACTGCTCGAGCGGAGTTCCGCCACCACGTCCGCGACCTTGGCCACTCGCGATGGCTCATTGCGCTGCCCCTGAAACCCGTACAGCGGCATGTCGGGGCTATCAGTTTCGAGCACGAAGCCATCGTCTGGCAGTGACGCCACCACTTTGCGCAGCTTGTTGGCACGCGGGTAGGTCACGCTGCCGCCCAACCCCAGCACGAAGCCAAGCTCGAGAAAGCGCTGTGCCTGCACCTGACTGCCCGCGAAGGCGTGGATGATACCGCCACGGGTGAGTCGTGCCTGCTTGAGTCGTTTGGCCACTTCGTCATTGGCGCGCACGCAGTGCACGATGACAGGCAGGGAGAATTCGCGTGCCATGCTCAGCTGGGCCTCGAACAACTGCCATTGGGCGTCATGATCGGCCAGTCGCGCATCAAAGCCACATTCCCCCAACGCGACGACATGATCAGCATGCTGATCGAGGGTCTGATGAAGCGCCGCCAGCGCGTCATCACCATGCTCGGAAAGAAAATAGGGATGCAACCCCAAGGCACCGAATATACCCGCCGATGAACCCGCCAGCGCCAGCACTGCAGGAAAGCTTACCACCGTAGTGGCGGGCACCACGAAGGCCGAGACGCCTTCCTGCTCGGCACGCGCGATGACCGCCTCACTATCCGGCGTGAAGTCAGCGAAATCCAGATGGCAATGGCTGTCGATCAGCATGGAATCTCTCGGTGATGGTAGAACTGCCATCGTGCTATATCAGCGAGTGACAGACAAACGAAGGGACCGACCTGGTGGCCGGTCCCTTGAGGATGAGTGTCGATATTTCTTGTCAGTCGTCGTGCCCGACGCAGATGGCCTAGGCCGCCTCCACCGGCGCTGCCGGCGCAAGCTCCGAGGTGCAATGACCACAACGGGTCGCTGCCAGCGGCACCTTGGATAGACAATACGGACAATCCTTGTCGGTGACCTCCTCCGGCACTTCCTCGGCCTCCTTCTTCAGCTTGTTGATCTGACGAATCAATACGAAGACTGCCAGCGCCACCAAGGCAAAGCTGATGATGGCATTGATGAACAAGCCATAGTTCAGCGTCACGGCCCCCGCTTCCTTCGCGGCATCCAGGCTGGCATAGGGGGCCGCCTGGGCACCTTCCTTGAGCACGATGAAGAAGCTGGAGAAATCGACTCCCCCGATCAGCAGCCCGATCAGCGGGTTGAGCATGTCACCCACCAGACTCTTGACGATCAGGGTGAATGCCCCGCCGATGATGATGCCGACTGCCATGTCGACGACATTTCCCTTGACGGCAAAATCACGAAATTCCTGCATGAATCCGGACATCTGTCACCTCCTGTCACTCGCTAACCATCCGGTGGATTACCACGCATCAAGCGTGGCCCGCACTGAGACATATCCCACGCCATTGTTGTTGTCATTGTCTGCGCCCTACCGACCTTCGCCCCAGCAAGCTTCATCACAGGGATGCCAGCAAGACAACATGACCCGAGCATTATGCCGTGCTGATGCCACGCCACAGGTCGGCTGTGTAAACGTAGGGTTACACGCTTGTCTGGACACAAAAAACGCCACCTTTATCCGGGCATAAAAAAACGCCACCCCCGAGGGGTGGCGTTTTTTTATGCCCGGATCGACAGTCTCGCTATCGCAGCGTCGCTGTGGCAGCACCATTACTACATCGCCGCTGCGGCAACGCCGTTGTGGCAACTGTCTCAGTGCTCACGGGTCGCGCGGAAGGTGATGTCCGGCCAGCGTTCCTGGGTCAGCTGCAGGTTGACGCGGGTCGGCGCGATGTAGGTCAGCCAGCCACCGCCGTCGTAGGCCAGGTTGGCACTGGCCTTGCGCTTGAAATCTTCCAGCATCTTGGTGTCATCGCAGTAAATCCAGCGCGCGGTCTGCACGTTGATCGCCTCATAGATGCACTCGACCTTGTACTCTTCCTTCAGGCGATGAGCGACCACGTCAAACTGCAGTGTACCGACGGCACCGACGATCAGGTCGTTGTTGTCGAACGGCTGGAAGACCTGGGTCGCGCCCTCTTCGGAGAGCTGCTGCAGACCTTTCTGCAACGCCTTCATCTTCAGCGGGTCCTTCAGGCGCACGCGCTTGAACAGTTCCGGCGCGAAGTGCGGAATGCCAGTGAAGCGCATGTCCTCGCCGATGGTGAAGGTGTCGCCGATCTGGATGGTGCCGTGGTTGTGCAGTCCGATGATATCGCCCGGCCAGGCCTCTTCCACGTGGGAGCGGTCCGCCGCCATGAAGGTCAGGGCGTCAGGAATCTTGACGTCCTTGTTGATGCGTACGTGGCGCATCTTCATGTTCTTCTCGTACTTGCCGGAGCAGACACGCAGGAAGGCGACACGGTCACGGTGCTTCGGGTCCATGTTGGCCTGGATCTTGAACACGAAGCCGGTGAAGCGCTCATCGTGGGCAGTGACTTCGCGGGTATCGGTATCGCGCGGCTGGGGCGGCGGCGCGTATTCGACGAAGCCGTCGAGCATCTCACGCACGCCGAAGTTGCCCATGGCGGTACCGAAGTAGACCGGCGTCAGCTCACCACGACGATAGGCCTCGAGATCGAACTCGTGAGAGGCGCCGCGCACCAGCTCGACTTCCATGCTCAGCTCTTCGATCAAGCCCTCACCCAGCGCTTCAATGGCTTCAGGGCTGTCGAGGCCCTTGATGCGTACGTCATCGGGGATGCGGTTGCCCTGGCCCTGCTTGTAGAGATGGATCTCGTCATTGAGCAGGTGATAGACGCCCTTGAAGCCCTTGCCGACACCGATCGGCCAGGTAATCGGCGCGCACTGGATGTTGAGGACCGTCTCGACTTCGTCCATCACCTCGATGGGGTCACGCGTCTCACGGTCCATCTTGTTGACGAAGGTCAGGATCGGCGTGGTGCGCAGACGGCAGACTTCCATCAGCTTGATGGTGCGGTCCTCGACACCCTTGGCACCATCGATGACCATCAGCGCCGAGTCGACGGCCGTCAGCGTCCGGTAGGTATCCTCGGAGAAATCCTCGTGCCCGGGGGTATCCAGCAGGTTGACCATGCGGTCCTTGTAGGGGAACTGCATCACGGAGGTGGTCACGGAGATGCCACGCTCCTGCTCCATCTTCATCCAGTCAGAGGTCGCGTGACGATCGGCCCGCTTGCTCTTGACCGAGCCGGCCATCTGGATGGCATTCCCGAACAGCAGCAGCTTCTCGGTAATGGTGGTCTTACCGGCATCCGGGTGAGAGATGATGGCGAATGTACGGCGCACATCCGCCGCCTTGGCAATCTGGGAATCTGACATGAGCTGAAAGGCATCCGGCCCGGCGTGAGACACGCCGCGCGCACTGTTGGGTGAATAGCAGAACAAGACGAATGGCGCGCATTGTAGCGGCTGGCGCGGCGCGGCAACAGAGGCGAGCGCGATCAGCGGCCTTCAGTCATCCTTGCGCGCGCAAAAAATGCCAGGGCCTTACTCCTCGACCTCGGACAGTGTCTCGACGATATGGCACTGCGCCACCACCCCGCCGGCACAGCAGTGTGTCAGGCGCTGCAACTCCTCCTCCATGACAGCGAGGTCGCGCTGACGCTTGCGCACCTCGGCCAGCTGCGCCTCGATTCGCGCGTCTATCTGATCGCACGGCAACGCCTGCTGATCCGCCAGCCCAAGCAAGGCGCGGATATCATCCAGCGAGAACCCCAGACGTCGACAACGGCGGATGAAGGTCAACCGGCGCAGTTGTGCATTGCCATATTTACGATAGCCGTTGGCCGCACGCCGCTGCGGTGCCAACAGACCCTGCTTCTCGTAGTAGCGGATCGTCACCGCCTGGACGTCTGAGGCCTTGGCCAGCTGGCCGATGCTCATCGCCCCTGTGACAGCCTCTGTGTCAGACCCTGTGCAAGCCGCTGATCTTTGCGGGTCTTGCGCTGCTGTCCCCGGTTCGCGCTCGGTTCCTTGTGTCATGAGACTTGACCTTATAGTGACTATAACCTCCATGCTGTCAGCAATACGACAGGAGGCCAAGACCCCTTATGAAAAGCTGTTGCGAAAGCAAGTCTGGCGAGCTGGCAGAGCTCAGAGCCTCTCAGGGCAAGGTACTCAAGATATTGCTGGCACTGAATGCCAGCATGTTCTTCATCGAATTCACCGCAGCCTGGTGGCTGGGCTCCACCGCACTGCTGGGGGATTCACTCGACATGTTCGGCGATGCCAGCGTCTACGCCCTGACCCTCTACGTCCTGCACCGCAGCGTGCGTGAACGTGCGTTGAGCGCGCTGGTGAAAGGCATCGTGATGCTGGCGCTGGGCGTGATTGTCCTTGGCGAGGCGGGCTATCAGGCCCTCCATGGCGTCGCCCCCGCCGCACACGGCATGGGCGCCTTCGCCCTGCTGGCACTGGCCGTCAATCTGGTCTGCTTCGGCCTGCTGTGGCGCTTCAAATCGGATGATCTGAACATGCGCTCCACCTGGCTGTGTTCACGCAATGACATCATCGCCAATGCCTCGGTCTTCGGCGCAGCACTCCTGGTCGGCTGGACAGGTTCCCGCTGGCCGGATGTACTGCTGGGGGCGGCGATTGCAGCACTCTTCCTGCAGTCCGCCTGGCAGGTGATACGCGATGCGCGAGTTGAGCTTGGCGAGGCCAAGCAGGCCGAAAGCGTGCAAGCTGCGCATGAGCAAGACGCAAGCTCCCAAGCCCCTGACGCTCCGCCATCATCCTGCGCCACCCGCAGTTGTTGCGCGCCATCCACGGCTGCCGTAGCGGTCGAGCAGACACCCGCCAGCGGCGACAGCTCCAGCAAGTGCTGTCGTTGAGACGATGACCTGAGACATGGAAGCGCCCCACCGTTTCGGGTGGGGCGCTGCTTGCTGCCTTGAAGCCATGCGCGTCAGGCCGCCGGACAATCTGGCTGACGCTCGGGGTGGGCCTGCTGGAAGGCTTCCAGTGACTGACAGGCCGCCTCGATGGCCAGAATCCTCGGGTAGTCCTCGAGTTCACACTCGAAGCGGCGCGCATTGTAGAGCTGGGGCATCAGGCAGGCATCCGCCATGCCCGGGCTATCGCCATGACAGAAGCGCCCTGCACTTTCCGCCAGCATCACTTCCAGACGCGCGAAGCCCTCGGCGACCCAGTGTTGGTACCACTCAAGGCGCTTCTCCTGGGAGACCTCAAGCTGATCGGTCAGATAATTGAGCACGCGCGGATTGTTGAGCGGATGCATCTCACAGGCCATGAACTGGCATAGTGCGCGCACCTTCGCACGCGCTTCCGGCGCTGAGGGCAACAGCGCCGGGGTGGGCCAGCGCTCCTCCAGATATTCCATGATCGCGAGCGACTGGGTCAGGGCCACAGGTGCCGGGGTATCTCCCACCATCAGGGTCGGCACCAGTCCCTGGGGATTGATGGCCAGATAGTCCTCGCTGCGCTGTTCGCCCTTGAGCAGATTGACCGGCACCTGAGCGACCTCAACTCCCTTGAGCGCCAGCGCGATTCTTACCCGATAGCTGGTAGATGAACGGTAATAGCCATACAGGCTCATTGAACTCATGCTGCACTCCCCTGTGACGCGGTTGAATGCCGGCCGCCCCTTCGCACTGCCTCGCACCCTGTTGGCTTGAGGCTTACCGGAGCACGACGTCTTCCCGAGACGTGTCTCTGAGAAGTTCTACCTCACGACGCCGCCCTCAGGCGTCCAACTGCGTCACCTGCTGATCAATGGCGCCGAAGATGCTCTGACCATCGCGATCGAACATCTCGATGCGAATGCGATCACCGAAACGCATGAAGGGCGTGCGAATCTCATCGAACAGGATCTTCTCGACCATGCGCACTTCGGCCAGACAGCTGTAGCCCACGCCCCCTTCGCTGATCGGTTTGCCGGGGCCGCCATCCTTGCCGGGATTGGATACGGTGCCTGAACCGATGATCGCGCCGGCGCCCAGGGGGCGAGTCTTCGCGGCATGTGCCACCAGCTGCGGGAAGCTGAAGATCATGTCTGGCCCGGACTCTGGCTCACCGAACTTTTCACCATTGAGATGCACGCTCAACGGCAGATGCACGCGACCCTGCTGCCAGGCATCCCCCAGCTCGTCCGGCGTCACGGCGATGGGCGAGAAGCTTGACGACGGCTTGGCCTGGAAGAAGCCGAAGCCCTTGGCCAGCTCGCCGGGGATCAGCCCACGCAGACTGACGTCATTGACCAGCATCAACAGGCGAATGTGGTCCTCGGCCTGCTCCGGACTGACGTGCATCGGCACATCATCGGTGATGACGGCGATCTCGCCTTCGAAATCGATGCCATGCTCCTCACTGACGCATACGATATCGGCGTTGGGGGCCAGGAAGCTGTCGCTGCCACCCTGATACATCAGCGGGTCATGCCAGAAGGTCTCGGGCATCTCGGCGCCACGTGCCTGGCGCACCAGCTGGACATGGTTCAGATACGCGGAGCCGTCTGCCCACTGATAACTGCGCGGCAGCGGGGAATGAAGCGCCTGGCTTTCCAGCGCAAAGGCGTCCGCCAGCGTGCCTTCATTGAGCGCCGCGTAGCGTTGCTCGAGCCCGGGCGCCAGCGACGTCCAGTCCTCCAGCAGCGCCTGCAGGGTCGTTGCGACATCCGCGACCTTGACGGCGCGGGTCAGGTCACGGGAGACCAGCAGCAGTGTTCCATCGCGGGAACCATCCTGATAGGTAGCGAATTTCATGGGTGCCTCCTTGGTGAGCAACGTAAGCAGTAGCCTGGGATCAGGTGAAGATGAACAGTCAAAGGTCATCGCTGATGCAGGGTGAGTTAAGGAGTGAATCAAGGAATGGATCGTGGCGTGGCGTGGGGCGTAGTAAGCGGCGTGAAGTGAGACGCGAGCCCCTGCCATACCGAGCCGTAGTCGCGCTGACGAGCGCTCGACGACAGGGCCTGCGAGGTGGTCTGGAACAGATAGCGACTCTCGAACATGAAGGCGAGCGTATTGCCCTGATACCGGGGGGCGAGCTCTGCCTGACTGGCAGCCTCGAAGGTGGCAGCGTCAGGGCCATGCGGGGTCATGGCGTTGTGCAGACTCGCGCCGCCCGGACGGAAGCCTTCGCGCTTGGCGTCATATTCGCCATGGATCAGCCCCATCAACTCGCTCATCAGGTTGCGATGGAAATACGGCGGTCGAAAGGTGTTCTCGGCGACCATCCAGCGCGGCGGGAAGATCACGAAGTCGAGATTGGCGACCCCGGCGGTGTCCGACGGTGATGTCAGCACGGTGAAGATCGAGGGGTCAGGATGATCGAAGCTGACCGTATTGATCGTATTGAAGGTCGCCAGATCATATTTGTAGGGCGCGTAGTTGCCGTGCCAGGCCACGACATCCAGCGGTGAATGATCCAGGCTCGCGCGCCAGAAGCGTCCGCCGAACTTGGCCACCAGGGTGAAGTCACCGGCTTCGTCCTCGAAACGTGCCGATGGCGCGAGAAAGTCACGCGGATTGGCCAGTCCATTGCTGCCGATGGGCCCCAGCGAGGGCAGCTCGAGAGGCGCGCCATAGTTCTCGGCCACATAGCCTCGACAGCCCTCCGCGTGCCCCGCCAGCGGATTGAGCTGGAACTTGATACCACGCGGAATCACGACGATCTCGCCGCTGGTGACTTCCAGCAGGCCCAGCTCGCTGCGCACCTCGATGGCACCCTGCTGCGGCACGATCAACAATTCGCCATCAGCATTGTAGAAAAAGCGCTGCTGCATGCCGCGAGAGAAGGCGTAGAGATGCGTGGCACAGCCCTGCTGCGCCTGGGCATCCCCATTGACCGCCAGCGTGATCAGGCCTTCCAGAAAATCGCCAGCACAGAACGCGATGGGGTCCCAGCGCATCGGGTTGGGATCCGGCATTCCCTCGGCCAGCGGTGCGGTAGCGACCTGCGGCATCTCCATGGGCTGATAGGCGCCCTGCACCACCGAGGGCCGAATGCGGTAAAGCCAGCTGCGCAGATTGTGGCTACGCGGCGCGGTGAAGGCCGAGCCGCTCAACTGCTCCGCGTACAGGCCATAGGGGCAACACTGGGGAGAGTTCTGGCCCTGCGGCAAGGCGCCAGGCAACGCCTCGCTGGACACATGATTTCGAAAACCGGCGTGATAATGACACTCAGCGTTGCGCTCGCGCATGACGATTCATCTCCTTGTGGGCTCGCGGCTCCTGATAACCCGGTGCATCCACGGCAAGACATGCCGCCACCGCCCTCAAATAGTTACATATGAAACCATATAGACAGATTCATACCTTGACAATCGCTCAAGTGCTCGACTTTTGTCTTGCTCGCTGTCGAAAGTGGTAACATCGGTAACCTAACCCAACCGCCATGCACTGTCGTGACAACGCTGGTCAGCCCTCTCACCGAGACAGGTAACTCTCGATGCAACGCACTGATGACACTCCCGAAGCGCGCGATGCCCTTGATGGGGAAGCCTCACAGGACACGCCCCGTTACGAGCTGGATCTTGACCAGTTCCTGCCCTATCGCCTCAACCGACTGGCCGAGCGTACCAGTGAGGCGATGTTCGCCCGCTATGGCGAGCGCTTCGCCATCAATGTCGCCGAGTGGCGTCTGCTGGCCTGGTTGAACCGTGGCGTGCCGATGACAGCGCGGGAAATCAGCCTGCGCACCCACATGGACAAGGTACGCGTCTCGCGCGCCGTCAAATCACTGGAGAGCCGAGAACTGATCCTGCGTCGTCCGAGCGATCAGGACCAGCGTGCGCAGTTGCTCGTTCTCACCGCCGAGGGCGAGGCCATGCTCGCCGAGCTGATTCCCGAAGCGCGGCGTTTCGAGGATGAGCTGCTCGGCGCCGTCAATGCACGCCAATACCGTGATCTGCTGCTCACCATGCAGACTCTGGAGCGACAACTGGAACAACTGCCGGGCAGCGACTGAAACAGGCACACAAGGCGCTCATCGACTGCATTGCAGGGGATTTCCAGACCGCCATTTCGCACGATGTACAATTATGGTATAGGTTATGTATTGTTTTTAAGGAGCCTTGCCAGCATGCATCGCAAACCGCACCTGCCCAGCAAAATGTGCCAGACCTGCCAGCGCCCCTTCACGTGGCGCAAGAAGTGGCAGCACTGTTGGGACGACGTACGCCATTGCAGTCAGCGCTGTCGTCGCAACGCACGCCAGCTGGCAAGGGAGGCGCGCGATGACGTCCACTGATCCTTGGCTTTTATGGCTCAACGAGGACCTGCGCCTCGATGACAACCCGTTGTGGCAAGCCGCGCTCGAAGAACGAGCCTCCCACCTGCTGGTTGTGCATGTGGTGGCGGAGACGGCCTTTCAACCCTTCGGCAGCGTCAACCCCGGGGAGCCACGCCTGCAGCCGCTCAGCACGGGACGGCAACATGCCCTGCTCGGGAGCCTGGAATCGTTGCGCACGCGACTTCAGGCGCTGGGCAGTGACCTGCTGATCCTCCACGGCGACGCGGCACAGCTGATTGGGCAGCTGGCAAGGCAATATGGCTGCCGGGGCGTCATCACGCGCCGCGCCACGGGCGTGGTGGAACAACGCCAACAACGCGCGGTGGCAAGCCAGTGTCGCCTGAGGCAATTGAACAGTGGCTTGCTGCTGGACGAAGACGAGCTGCCGGAACCACTCGCCGCACTCCCCAAGAGCTTCAGTGCCTTCCGGCGCAAGCTGGAGAAGGCCCGCCCGAGCCTCACCGACATGCCTGCCCCGCTGGACGCGCCATCCACGCTCCCCGGTTGGCCAGAGGACGCCCCTCGTGGCTTTCAGGGCGCGGCCAGGCAACTGCTCGAGGCTCGCCACTGGCAGGCCGACACCCGCGGAGAATACACCTTTGCCACCGGAGAGCCCGCCGGTTTGCAGCGCCTGCAGGATTACCTGAGCCCGACCTTCGCCGGTCAGTACAAAACCACCCGCAATCGCCTCAGCGGTGCGGATTTCTCGACCCGCTTTTCCGTGTGGCTGGCACTGGGCTGTCTGTCGCCGCGGCGGATACTGGACGCGCTGCACCGTTTTCAGGCCACGCTGCCCGAGCACTGCGCGCATCCGCAGGCTGCCTTCAAGGACAGCGACTGGATCCGCGTCGAGCTTTTATGGCGTGAGTACTTCCACTGGGATGCACGGCGGCTGGGCAGACACACCTTCACGGGCGAGTCCCCAGACCACGACGCGGCTCAGCCGCGCAGCCATGTGCAGACCTCGGAAGCGCTTGAACGCTGGCAGGCCGGAATGACCGGGATACCGTGGGTCGATGCCGGTATGCGCGAACTGGCGGCTACCGGCTGGTTGAGCAACCGCATGCGCCAGAACGTGGCGAGCTTTCTGGTCAAGGACCTTGGCGTGGACTGGCGCCAGGGAGCGGCCTGGTTCGAGCATCAGCTACTGGATCACGACGTCGCCTCCAACTGGGGAAACTGGCGCTATCTGGCGGGTATCGGACGCGATCCGCGCGGGGATCGCCACTTCAACATGATGAAGCAGGCACGCCAGCATGACCCTCTCGGTCATTACGTCAGCCGCTGGATACCGGAGCTTGCGACACTGCCCGCCGGCATGCAGCGCCATGCGCCCTGGCTCGCCTGGTCAAGCAGCGCAGGGCGCAACGGATCACCGGGCCAGTACCCGCGCCAGCCTCTCACGCATGTCAAGGGCTGGGAGGCCCACCTGGCCGACGTCACACCGACACGCGTGACGCCCTGGCTGAGTGGCTCCTTCGAGCGAGGCTGACAAGAGTTGAACCACGAAGAGAGCGCCACAAAGCGAGCACAACGAAGAGGGTGCAAGGCAGAGGAAGCAACGCAGGGGATTGCATGACGCCTTGGCGCTAACTGACCGTCAGGGCTGCACTTTATGAGCCTTATTCACTATCATGGCCGCATTCCTCGCAGGAGTCGTCATGAATCAGCCGCTACCGCCACCACTGTCCACGCCGCACCGCAATCTCATTCGTCTGACCATCGCGCGCGGCATCACCTGGACCGGCTTTCTCATCCTGATCATCTTTGGGCTCGAGATCATCGGCTTTCAGCTCAATGTGCTGCCCGTCATCTCGATCATCATCGCGATGGGGCTGGTCAATGTCGCGACCTGGTGGCGCCTCGGGCAATCACACCCTGTCACCGACACCGAGAACCTGATTCACCTGCTGGTGGATATCGCCGGTCTGACGATGCTGTTCTTCCATACCGGTGGCTCCACCAACCCCTTCGTGCCCTACTATCTGGTGCCGGTGACCATGGCGGCCGCAACGCTCCCGTGGCGTTATGCCTGGGTGATTGCCGCGGTCGGCATGGGCTGTTACAGCTTCCTGATGGTGTTCTATGAGCCGGTGCCACAGCTGGCGACCTACGAGCTGGGCGGACGCATCAGCCTGCATGTCATCGGCATGTGGCTGAACTTCGGCCTGTCGGCGTCGCTGGTGACCTACTTCATCTACAAGATGGCCCATGCCCTGCGCACCCGGGATCAGGCGCTGTCCACCACGCGTGAGGCTGCCCTGCGCAGCGAGCAGGTATTGGCGGTGGCCAGCCAGGCCGCCGGCACCGCGCATGAGCTGGGCACCCCGCTCTCCACCATGGCGGTGCTGCTGAGCGAGATGCGCGAGGATGCCAAGGACAGGAATGACCCTCAACTGGAGGATGATCTCGCCCTGCTGCGCAGTCAGGTCGACACCTGCAAGCAACGCCTGCAGGCGATGGTAGCCGCGGCCGACCGCCGCCGCATGGAGCAGCCCCAACCCATCAACGCTGCCCAGTGGCTGGAGGAAATCGTGCAGCGCTGGCTGGTGGTGCGCCCGGATGTACAGCATAGCGTCGAGGTGACGCCCGGCGCTGAACAGGCCTCCATGCTGGTGGATACCACGCTTGAGCAGGCGCTGATGAACCTGCTCAACAATGCCGCTGACGCCTGCCCGGATGATATCGAGATCACCCTGGAGCAACGCGATCAGGAAGTGCTGATCGACATCCGCGATCATGGCGATGGTGTGCCCATGGCGGTGGCGGATCAGCTCGGCGAGACCTTCATCTCCACCAAATCCAAGGGCATGGGCATCGGCCTGTTCCTCACGCATGCCACCATCAATCGGTTCGGTGGCGGCGTCAGTCTGTACAACCACGAAGATGGCGGCACCTTGACGGAAGTGCGCCTCCCCCTTCATCTGACATGATGGCGGCAAAGACCGCCCAAGCGAGAACCCTGATGAGAGATGCAACCCGACTGCTGATCATCGACGATGATGAATTCTTCTGCCAGGTCACGGCGCGCGCCATGACGCGTCGCGGCTATGAAGTGGAAGTGGCCCGTGATGAAGCCCAGGCACTCAGCGTGGCACGCAGCCACCGCCCGGAGCTGATCACGCTCGACCTGAAGCTCGAGCAGAGTTCCGGCCTCAAGCTGCTGCCAGAACTGATCGCCCTGCTACCTGACGCGCGTATCGTGGTGCTGACCGGCTATTCCAGCATCGCCACCGCGGTGGAAGCCATCAAGCTCGGAGCGGTCAACTACCTGTGCAAGCCTGCCGATGCCGACGAGATTCTCAACGCCTTCAACCGCGAAGGCGGCGACCCTGCCGCCGAGATCTCCGACAACCCGCCGTCGGTCAACCGCCTGACCTGGGAGCATATCCAGAAGGTGCTCAACGAGCACGATGGCAACATCTCCTCCACGGCCCGCGCCCTGGGCATGCACCGCCGTACCCTGCAACGCAAGCTGCAGAAGCGCCCGGTCAAGCGCTGAGATAGCGCCGCTGCCCTGGCCTGCGTCCCAGGCGACATCTTGTTGCCGAGCAAGTAAAAGCCCTCACCATGGATTCGCGCTTGCACGCAAGGATGGTGAGGGCTTGGTGTCTCTTTACAGCCTGGAATGAGTCGACACTCAGGTACGTCGTTACTGCGCCGTCCACCCCAGGTCCATGTTGAAACTGGAGCCGGTTACCGAGCCTGCCTTGTCAGATGCCAGCCATACCGCCATGCCCGCCACTTCGGAGGGATCGATCATGTGCTTGATCGCTGCGCCCTTGAGCATGATCTTCTCGATCACTTCATCCTCGGGCATGTCATTGAGCTTGGCCTGCTCGGCAATCTGCTTGTCGACCAGCGGCGTGCGCACGTAGGCCGGGCAAATGGCATTAGCGGTGATCCCACTTTCCCCACCCTCGAGCGCAGCGGTCTTGGTCAGGCCCATCAGGCCATGCTTGGCGCTGACGTAGGCCGCCTTGCCCGGTGACGCGACGTGCGCATGGATGGATGCCATGTTGACGATGCGCCCATACCCATTCTTCTCCATGTGCGGCCAGGCTGCCTGGATCAGCGTGAACGGCGCACTCAGCATCAAGGCGATGATCTGATTCCACTTGGCTTCGGGGAAGTCCTTGATGCGCTCGACATGCTGAATGCCGGCATTGTTGACCAGGATATCGAGGCGTCCGAAACGGGATACGGCGTCTTCCACCGCCGCGCGACATTGCTCGGCGTCCGTCAGGTCGGCCTTGAAGAAGGCAGCCCCTGCCTTGTCGGCGACCTCTGCCCCCTCATCACTGAAATCGACCGCCAGCACCTGATGCCCGGCATCGCACATCGCCTGCATGATGGCGGCACCGATACCACTGGCGGTGCCGGTCACCAGTGCAACGCGGACAGGGGAAGACTGTTGTTCACTCATGCGAATCTCCTGACAGAGGGGAATGTCATGCTGCTCTGCAACATATCATGAAGATAGCGCTAATCTAGCCGCCTTTACCACCCGACCATCGCCGAGTTGCACTCCCCCCTGGCATTATCGAGCGCCAGCCAGTATCACAGCCGCATGATGCATTCGACGCAATCGTTGCATCCGCTGACGCAACCCGTCCGCCAGGCGCTATTCACGACGAGAAGTGGGCCGGCTATGACGGAAAGCGAACCTGCACCAGCAGCCCCGGGGCCTGCGGCGTTCCCAAGGGACTCTCCTTCAGCGCCAGCGCTGCGCCTAGACGTTCAGCGAGCTCGCGCACGATGGAAAGGCCCAGCCCGGAACCTTGAGTCTTCTGGCCGGCCAGACGCACGAAGCGCTCAAAGACGCGCTCGCGTTCACGCAGCGGGATTCCGGGGCCCGTATCGGCCACTTCCAGACGCCATCCATCGTCGTCGCGGCGGTTATCCAGACGCACCTCTCCGCCTTCTGGCGTATAGCGCAGCGCATTGTCGAGCAGATTGCGCAGCAGCACGTAGAGGCCGTTCTCGTGACTGACCAGCTGCGCGCCGGGTGCAACCTCGATATGCAGCTTGATGCCTCGCTGGCGTGCCATGGGGCCCAAGTCCCGCGCCAGCTCATTGGTCAGCTGGGCGAGATCGACGGAGCGACGCGGTGCCTCTGCCCCGCTTTCCAGTCGTGACAGGGTCAACAGCTGCTCCACTACCCGTGTCATGCGATTGACGCCATCCACGATCATGCGTGCCGAGCGCCGCGAGGCCTCATCCCTGGCATCGGCCTCCAGATTCTGGGCATGCACCTTGATGCCCGCCAGGGGAGTCCGCAATTCATGGGCCGCATTGGCCGTGAAGCGCCGCTCCTTGTCAAGGGTGTCCGCCAGGCGCACCAGCAGCCCATTGAGGGCATCCACCATGCCGCGTATCTCGTCAGGTGCCTCGCTGGCATCCAGCGGCTCAAGGTATCCGGGTTGACGGGCCGTGATCTGATGACTGATGCGCAGTACGGGACGAAACCCCCGCGAGACCGCCACACCGATCAGCAAGGCGATCATGAGCAGCCCGACCACCAGCGCCAGCACGTTGTGCAACGCAATCTGGCCAGTCAGTTCATCGCGCACATCTTCACGCTGGGCCGCTGTGACCCAGATGCCACTCTCGGGGAAATACAGCGTGAAGGTGAACCAGTCATGGTGATTGTCATGCTGCATGCCATAGCCAGGCACCGGCAGGTAATCCAGCGCCACGGAGCGTGACGAGAGGCCAAGCAACGGCTGGCCCAGCGCATCCCACATCTGGAAGATCAGTTTGTCTTCATAGACATGTCCCAGCGGGGATTTCTCATGGCCATCGGCAGAGCTCAAGGAGGGCGGGCGCAGGCTGAACTGGCCCGATGTCATCTGCTGCAACGTTTCCTGACGCGCGTCTGGTGTCAACGACGCGAGTCGGGACTGATAGAGTCGCCCCAGCATGCGTGCATTCTGGGCCAGCTCAGCGTCGAACAGCTCATCAATCTGCTCGCGGGAATCAAAATAGCTCCAGGCGGCGGCCGTCCCCAGCACGACCACGACGCCACCGATCAGGTTGCGCCGCAGGAAACTGCGGATGGATTTCACGTGAGTTCCCCCAGCCGATACCCCACGCCGCGCACGGTCTTGACCACCCCGGTGCCGAACTTGCGGCGCAGATGGTGCACATGTACCTCGATGACATTGCTCTCGACATCGCCATCCCAGCCATAGAGCTGCTCGACGAGCTGATCCCGGCTGAAGACACGACTGGGGTGCAGCAGCAGGAACTCCAGCAGATCAAATTCGCGCCGCCCCAGCGCAACTTCGCTACCGGCGAGCGTGACAATGCGGCCAGCCTGATCAATGCGCAATGGCCCCAGCTGCAGGCAACCGCTGGGCTGCCCGGCATGGCGCCTGACCAGCGCACGCAGACGCGCTACCAGCTCGGCAATGTCGAATGGCTTGACCAGATAGTCGTCCGCGCCGCCGTCCAGACCACGCACCCGGTCACTGATGTCATCACGTGCCGTCAGGATCAATACCGGCAACGTCTGGCCCTGACGGCGCAAGTGACTCAAGACCTGCAGACCGTCGAGATCCGGCAGGCCAAGGTCCAGCACCAGCACATCAAAGGGCGAATGCTTGAGCGTGGCGGCAACGTTGGCGCCCTCCTTCAACCATTCAGTGCTCATGCCTTCGCGGCGCAGGGTATGGCTGACCCCCTCGCCCAACAACGGATCATCCTCGACGAGCAGAACTCGCATCTGGACTCCTTGGAATCGTTCTGATTCTGCCATGTCATATCGGGACATGAGAGGTCATGAGACAAGACGTCCGCCACCGATGGGTGGCGAACGTTGGAAGCATACTGCGGAATAGCACATCGCCGGTGTCGATGGATCAGCCAGTCATCACACACCGCTGCGTGCGCGACGCCCCGGGTGTCGAGCATGGCGCCACCTGGCCAGACGCGCCGTCAGCAGCATTTTCTGCTCACGCAGCCCGAGCGCGCCACGCTCCAGCATGCGGCGCGGCCCTCCGATGACACGCCGCAACGCCTCACCCGCCACCAACCAGCCATACGCGAGCGGGTGCCCGGCTCGCGCCAGACGCAATCGGAAGATCAGCTCGCGCGCCTGACGCGCCACACTGACAGGATGGTTGCCCTGATGACGCGCCAGGCGCATCAACAGAGGGTCCTCTTCGCCGGTGATCAGCGCCGGGGTATGCAACCTGATACGTGAGTGCTTCGCTGTCGCCAGCGGAACGAAAAAGTCGCCATCTGCCTGCACGATCAGCTCCAGCAGCGGGCGTCGACTATCCGCCGAGTCATGCAGCTCAAGACACTCCAGTACCTTGGCACGCATCTCGGCCGGCCAACCCCCACGCTCGAGCACATGCCAGGCGCGGCCACTCTCCAGGTGCCAGCGGCCATCGCCCGGCAGGCTCAGCAAGGTATCGGGGCGCTCCGAAGCCGGGATGTTGCGCAGTTGCGTGCATAGCGCTTCACCCCTCATATCTGCGTGCGTCAGTGAGAGGCGGCGATGTTGCTGGCCTCTCGGGGTGGGCAACAACCTGCACAGCAAGGCAAGGTCATCCCCCTCTCGCTCGACCAGAGTCAATGCAGCCCCTGCTGCCGCCAGCTGCCAACAGAACTCTCGACAGCTGGAGGCCATCGGCGCCTCGACCAGGACCCGATGCCCGGCAAGGCCAGCGGGCTTGAGATTTGCAGCGGTGCGGGCAAGACCAATGCGGGCAAGAACTGTGCGTGCAAGAGAAGTGAACATGAGGGCTTTCCTTGGGTCGAGGCATTGCCAGACACAGAGGCGCGAGTGGATGCCACGTCTTGTGGACCTGTGTAGGAGCATGATCGATCAGCTCACTGACAGACATGTGGCAACGAGGTGACATCTCCACAAGACGTGCTGGCGATTGCCATGGCCAACACGCAAGCGCTGAGCTGAACCATGGAGTGATCACCAGCATGAATGGCTGCGCTTAACGCAAACTTAAGCCCTCACAGGACGATGCCACGGAAGCGCTGGCCTTCCTGCTTCTTGCTCGCCGCTTGCTCACCTCCAGCTCGACTCTCCACCAATGCCCTCTCATGCTCAGACGCCGAACAGCCTGACGATAGGCGGCACGATGAAGGCGGTCAGCAGACCGGTCAGCCCCATCGACATGCCAGCGAAGGCGCCCGCCAGCGTGCTCACCGACGAGAAGCAGAAGGCGGTACCGATACCATGCGCTGACAAGCCCATGGTGAAGCCCTTGACGGTATCGTCTCGCGCCCCTGCCAACCGCATGACAACGGGGCCTACCACACAGCCCAGGGTGCCAGTCAGCAGCACCAGCCCTGCCGTCAGCGAGGGAATACCGCCCAGTTTTTCGGCGATCCCCATCGCGATCGGCGATGTGACGGATTTGGGCGCCAGGCTCAAGGCTACCTGGGTATGTGCCCCCAGTGCCAGCGCCAGACCCAGGGTGGTGGTCACGGCAGTGACGATTCCGACGCAACAGGCCGTCAGCAGTGGCCACAGCATCTGCTTGACGCGATCGAGATGGTCAAACAGCGGTACCGCCAACGCGACGGTGGCCGGCCCGAGCAGGAAGTGGATGAACTGGGCCCCTTCGAAGTAGGTGGGATAGTCGGTGTCCGTCAGCCACAGAAACCCGATGATCAGCGCGATGGAGACCAGCACCGGATGCGCCAGCGATGCGCCCCGGGCCAGACGATTGATCGCCGTCGCCAGCAGAAAGGCCACCAGCGTCAGCAGCAGATGCAGCAATGGAGAAGCGCTCAGGTACACCCACAGGGCATCAAGCGGGGCCAGATTCATGAAGACACCTTATCGGCGCTGGGTGACTTGCCCCCTGCTCCACTCGGTGTCGCAGAACCTCGATCGATCAAGCGCTGCAATAGCCACGCCGTGACGAACTGGGTGACCGCGATCGACGCGACCAGCGTGATGGCGATGGCGGTGAGATCACGTGCGATGAGCTCGAAATGGACCATCACGCCGACACCCGCAGGCACGAACAGCAGCGACAGATGCGAGAGCAGGCCATTGCTGGCAAGCCTGAGACTGGCAGGCACGCGCTCCCGCAGCAGCGCTCGGGCCAGCTGACGCTGACCGAGGTCTCGATCCGCATTCTCGTCAACACGCAGCACTCCTTCCCCCTCTCTGTCCGGGGCAGGCAACAACCGTTTGCGCAGCCGCCCTCGCAACATCAACCCCAGCAGCAGGAACAACATTCCCAGTACTGGCCCCGGCACCGGAAGCAACAATGCACGCCCCGTCACCTCGCCGAGAAACTGGCAAAGCAGCAAGATGCAGAACCCCTTGATCAACGCCATTTCCTTACAGACTCCTCTTGACCGTGTCAGCCCGTCAGGCCGCCATGCTGACAATTATGTCACAGCCATCCCTGACGCCCTTGCCTCTCCCTCCCGGCATCCTCATGACCCCAGCGCCCTTGATGCCCTCAGTGCTCTCAACCCCAACAACGGTGAGGCAACGCTTTACTGTGATAGTCTGCGATCTTAATCCCCCATCACCGTTACAGACAGGGAAGGCTGCGACACGATGCCAGATTCTCTCGGGCTTGATACATCCATTATTCCCAATTGGATCAAGACATTGCGGCATGAAGAGGATCATCAGGCCCTGATGATCCTTGAGCTGGCTGCCGACCTGGCTGGCGCTCCCATGGCGATGATCAACCTGCGTGATGGCGAGCAGCTCAAGCGCTGGTTGAGTCTGGACGACAACGTGCATGAGTCCGTCCCCATCAACGATGCGCTGTGTGGCGTGGCGGTACTGCAAGCCAGCCCCCTCATCACGTGTGACGCCCGTCGACAACCGGAACTCGCCGATTGCAGTTCGGTTCTTGCCGACGGCATTCGTTATTACATCGGCCTGCCTATCAAGGCAGACAATGGCGAGATAATCGGCTGCATGAGCTTGGCGGACGCTGAGCCGCGGCAACACTTGCCCAGCCCGGACGTCCTCGCACGACTGGGCAAGCTCGCGAGCTTGGCAACCGAGGCGCTGAAACGCCAAGTCAATCAAAGCTACCTCAATGCAGAGTTCGCAGACAGTCAGTCTCGCGCCAGCTGGATATTGCGCAGCATTTCCGATGGCATCATCGAATGGAAAACAGGTAACGAGAGGTTGACCATCTCTACCCGTCTGGAAAACCAGTTGGGGTATGAAGCCGGCACACTCGACACTGCACTCGGGGCGCTGCATGAGAGAGTCGCACCCGACATGCGTGACGACTTCAAGGCCTTGATCAATGCCAAGCGACTGAGCGGGACGCCTTTCAATTGTGAGTTGCTGATCCGCACTCAGCAGGGAGATCATCGCTGGTTTGAGCTGCGCGCTCAATTCGAGGTTAGAAACGGCGCGCCCTACCGCTTCATCGGCTCATTGCTGGATATCCATCAGCAGCATCTGGCCAAGGATGCCCAGGCCGACAAGCTGCGCCGCTATGAACGTCAGCAGGCGGCCTTGATCGAGCTCGGCAACACACGCCACGATGAGAGCGCGCAGCTCGACAGCCTGCTGCCGTGGTTATGTGAGCAAGTTGCCAAGGGCCTGCAGATACGCAAGGTAAGCTTCTGGTACATGAATGACGACCGTGACTGTCTTTCGCTTGCCCATGTCCATGATGCGTGGGTCCCACCGCCGCACGATGCCACGCATGACACAGTCCCCACTCGCCTCACCCGCACCCAGAACCGGGTCTATTTCGAGGCTCTGGATGCCGGTCATGCGCTCGCCCTGGCCGATGTGACCAAGGCCAACCAGGAATTGCTGTTTGATGGCACCTTCCGCTGCAGCGTGAAGGCCATCATCGACAGCCCGATCCGTGTGGCGGGCCAAGTGGTGGCCGTCATCTGCTGCACGGAAAGCAATGCCCCGCGCGAATGGGCAGAGGATGAGCAGGCGTTTCTGGCCTCGGTGGCGGATCACGTCTCACAGCTCATGACTGAATTCGAGCAACAGGCCTCTCAGAAGCGCCTACGAGCCAGCGAGCGACGCTACCGCGCCACCTTTGAGCACTCCGCTGTCGGCATGGCGCACCTGAGCACCAGTGGCCAGCTGTTGCGCGTCAATCAACGACTCGAGAGCATCCTGGGCTACACCGCCGCCACCTTGTCGCAGAGTGTGATACGCGAACTGATCGAGCCGGAAGACCTGGAAAGCTTCCTGCAGCAACATCAGGCGCTGATCGAGCAGCGCAAGGACTTCTTTACCCAGCAATGCCGCTTCATCCATGCCTCCGGCAACTCGGTGCATGCAGAGATCAGTGTCTCTGCGGTAGAGGCGACGCCAGACCAGGATGGCTATACGCTGCTGGCGCTGATCGACAATACGCTCAATCACACCATGTCGCAGCGCATGGCTCACGAGGCCAATCACGACAGCCTGACGGGCTTGCTCAATCGCGGCGCCTTCAAGCGTGAACTGACGACACTTTGCGATGATGCACGCGCCACTCACACGCTACATTGTCTCGCCTACATCGATCTGGACCAGTTCAAGGTCGTCAATGACACCTGCGGCCACTCGGCCGGCGATGCGCTATTGATCCAGCTGGTCGACGTGATTGCCGCCGACTTGCGCAAGCAAGATCGTCTCGCGCGCCTGGGAGGGGATGAATTCGGCTTATTGATGCCAGACATGTCGCTGGAGGCCGCCGAGGCACTGCTCGAAGAGATGCGCCAGTCCGTCACCAACTTCCGGTTCATGTGGGGAGACAAGCTGTTCACCATCAGTACCAGCATTGGCCTGGTGAGAATCGACAGCAATCACAACGACCCGCACCAACTGCTGAGTGCCGCCGATGCTGCCTGTTATGAAGCCAAGGATGCCGGGCGTAACCGCATTCATCGCCACAGTGAATCCGGTGACGAGGTAGCTCGGCGCATGCAGGAAATGCACTGGCTGACAGAAATCACCGCGGCCATCGAAGAACAGCGCCTGGTGCTTTACCAACAGTCGATTGTCAGCACTCTCGCCACTGCACAAGCTGACAACGCAGAGCCTAGCAACGCAGAGCTTGGCAACGACCCGCACTGCAAGCCGCTCAGCGAGCTACATTACGAAGTGCTGGTGCGATTGAAAGGCCGAGATGGCACCATCATTGCCCCTGGCGCCTTCCTTCCTGCGGCGGAGCGTTATGGCCTGTCAGCCGCCATCGATGAACATGTCATTCGCCAATACCTGAGCTGGCTGGCAGCGCACCCTGCGCATGCCCAGCGACTGACCATGGTGTCTCTCAATCTCTCTGGGCACTCCATCAGCAGCCCGAGCTTTCGTGACCTGCTGGTCACGTTGGTCCGCGACAGTGGCATCCCGGGTGACAAGCTATGTTTCGAGATCACCGAATCCGTCGCCATCACGCGGCTGGGCGACGCTCGTGCCTTCTTCGAGGCACTCGGCGCACTCGGTTGTTCCTTCGCGCTGGATGACTTCGGGAGTGGCGTGTCATCATTTGGCTACCTGAAAAACCTGCCCGTCGACTTCCTGAAGATCGATGGCGCCTTCATTCGCGACATGGACACCAACCGCGTCTCCTACTCCATCGCCCGCGCCATTGCCGAGGTGGCGCGTGAAATGGGCATGAAGACCGTGGCGGAATTCGTGGGGAGTGCGCAAGTGCTCGCCTCCGTCGCCACCATCGGCGCCGACTATGTGCAGGGCTACGCGCTGGGCATGCCGGAGCCACTCGAGACACTCGCCATCTGCTCCAATACCGATGACAGACACGGCAAGAGGCATACCGGCGACACAGACTCCAGCCCGATCTCACGAGTCAACGACGCTCGGGTGGCGCAGCCTCTTGCTCCCAAGGCTGGCTAAATCAGCTGGCTTATCCAGAGCAAGCTGAGCCAAGGGCTTACCGATTCAAGGCGGAGCGCCCCATAGAGCAGAGCGCGGCACCTCCTCGAAACCACACAAAGCCCTCTTTCCAACAGCGCTCTCCATAAGCCCTGTCTTCAAAAGCCCTGCCTCCACAAGTCCGCTCTCCAGAACCAGACCACAGAAGCCCAGCCTCCGAGCGGCAAACGCCACCAAGAGGCTGGGCTTCTGTGCTCTTTTTTAGAAGGCAGGATGAAGGATGCAGGAAGCGGGAAGAGTAGCGGTGTCAGAAACCGGATTCGCGACGCCAGACCCCCACCACTTCGCGCCAGGTTCGGCTCAACAGGCTGCGCGGCTCAGTCTCGACGTTGACCATGCCGCGCCGGCCGGGCATCGAGAGTACCAGCGCCTGCGAGAAGTCCACCGGCTCAAGCGTGACACGATAGAGGCTACGCATCAGTTCCAGCTGCCCTTCCTCGCCCTCGCGAACCTTCAACTCCCCACCATAGGGCGCGGCCATTTCCGGCTGCTCAAGTACTGCGACTGCCTGTGGTTCGACGCTGACCACGCGCATTTCCAGCGGCTTGCCTACCGGTGCCAGCGGATAGAACCAGGCAGTGGCACCTTCATCGACGCGCAGCACCTCTTCCTCTTCCACCCAGGCCGTCAGGGTCACCTGCTGGGGATTACGCAGCGTCATCACCCACTCACCTTCACCGACCCAGCCCCCTTCTCGCAAGGCAGGGTTGAGCGAGTGCACCTTGCCGAGGAATGCCGCCTCCAGCTGCCCGGTCGCCTGCTCGGCTTGCAGCGCGCTGACCCGTTGACGCTGCACGTCAAGATCAGCCTGTACCACCGGGCTATCCTGCAGCAGCCTGCGATCCAGGCCACTGGCGGAGCGACGCCAGTCCAGCTGCTCCACGCGACGCTCGGCACTGGCAAGCCGCTGGGCGACTTCCGGGGCACTGATGGTCGCCAGCGCTTGACCGGCGCTCACCTCGTCGCCTTGGGCGACATCGAGATGCAGCCGGCCACCGAAAGGGGCTTCGAGACGGGCCGAGGGTTGCTCAAGCCATCCCGGCAGACGTAGCTCGCTCTGCCAGGGCCAGACCAGCAAGGCCCCCAGTGCCACGATGATCATCCCGGTACGAAGCAGCGCCAGATTGGCGCGTGGCTTGCGACCTTCACTGAACCAGCGCCGAATTTCATTCACGATTGGCCGCATGATGAAGTACCAGATCTCGACGGCGAACAGCACGATGCCGAGAAGCTTGAAGAAGAAGTGATAGACCGCCAGGGCGATCCCGAGAAACAGCAGCAGGCGATATACCCAGACGCCGAACGCGAACAGTACCAGAGCACGCTGCGGACGCTCAGGCGGCGCTTCCTTGAAGGCGAACAGCCATTCACGTAGCTGCCAACGCGCCAGCGCCTGGGAGCGCGGTTCAAGATTGGGCTGTCGCCAGGCATCCGACAGCAGGTAATAGCCATCGAAGCGCATTAGAGGATTGAAGTTGACCAGCGCCGACATGATCCAGGTCGTCGTCGCCAACCAGAAACACAGGGTGCGCAGCAGACCTTCCGGCAACAGATGCCAGCTCAGTAACGCCAGTACCGCGATAGAGAGCTCGACCGCGACACCCGCGATATCGACGTCAACTCTGTCCCGAGCCCGGGTGAGTCGCCAGGTATCACTGGTATCGGTATAGAGCACCGGCCAGCCAACAATGAAGGCCACTCCGATGGTCGGGACGCGCGCGCCCTTGGCCTTGGCAACGAAAGCGTGCCCCAGCTCATGCAGTATCTTGACGAAGACCAGCGCCAGCCCCAACGTCAGCCAGCCGCCGACAGCGCCGAGTGCCGCGAAGCTCGCGATGAAGGTATCCAGCTGGCGTACCGTCAGCCATAGGCCCACCAGAAACATGACCGCCAGGCTCCAGAAGAAGCCCCGGCTACCCAGCCAGCGTACCTTGTTGACGTGCCGGCTCAGCCAGCGATCCGGATTGGCCAGTGGAATGCGCACGAAGAGATAGTGATGCATCAACCACTTGAGCCCGGTGGGGCGCGACTCAAGGCGGCGTTGGTAGCGCTCCTGCTGACCGGGATCCCCGCGCACCAGATCATGCTGACGCAGAAATTCCGACAAGGCGCGCAACTGCTCGCCAGGCACTTCACGACCAAGACTGGCACTCGCCTGTTTGGCGGCTGCCGCTTCCTGACCACCGCGAATGAAGGGCAGCAATTCGATGGCGGCCTCGCCCAGTCGGTAGAAGCGCTGGGCGACCGGATCATGCAGCAACCAGCGCCGCTTACCATCGCGATCCTGCTCGACGGGGTGCAACTTGAGGTCTTCGCGCAGTACGGCCAGCGGGGGAGTCTGTGAGATCATGCTTTACCACCCGGTCCAGCTGCGCAGTGTGGCCCACGGGCGACGGAACAAGTAATAACCCAGCGTGACCTGTTCTCCCTCTACCTTGGCCGTACCCCGCCAGCCGACGCGCGGCAGATTCTCGGCATCGCTCAACACGGCGTGCGCGCGGTAAGCGAGCTCGCCATCCGGCGCCAGCTCGGCCCGATAATTGACGTGCGTCAGGCGTGCTTCACGAACCTGTGAGGGGTCGACATTCAAGAACAACGAGACCGCGGCACCTTCCGGCAGCGGAATGTTGTCGGCACTCGGCAGCCAGATTTCCACCTCGGCGCCCCGGGTGTCGGCCACTTCCAGTAGACGCTCACCCAGCCTGACCGGACGCCCTGCCCAATCGCTGGTATCGCCGAGGATCGCGACCCCCTCACGCGGCGCTTCGACACGCACACGCGTCAGTTGTGTTTCAAGGAAATCGACATCGGCACGCGCCTGGTCCACCCGCGCCCTCAACAGCGGCACCTCGGCACTGGCCTCACGCTCGGTGAAGGAGCGTTGCCGGGCACGTGCATATTCCGCCTGCGCCACCGCCAGAGCCTGGTTGGCTTCGGCCAGCCGCCCCTTGAGCTCGGCATCATCGAGACTCGCCAGCAACTGCCCCTTCTCCACCACCTGATTGGGTGCCACCGACAGGTCCTTGAGCACGCCATCCAGGGGCGAGCGGATGATACTGCTGACCTCGGGCACCACTTCCGCCTGCCCCAGCACGGAAAGGCGTACCGGCACCAACATCAGCAGACCGATTACCACCAGGGCCGCGCCCCACAGCAGACGTTTGCCCACCGGCTGGCGCTTGCGCCCCGAATGACGTGCCAGCACGTTCTCGGCACCTTGCACCCAATGGGTCAGCAGGCGTTGCTCGGCTTCATTCCAGGGCTTCTCGCGCAACAACAGCAAGCCACCCTCGATACGGCCTCGCCATACCATGGGCACCCAGAGCCCTTCACGCGGCCAATACTCACTCCAGTCTTCGGCAAGAGACGCATCGCGTTCCTTGAGACGCTCCGGCGTCAGTGACATGACCTGCTCAGGCCTGGTCGCCCGTGAGTCACCTGCCTTGTCGGAGACGACCTGACGATCCAGATCAAACGCCTTGATGACGCGTCTTGCCCAGTGCAGATAGGGGCTCTGCTGCTCGACATCGGTGGCACCGGAATGTGACGAAAGCTTGCCATTGCTGACCAGCAACATCTGGCGCGCGGGAAAGAGGTAGCCTGTGTCATTGACCAGCACATACTCGGCTTCCTTGCGTCCCTTGGCGCTCATCAAACGCTTCTGCAGGGTGATGAGGCCCGCCAGGCGATCTGTCGTGACGTTGCCTGGCATTTCGACCCGCCGATTCATTGTGCCGACTCTCCACTATCCACCTCATCGAGGGTGGAAGGACTCAGAGAGGGAAACCGGACCTCGCCACTCATGCCGGGCTTGATGCCGCCATCCGGCGTGGCATCCGGCCGCGCGATCACCTTGAGGGTCTGGCTGACCGGATCAATGTTGTCGACGACGCGTATGATCTTGCCGGCCAGTTCCGCCCCCGTGGCATCTGCGGTGAAGGTCATCGGGGTGTCCGCGCCAACCTGCCCCAGCCACATGGCGGGAATGACGGCCTCGATCTCGAGCTCGTCGGAACTCACCAGCTCCAGCATCGGCTCGCCGTTGGAGACGAACTGATGAGGATTGACGGCACGCGAGACCACTTCCGCATCGAAGGGTGCCGTGATGGTGCAATCGCTGAGATAGACATCCGACAGCTTGACCGAGGAACTGGCCTCATTGACCGCCGCTCGCGACAGATCCACGTCCAGCTGGCTGACATTGTCATAGCGCGCCAGCTGCTTGTTGACCTTGTACTGGGAGCTTGCACCGGACAGACGCGCACTGGCGACTGCCCGCTCCGCCTTGAGCGAACGGCAGTCGAAGCGCACCAGTACATCGCCCTTGTTGACCTCTTCCCCGACACGCCGATTGACTTCCAGCAGGCGCCCCGACAGGGGCGCCGCCAGAATGGTGGAATGGACAGCACTGACCTGACCGCGAACGGTCGGTTGATCCGCCCCGTGCGCGACATTCATCAGCCCGGGCAGCATGGCGACCATCAGGGTTCCCCCCAACCTCGCCATGCGGCGATTGATACCTTTACCAGCGATCATCATCGTCAGCATCCCTGTTGAAATATGGCGGGAGGCTAGCTTACAGACTGGCCTGACCGTCCTGTGCTTGGGTTGTCTCGGACTGGGCTTCCAGCCAGAGTGCCGGGTCCTGCAGTGGCAGGCTGCCGCCTGACCACTGGCGGAAGGAGGCATCCAGGTTGCTGGCCAGCGTATCGACGTCGTAACGCTGATAATCCTCGGGGACCGGATTGAAGCCCAGGCTGAACAGGAAGCCACCATAGGCGTCCTGTGCATCGGCGTAGGCCAATGAATTGCTCAGCACGGAGTTCAAGGCCTTGGCCTGGTTGAGCAGGGATTGCGTCCCCGAGATAGCCTGGCTTGCCCGCGCCTGCTTGCTGAAGTCCGCGATCTGCTCATCCAATGCCTGGAAGCGCTGCGCGATCGCCAGGCTGTCCAGCGAGTTGTGGTACTGCTGCCAGCCCAGATTCACCCGTGCCAGCGTCGCCATGTTGCTGGCGAGGCGACGCGCTTCGACCATCTGGTCACGCGCCTCGTTCTGAGCCTTGATCTCATCGATCGCGAACAGACGGAAGATGTTCCAGCTGACCCGCACCCCCGCCTGTGCCCAAGTGTCGTTGTAGAGATAGCTGTTGCTGTCGTAATTTGCGCTGTAGGAGAACTCCAGCCCCGGCAACAATCGCACCATGCTCTTGCGCGCTTCACGTTGCGCGATGCGCGCATTGTAGAGCTGACCGACGTATTCCCCGCTGTTGGCCAGCGCGACACGCTCAAGCACATCCAGGTCATTGGAAGGTAACGGAGGAAGTTCCGGCAGCTCACTTGGCGCCTGCAAGGGGATCTCGACATTGGGGGCCTGATTGATCAGGCTCGCCAGTTCGATCTGGGAGGTCTCGACGGAACGCTGCAAACTCTTGAGGTTGCGCATGATGGAGAGCAGCTGGCGCTGCTCCTGCAGGACATCCAACGGTGCCCGCAGTCGTTCGCGCTGGATCTGATCCAGCTTCGCAAGCGCCTTTTCGGTGTCTACCAGCAAGGCATCGATGCGCGGCTTCAACTTCTGCGTCACTGCAGCCTTCCAATAGGCGCTGCGCGTCTGCTGAAGCAGCTTCGCCATGATGTCACGCCGGGCGTTCTTGACGATCAGGAAGCGGTCCGCTTCCTGCTTGGCCTTCAGGTAGCTGACACCGAAATCCAGCACGTTCCAGGAAAGGCGCAGATCTGCATCGGTGCGGTCCTTGTCGACAGAGGTCGACTGCGCCAGGCTCTGCACGCCGGTACGGACGTTTTCGCTGGAGGAGGCATCTTCATTGTTG
Source organism: Cobetia sp. Dlab-2-AX (assembly GCF_024124625.1). NCBI lineage: Bacteria > Pseudomonadati > Pseudomonadota > Gammaproteobacteria > Oceanospirillales > Halomonadaceae > Cobetia > Cobetia sp. Dlab-2-AX. The sequence continues at coordinate 5,602 of NZ_JAMXRV010000012.1, read as the reverse complement.
CGACTGGTGAACCCGGCATTCGCGGCCAGCACCGGCAGCATGTCCATCTTGGCCAAATTGAAGCTCTGCTCGGCCAACGCCTGCTCCATCAGCTTGACGCGATTGTCGAGGTTGTACTTCAGCGCGCGCGCCATCGCCTGATTGAGATCCAGCGGCTCGGTGATGACCGGTGTCATCTGCTCGAAGAGCACCTCATCGCTCTGGATGGCGGTCGCGATATCCTGACGATCCAGAGGCTCAGGTTGCACAGTGCCACATGCCGACAAGGCAATACCCGCGGCGCTGATGGCAGCCATCGTCGTCAGTGTCTTGAGACGACCCCGCCCACGCGACTCAGGCAACGCTCGGGCGGTTTCCGTTTTTTCGTTTCCCGTCATGATATTGCCTCGTTCCCTTGCTCTTGTTCACCCGCCCCCCTTGGTGTGGGGCAGGCGGACACCTTGTATTGGATAAGCTCAATTTTTACGCTATAGAGAGCTCGTTTCGGTTTATTCTATTAACGTTAATCAAGAAATGTCTGAATCGTCATTCAACAACGCCATCAAATCGGCAAGCACATCGGCATGGTCGTGACTGAACCCGTCACGTCCGGCCACTTTGAGCATCTCGGAGAGTGGCACAGCACCAAGTGCCGCGGTCTCTTCTTCAGCCGCCTGCTCTTGCTCGGTGGCCTCGTCCTGCTCATCTCCTTCACCCTGTTCACCTCCCTCGCTTCCAATCGCGGGAGCCGCATCAGATGATGGCGCCGTTGCGTTGCCATCGAAGAAGACTTCGCTTTCCTGCTCATCTTCCTGTTCAGGGGTGAGGTAGATGACGAAAGTGGTGCTCGCTTCGTTTCCGGATTCGTCACGACCGATCACCTTGACGTCGATGCGCTCGACGCCAAGGGACAAGGCCAGAGCACGATTGACGCGATAGGTCAGCGAATCGCTGTCGAAGACCACATAATCCGGCAGCGGGCTGCCATCGGTACGGGTCGACTCAACCTTGATCTCTTCATTGTTGGTACTTTCAAATGCGCCCGCCGGCAGCGCAAATTCATATACAGCTTCATTGGCCACGACATCACGCAAGATGATGGTCAACTGCACCGGCTGAATGCTCGGGATATCCAGCAAGGTGGAATCGCTGAGCGGTTCGAAGAGCTCCTCATCAACTTCCGGAAGGAAGCCTGCTTCACCCTCATCAGATCCAGCATTTGCTCCACCCGCCGGGGAACCATTACCGGAGGAGCCTTCGACTGGGGTCACAGGCACAACGGGTTCCGGAACAACGTTGTCGCTGAGACCAGCCACCCGGATCGTCAACTCACCGACTGCCGTCCCCCCTTCTCCATCACTGACCACGAAGCTGAAGTCATCCGTCACCTGCTGGCCATCGCCGAGGGACTGAACGGCATCACCGTCGTTGTCCAGCACATAGTTCCAGGTGCCATCGGCAGCGATGATCAGCTGACCGTAAGCACCCTGGATCACGGTGTCGCTGTCAATGACGGCCTGATCATTGACGCTCGCGATGAGCAGTGAATCGCCATCGCCATCGACAGTTACCGGCACGCCATCAGCATCGACCAGCAGGCTGCCCTCAGCTGTCGTCACGCCGTCCTCGGAGACGTCCGCACTCTGATCCAATGCCTGCGGCGCCGGATTCCCTACCTCGAAGGTGAAGGTCGTGGTGACACCCAAGCCATTCTCGTCGGTGCCCGTCAGCGTGACGGTGTAGATGCCGTCATTGTTATCACCGCCGGTGGAGGCATCCGGTGACAGCGTGCCGCTGATCTCGCCGGTGGTCGGGTCAATCACCAGGCCATCCGGCAGATTCTCGACGCTATAGGTCAGATCCGCACCCTCGTCGACGTCGGTGAAGGCGTCGGCAATAGTGAACGGTGTAATCGCGTCGCCGTCATTGGCAGTCTGATCGGCCGGCTGAGCCCCATCGACCAGCACCGGTGCATCGTTGGTGCCGTTGATGGTGACGGTGAGCAGTGCCGTGTCGGTGCCACCCTGACCATCAGAGATCTCGTAGGTAAAGGTCTCGGTGATCACCTCGCCTTCGGCCAGCGCCTGCACCGCCGCGTTGCTGTTATCCAGCGCGTAGGTGTAGCTGCCGTCTTCAGCAATGGTGACGCTGCCGTAGGTACCGGTAACCGGCGTACCCGCGGCGGTGTCAGTCCCAGCGTTGGCACCAGCACCGATGCCACTGACGATCAGCGCATCCGTGTCGTTGCCACCATCGGTGTCGGTATCGGGCTGCGCATCGCTGAGCACGTTGCCAGTCGTGGTGCTGGTGTCGCTGGTCGCAACGCCCTCATCTAGTTCGGCGGTGTTGTCGAAGGCTTCCGGCGCAACGTTAACGACAAAGAAGTTCAACGTGACGTCAGCCGATTGGCCTTGTTCATCCGAGGCTGTCACGGTCACGGTGTAGCGACCGTCCGTCGTGTTGTTGCCTGACTGAGAGGCATCGTCGGCAAGTGTGCCGCTGATGACGCCCGTCACCGGATCAATGACCAGACCATCTGGCAGGTTCTCGGCCGTATATCTCAGCTGAGCGCCGCTATCGACGTCCTGGAAGGCATCTTGGAGGCTGATCGGTGCAATCTCTTCCCCGTCACTTCCCGTCTCCACCTGTGGAGCCCGAAGAGTCGCGATTGGCGCATCATTGGTGCCGTTGATGGTGACGGTGAGCAGTGCCGTATCGGTGCCACCCTGACCATCGGAGATCTCGTAGGTGAAGGTCTCGGTGATCGCCTCGCCTTCGGCCAGCGCCTGCACCGCCGCGTTGCTGTTATCCAGCCCGTAGGTGTAGCTGCCATCTTCGGCGATGGTGACGCTGCCATAGGTGCCGGTGACCGGGGTACCTGCGGCGGTGTCAGTGCCGGCATTGGCACCAGCACCGATACCGCTGACGACCAGAGCATCCGTGTCGTTGCCACCGTCGGCATCGACGTCACCATTGGTGTCGCCATCACTGAGCACATTGCCAGTTGTGGTGCTGGTGTCGCTGGCCGCGACGCCCTCATCCAGTTCGGCGGTGTTGTCGAAGGCCTCGGGGGCAACGTTGGCCACGGTCCAGGTGAAGGTCGTGGTGACATCCGAGCCATTCTCGTCGGTGCCCGTCAGCGTGACGGTGTAGATGCCGTCATTGTTGTCACCTCCGGTGGAGGCCTCCGGTGACAGCGTGCCGCTGATCTCGCCGGTAGTCGGGTCAATCACCAGGCCGTCCGGCAGATTCTCGACGCTATAGGTCAGCTCCGCACCCTCGTCGACGTCGGTGAAGGCGTCGGCAATGGTGAACGGTGTGATCTCGTCGCCGTCATTGGCAGTCTGATCGGCCGGCTGCGCCCCATCGACCAGCACCGGTGCATCGTTGGTGCCATTGATGGTGACTGTGAGCAGTGCCGTGTCGGTGCCACCCTGACCATCAGAGATCTCGTAGGTGAAGGTCTCGGTGATCACCTCGCCTTCGGCCAGCGCCTGCACCGCTGCGTTGCTGTTGTCCAGCGCGTAGGTGTAGCTGCCATCTTCGGCGATGGTGACGCTACCGTAGGTGCCGGTGACCGGCGTACCTGCAGCGGTGTCAGTGCCAGCATTGGCACCAGCACCGATACCGCTGACGACCAGAGCATCCGTGTCGTTGCCACCGTCGACATCGACGTCACCATTGGTGTCGCCATCACTGAGCACATTGCCAGTTGTGGTGCTGGTGTCGCTGGTGGCGACGCCCTCATCTAGCTCGGCAGTGTTGTCGAAGGCCTCGGGGGCAACGTTGGCCACGGTCCAGGTGAAGGTCGTGGTGACATCCGAGCCATTCTCGTCGGTGCCCGTCAGAGTGACGGTGTAGATGCCGTCATTGTTGTCACCGCCGGTGGAGGCATCCGGTGACAGCGTGCCGCTGATCTCGCCGGTGGTCGGGTCAATCACCAGGCCTTGCGGCAGATTGTCGACGCTGTAAGTCAGCTCCGCACCCTCGTCGACGTCAGTGAAGGCGTCAGCAACACTGAACGGCGTGATGGAGTCACCATCGTTACCGTTTTGGTCAACCGGCTGGGCATTATCCACCAGCACCGGTGCGTCATTGGTGCCGTTGATGGTGATCTGGACGACCTGCTCAGCGGTCGCGCCCTGGCTGTCGGTGACGACCACGGTGTAGTCGAGCACCAGGCTTTCGCCCACGGCCAGATGATCGAAGGCTTCACCCTCGACGCTGGAACTATCGAAGGTCCAGTTCAGGGTGCCGTCGTTGTTGGCACCATCGATGATGGCGTCGGCATCGACGGAGAGCATGCCCAGCAGCTCGGCATTGCTCAGGCCATCGGTGTCACCAGTGGCGTTCACCGCGGTGACACTCGGTGTCACGTCGTCGGTGGTGTCCAGATCACTGACGGACAGCGTGCCGGAGGTCGCAAGCGTGTCGTCCGTCTCGGTCAGCGACTCGCTCGCGCTGTCGTCGCCTTCGATGGCGATGACCGGCGTGTCATTGGTGCCGTTGATGGTGATCTGGACGACCTGTTCTGCGGTCGCGCCCTGGCTGTCGGTGACGACTACGGTGTAGTCGAGCACCAGGCTTTCGCCCACTGCCAGATGATCGAAGGCTTCACCCTCGACGCTGGAACTATCGAAGGTCCAGTTCAGAGTGCCGTCGTTGTTGGCACCATCGATGATGGCGTCGGCATCGACGGACAGCATGCCCAGCAGCTCGGCATTGCTCAGGCCATCGGTGTCACCAGTGGCGTTCACCGCGGTGACACTCGGCGTGACTTCGTCAGTGGTATCCAGGTCGCTCACGGAGAGCGTGCCGGAGGTGGTCAGCGTGTCGTCGGTCTCGGTCAGCGACTCGGCGGCGCTGTCGTCGCCTTCAATGGCAATGACAGGTGCATCGTTGCTGCCATTGATGGTGATCGAGACGACCTGCTCGGCAGTGGCGCCCTGGCCATCGGTGACGACCACGGTGTAGTCGAGCACCAGGCTTTCGCCCGCTGCCAGATGATCGAAGGCTTCACCCTCGACGCTGGAACTATCGAAGGTCCAGTTCAGGGTACCGTCATTGTTGGCACCATCGATGATGGCGTCGGCATCGACGGAGAGCATGCCCAGCAGCTCGGCATTGCTCAGGCCATCGGTGTCACCAGTGGCGTTCACCGCGGTGACACTCGGCGTGACTTCGTCGGTGGTATCCAGATCACTGACGGACAGCGTGCCGGAGGTCGCAAGCGTGTCGTCCGTCTCGGTCAGCGACTCGCTCGCGCTGTCGTCGCCTTCAATGGCGATGACCGGCGTGTCATTGGTGCCGTTGATGGTGATCTGGACGACCTGTTCTGCGGTCGCGCCCTGGCTGTCGGTGACGACTACGGTGTAGTCGAGCACCAGGCTTTCGCCCACTGCCAGATGATCGAAGGCTTCACCCTCGACGCTGGAACTGTCGAAGGTCCAGTTCAGCGTACCGTCGTTGCTGACACCATCGATGATGGCATCGGCGTCGACGGAGAGCATGCCCAGCAGCTCGGCATTGCTCAGGCCATCGGTGTCACCAGTGGCGTTCACCGCGGTGACACTCGGCGTGACTTCGTCGGTGGTATCCAGATCACTGACGGACAGCGTGCCGG
>NZ_JAMXRV010000011.1:0-113429 GCF_024124625.1 Cobetia sp. Dlab-2-AX | reverse complement strand
ATAGCGAGCGTGAACCACCCGATCCCATGCCGAACTCGGAAGTGAAACCGCTTAGCGCCGATGGTAGTGTGGAGTTTCTCCATGTGAGAGTAGGTCATCGTCAGGCACTTATCCCGAACCGCCCCTGCAGCCTTGCTGCAGGGGCGGTTCTCTTTGTGTTCAGGAAAGTGTTGCGCAGGAAGAGTCGTGTGCGAGACAGAAGCTGCGCTGAGCAAAGAATGCTGAGTAGAGTGAGCTTGCGCTGAGAGCAGTGCTCTAAGAGCGCCCAGGATCAATTGAGAAAGCCCGGCCCTCTCAGGAGTCGGGCTTTTTGCGTTCAATGTGCAAATACGGCACTGAGAGATAGACAGCATGAGGTGCCAGGCAAAATGCCGTAGTCTCTGAGCACGACTCTTCGGTGACGGACTGGGCAATGGATGAGCTGATGTTGGTGGGCGTCATGATGGCGTTGCTGGTACTGGGTGGTTCCTTGATGGGGTGGCTCAGCATGCTGCGCATCAAGGCGCTGGAGCAGCGACTACGCGACATGGAGGTCAGGCTTGCTCGCGAGCTTCCTGCTCATGGCGCTCCGGTTATGCACACCCCCTTGCGAGAAGGGGGTGTGGACAAATCGTCTGGCGAAGTGCCACCCCAGGAGGGGCTGGCAGCATTCGGTGCAACACCACCGATCAGCGACTCGCGAGCCGCTGGATCATCCAGTGGGGGCCGCTCTCTGTCCTACCGGCTGCTTCAGCGTTTGTTGCATGGCGCTGCCTCCAGTCGTTCAGGCGAGGTGGGGCAGGGCGCAGACCCCGCAAGCAAGACATCAGAAGTGCTGCCGGGGGGGATGTCACGTCTGCTGACGCTGCTCCAGGAACACTGGATGATTCTTGTGGGTGCCTTGTCTCTGGTGATGGCAGGCATCCTGCTCGTTGGGTACTCCCTTGAGCAGGGCTTGCTGGGGCCGGGGGTACGGATGGCGTTGGGACTCGGGTTCGGCCTGAGCATGACGGTATTGGCTGAGTGGATGAGGTTGCGTACATCCCAATCATCGAGTTTGACAGGCGCCGTCAGTGGTGCCGGTAGTCTGGTGCTCGCGGCGAGTCTGTTGGCTGGTCACTTTCTGCTTTCACTGATGTCCATGCCGGTTACCTTCGCACTGTTGGCAGCCTTGAGCCTATGGATGCTGGAGCGTGCGCGGCACCACGGGCCGTGGCTGGCAGCATTGGGCATGTTGGGTGGATACGCCCTGCCCTTGGCACTGCCCATTCACCAGCAATGGCAGGAGGCCTCAACCTTGCTGTTGCTGGGGCATGTGGGTGTGATCGCGGCGGCGTGTCGGGTGCTGTATCGGCAGGTTGCGGTGAGCTGGTTGTATTGGGGCGGTCTGGTGGGGGCACTCACCTGGTGGTTGCTGTTGATGCCCTTCGGCCTCTCCTCTGGCACGACATTGCTGGTGGGGCTGTTGTCTTGGGGGAGTGGTGCCTGGCTGGCAGTGCTGGCGCTGGGTTATCTGTGGGAGCGGGATCCATTCACTGGCGCCACAGAAAAGAATGGGCGACAAGCGAAGGCCTCACTTGCGGTCTGGTTACCTTGGCGTGCATCTATTGAGCTGCGTCGGCACTGGCTAGCCGGGGGGCTTGTCTCAGTGAGCGTCGTGCTGGGGCTCTGGCTGCCCTGGCTGGGCAGTCTCGTGCATGGCGTCTCCTTTGACTCATTGGTGGCGCCTTCCGATGTGGCCGGCTCCGGTGTGTCCTTGTGGCAGCGGGGTTGGCTGGCAAGTCTTTTGCCGATGCTGGTGATTGCCTGGTCTAGTCGGCGCCATGCAGTGCTGTGGTCGATGGTCGTTGCCGGCAACGGGCTCTGGCTGCTGGTGTGGGGGCTTGCTTTGACGGCATCGCATTCGAGCAGCGTGATGTTCAGTCCGTTGATATTGAGTGTCGGTCTGTTGTCGCTGGCGCGTTGGCGGCCGCATCATGATGCGGGTGAGGGAGCAGAGAGGCCGCTTGAAGCCTGTTGGTGGGCATTGGCGACCATGGTGCCGCTGCTGGCGTGGGCTCTGGCCCTCTGGCAGGGCGTCATGCCATGGTCGACCGAGGCGAGCGATGCAGAGAGGCTGATCAACACAGGGTTGCCGCCATTGATCTGGGGGCTGGTGTGCTGGGCAGGTGCCATGCGTTTTCAGGCCCGTGAAGGTGTTCAGCTTGCCGCTGGGCTGTGGCTGCCCGCGCAGGCCGGGATATTCCTTGCCCTGGTGGCAGTGCTGGAGGGGCCATCGCTGACCCTGGCGCTGGCTCTGCAACTATTGGGTTTGACCGTTTGTGAATGGCGCTGGTATCGCGAGGGCCATATCGCGGGGCGCTCCGTGTTTGCTGAACTGTCACGCTTGCTGGCGTGGGGCGTCGTGGTTCGCTTGATGTGTGGCGTAGCGAATGACAGCTATGCCGATATCGCGCACTGGCCACTGCAGATATTCCTGCCGGTGCTGGCATGTGTCGCTCTCAACAGTTATGGCATGCGCCATCGCATGCATGTCCAGCGCTGGTTGGAAGGGGTCGTGATACAGCTGGCGCTTGCCACGACCGTGCTGGAGGTTCGCTACCTGCTGACGGATGGTCAGCCTTTCACGGGGCACCTTTCATTCCCGGAGCTGTCCGTGCAGGTGCTGGCACTTGGTGGTGTGGCGGCGGGCTATGCCTGGCGTGCCAGCGGCTTGGTCCAGAATGTCGCCTTGTATCGCACATTGGCCTATGGCGTTGGAGGGCTGGCAGCAGTCATCTGGGTTGCGGGTGTCGTATTGGCGTACAACCCGCTTTGGCAGGGGGCTGATGTGGGCCGCTGGCCGCTGGTGAATTGGCTGCTGCCTGCCTATGGTATACCAGCATTGGGGGCGGCTCTGGTCTGGCACCTTGCGGGGGCCGGCACGCGACTGCGTCACCTTTGCGAGGTGGCGGGGCTGCTGGCGCTTGGGTTGTGGGTCGGACTCAGTCTGCGCCATGTCTGGCATGGACATGCGCTGGAGTTCTGGCACGGGGTCGAACAGGCTGAGCTCTATGCCTACAGCATTGCACTGTTGATCGTTTCCGCCGGTCTCGTGATCAGTGGCGCGAGAATGGTGCAGACGCATTGGCAGCGAGTGGGGCAGGGGTTGCTGGTGGTGACAGTTCTCAAGGTGGGAGTCTGGGATACCGCCACCCTTGAGGGGCTGTGGCGAGTAGGTTCATGGTTGGGGCTGGGCAGTGTCCTGATGCTGCTTTCCGCCTTGTTCAACCGCCTGGCGGGGGCGGGAAAGCGCGCCGGGGAGCGGGATTGACGAAAAGAGCGCTATCTTTGGTCGTTGTTCTTGGCTCGCAAGCCCATGAATCCGATAGAATGTGCGCTTTTGCACAGGGGCAGGCCTCCGCATGACCATCCGTGATCTCATTCGTCTACTTGGAGATGGTGGCTACCACTCCGGAGAGGCCCTGGGCGAAGAGCTCGGGGTGTCGCGTACGGCGGTCTGGAAGCAGCTCAAGAAACTTGAGGCGCTCGACATTCCGCTGGAAGCCATCAAGGGGCTTGGCTATCGACTGGCCAACCCCATCGAGTTGCTCGATGGTCAACAGATCATCGAGGCGCTGCCGCGCGAGACTCGCAAGCATCTGACGCGCCTGTTCGTCGAGGAGTCGGTGGACTCGACCAATACCTTCATCCGCGAGCGCTTTCGACAGGGAGCCGGCCATGCCGAGGTCTGTCTGGCTGAGGTGCAATCGGCCGGGCGTGGCCGTCGTGGGCGTGAGTGGGAGACTCCCTGGGGGCGCAGCCTGGTCTTCTCGCTTGGCTGGCGTTTCGAATCAGGCGCCGCATCGCTTGAGGGTTTGAGTCTGGCGATCGGCGTGGCGGTGGCGGAGGTGCTGGAGGCCGATGGCCTGCCCGCGCGCCTCAAGTGGCCCAACGATGTCCTGCTGCAGATACAGAAGGATCAACCCAAGATCGCCGGCATTCTGGTCGAGGTCACAGGTGATGTGTCCGGCCCCTGTGATGTCGTCATCGGTATCGGCATGAATATCGAGTTGCCGGCGTCCCGACGCGAGGCGATCACTCAACCGGTGGCTGCGGTACGTGACATCATTCCCGGTGCTTCGCGCAATCGCTATGCCGCGCGTCTGATGGAGTCGTTGCTGGCGCTGTTGCCTGAGTTCGAGTCGCAGGGCTTTGCCGGATGGCAGGCGCGCTGGAATGAGCGTAATGCCTTCAAGGGGCGTAATGTGGTGGTTCTGCGCGGAGACAGACGAGAAGAAGCCGTGGCAGAAGGTGTCGATATCAATGGAAATCTCGAGGTGCGCATGAATGGCGAAACCATCACTCTCGCCGGTGGCGAGATCAGTCTGCGCGCCGTCTCATGATTCTGGATCTTGATATCGGTAATACCTTGTCGAAGTGGCGTCTCAAGGACACCGTTTCCAGCGAGATCCGCTCACGCGGCGCCGTCTGGACGCGAGAGGAATGGCGGCCGGGCGAGGACATTCCTGACCTGGATGTCGTCACGGCCGTGCGTATCTCCAGCGTGGCGCGCAAGCAGGTGCTGGATGAGACGGTGGAATTGCTGCGCAAGCAGGTCGGCGTCGTGCATGTCGCGCACTCGACGCGGGAGGCGCTGGGCGTCACCTGCGGCTATGAAGAACCGCAACGCCTGGGCGTCGATCGCTGGTTGGGCGCGCTCGCCGGCCATCATCTTACCGGGGGGTGTTGCAGTGTCGATTGCGGTAGTGCGATCACGGTGGATTTCGTGCTGCCGGGAGGCAAGCATCTTGGGGGCTATATTCTCCCGGGTCTGCGCTTGATGAAGGAAAGCCTCAAGCTGGGCACACGCAATGTGGCCATCGACCCGGATACCGAAGTGGATACGCTGCTGGCGCCGGGGCGCAATACCGTGGAAGCCGTGAATCATGGCATCTACATGGCGGCTGTCAGCGCGGTCAATCGCCTCTATGCCGAGGTCTGCGATCGTGAAGGGGTAGCCTTGCCGCTGCTGCTGACCGGCGGTGACGCGCGGGTAGTGGCGCGCGGTCTGCGGGTGCCGCATGCGCTGTGGCCGGATATGGTGTACGCAGGACTGGAGGCGCTGCATCCATTGACCGCTGCCGAACGGGCAGGGCGCCTGTCAGGAGCGCCCGACCAGCCGCGAGTGCCTGATCTAGAAAAACTTCGCTCAGGGCTTGCGCTCACCCAGATGCTTTGACATACTACGTCCCGTTCTGAGGCGATACATTCCCTCAAGCGCTTGAAGTAGAATGAAATCAAGCACTTGACAGCGTATCCCAAGCGACGTAAGATTCGTCGTCACAGATGGTGGGGTTCCCGAGTGGCCAAAGGGAGCAGACTGTAAATCTGCCGCGAAAGCTTCGAAGGTTCGAATCCTTCCCCCACCACCAGATTCGCTTATGATGCTGCGTGCATCAGGGCAGCAAGAGTTGGAAAGCGGGCATAGTTTAATGGTAGAACCTCAGCCTTCCAAGCTGATGACGCGGGTTCGATTCCCGCTGCCCGCTCCAGTTCATCTCGCCAGTCGAGATTGCGCAAAGGTTTTGCTCGTGTAGCTCAGGGGTAGAGCACACCCTTGGTAAGGGTGAGGTCGGCGGTTCAAATCCGCCCACGAGCTCCATACAACGGAAAGGCGAGTCGTGGTTTGGCTCGTCTTTTTCGTTTCCGACGACCTCCCAGGTCGCGGTCAAAGATAAGGCTTGTCAGTTTGGGTTGTCTCGGCTATGATGGCGCCCGCTGTTCATTCAGCCTTGTTTTTAGTCTCTGGAACACGCAAGTGTTACAGGCCAGTAGCTCAATTGGCAGAGCAGCGGTCTCCAAAACCGCAGGTTGGGGGTTCGATTCCCTCCTGGCCTGCCATCCTTCCCCAGGATGGTATTCGACTTCTTACCGATTCTCGATTCTAGCGATCGCTGCACCCTTGAGGAGTCTCTTTGATGAAACAGAACGCCGAGGTGCAGGAAGCGCGCCACGACGGGTTCAAGTGGTCGGTCGTTGTCATTCTTCTTGTGCTGGCTGTTGCTGGCAACGCCTATTTTGCTGACCAAGCGCTGCTTTATCGCGTGCTTGGCGTCGTCGTGCTTGGTGTTGCCGCGGCTGCTCTGGCGATCACGACCAACAAAGGCCGTGATGTTGTCGAGCTGGCAAGTAGTGCGCGCCGCGAGATCCAGCGCGTCGTTTGGCCGACCCGACAGGAAACTGTCCAGACAACTGCCATCGTGCTGGGTGCCGTGCTTATCGTGGGCCTGTTGCTATGGCTCATCGATACCACCCTCGGCTGGCTGATGTCCGGCATCGTCAGTTAACGGAGTTTCCATGTCCAAGCGTTGGTATGTCATACACGCCTATTCCGGTTTCGAAAAGCAGGTCATGCGTTCGCTCAACGAGCGTGTGAAGCTTTACGCCATGGAAGATCATTTCGGTGAGATTCTCGTGCCGGTCGAAGAAATCGTCGAAATGCGTGACGGCAAGCGCCGCAAGAGCGAGCGCAAGTTCTACCCGGGCTACGTGCTGGTCGAGATGGACATGAATGATGAGTCCTGGCACCTGGTGAATGAAACCCCGCGCGTCATGGGTTTCATTGGCGGAACCCCGGAGAAGCCGGCGGCGATTACCCAGAAGGAAGCCGACGCCATGCTGCGTCGCGTTCAGGACGGTACCGACAAGCCGCGACCGAAGACTCTCTTCGAGCCGGGTGAGACGGTGCGTGTCACTGATGGCCCGTTCGCCGACTTCAATGGTGTCGTTGAAGAAGTGAATTACGAAAAGAGCCGTCTGCAGGTCAGCGTGCTGATCTTCGGGCGTGCCACGCCGGTAGAGCTCGAGTTCTCCCAGGTCGAGAAGGACTGATCCTCGGGTCACTCTTCTGCCTGTTTGAATACGAGCATCACGGCAACACGACGGGTCGCCTGAGGCGGCCCGGTTTTACGGGGAGCCGCAAGGCGCTACCACCCATACTGGAGTCCTATCATGGCCAAGAAAGTACAGGCTTACATCAAGCTGCAGGTCGCAGCCGGTAAAGCTAACCCGAGCCCGCCCGTGGGTCCTGCCCTCGGTCAGCACGGTGTCAACATCATGGAGTTCTGTAAAGCGTTCAACGCCGCTACCCAGAACGTCGAGCCGGGTCTCCCGACTCCCGTGGTCATCACTGTCTACTCCGACCGTAGCTTCACTTTCGTCACCAAGACGCCGCCTGCGGCCGTCCTGCTGCTGAAAGCTGCCGGTCTGAAGTCCGGTTCTGGTGAGCCGAACAAGAAGAAAGTCGGCACCGTGACTCGCGCTCAACTGGAAGAGATCGCGACCACCAAGGAACCGGATCTGACAGCTTCCAACCTGGACGCTGCTGTTCGCACCATCGCCGGTACTGCCCGTAGCATGGGCCTGAACGTGGAGGGTCTTTGATCATGGCCAAGATTTCAAAGCGCGCCCAGGCGATCAACGCGAAAGTTGAATCCGGCAAGGTCTATAGCGTCGAAGAAGCTGTCGCACTGCTGTCCGAGCTGTCCACCGTCAAGTTCAAGGAGACCATCGAAGTCTCTCTGAACCTGGGTGTTGATCCGCGTAAATCCGATCAGGTCGTTCGCGGCGCTACCGTAATGCCGAATGGCACCGGTAATGAAGTGCGCGTCGCTGTCTTCACCCAGGGCGCCAACGCTGAAGCAGCGAAGGAAGCCGGTGCAGACGTGGTCGGCATGGACGAGCTGGCAGAACAGGTCAAGAAGGGCGTGATGGACTTCGACGTCGTCATCGCTTCTCCGGATGCCATGCGCGTTGTCGGTCAGTTGGGCCAGATCCTCGGTCCGCGCGGCCTGATGCCGAACCCGAAGGTTGGCACCGTGACGCCTGACGTCGCGACTGCCGTGAAGAATGCCAAGGCTGGTCAGGTGCGTTTCCGTACTGACAAGAACGGCATCATTCACGCCGGTATCGGCAAGATCGACTTCAGTGCAGACTCCATTCAGGGTAACATTGACGCCCTGGTGGCCGAAGTCAAGAAGCTGAAGCCGAGCACTTCCAAGGGTGTCTACCTGAAGAAGATCACCCTGTCCAGCACCATGGGTCCGGGTCTGACTGTCGATCACGCCAAGTACGCGTAAGGCAGTCTCAGAATGTTTCACTTTGCGGTCCCCGTGCTCAGCCGCGGGGCGCCGTCAAAGACCGCAGGCGCTGGCCTTGTCATCTCGGTGGCGGGGCCGGCTTAATCGCGCCGCGATGCTTGCATTGCGCGTAGCCTGCGCAGATGGTGTCCCAGCCTTGCTGGTGGCAGCCATCCTCCAAGACTCTCCCGCGCAGTTCTGGTGAGAGAGATGGTAAACCACTGGGGAATTCGTTCCCCGGCACGAAATGGAGTCAACACCGTGGCTTTAGGTCTCGAAGACAAGAAGGCAATTGTTGCTGAGGTCAGCGAAACCGCCAAGGGTGCTCTCTCCGTAGTCGCTGCCGACTCTCGTGGTGTGACTGTTGGTGCAATGACCGAATTGCGCAAACAGTGCCGCGAAGCGGGCGTCCAGCTGCGTGTTGTTCGCAACACTCTGGCTCGTCGCGCGCTGTCCGGTACCTCTTATGAGGTACTGAGCGAGTCCTTCGTCGGCCCGACTCTGCTTGCATTCTCCATGGAACACCCGGGCGCTGGCGCTCGTCTGTTCAAGGAATTTGCCAAGAAGGTCGAGGCGTTCGAAGTCAAGGCATTGGCCTACGAAGGCGAGTTCATCCCGGCGGCGAATATCGACCGTCTGGCATCTCTGCCGACCCGCGATGAAGCACTGTCCAAGCTGCTGTCTGTCATGAAGGAAGCTTCTGCAGGCAAGCTGGTCCGTACTATCGCAGCACTGCGCGATCAGAAGGAAGCCGAAGCCGCCGCGTAAGCAGCGCTTTGACCTCCTGGCTGTCTCGTGCAGCCTGAATCGATTTCCGTTTGACCGAGCATCTTTGCTCCGCAAAGTTTAGGATTGCTAAAATGGCACTGACCAAAGAAGACATCATCAACGCCGTCGCTGACATGACCGTCATGGAAGTGGCTGAGCTGATCGAAGCAATGGAAGAGAAGTTCGGCGTTTCCGCCGCTGCCGCCGTCGTCGCTGGCCCGGCCGCTGCTGGTGAAGCCGCTGAAGAACAGACTGAGTTCGACATCGTTCTGACTGCCGCCGGTGACAAGAAAGTCAACGTCATCAAGGCTGTTCGTGAACTGACTGGCCTGGGCCTGAAAGAAGCCAAGGCAGCTGTCGACGGCGCTCCGGCCACCCTGAAGGAAGGTGTGAGCAAGGAAGACGCTGAAGAAGCGAAGAAGAAGCTGGAAGAAGCTGGCGCGTCCGTGGAACTCAAGTAACTCGTGTTCCAGGCTACGCACGCTGCGTAAGCTTCCTGGCTGGTGGCGGACTCCGCCACCAGCCTTTTTCTGTTGCAAGACGAATTATGACGGCGAGCCAGCCCGCAAGGGAGGCTTGCCGTCCGCGCCTGATGGACATCGCCGCGCCATCAGGGATGAGCCGACCACGCATCGGTCACCCAAGGTGAACAAGCTGGGGAATACAGATGGCTTACTCATACACTGAGAAAAAACGCATCCGCAAGGATTTTGGCAAACTGCCCCAAGTGATGGATGTGCCTTACCTGCTGGCCATCCAGCTTGATTCCTACCACGACTTTCTCCAGCAGGACAGGGCGCCAGAACAGCGCCTGGAAGTCGGCCTTCATGCTGCCTTCAAGTCCGTGTTCCCGATTGCCAGTTTCTCTGGCAACGCAGCGCTCGAGTATGTCAGCTACCGCTTCGGTACGCCGGCGTTCGACGTCAAGGAATGTCAGCTGCGCGGAGTCACTTACTCTGCCCCGCTGCGCGTGAAAGTGCGCCTGATGATCTATGACAAGGAATCGTCAAACAAGGCGATCAAGGACATCAAGGAGCAGGAAGTCTACATGGGGGAAATCCCCCTGATGACAGAGAACGGTACCTTCGTCATCAATGGTACCGAGCGTGTCATCGTGTCACAGCTGCATCGCTCGCCGGGTGTGTTCTTCGACCACGACAAGGGAAAGAGCCACTCGTCCGGCAAGCTGCTGTACTCCGCACGTGTGATTCCTTACCGCGGTTCCTGGCTGGACTTCGAGTTTGATCCGAAGGATAACGTCTACGTCCGTATCGACCGTCGTCGCAAGCTGCCGGCTTCCGTTCTGCTGCGTGCCATGGGCATGACCAGCGAAGAGATTCTCGGCACTTTCTTCGACACCACGATGTACCACATCGAGCGCAGCGGCTTCTCCGTTGAGCTGGTGCCGGCACGTCTGCGTGGCGAGACCGCCGCATTCGACATCAAGGATGCCGACGGTAGCGTGATCGTGGAGGAAGGTCGTCGCATTACACAGAAGCACGTCCGTCAGATGGAAGCCTCCGGCCTCGAGCGTCTCGAAGTGCCGATGGAGTACCTGTACGGCAAGGTGCTGGCCAAGGATCAGATCGATCCGGCCACTGGTGAGCTGGTCTGCGAGAGCAACAGCGAGATCACTCCTGAGCTGCTGGAGAAGATGGCGCAGGCCAAGATCACCCAGTTCGAGGTCATCTACACCAACGACCTGGATTGCGGCCCGTTCATGTCCGATACCCTGAAGCTGGATACCACGCGTAACCAGCTCGAGGCATTGGTCGAGATCTACCGCATGATGCGTCCGGGCGAGCCGCCCACCAAGGATGCAGCAGAGTCTCTGTTCCAGAACCTGTTCTTCAGCGAAGACCGCTACGACCTGTCGGGCGTGGGTCGCATGAAGTTCAACCGTCGCCTGCGTCGCGAAAGCGATACCGGTAGCGGCGTGCTCGATCAGGACGATATCCTGACCGTCATGAAGGAGCTGATCGGCATCCGTAACGGCAATGGCGATGTCGATGACATCGACCACCTGGGCAACCGTCGCATTCGCTCTGTGGGCGAAATGGCGGAAAACCAGTTCCGTGTCGGTCTTGTCCGTGTCGAGCGTGCGGTCAAGGAGCGTCTGTCCATGGCCGAGAGCGAAGGCCTGATGCCGCAGGATCTCATCAATGCCAAGCCGGTTGCGGCGGCGGTGAAGGAATTCTTCGGTTCCAGCCAGCTTTCCCAGTTCATGGACCAGAACAATCCGCTGTCCGAAGTGACGCACAAGCGCCGTGTCTCCGCGCTTGGTCCGGGTGGTCTGACTCGTGAGCGCGCCGGCTTCGAAGTTCGTGACGTTCACGCCACGCACTACGGCCGTCTGTGCCCGATCGAGACGCCGGAAGGCCCGAACATCGGTCTGATCAACTCGCTGGCGACCTACTCCAAGACCAACAGCTATGGCTTCCTCGAGACGCCGTACCGCAAGGTCGTGGATTGTCAGGTCACCGACGATGTCGTCGATCTGTCCGCGATCGAGGAAGGCGATTTCATCATCGCCCAGGCCTCCGCGACCGTCGACGAGAACGGCCGCCTGGTCGACGACCTGGTCCAGGTTCGTCACCGTGGCGAGACCACCTTCATGGCGCCGGAAAAGGTCACCATGATGGACGTGTCTCCGCGTCAGGTCGTCTCCGTCGCTGCCGCACTGATCCCGTTCCTTGAGCACGATGATGCCAACCGCGCCTTGATGGGTGCGAACATGCAGCGTCAGGCCGTTCCGACCCTGAAGGCTGACAAGCCGCTGGTCGGTACCGGTATGGAGCGCTTCGTGGCGCGTGACTCCGGCGTCTGTGCCGTGGCACGTCGTGGCGGCGTCATCGATTCCGTCGATGCCAAGCGCATCGTCGTACGTGTGCGGGAAGAAGAGATCATCGGCGGTGAAGCCGGCGTTGATATCTACAACCTGACCAAGTACGTGCGCTCGAACCAGAATACCTGTCAGAACCAGCGCCCGATCGTGCGTCCTGGCGATGAAGTCGCCATCGGCGACATCCTGGCCGACGGCCCGTCCGTCGACATGGGGGATCTGGCCCTGGGTCAGAACATGCGTCTGGCGTTCATGCCCTGGAATGGCTTCAACTTCGAGGATTCCATCCTGTTCTCGGAGCGTGTGGTGCAGGAAGATCGCTTCACCACCATCCACATCCAGGAACTGACCTGTGTCGCGCGTGACACCAAACTCGGGCCGGAAGAAATCACTTCCGATATCCCGAATGTCGGCGAATCCGCACTCTCCAAGCTGGATGAGTCCGGTGTCGTCTACATCGGTGCCGAGCTGAACCCGGGCGACATCCTGGTCGGCAAGGTCACGCCGAAGGGCGAGACCCAGCTGACGCCGGAAGAGAAGCTGTTGCGTGCCATCTTCGGCGAGAAGGCGTCCGACGTTAAGGATACCTCTCTGCGTGCCCCGACCGGCATGAAGGCTACCGTCATCGACGTTCAGGTTTTCACCCGTGACGGCGTCGAGAAGGATCAGCGCGCGCTCTCCATCGAGCAGATGCAGCTGGCCGAGGTCCGCAAGGACCTGCAGGAAACCTACCGCATCGCGGAAGAGGCGACCTTCGAGCGTATGCAGCGCAACCTGGTCGGTCAGGCCGTCAACGGTGGTCCGAAGCTCAAGAAGGGTGACGTGCTGACCGATGACTACCTGGAAGCACTGCCGCGCCAGGAGTGGTTCAAGCTGCGTCTGCAGGACGAGTCTCTCAACGAACTGCTGGCTCAGGCCGATGAGCAGCTCGAGATCCGTCGTCGCGAGATGGACGAGCGCTTCGAAGACAAGAAGCGCAAGCTCACCCAGGGTGATGATCTGGCACCGGGCGTGCTCAAGATCGTCAAGGTCTACGTCGCCGTGAAGCGTCGTATCCAGCCGGGTGACAAGATGGCCGGTCGTCACGGTAACAAGGGTGTCATCTCCGCGATCATGCCGGTCGAAGACATGCCGTTCGATGGCAATGGCGAGTCGGTTGACGTCGTGCTGAACCCGCTGGGTGTCCCGTCGCGCATGAACGTCGGTCAGATCCTCGAGACCCACCTCGGCATGGCCGCGCGGGGTCTGGGCGTGAAGATCGAGCACATGCTGCGCGAAGAGCGCGCCGAGCAGGTCAAGCAGATCCGCGAGTTCCTCGACAAGGTGTACAACACCGTCGGTGGCCGCCAGGAAGACCTCTCCGTGCTCAGTGATGACGAGGTCATCACCCTGGCGCACAACCTGAAGAAGGGCGTGCCGATGGCAACGCCGGTCTTCGATGGTGCCAAGGAGCATGAGATCAAGCAGTTGCTCACGCTGGCCGATATCCCTGATTCCGGCCAGATGGACCTCTACGATGGCCGCACCGGCGAGAAGTTCGATCGCAAGGTGACCGTCGGTTACATGTACATGCTCAAGCTCAACCACCTGGTGGATGACAAGATGCATGCGCGTTCGACCGGCTCCTACTCCCTCGTCACGCAGCAGCCGCTGGGTGGTAAGGCGCAGTTCGGTGGTCAGCGCTTCGGTGAGATGGAGGTCTGGGCCCTCGAGGCGTACGGCGCTGCCTACACCCTCCAGGAGATGCTCACGGTCAAGTCCGATGACGTGGAAGGCCGTACCAAGATGTACAAGAGCATCGTAGATGGCGATCACACCATGCAGGCGGGCATGCCCGAATCCTTCAACGTGCTGGTGAAGGAAATCCGCTCGCTGGGTATCGACATGGAGCTGGAAGGCTGACGCCGAAAAGCCACAAGTATTGACGGTCCGCAAAGCCTGGTGTCAGCAGCCAGGCTTTGCCCATGACAACTCCGCAACGGAGCGACCCATGAAAGATTTGGTGAAAGTTCTCAAATCGCAGGCGCAGTCCGAAGAATTCGACGCCATCAAGATTACCCTGGCGTCTCCGGACATGATTCGCTCGTGGTCTTTTGGTGAAGTGAAGAAGCCTGAAACCATCAACTACCGGACATTCAAGCCGGAACGTGATGGTCTTTTCTGTGCCAAGATCTTTGGCCCGGTGAAGGACTACGAGTGCCTGTGTGGCAAGTACAAGCGGATGAAGCATCGCGGCATCATCTGTGAGAAGTGTGGCGTTGAAGTGACCAAGGCGGCAGTGCGTCGTGAGCGTATGGCTCACATCGAACTGGCGAGCCCGGTCGCGCATATCTGGTTCCTGAAGTCTCTGCCGTCCCGTATCGGCATGCTGCTCGACATGACTCTGCGTGATATCGAGCGCGTGCTCTACTTCGAAAGCTTCGTGGTCATCGACCCGGGCATGACGACCCTCGAGAAGGGGCATCTGCTCAACGATGAGCAGTACTTCGAAGCGCTGGAAGAATTCGGTGATGATTTCGACGCCCGCATGGGTGCCGAGGCCATCAAGGCGCTGCTCGAGGACATCGAGCTGGAAGAAGAGGTCGAGCGCCTGCGCGAAGAGATTCCGCAGACCAACTCTGAGACCAAGATCAAGAAGCTGTCCAAGCGCCTCAAGCTGCTGGAAGCCTTCTACTATTCCGGCAACGAGCCGGGCTGGATGATCATGGAAGTGCTGCCAGTGCTGCCGCCGGACCTCCGTCCGCTGGTACCGCTGGACGGCGGCCGCTTCGCGACCTCGGATCTGAACGATCTGTATCGTCGTGTGATCAACCGCAACAATCGCCTCAAGCGTCTGCTCGACCTCAATGCGCCGGACATCATCGTGCGCAACGAGAAGCGCATGCTGCAGGAATCCGTGGATGCACTGCTCGATAACGGTCGTCGCGGTCGCGCCATCACCGGTTCCAACAAGCGTCCGCTGAAGTCGCTGGCCGACATGATCAAGGGCAAGCAGGGTCGTTTCCGTCAGAACCTGCTGGGCAAGCGTGTCGACTACTCAGGTCGTTCTGTCATCACCGTCGGCCCGACCCTGCGTCTGCACCAGTGTGGTCTGCCGAAGAAGATGGCGCTTGAGCTGTTCAAGCCGTTCATCTACGCCAAGCTGCAGGCCTCCGGTCACGCCAGCACCATCAAGGCCGCCAAGAAGATGGTCGAGCGCGAAGCCCCGGAAGTCTGGGATTTCCTCGCCGACGTCATTCGCGAGCACCCGGTGCTGCTGAACCGTGCCCCGACGCTGCACCGTCTGGGTATCCAGGCGTTCGAGCCGTTGCTGATCGAAGGCAAGGCCATCCAGCTGCACCCGCTGGTCTGCGCGGCGTACAACGCCGACTTCGATGGTGATCAGATGGCCGTTCACGTACCGCTGACGCTGGAAGCCCAGCTGGAAGCGCGTGCGTTGATGATGTCGACCAACAACGTGCTGTCGCCGGCCAACGGCGAGCCGATCATCGTACCGTCCCAGGACGTCGTGCTGGGTCTGTACTACATGACCCGCGAGAAGATCGGTGCCAAGGGTGAGGGCATGGCCTTCGCGAACCTGGGTGAAGTCGAGCGTGCCTTCGGCACTCACAGCGCTCACCTGCACGCGATGGTCAAGGTCCGTCTGACCGAGACACTCAAGGACGAAGAGTCCGGCGAGCTGTACGAGAAGACGTCCCTGCACGACACCACCATCGGTCGCGCATTGCTGTTCCGCATTCTGCCGAAGGGCATGCCGTTCGAGCTGATCAACCAGGTGATGAAGAAGAAAGCCATCTCCGGTCTGATCAACGAGGCGTACCGTCGCGTCGGTCTGAAGGACACCGTCATCTTCGCTGACCAGCTGATGTACACCGGCTTCCGTCTCGCGACCTGGTCCGGCGCCTCCATCGGTGTCAACGACTTCGTCATTCCGGACGCGAAGAAGGTCATCATCGACGCGGCCGAAGACGAAGTGAAAGAGATCGAAGACCAGTTCTCCTCCGGTCTCGTGACCGCAGGCGAGAAGTACAACAAGGTCATCGATATCTGGGCGCGTGCCAACGACCGTGTCGCCAAGGAGATGATGTCAGGTATCTCGAAAGAGACCGTCGTCAACTGGAAAGGCGAAGTGGTCAATGACGAAGACGGTAAGCCGATGGAGCAGGACTCCTTCAACAGCGTCTTCATCATGGCCGACTCCGGTGCGCGTGGTTCTGCTGCGCAGATTCGCCAGCTGGCCGGCATGCGTGGCCTGATGGCCAAGCCGGATGGCTCGATCATCGAGACGCCGATCACCGCCAACTTCCGTGAAGGTCTGAACGTACTCCAGTACTTCATCTCCACTCACGGTGCTCGTAAGGGTCTGGCGGATACGGCACTGAAGACCGCCAACTCCGGTTACCTGACCCGTCGTCTGGTCGATGTCGCCCAGGATCTGGTCATCACCGAAGCGGATTGCGGCACTCAGGAAGGTCTGATTCTGCACCCGGTCATCGAAGGCGGCGACATCATCGTCCCGCTGTCCCAGCGTGTGCTGGGTCGTGTCGTGGCGCAGGACGTGGTGGATCCGGTCTCTGATGAGGTCCTGATCCCGCGTGGCACGCTGCTCGACGAAGCCTGGTGTGCACAGCTCGATACCATGGGCGTCGATGAGATTGTCGTGCGTACCACCATCGCGTGTGAGACCGTGCACGGTGTCTGTTCGGCCTGTTACGGCCGTGACCTGGCGCGTGGCCATCAGGTCAACGTCGGTGAAGCCATCGGTGTCATCGCGGCACAGTCCATCGGTGAGCCGGGTACCCAGCTGACCATGCGTACCTTCCACATCGGTGGTGCCGCTTCGCGTGCCTCCGCCGTGGATAGCGTTCAGGTCAAGCATGGTGGCAGCGTACGTCTGCACAACATCAAGTCGGTCGAGCGTGCCGATGGCAAGCTGATCGTCGTCTCGCGTTCCAGCGCACTGGCAGTGGCGGATGACCACGGCCGTGAGCGCGAGTTCTACAAGCTGCCGTACGGTGCTGAGCTATCCGTGCGCGATGGTGACAAGGTTGAGTCCGGTCAGGCCGTCGCCAAGTGGGATCCGCACACTCACCCGATCGTCGCCGAAGTGGCGGGTCAGGTGCAGTTCACGGATATGGAAGATGGTCAGACCATCAACCGTACCACCGACGAGATGACAGGCCTGTCCTCCATCGAAGTCATCGAGAGCGCCTCGCGTCCGTCCGCGGCACGTGACAAGCGTCCGATGATCATGCTGGTGGATTCCAGTGGCAAGCACGTGACACTGCCGGGCTCCAACACGCCGGTCCAGTACCTGCTGCCGGGCAATGCCGTGGTATCCGCCGAGAATGGTGCGGCCGTCGGCGTGGGTGACGTCATCGCTCGTATCCCGATGGAGGCGTCCGGTAACAAGGACATCACCGGTGGTCTGCCGCGTGTTGCTGACCTGTTCGAGGCGCGTCGCCCGAAAGAGCCGGCCATTCTGGCCGAGATCTCCGGTACCGTGACCTTCGGCAAGGAAACCAAAGGCAAGCGTCGTCTGACCATCACACCGGTGGAAGGTGATCCGTTCGAGCTGTTGATCCCGAAGTGGCGCCAGATCAGCGTCTTCGAAGGTGAAACGGTCGAGAAGGGTGAAGTCATCTCCGATGGCCCGAGCAACCCGCACGATATCCTGCGTCTGCTCGGTGTTGCGGAAATGGCCAAGTACATCACCACCGAAGTCCAGGAGGTCTATCGCCTCCAGGGTGTCGGCATCAACGACAAGCACATCGAAGTCATCGTGCGTCAGATGCTGCGCAAGGTCGAAATCACCGATTCCGGCGATTCCACCTTCATCACAGGCGACCAGGTGGAATACGCCCGCGTCGTCGAAGAAAACATGCGTCTCGAGGCCGACGGCAAGTTCCCGGCCAAGTTCGATCGCATCCTGCTCGGTATCACCAAGGCGAGCCTGGCAACTGAATCGTTCATCTCCGCGGCGTCCTTCCAGGAAACCACGCGAGTTCTGACCGAGGCATCTGTCACCGGCAAGCGCGATTATCTCCGTGGTCTGAAGGAGAATGTCGTTGTCGGACGCCTGATTCCGGCGGGCACTGGCCTGGCCTATCATGACGAGCGTCGCCGCCGTCGCGATGGCCTGCCGCTCGCACCGGCCCCGTCGGCACAGGACGTCGAGCAGGAATTGGGCGCACAGCTCACTGCCCTCGACGCGGACGACGACGACCTCTGAGGTCTTGCGCCCCGCCGTCTCTGACGGCGGGGTTGACGCCCTTGTGGCTCAAGCCCTAGAATATGCAGCCTTTAACAGTAGGGCAGGTGCATCCTGCCCTGTTGTTGGAAGGCAGTACAACCCATTGGAGCAAGCAAATGGCAACCGTTAACCAGCTCGTGCGCAAGCCGCGCAAGCGTCAGGCGTCCAAGAGCGACGTCCCTGCGCTGCAGGCATGCCCGCAGAAGCGTGGCGTGTGTACCCGTGTATACACTACTACCCCGAAGAAGCCGAACTCCGCACTCCGTAAGGTTTGCCGTGTTCGCCTGACCAACGGCTTCGAAGTCACTTCATACATCGGCGGTGAAGGTCACAACCTTCAGGAGCACTCTGTTGTTCTGATCCGTGGCGGTCGTGTGAAGGATTTGCCGGGTGTCCGTTACCACACCGTTCGTGGTGCACTGGATACCTCTGGCGTGCAGAACCGTAAGCAGGGCCGTTCCAAGTACGGCGCCAAGCGTCCGAAGGCGTAATTCAAAGTTTAATATCGGTCTGATAAGAGTAAGGTCGGGCGTCGCGTCCAACGCGAGGCGTCCCGGGTTTACCTGAAGGACCCTTCTACTGAGGGCTTATCATGCCTAGAAGACGTGTAGCAGCTAAGCGCGAAATTCTGCCGGATCCGAAGTTCGGAAGCGAGCGCCTGGCCAAGTTCATGAACCACCTGATGATCAGCGGCAAGAAGTCTGCAGCTGAGCGCATCGTTTACGGTGCTCTCGATCGTGTTGCCGAACGCTCCAATGACGAGCCGCTGGACCTCTTCGACAAGGCGCTGGAAGCCATCCAGCCGATGGTCGAGGTGAAGTCCCGTCGTGTTGGTGGTGCAACCTACCAGGTGCCGGTTGAAGTTCGTCCTTCCCGTCGTCAGGCACTGGCCATGCGTTGGCTGGTGGACGCTGCGCGCAAGCGTGGCGAAAAGACCATGGTGCAGCGCCTCTCTGGCGAGATCCTGGATGCCGCTGAAGGCAAGGGTTCTGCTGTGAAGAAGCGTGAAGACGTGCACCGCATGGCAGAAGCCAACAAGGCCTTCTCCCACTACCGCTTCTAAACAACGGGGATACTCACCGTGGCACGCAAGACTCCACTTAAG
This sequence comes from Cobetia sp. Dlab-2-AX, assembly GCF_024124625.1. NCBI lineage: Bacteria > Pseudomonadati > Pseudomonadota > Gammaproteobacteria > Oceanospirillales > Halomonadaceae > Cobetia > Cobetia sp. Dlab-2-AX. The sequence goes on along the minus strand of NZ_JAMXRV010000011.1, from coordinate 94,362 downwards.
CGTTACCGCAACATCGGTATCTGTGCCCACGTCGACGCCGGTAAGACTACCACTACCGAGCGCGTCCTGTTCTATACCGGCCTGTCTCACAAGGTCGGCGAAGTCCACGATGGTGCTGCCACCATGGACTGGATGGAGCAGGAACAGGAACGTGGCATCACGATCACCTCTGCGGCGACCACCTGCTTCTGGCAGGGCATGAACAAGCAGTTCGACGAGCACCGTATCAACATCATCGATACTCCGGGGCACGTTGACTTCACTGTTGAAGTCGAGCGTTCACTGCGTGTTCTCGATGGCGCGGTCGTGGTGCTGTGTGGTTCTTCCGGTGTCCAGCCGCAGACAGAGACTGTCTGGCGTCAGGCCAACCGTTACGAAGTTCCGCGCATGATCTTCGTCAACAAGATGGACCGCGCTGGCGCGGACTTCTTCATGGTCGTCGATCAGGTGCGCAAGCGCCTGGGCGCGAACGCCGTCCCGATCCAGATCAACTGGGGTGCGGAAGACGAGTTCAAGGGCGTCATCGATCTGATCAAGATGAAGGCCATTGTCTGGGACGAAGACAATCACGGCATGAACTACGAGCTGATCGACATTCCGGCCGAGCTGCAAGAGACAGCTGCCGAGTGGCGTGAACACATGCTCGAGTCTGCTGCTGAATCGTCCGAAGAACTGATGGACAAGTACCTTGAAGAGGGCGAGCTGTCCGAGGAAGAAGTCAAGGCTGCGCTGCGTCAGCGTACCCTGGCCAACGAAATCTGCCTCGTGACCTGTGGTTCTGCCTTCAAGAACAAGGGTGTCCAGGCGGTTCTGGATGCGGTCATCGAATACATGCCGTCTCCGCTTGAGGTCAAGGCCATCGAGGGTGAGCTTGACGACAAGGCCGGTACCATCGAGACCCGCGAAGCTGACGACAAGGCTCCGTTCGCGGCGCTGGCGTTCAAGATCGCGACCGATCCGTTCGTTGGTACCCTGACCTTCATTCGCGTCTACTCAGGCGTGCTGAAGTCGGGTGATGGCGTCTTCAACTCCGTCAAGAGCAAGAAGGAGCGTGTCGGTCGTATCGTCCAGATGCACTCCAACTCTCGTGAGGAGATCAAGGAAGTCTATGCTGGCGATATCGCCGCATGTATCGGTCTGAAAGACGTGACCACCGGTGACACCCTGTGTGACCCGGATCACAAGATCGTGCTTGAGCGCATGGAATTCCCTGAGCCGGTCATCTCCGTTGCCGTCGAGCCGAAGTCCAAGGCCGACCAGGAAAAGATGGGTGTTGCACTGGGCAAGCTGGCCCAGGAAGATCCGTCCTTCCGCGTCGAGACCGACGAAGAGTCCGGTCAGACCATCATCTCCGGTATGGGTGAGCTTCACCTGGACATCCTCGTCGACCGCATGCGTCGCGAGTTTAATGTCGAGGCGAACATCGGCAAGCCGCAGGTGGCTTACCGTGAGACCATCCGTACCAAGGTCGAGCAGGAAGGCAAGTTCGTTCGTCAGTCCGGCGGTCGTGGTCAGTTCGGTCACGTCTGGCTTCGCATTGAGCCTCTCACTGCAGAGGACAAGGGCGACGACGAAGAAATGACCTTCAAGTTCGAGTCCGAGATCGTCGGTGGTGCGGTTCCGAAGGAATACGTGCCGGCCGTCGAGAAGGGCGCCGCTGAGCAGCTCAAGAATGGTGTCATCGCCGGTTATCCGATGATCGACGTCAAGGTCACGCTGTTCGATGGTTCCTACCACGACGTCGACTCCAACGAGACTGCGTTCAAGGTCGCCTCTTCCATGGCGATCAAGGCCGGTGCCCCGAAAGCGGGTGCGGTGCTGCTTGAGCCGCTCATGAAAGTCGAAGTCGTCACGCCTGAAGATTTCATGGGTGACGTCATGGGCGACCTGAACCGTCGTCGTGGCCTCGTTCAGGGCATGGATGATTCTTCCACTGGCAAGATCATCAATGCACTGGTGCCGCTGGGTGAGATGTTCGGTTATGCGACCGACCTGCGCTCACAGACCCAGGGCCGCGCAAGCTACTCCATGGAGTTTGCGAAATACGACGAAGCACCGAACAGCATCGTCGAAGCCGTCATCAATCAGAAGTAACCGATTAGCTAACGAAAGAGGTTATAGCAGTGGCTAAGGAAAAATTTGAGCGTTCGAAGCCGCACGTCAACGTCGGCACCATTGGTCACGTCGATCACGGCAAGACCACTCTGACTGCGGCTCTGACTCGCGTCTCTGCAGAAGTCTTCGGTGGTGACGCGCGTGCGTTTGACTCCATCGACAATGCCCCGGAAGAGCGTGAGCGTGGTATCACCATCTCCACTGCTCACGTGGAATACCAGTCCGAAGTGCGTCACTACGCGCACGTCGACTGCCCGGGTCACGCCGACTACGTCAAGAACATGATCACCGGTGCTGCCCAGATGGACGGCGCTATCCTGGTCTGTTCCGCTGCTGACGGCCCCATGCCGCAGACTCGCGAGCACATCCTGCTGTCCCGTCAGGTCGGCGTTCCGTTCATCGTTGTCTTCCTGAACAAGGCTGACATGGTCGATGACGAAGAACTGCTCGAGCTGGTCGAGATGGAAGTTCGTGAACTCCTGAGCGAGTACGACTTCCCGGGCGACGATACTCCGATCGTCATCGGTTCCGCCCTGATGGCTCTGGAAGGCAAGGACGACAACGGCATGGGTACTACCGCCGTTGCCAACCTGATCAAGGCCCTGGATGCGTACATCCCGGAGCCGGAGCGTGCTATCGACCAGCCGTTCCTGATGCCGATCGAGGACGTCTTCTCCATCTCTGGCCGCGGTACTGTCGTCACTGGCCGTGTCGAACGTGGTCTGGTCAAGACTGGCGAAGAGGTCGAGATCGTCGGCGTGCGTGACACTACCAAGACTACCGTTACCGGTGTCGAGATGTTCCGCAAGCTGCTGGACGAAGGTCGTGCTGGTGAGAACGTCGGCGCCCTGCTGCGCGGCACCAAGCGTGATGACGTCGAGCGTGGCCAGGTTCTGGCCAAGCCGGGCTCCATCAAGCCGCACACCAAGTTCGAATCCGAAGTCTACGTCCTGTCCAAGGAAGAAGGCGGTCGTCATACTCCGTTCTTCAAAGGCTATCGTCCGCAGTTCTACTTCCGTACCACTGACATTACTGGTACCTGTGAGCTGCCGGAAGGCGTCGAGATGGTCATGCCGGGCGACAACGTCCAGATGGTCGTGTCTCTGATCGCTCCGATCGCCATGGAAGAAGGTCTGCGTTTCGCTATCCGTGAAGGCGGTCGTACCGTCGGCGCTGGCGTCGTGGCCAAAATCGTCGAGTAAGGTACTCCTTACCTGACACAGAAGGGGGCCCTGATGGGCCCCCTTTTCTCGCATGTTTGACACCTGATGTCAGTCTGCCTATAATGCGCATCCTTTGAATGCGTGGGTGACGGCCTACGCCGTCGACATCCATTGGAGTTTTGGGCAATGCAAAACCAGAAGATTCGCATCCGGTTGAAAGCATTCGACCACCGTCTGATCGACCAGTCCTCTGCAGAGATCGTTGAAACTGCAAAGCGCACCGGTGCTCAGGTTCGTGGCCCGATCCCGCTGCCGACCCGTCGCGAGCGTTACACCATCCTGGTCTCTCCGCACGTCAACAAGGACGCGCGTGACCAGTATGAGATTCGTACCCACAAGCGCGTTCTCGATATCGTCGAGCCGACAGAGAAGACTGTCGACGCGCTGATGAAGCTTGACCTGGCTGCCGGTGTGGACGTCCAGATCAAGGTTGACTGATACCTCACTAGTCACTGCGGCCCAGCGCTCTCACTGATAGAGCAGCAGCCGCCACGCCGGGATGGCGTCATACAATGTGCTAGTGGAATGCTCTGGAAAGGGCAGCCATAGCGGGTGACAGCCCCGTACACTAAAGGAGACTGAACATGTCTATCGGTTTAGTCGGTAAGAAGGCCGGGATGACCCGTGTCTTCACCGAAGCTGGCGCTTCTGTGCCGGTTACCGTGATTGAAGTTGAGCCGAACCGCATCGTGACTATCAAGTCTCTCGAGACTGATGGCTACAATGCTGTTCAGGTGACAACTGGCTCTCGTAAAGCCAAGCACCTCACCAAGGCAACTGCTGGTCAGTATGCCAAGGCGGGTGTTGAGGCTGGCCGTACCCTGATGGAATTCCGCCTGAACGAAGGCGACGAAGCTCCTGCAGTGGGCGGCGAACTCACCGTATCCCTCTTTGAAGCTGGTCAAAAGATTGACGTGACCGGCACCTCCAAGGGTAAAGGCTTCCAGGGCGCAGTTAAGCGCTGGAACTTCCGCACCCAAGACGCTACCCACGGTAACTCACTGTCGCACCGCGCGCCGGGTTCCATCGGTAACTGTCAGACCCCGGGCCGCGTCTTCAAAGGTAAGAAGATGGCTGGCCAGATGGGCAACGTCCGTTCCACCGTCCAGAGCCTGGAAGTGGTCCGCGTCGACGCTGAACGCAATCTTCTGCTGGTCAAGGGTGCCGTTCCAGGTGCTCCGGGCGGCGAAGTGATCGTGCGTTCCGCTGTGAAAGCTCGCTGAGGGGAATTAACCGATGAATCTTAATCTTGCAGGTGCAGGTGGCGCAGTAGACGTCTCCGATGCCACCTTTGGCAAAGACTTCAACGAGGCTCTGGTTCACCAGGTCGTCACCGCCTATCTGGCTGGTGCACGTCAAGGTACCGTGGCTCAGAAGACCCGTTCTGACGTGTCCGGCGGTGGCAAGAAGCCGTGGCGTCAGAAAGGTACTGGTCGTGCACGTGCCGGTACCATCCGTTCCCCGCTGTGGCGTTCTGGCGGTGTGACCTTTGCAGCGCGTCCTCAGGACCACTCGCACAAGGTCAACCGCAAGATGTATCGCGCTGCCATGCGTTCCATCCTGTCCGAGCTGGTCCGTCAGGATCGCCTGGTCGCGGTCGACGCTATCAGCGTCGAAGCTCCGAAGACCAAGCTGCTGATCGCCAAGCTCCAGGAGCTGGGCCTTGAGAAAGCGCTGATCGTCACTGAAGAGCAGGACGTCAACCTGTACCTGGCCGCGCGCAACATCCCGCATGTTGACGTCGTCAATGTCGCTGGCGCTGACCCGGTCAGCCTCGTCGGTTACGACAAGGTGCTGATGACTGTCGCTGCCCTGCGCAAGTTCGAGGAGAACCTGGGATGAATCAGGAACGCGTATTCAAGGTCCTGCTTGGTCCTCACATGACCGAGAAGGCCGCGGTCGCTGCCGAGAACAACCAGTACGTGTTCAAGGTTGCCAGCGACGCGACAAAGCCCGAAATCAAGAAAGCCGTCGAAGCGCTGTTTGGTAAGAAAGTCGATCGTGTTCAGGTTCTGAACATGAAAGGCAAGACCAAGCGCACCGCTCGCGGTGTTGGTCGTCGCGCTGGTTATCGCAAGGCCTATGTAACGCTGGCCGCCGGCGAGACCATCGAAGACTTCTCTGGCGCCGAGTAAGGCAGGAGTACGGAACATGGCAATTGTTAAGACAAAACCTACCTCCGCCGGTCGCCGCCACCTGGTAAAGGTCGTCAATGACGAGCTTTTCAAAGGTCGCGCGTACGCTCCGCTGCTTGAAAAGCAGTCAAAGTCCGGTGGTCGTAACAATAATGGTCGCATCACTACTCGCCACATCGGCGGTGGTCATCGTCACCATTACCGTCTGGTCGATTTCAAGCGCAACAAGGATGGCATTCCGGCCATCGTCGAGCGTCTGGAATACGATCCGAACCGCAGCGCGAACATCGCGCTGGTGAAGTACCTTGACGGCGAACGTCGCTACATCATTGCGCCGAAAGGCGTCTCTGCTGGCGACCGTCTCGAGTCTGGTGTTAACGCACCGATCAAGAAAGGCAATGCTCTGCCGCTGCGCAATGTCCCGGTGGGCTCCACCGTTCACTGTGTAGAGCTGAAGCCGGGCAAGGGCGCCCAGATCGCTCGTAGTGCAGGTACCAGTGCCCAGGTCGTGGCACGTGACGGTAACTACACCACGCTGCGTCTGCGCTCTGGCGAGATGCGTAAGGTGCTGTCCGAATGCCGTGCAACTCTCGGCGAAGTGGGCAACTCCGAGCACAGCCTCCGTCAACTGGGCAAGGCCGGTGCTAAGCGTTGGAGAGGCGTGCGCCCGACTGTTCGCGGTGTCGCGATGAACCCGGTCGATCACCCGCATGGTGGTGGTGAAGGTCGTACCTCTGGTGGCCGTCACCCGGTCAGCCCGTGGGGCATCCCGACCAAGGGTCACAAGACTCGCAAGAACAAGCGCACCGATAAGCTTATCGTCCGTCGCCGCAAGGCCAAGTAACAGATATTGAGGGGTAACGGCTGTGCCACGTTCACTGAAGAAAGGTCCTTTTATTGACCTTCATCTGCTGAAGAAGGTTGAGACAGCAGTGGAAAAGAACGACCGCAAACCGATCAAGACCTGGTCGCGTCGTTCCATGATCCTGCCGAACATGGTCGGGCTCACCATTGCCGTCCATAACGGTCGCCAGCATGTCCCGGTTCTCGTTTCTGAGGAAATGGTCGGTCACAAGCTCGGCGAGTTTGCTGCCACCCGCACATACCGCGGGCACGCTGCAGATAAAAAAGCCAAACGGTAAGCCAGAGAGGATTTAAGAGATGGAAGTAGCTGCTAAGCTGCGCGGCGCTCGTTTATCCGCCCAGAAGGCCCGTTTGGTGGCTGACCAGGTGCGCGGTAAGCCGGTCGCCGAGGCGCTGAATCTGCTCGCTTTCTCACCGAAGAAGGCCGCGAAGATTGTTCGCAAGGTTCTGCAGTCCGCGATCGCGAATGCGGAAGAAAACAACGGCATGGACATTGACGAGCTTCGCGTCTCGACTATCTGTGTCGACGAGGGCATGACGCTCAAGCGCATCCAGCCACGTGCCAAGGGCCGTGCGGATCGTATCTTGAAGCGCACTTGTCATATCACCGTCAAGGTAGCCGAGAAGTAGGAGACGACCAATGGGTCAGAAAGTTAATCCGACAGGTTTCCGACTGGGTATTGTCAAGGATCATACCTCTGTCTGGTACGCCGAAGGCGCTACCTATGCCGACAAACTGAACAACGATCTGCAGGTGCGTGGATTCCTGGAAGAGCGTCTGAAAAGCGCTTCCGTGAGCCGCATCAGCATCGAGCGTCCGGCAAACAACGCCCGTATTACCATTCACACCGCCCGTCCGGGTATCGTGATCGGTAAGAAAGGTGAAGATGTCGATCGTCTTCGTCGTGAAGTTTCCGAGATGATGGGCGTTCCCGTCCACATCAACATCGAGGAGATTCGCAAGCCGGAACTCGATGCCAAGCTGGTTGCTGCCAATGTGGCAGGTCAGCTCGAGCGTCGTGTCATGTTCCGTCGTGCGATGAAGCGTGCTGTGCAGAACGCAATGCGTCTGGGCGCCAAGGGCATCAAGATTCAGCTCTCTGGTCGTCTTGGCGGTGCCGAAATCGCCCGTACCGAATGGTACCGCGAAGGCCGTGTTCCGCTTCACACCCTGCGTGCTGACATTGATTACTCCACCTTCGAAGCTCACACCACCTACGGCATCATTGGTGTCAAGGTCTGGATCTTCAAAGGCGAGATCCTCGGTGGCATCGAAGAGGTGCGAGCCAAGGCGAAGCAGCCCGCGTCCGCACCCAAGAAGAAAGGCAAGTAAGGGGGTAATCGATGTTACAGCCCAAGCGTATGAAATTCCGCAAGATGCAGAAAGGTCGCAACCGTGGCCTGGCGCATCGCGGAAGCAAGGTAAGCTTTGGTGAGTTTGGCCTGAAAGCCACCGGCCGTGGTCGTATCACCGCTCGTCAGATCGAAGCTGGCCGTCGTGCCATCACTCGCCACGTCAAGCGTGGCGGCAAGATCTGGATCCGTGTCTTCCCAGACAAGCCGATCTCCAACAAGCCGTTGGAAGTTCGTATGGGTAAAGGTAAGGGTTCTGTCGAGTACTGGGTCGCTCAGATTCAGCCCGGCAAGGTCCTCTACGAGATCGAAGGTGTATCCGAAGAGTTGGCCCGTGAAGCATTTAGCCTGGCCGCTATGAAGATGCCGATCTCCACCACCTTTGTTAAGCGGACGGTGATGTGATGAAAGCCCAAGAACTCCGTGAAAAGTCAGTCGAGGCGCTCCAGGAGCAGTTGTTCGAACTGCTGCGTGAGCAATTCAATCTGCGCATGCAGAAGGCAACAGGCCAGCTGAGCCAGGTTCACCTGCTCAAGCAGACTCGTCGCCAAATTGCTCAGGTTAAGACTGTGCTCAACCAGAAGTCAGGTGAGTAAAATGGCCGAAGAAACTAAAGCACGCACACTCACCGGCAAGGTGGTGAGTGACAAGATGGAAAAATCCATCGTTGTCATGGTCGAGCGCCGTGAGCGTCACCCGATCTATGGCAAGTACCTGAGACGCTCCACCAAGCTGCACGCCCATGATGAGGCGAATCAGGCTCGGATCGGTGACACCGTCTCTATCGCCGAGACTCGTCCGCTGTCCAAGAAGAAAGCCTGGACCCTGGTCGAGGTGGTTGAACAGGCCAAGGGTTGATCCCTAGGCCAGTTCCCACCAGGCAGTCAGATTAGGTTTGGAGAAAACCGATGATTCAGACTCAGACAATGCTGGATGTCGCCGACAACAGTGGCGCGCGCCGGGTGCAATGCATCAAGGTGCTGGGTGGTTCACACCGCCGTTACGCTCGTGTTGGAGACATCATCAAGGTCACCGTCAAAGAAGCTATCCCGCGTGGCAAGGTCAAGAAAGGCCAGGTCATGAAGGCAGTGGTCGTTCGTACCAAAGCCGGTGTCCGTCGTAACGACGGCTCCGTGATCCGCTTCGACGGTAATGCGGCCGTTCTGTTGAACAACACCAACGAACAGCCGATCGGTACCCGTATCTTCGGCCCGGTTACCCGTGAACTTCGCAGTGAGAAGTTCATGAAGATCATTTCCCTGGCGCCCGAAGTGCTGTAAGGAGCGGAAGCGGATATGCAAAAGATCAAACGTGACGATGAAGTCATCGTCATCGCCGGGAAGGACAAGGGCAAGCGCGGTACCATCAGCAAGGTGCTGAAAGGTGAGCGTCTGCTCGTGTCCGGTGTGAACATGATCAAGCGTCACACCAAGCCCAACCCGATGCTGGGCACCCAGGGGGGTATCGTCGAGCGCGAGGCTCCGATTCACGCGTCCAACGTGGCCATCTTCAACCAGGAGACCGGCAAGGCGGATCGTGTCGGAATCCAGGTACAGGAAGACGGTACTAAGGTACGCATCTTTAAGTCGACTCAGAAGCTGATCGACGCCTAACGCGAGTCGGGTACAACATGGCGAACTTGAAAGAACGTTATCAGAACGAAGTGGCCGCCCAGCTCAAAGAGCAGTTCGGCTACGCCAATGTGATGCAGATTCCCCGCATCACCAAGGTGACCCTGAACATGGGTATCGGTGAAGCCACCGCTGACAAGAAGCTGATCGACAACGCGTTTGCCGATCTCCAGATGCTTTCTGGTCAGAAGCCCGTCGTCACCAAGGCACGCAAGTCCATCGCTGGCTTCAAGGTCCGTGAAGGATGGCCGATCGGTGTCAAGGTGACCCTGCGCAGTGATCGCATGTGGGACTTCCTGGACCGTCTCGTGAACGTGGCTATCCCGCGCGTCCGTGACTTCCGCGGTCTGAACCCGAAGTCCTTCGATGGCCGTGGAAACTACTCCATGGGTGTGCGTGAGCAGATCATCTTCCCGGAGATCGAGTATGATAAGATCGACCGGATTCGTGGCCTGGACATCACCATCACCACTAGCGCCAACACCGATGATGAAGGTCGTGCGTTGCTGGGCGCGCTGAACTTCCCGTTCAAGAAATAAGGGTGGATCATGGCAAAGAAAAGCATGGTTGAGCGCGAGCTCAAGCGCACCAAGCTGGTCGCTAAGTACGCCGCCAAGCGCGACGCACTGAAGGCCATCATCAATGACGTCAACGCTTCTGAAGAAGAGCGCTTCGACGCACAGCTGAAGCTGCAGCAGCTGCCGCGTGATGCCAGCCCGGTCCGTCAGCGTAACCGCTGCCGTATCACTGGCCGTCCGCACGGCTACTACAACAAGTTCGGCCTGAGCCGCAACAAGCTGCGTGAAGCCGCTATGCGTGGTGACGTGCCTGGTCTGACCAAGTCCAGCTGGTAACACCACTGCAAGAATTCAGGAGCGCAACGTAAATGAGCATGCAAGACACTCTGGCGGATATGTTCACTCGTATCCGCAATGCGCAGATGGCCACCAAGGAGACGGTTTCCATGCCGTCTTCCAAGCTCAAGGTTGAAGTGGCCCGCGTATTGAAGGAAGAGGGTTATATCACCGAGTTTGCCGTCGCCGAAGGCGCCAAGCCGGAACTGACCCTGACCCTCAAGTACTTCGAAGGCAAGTCGGTTATCGAGAGCATCAAGCGTATTTCCAAGCCGTCCCTGCGCCAGTACAAAGGCAAGGGCGAGCTTCCGAAAGTCGCAGATGGCCTGGGTATTGCGATCGTTTCCACCTCCCGGGGCGTGATGACCGATCGTGCGGCCCGTCAAGCTGGTGTCGGCGGCGAAGTCCTCTGCACCGTATTCTAGGAGTTTGGAATGTCCCGCGTAGCCAAGTATCCGGTTAAATTGCCGAACGGCGTCGAGGCGAAGCTCGACGGCGACAAGCTGACCGTGAAGGGCAGCAAAGGCCAGCTGGAATTGACCGTCCACCAGGACGTGGTCATCTCTATGGAAGAAGGTCAGATGACCTTCGCTCCGTCCGAGACCGCCAAGAACTGGGCAATGGTTGGTACCACTCGTGCTCTGGTCAACAACATGGTGTCTGGTGTTTCCGAAGGCTTCACCAAGTCTCTGGAAATCAATGGTGTGGGTTATCGTGCCCAGGCCAAAGGCCAGACAATCAACCTGACACTGGGCTTCTCACACCCGGTCGACTATGAACTGCCGGCAAGTGTTACGGCTGAAACGCCGAAGAACACTCAGATCGTCCTCAAGTCTGCTGACAAGCAGGCTTTGGGTCAGGTCGCCGCAGAGATTCGCGCATTCCGTCCGCCGGAGCCCTACAAGGGCAAAGGTATTCGGTACAGCGACGAAGTCGTCCGTCGTAAAGAAGCCAAGAAGAAGTAAGGCAGGGTTATGAACGCGAAGAAAGAATCTCGTCTCCGTCGTGCCCGCCGCGCTCGTGCGAAAATCCGCGAGCTGGGCGTGTTTCGCCTGTGCGTGAACCGCACCCCGCGTCACATCTACGCGCAGATCATCTCGCCGGATGGCGGCCAGGTCCTGGCCACCGCATCCACGCTCGACAAGAGCCTGCGCGAAGGTTCTACCGGTAACTCGGACTCCGCCGCCAAGGTGGGTGCTCTGATTGCCGAGCGCGCGAAGGAAGCGGGTATCAAGCAAGTGGCTTTCGATCGCTCCGGGTACAAGTACCACGGTCGCGTGAAGGCCCTGGCCGATGCCGCACGTGAAGGCGGCCTGGAATTCTAAAGGGTTTTACGATGGCGAATATCGAACAGAAGGGCGGTGACCTGCAAGAGAAGCTCGTGCAGATCAACCGCGTCGCCAAGGTAGTCAAGGGCGGCCGTATCTTCGGTTTCACCGCTCTGACTGTCGTTGGTGACGGCAATGGTCGTGTTGGCTTCGGCCGTGGCAAGGCGCGTGAAGTGCCGGTCGCGATCCAGAAGGCAATGGACCAGGCTCGTCGCAACATGATCAAGGTTGACCTCAAGGGCCACACCCTGCAGTACCCGGTGAAGGCTCGTCACGGCGCATCCAAGATCTACATGCAGCCAGCGTCCGAAGGTACCGGCATCATTGCCGGCGGTGCGATGCGTTCCGTGCTCGAACTGGCAGGCGTCCATGACGTCCTGGCCAAGTGCTACGGTTCCACCAATCCGGTCAACGTGGTGCGCGCGACCATCAACGGTCTCGCTGCCATGAAATCTCCGGAAGACATCGCCGCCAAGCGTGGCCTGTCTGTCGACAAGATTGCGGGGTAAGGCACCATGGCAGCTAAGATCACGGTAACCCAGATCCGCAGCACCATCGGCGTCCTCGAAAAGCACAAGGCCACCATGAAAGGTCTTGGCCTGCGCCGCATCGGTCACACTGTCGAGCTGGAAGACACCCCCGCGGTACGCGGCATGATCAACAAGGTTCACTACCTTGTCCGTGTTGAGGGAGAGTAATCCATGAAATTGAATACCCTGAGTCCGGCCCCGGGCTCCAAGCACGCTGAAAAGCGTGTCGGTCGTGGTATCGGCTCCGGTCTTGGTAAGACCGGCGGTCGTGGCCACAAGGGCCAGAAGTCCCGTTCCGGTGGCAGCGTCAAGCCGGGCTTCGAAGGCGGTCAGATGCCTATGCAGCGTCGCCTGCCGAAGTTTGGTTTCACTTCCGCGAAGTCTCTGATTTCCGAAGAAGTGCGCCTGAGCGAACTGGCACTGGTAGACGGCGAGATCGTCGACCTCGAAACGCTGAAGAAGGCCAACGTGCTTCGTGATTCCACGAAGTTCGCGAAGGTCATGCTCTCCGGCGAACTGGACAAGGCAGTCACGGTTCGCGGCATTAAGGTCACCAAGGGTGCCCGTGCTGCGATCGAAGCTGCCGGTGGCAAGGTAGAGGACTAAATGGCTAAGTCAGGAAACGTACCGGCGATGCAGGGAAGTGGGTTGAGCGAACTCTGGGCGCGTTTGCGCTTCGTGTTCATCGCCATCGTGGTGTACCGAATCGGTGCACACATCCCCGTTCCCGGTATCAATCCTGACCAGCTTGCTGCCTTGTTCAGGGAAAACCAGGGCACCATCCTGAGCATGTTCAACATGTTCTCCGGTGGTGCACTGGAGCGAATGAGTATCTTCGCGCTGGGCATCATGCCCTACATATCCGCGTCGATCATCATGCAGCTCCTGACGGTGGTCTCGCCTCAGCTTGAGCAGTTGAAAAAGGAAGGCGAGGCCGGCCGTCGCAAGATCAGCCAGTACACGCGCTACGGCACGGTAGTACTGGCCCTGGTCCAATCGATCGGCATGGCAGTCGGACTGGTCGGAAACGGTGTCGCCTATTCCGCTGACTTCAGCTTCTACTTCACCGCCGTGAGCACGTTCGTGGCTGGTGCAGTGTTCCTGATGTGGCTGGGAGAGCAGATCACCGAGAAGGGTATCGGCAACGGGATCTCGCTGATCATCTTTGCTGGTATTGTCGCCGGGCTGCCGAGTGCCATCGGCCAGTCTTTCGAACTGGCGCGCAATGATGGTGCCTGGAATGTGCTTCCGCTGCTGGCGCTGACGCTGCTCGCAGTCGTTACCGTTGCCTTCGTGGTGTTCATCGAACGCGGCCAACGCCGCATCACGGTGAACTATCCGCGCCGTCAGGTTGGCAACAAGATGTATGCAGGTCAGAGCAGCTACTTGCCGATGAAGGTCAACATGGCCGGGGTCATCCCGCCGATCTTCGCGTCAAGCATCCTGCTGTTCCCTGCGTCGATGGGTCAATGGTTTGGCCAGAGTGAAAGCATGCAATGGTTGCAGACGGCATCTCAGGCTCTCGGGCCGGGTCAGCCACTGTATATCTTGCTTTTCGCTGCCGCTGTAGTATTCTTCTGCTTCTTCTACACGGCGCTGGTCTTCAATCCGAAGGATGTTGCTGACAACCTCAAGAAGTCAGGAGCGTTTCTGCCGGGTATTCGCCCAGGCGAACAGACCGCCCGTTACATCGATAAGGTGATGACTCGCCTGACGCTGTTCGGCGCCCTCTACATCACCCTAGTCTCCCTGATGCCTCAATTCCTCGTTGTTGCATGGCAGGTTCCGTTCTATTTCGGCGGCACCTCTCTGCTCATCGTGGTCGTGGTGGTCATGGACTTCATGGCCCAGGTGCAGTCGCATCTGATGTCAAATCAGTATGCGTCGGTGATGAAGAAGGCCAACCTCAAAGGCTATGGCAGCGGTGGCATGATGCGCTGATTGCGCAGCCCCTGTTAGCAAACTGGAGAGAACGATGAAAGTTCGAGCTTCCGTCAAGAAAATTTGCCGTAACTGCAAGATCATTCGGCGTCGTGGCGCAGTGCGGGTCATCTGCACTGAGCCCCGCCACAAGCAGCGCCAGGGTTAATTCCCTAGGCCCGCTTAGCTGAATACAAGCTCGGGTGCTGGCATACCCCCTTGTTCCCGACGGGATCAAGGGGTATGCTATTGCGCCCTTTGTGGATGTAAAATCCGCCGCTAACCTTTCGGAGAAAACTGATGGCCCGTATTGCTGGCGTCAATATCCCGGACAACAAGCACGCGGCGATCTCGCTGACTTATATCTTCGGGATTGGCCGTACGCGTGCACAGCAGATCTGCGCCGCTCTCGGTCTAGAACCGAGCGTCAAGATCGCTGATCTGTCTGTTGAACAACTGGACCTGGTTCGTGCCGAGGTGGGCAAGTACACCGTCGAAGGCGACCTGCGTCGTGAGATCACGCTGAACATCAAGCGTCTCATGGACCTCGGTTGCTATCGTGGCCTGCGCCATCGTCGTGGTCTGCCGTTGCGCGGTCAGCGCACCAAGACCAACGCACGTACACGCAAAGGTCCGCGTAAACCGATTCGCAAGTAAACGAACTGGCGTTTAGACAGGAAACATCTAATGGCTAACCCGAGTAAGCGCAAGAAGGTTAAAAAGCAGGTAGTGGATGCCGTCGCGCATATCCACGCCTCTTTTAACAACACTATCGTGACGATCACAGACCGCCAGGGCAATGCTCTTTCCTGGGCAACTGCCGGTGGTTCGGGTTTTCGTGGTTCTCGCAAGAGCACCCCGTTCGCTGCGCAAGTCGCAAGTGAACGTGCAGCGACCGCTGCAGCCGAATATGGTGTGAAGAACGTCGACGTGCTGGTCAAGGGCCCGGGTCCGGGTCGTGAGTCCGCCGTGCGTGCTCTCAATGCCGCAGGCTTCCGCGTGCAAAGCATCACCGACGTGACCCCCATCCCGCATAATGGGTGCCGTCCGCCGAAGAAACGCCGCGTTTAAGGAGACAGACTCATGGCTCGTTATATTGGACCGAAGTGCAAACTGTCTCGTCGTGAAGGCACCGACCTCTTCCTGAAGAGTGGTGTGACTCCGTTCGAGAAGAAGTGCAAATCCGAACAACCCCCGGGTGTTCATGGCCAGCGCCGTCAGCGTCTTTCAGACTACGGCCTGCAGCTGCGTGAAAAGCAGAAGGTACGTCGCATGTACGGCGTGCTGGAAAAGCAATTCCGCAACTACTACAAAGAAGCCGCTCGCCTTAAGGGTGCGACCGGTGAGGTTCTGCTCCAGCTCCTCGAGACTCGTCTCGACAACGTCGTCTACCGCATGGGCTTCGGCTCCACGCGTTCCGAGGCACGTCAGCTGGTCAGCCACAAGGCGATCGCCGTGAACGGCCGTACCGTCAACGTTGCTTCCTTCAAGGTGAAGGCTGGCGATGTGGTCACCGTTCGTGAGAAGGCCAAGAACCAGGCTCGCATCCAGCAGTCTCTGGCACTCGCTGCCAACCGCGGTGATGTCTCCTGGGTCGACGTCGACTCCAAGAAGATGGAAGGCACTTTCAAGGCTGTCCCCGAGCGTGGCGACCTGTCTGCCGATATCAACGAAAACCTGATCGTCGAGCTGTACTCCAAGTAATGTAACGCCGGGCCGATTCGTCGGCCCGGCTGGAGTACCCAGATTATCCGTTTGGCAGCCTTAAAGGTGTTCTTATGCAGCGCTCAGTGACAGAGTTTCTCCGTCCTCGCGATATCAAGGTCGAGGAAGTCAGCGCCCATCACGCGCGAATCGTCCTCGAACCCTTCGAGCGTGGTTTCGGCCACACCCTGGGGAATGCTCTGCGTCGCATCCTGCTTTCTTCCATGCCCGGCTGTGCCGTCGTGGAAGCTGAGATCGAAGGCGTTCTGCACGAGTACAGCGCCATTGAAGGGGTGCAGGAGGATGTAATTGAAATCCTGCTGAACCTCAAGGACGTGGCCATCAAGATGCATGGTCGCGACGAAGCTGTGCTGGCGCTGAACAAGAAGGGCCCGGGTATCGTGACTGCCGGCGACATCGCTGGTGACCACGATCTCGAAATCGTGAATCCGGATCACGTCATCGCTCACCTCAACGATGGTGGCGAGCTGAAGATGCAGCTCAAGATCGCTCGTGGCCGCGGCTACGAAGCGGCAGATGCCCGCACTTCCGCAGATGACGAATCTCGTGCCATTGGCCGCCTCCAGCTGGATGCGACCTTCACCCCGGTTCGTCGGGTCTCCTATGCCGTCGAGGCTGCGCGTGTCGAACAGCGCACCAACCTCGACAAGCTGGTGATCGACCTGGAAACCGACGGCACACTGGATCCGGAAGAAGCGATCCGCCGCTCCGCAACTATCCTGCAGGAGCAGCTGGCCGCCTTCGTTGATCTGGAAGCAGACAAGGAACAGGAAGTCGAAGAAGAGGAAGATCAAATCGATCCGATCCTTCTCCGTCCCGTAGACGATCTTGAGCTGACTGTTCGCAGTGCGAACTGTCTCAAGGCCGAGAATATCTATTACATCGGTGATCTCATTCAGCGCACCGAAGTTGAGCTGCTGAAGACCCCGAATCTCGGCAAGAAGTCCTTGAATGAAATCAAGGACGTGCTGTCCGCGCGTGGTCTGTCCCTCGGCATGCGGTTGGAAAACTGGCCGCCCGCAAGCCTGAAGGACGACAAGGCTTCCGCGTAAGGAAGCCCGGTCGGCTCAAGCCCCAGACTGGTAAGGAATCACAACCATGCGTCATCGTAAGAGTGGTCGTCACCTGAACCGTACCAGCTCTCACCGTGAAGCCATGTTCAAGAACATGTGCATCTCTCTGGTAGAGCACGAGGTCATCAAGACTACCCTGCCGAAAGCCAAGGAACTGCGTCGTCATATCGAGCCGCTGATCACCCTGGCCAAGCAGGATTCCGTTGCGAACCGCCGCCTGGCGTTCTCTCGCACCGGTTCCAAGGAAGCGGTCGGCAAGCTCTTCAACGAGCTCGGCCCGCGCTACACCTCCCGTCCGGGTGGTTACCTGCGCATCCTGAAGTGTGGCTATCGTGCCGGTGACAATGCCCCGATGGCATTCGTCGAGCTGGTCGATCGTCCGGCTGCCTCCGAGGCAGCAGGCGAAGAGTAAGCTTCGGCTTGCTTCGTCCACAAGAAAAGGCCAACCCTCACGGGTTGGCCTTTTTTTATGCCTGTCGGCCGGCTGGATGATACTGGTATTTCGAGTTTCTCAGGGAGTTCACCTCGCCCTCCGAGTGTTTTCGATGCGTTGAGGGCGAGGTGAATCAGGGGGGCCGAGACATCGGGTGCCTTGCCAACTGATCAGCTGCTGGTCTCGGCTGTCTTCTTGCGGGTCGACGTAATGTCGCTGGCCTTCTTGCGTTCCAGCAGCGGGGCCAGGAAGCGCCCGGTGTGCGAGATCTCCTGCGTGGCCAGCTGCTCCGGGGTGCCCTCGGCGATGATCTGGCCGCCGCCTGAGCCGCCTTCCGGGCCGAGGTCGATCAGCCAGTCGGCTGTCTTGATCACGTCCAGATTGTGCTCGATCACCACCACGGTATTGCCGTGATCACGCAGTCGGTGCAGCACGACCAGTAGCTGACGGATATCCTCGAAGTGAAGGCCGGTGGTCGGCTCATCGAGAATGTAGAGTGTCTTGCCGGTGTCGCGCTTGGCCAGCTCACGCGCCAGCTTGACGCGCTGGGCTTCACCGCCGGACAAGGTAGTCGCGCTCTGGCCGAGACGGACATAGGACAAGCCGACATCCATCAGCGTCTGCAGGCGGCGAGCGATGGCCGGTACCGGCGAGAAGAACTCCAAGGCCTCCTCGATGGTCATCTCCAGCACTTCATGGATGTTCTTGCCCTTGTACTGCACTTCAAGCGTTTCACGGTTGTAGCGCTTGCCCTTGCAGACATCGCAGGGCACGTACATGTCGGGCAGGAAGTGCATCTCGACCTTGATCAGGCCGTCGCCCTGGCAGGCCTCGCAGCGACCGCCCTTGACGTTGAAGCTGAAGCGTCCCGGCTTGTAGCCGCGGGCACGCGCTTCCTGAGTGCCGGAGAACAGCTCGCGGATCGGCGTGAAGATGCCGGTATAGGTCGCCGGATTGGAGCGTGGCGTACGCCCGATGGGGCTCTGGTCGATATCCACCATCTTGTCGAACAGGTTCAGCCCTTCGATGGTGCCGTAGGGCGCGGGCGTCAGGGTGGTGGCGCGATTGAGCTCACGCGCCGCCAGTGGCATCAGGGTGGCATTGATCAGCGTCGACTTGCCTGAGCCCGAGACCCCGGTGATGCACGTCAGCAGGCCTGTCGGCAGCGTCAGCGTCACATCCTGCAGGTTGTTGCCGGTGGCGCCGGTCAAACGCAGTACCTTTTCAGGGTTGGCCGGAAGGCGGTAGGGCGGCACGGCGATCTCGCGCTCGCCGCTCAGGTATTGTCCGGTCAATGAGCCAGGCGTCGCCTCGATCTGCTCAGGCGTGCCTTGGGCGACGATCTCGCCACCATGCACGCCGGCGCCCGGGCCGATATCCAGCACATGGTCTGCGGCACGAATCGCATCTTCATCATGCTCGACCACGATCACGGTGTTGCCCAGGTCGCGCAGGTGGATCAGCGTCTTGAGCAGGCGATCATTGTCGCGCTGGTGCAGGCCGATGGACGGCTCGTCGAGGATGTACATCACCCCGACCAAGCCGGCACCGATCTGGCTGGCCAGACGGATGCGCTGCGCTTCACCGCCGGACAGGGTGTCGGCGCTGCGCTCCAGGGTCAGGTAGTCGAGGCCGACATTGACGAGAAATTCGAGGCGCGCCTGAATCTCGTGCACGATCTTGGCGGCGATCTCGCCCTTGCGTCCCGGCAGGCTCAACTTGCCGAACTCTTCCCACGCCTCACCGATCGGCTGGCGTACGACGTCGGCGAGCGTGCGATCATCGACATAGACGTGGCGTGCTTCCCGGCGCAGGCGCGAGCCATCACAGCTCGGGCATGGCTGGACCGCCAGATAGCGTGCGAGGTCCTCGCGCACCATGTTGGATTCGGTCTCGCGATAGCGGCGCTCCATGTTGGGCAGCACGCCCTCGAAGGGATGCTCGCGGGTCACCTTGCGGCCACGATCGTTCACGTAACTGAAGGCGATGTCCTCGCGTCCGCTGCCGTTGAGCACGGCATCGCGCGCTTCATCGCTGAGCGACTCCCAAGGCGCTTCCAGCGCGAAGCCGTAATGCTCGGCCACGGCCTGGAGCTGGCTGAAGTAGTAGACGCTGCGGCGGTCCCAGCCCTTGATGACGCCTTCGGCCAGCGATAGCTCCGGGTGGCTGATCAGCTTTTCAGGATCGAAGTATTGCTTCACGCCCAGGCCGTCGCAGGTCGGACAGGCGCCTGCCGGATTGTTGAAGGAGAACAGGCGCGGTTCCAGCTCGGCCAGCGCATAGCCGCACACCGGGCAGGCAAAGCGTGATGAGAAGACGAGGTCTTCCTGCTCGCCGTCCATGAAATGCAGGCGTGCGCTGCCGTCGGCCAGATTCAGCGCGGTCTCGAAGGATTCGGCCAGACGCTGCTTGAGGTCTTCACGCACCTTGAAGCGATCGACGACGACGTCGATATCGTGCTTCTTGTTCTTCTCCAGCGGCTTGAGATCATCCAGCTCGACGATCACGCCATCGATACGTGCGCGCACGAAGCCCTGGGCGCGCAGTTCTGACAACAGCTGGAGATGCTCACCCTTGCGGCCGCTGACCACCGGTGCCAGCAGCATCAGCTTGCTGCCTTCCGGCAGGGCGAGCGCCTGATCGACCATCTGCGAGATGGTCTGGGCTTCCAGGTCGATGTCGTGATCCGGGCAGCGCGGCGTACCGGCGCGAGCATACAGCAGGCGCAGGTAATCGTAGATCTCGGTGATGGTGCCGACGGTGGAGCGCGGGTTGTGCGAGGTCGATTTCTGTTCGATGGAAATCGCCGGTGACAGACCTTCGATATGGTCGATGTCCGGCTTTTCCATCATCGACAGGAACTGACGAGCATAGGTGGACAGTGATTCGACGTAGCGCCGCTGTCCCTCGGCGTAGAGAGTGTCAAAGGCAAGTGATGACTTGCCGGAACCGGAAAGTCCGGTCACCACGATCAGCTTGTCACGCGGCAGTTCGACATCGATGTTCTTGAGGTTGTGGGTGCGCGCACCCCTCACCTGAATCCTGTCCATTGCCACCTCGGGCTGCGTCGATAAAAGCAACGATTATAAGGCGCGGGTGAAACACCCGGCAAAGGCTGCATGCTTTCAAAGCCGCCAAGCGGGCCTTAGAATATGCAGTCCATTGGTGGGCGACCACCGTTGGACGTCACATCTCGGCGACCCACGTGGTCGGCCTCCCTCTTCTTGACTGTCACGCTCCGGAGCCCGCCGCCGCCCATGAAAACCTCTCGACTGCTCGCGCCGGAACGCCGCGCCATCGTCGGCCTTGCCAGCCTCTATGCATCTCGCATGCTGGGGCTGTTCATGGTGTTGCCGGTACTGGCGCTCTATACCCGTGACCTCGCCGGTGCGACGCCGACCCTGGTCGGCGTGGCGCTGGGTGGCTACGGGCTGACCCAGGCATTGCTGCAGATTCCGTTCGGCTGGCTGTCAGACCGACTGGGGCGCAAGGCCGTGATCGGCTTCGGGCTCGGGTTGTTCATTCTGGGCTCGCTGGTCGCGGCGACGGCCGACAGCATCGAGATGATCATCCTCGGACGCTGTCTGCAGGGCAGCGGCGCCGTGGCGGGGGCAATCATGGCCCTGTTGGCCGATCAGACCCGGGAGGAGGTTCGCACCATGGCGATGGCCTCCATCGGCATGTCGATCGGGGTCGCCTTTGCACTGGCGATGGTCGCAGGGCCCTTGGCCGCAGATGCCTTCGGCTTGTCAGGGGTCTTCTGGTTGACCGCCGTGATGGCCGTCGCGAGCCTGTTCGTGCTCTGGAAGCTGGTGCCAGCTGCGCCTAGGCGTCAACATCAGGATGTGGGGCTTGATAGGCGCCAGCTCAAGGGTATCCTCGCGAATTCCGCATTGTTGCGCATGGATGTTTCGATCTTTGCGCTGCACATGATCCTGACCGCCAGCTTCGTGGCCATTCCCCAGCAGCTGGTCAATTTCGGTATCGCCCCGGCGCATCACGGCTGGATCTACCTGCCATTGATGGGGCTGGCCTTTGTCGCCATGCTGCCGCTGGTCATCGTGGCCGAGAAGTATCGGCGCATGAAGCCCGTCTTCCTGGGGGCCGTCGCGACCATCGCGACAAGCTTGCTGCTGCTGGGTATCGATGGCATCGAGCATGCAGGGCTGGCGATGTTCCTCGGCCTGCTGTGGCTGTTCTTCGTCGCCTTCAATCTGCTTGAGGCGACCTTGCCGTCGATGATCTCAAAGCTGGCCCCGGCCGGTGCCAAGGGCACGGCGATGGGGGTCTATTCCACCAGTCAGTTCCTGGGCGCCTTCGTGGGCGGTGTCGGGGGCGGCTGGCTGACCGGGCATTTCGGTCTGAGCGGCGTGTTTTTCGCCATGGGGCTGGTCGCCATTCTGTGGCTGACCGTGGTGTGGGGCATGCAACCGCCGCGACATCTGGGCAGTGAAGTGATCGGCCTGTCTCCCGAGGCCTCGCAATTGTCAGCCGTCGAGCTGCAGACACGCCTGCTGGCGATTCCCGGCGTGGAAGAGGCGCTCGTGGTGCGTGAGGAACGGGTCGCTTATCTCAAGGTCACACGCGATACACTGGATGACAAGGCGCTGGCCCGCTTCACTCGCCAGCGTGATGACGAGACTCCGGCAGGCGCGGAGGTGCCTGCCAGCTGAACCCTGACATCGGCAATACATTGCCGGTGCACTTGATACCTTTTCCGGTGCCCATGGCGCACCGGTCCATTTGCAGGAGTAATCTTCATGGCTCGTGGCGTAAACAAGGTCATTCTGATCGGCAATCTCGGTCAAGACCCGGAAGTTCGCTTCACCCCCTCCGGCAGTGCGGTGTGCAACCTGAATCTCGCAACGACGGATACCTGGAATGATCGTCAGAGTGGTCAGCGTCAGGAGCGTACCGAATGGCACCGTGTGGTGATGTTCAACAAGCTGGCTGAAGTGGCCCAGCAATACGTCAAGAAAGGCTCACGTCTGTATATCGAAGGCCGCCTGCAGACCCGCAAGTGGCAGGATCAGAACGGCAACGATCGTTACAGCACCGAAATCGTGGCCAACGACATGCAGATGCTGGATACGCGTGGCGAAGGTGGCGGCGGTAACTTCGCGGGTGGTCGTCCGCAGCAGGCGCCTCAGCAGGGCGGCCAGCAACCGGCCGCAGCACCCCAGCAGGGTGGCCAGTTCGGTGGTCAGCAGCAGGGCGGTCAGTTCGGTGGTCAGCAGCAGGGCGGTCAGTTCGGTGGTCAGCAGCAGGGCGGTCAGTTCGGTGGTCAGCAGCCGGCCCCTCAGCAGGGCAACAACTTCGGTGGCCAGCAGCCCGCCCAGCAGAACAATTCTCAGAACAACAACTTCGGTGCGCCGCCCGCGGGCAGCTTCGATGATTTCGATGATGAAATTCCGTTTTGAGTAAAGTTTTTCGGCTGTGCGCCGATAGAACGCGCAAGCGATGACGATGAAAAGGCCCTCGTTCAGCGAGGGCTTTTTTTTGAATTAACCATGAGATTTTCTTGATTCTGTTTATATAAGTATCTGTTTTTATTAGTTATCGCTGATATTGAAAAATGATTTCGAGCGCGACATCCAGCGGCTTGTGCTGCGCGTAAGGGTGGCTGAGCCTCTCTCCGACGTGCGTCATTCATACGATTCAAACGAGCGTTGTGCAAACAACGCTCCATGGCCGTATTCTCTTGGTATCCCCTTGGGCTGCTGATGTTGTCGGATGGCGCTCCATGGTCTGAGAATCCTGTCGTGGTGCTCCCGGAGGAGTGCTGGCGATATGACACCGTTGTCGAACTTCCGCCCCTGTCTTGCCGACTGTGGTATGCCCCTGATGATCGAGGTTATTCATGCATGGCAGTTATTCCTACCCACTGGTCGTCCTGTCAATCGTGGTCGCCGTGCTGTCTTCACATGCAGCGCTGCAGCTGATTCGTCAGGTCGCGCTGACCCCTTCGCGCGCCACCAGCCTCGGCTGGCTGGTGGGCGGAGCCGTGGCGATGGGGCTGGGTGTCTGGGCCATGCACTTCATCGGCATGCTGGCGTATGAATGCCAGGTTCCGGTCACCTATGCGCCCGGCCTGACGGCATTGTCGGTGCTGATCGCGATGCTGGCCTCGGGGTTGGCACTCTGGGTGAATACGCTGCCACGCCTGACGCCGATGCTGTTGATGACGAGCGGGACCATCATGGGCGGCGGCATCGCCACGATGCACTACACCGGCATGGCGGCGATGCAGATGAGCATGCCTTACCGCTATGACCCGCTGCTGTTCGCGGTGTCCATCGTGGTAGCGGTGGTGGCCGCGACGGCGGCCCTGTGGCTGGGAGGCTTCTTCCTGCGTCAGCGCCGCCCCAATCGTCTCTATCAGGCCTTGGCTGCCGGGGCGATGGGGCTCGCCATTGCCGGCATGCACTACATCGGCATGGCGGCGATGGAGATGATACCGCTGACCACGCCCATCATCGCACCTGCCGGTGTGGGCATGAGCTCCGGGCAGAATCTGTGGCTGGCCCTGGCCATCGCGGTCGCGACCCTGGCCGTGCTGGGGCTGGCGCTACTGGCCATCAGTGCCGAGCAGCGCATGCGTCGCAGTCGCCATTACCGCTCGCGTCTGGATGGCCTGCTGGAGTATCGGACCCGAGAGCTGCGTCATGAGCGTGATCAGGTCGCGGTCATGCTGGATTCCATCGATGAGGGAGTGATCAGCCTCGATCGCGAGGGGCATATCCAGCATATCAATCCCATCGCTGCTGAGCTGTGTGGCTGGGCCCCGTCGTTGGCCCGCGGGCGCCCCTGGGCGCGCATCTTGCAGCTACGCCATGAAGGTACGTTGCAGTCGGTTTCCAGCCAGCTGGAAGGGGTCTTGCAGCGCGGCGAAGTGGTGCACATGTCCAGCCAGACGCTGCTGGTGGCACGCGATGGCAGTGAATGTGCCGTGGAGCTCAAGGCTTCGCCCGTGCGCCGTCGCAGCGGGGATGTCGAGGGTGCCGTACTGGTCTTCCGCGATATCAGCTATCGCCAGGCCATGATTCGGCGCCTCAACTTCCAGGCGCATCACGACAGTCTGACCGGTCTGCACAATCGCACCGCCTTCGATGACTCTCTCACCGCGGCGCTGGCTGATGGCGGCTTTCACCAGCTGCTGTATCTGGATCTCGATTTCTTCAAGGTGGTCAACGACACCTGCGGGCACGCGGCCGGGGACACCGTGTTGCGTGAGCTCTCCGCGCTGATGCGAGCGCATGTGCGGGAAACGGATGTGCTGGCACGCCTGGGGGGGGATGAGTTTGCCGTGCTGCTCTATCGCTGTTCTCGCGAGCAGGCCATCGAGCGTGCCGAAGCGCTGTGCGCGGCCGTCAGTGCCTATCGCTACTACGATGAGGGGCGCCCATTCCAGTTGGGCGTCAGTATCGGAGTCGCGCCGGTCGAGAGCGGTGTCCAGGCCTCCGAGGTTCTGCGTCAGGCGGATGGGGCCTGCTACATGGCCAAGCAGAGCGGGCGCAACCAGGTGCATGCCTACCATGACGGAGATGCGGGATTCGAGCGCGCCCAGCGCGAGGTGCAATGGCTGCCGCTACTGCACGAGGCGCTGGAGAAAGATCGCTTCACGCTTTACATCCAGCCGATCCGCTCGCTGAGTGATGTCACCAGCAAGCCCTACTACGAGGTACTGCTGCGCTACGTCAACGACTCGGGCGAGCACCTGGCCCCGGCGCACTTCATGGCGACGGCGGAACGATTCGGTCTGATGCCAGAGATTGATATCTGGGTCGTCACCCAGGCGCTGCAGGTGCTTGAGTCTGATGACGGTCGCATCGAATCGGATGCCGTGCTGGCGATCAACCTCTCCGGCCAGAGCATGGGGGATCTGCGCATGCGCGATCAGCTGGCGGCGCTGGTCACGCAAAGCTCCGTCATGCCCCAGCGGCTGTGCTTCGAGATCACCGAGACGGCGGCCATCAGTAATCTGGCCCAGGCGCGCGAGTTCATCTACAGCATGCGTCGGCTCGGCTGCAGCTTCGCTCTGGATGATTTCGGCAGTGGCATGTCGTCCTTTGCCTACCTCAAGGAGCTGCCGGTCAATCAACTCAAGATCGACGGCGCCTTCGTGCGCAACCTGACACGCGATAGTCTTGATGCCGCCATCGTCTCCGCCATCTGCAGCATCTGTGCCCAGATGGGCATCATCACGGTGGCGGAATATGTCGAGCGCCTCGAGTTGATCCCCGCGTTGGAACAGATCGGTGTCGACTTCGTGCAAGGCTACGGCATCGGCAGACCTCACCCGATCGGCGTACCGCTGATCCCCACCCCTTCGAGCAACGACGGGCCTGCAGCCAGTCTGCAAGGTTGATAGAATGTCGTCTTTGCATCGTCGCCTCTTGCGGCGATGCGCCTGTCTGCTGGAGCCTGCCTGTGAAACTCTTGCTGCTTGATGCCGGTCATTGTCTTGGCCTGGGGCTGATCCGTGCGGCCAATACGCGCGCCGATCTTGAGCTCAACGCCGTTGAATCCGACCGTATTGGTGCCGATGACATTCGCGCCAGCCAGGCGGATGTCGTCATCGTGCCGCCATTCGCACGTCCGGCCGATTCCGCGCCTGCCGAGGTGATGGCGCATGCCGAGGCAGTGGAGCAGGTGCTGGCCGCCTGCATCGAGACCGGCACACCACTGGTGTGGTGCGTGGCAGATCAGATGTTCGAGCAGGGCGGTGAAGGCTTGCTCGACGAGGATGAGGTGCCCTCGCCGGTCGATACGGCGCTGCGGCGCGTCATCGCGACAGGTGATCGCATCCGTGCCGAGCTGCCCAATCACCTGATCGTACGTCTGGGCCCGCTGTTCGGTCCCGAAGGACGTGATGCCTGGCTGCCGACGCTGATCGAGCGCCTGCTGGCGGGAGAAGAGGTACGTGCCGCCGAGGATGTCATCCTCTGTCCGACCAGTGTCGATGCCGTGGCAATGGCGTTGATCGGCATGCTCCAACAACAGCGCTGCGGTGCGGGTGCCTGGGGGGCCTACCATCTGGCCGGCACTGAACCCACCAGTACCTACGCCTTCGTCAGTGTCGTGCGCACCCAGCTGATCACCCGCCTCGAGGGGTTGGGCGAGACGGTGGCCGCAGGCCCGCTCAAGGTGCTGACCCTCAATGCCGGTACGCCGCTGCGGCGTGTGCTCAACTGCCGTCGCGTGCTGGACACTTTCGGTGTGCATCAGAAACCGTGGCGTCTCGAACTATCCCGCTTGATGGATGACTGGATCGCGCAGCGCGCCTCCGGCTCATCTCGCCCTGACTCGACCTGACCTGTGGAGACTGTGCCTGTGAATGCGCTGCGTAGCGTGCTGTTTTATGTAGGTTATTTCATGGCGTTGCTGCTCAGCGCCGTGGTGCTGGTGCCGCTGGCGGCCTGCCTTCCGCTACAGGCGCGCTACCGTGTCCTGCATATCTACAACCATATCGTGCTGTGGTGGTTCCGCCTGACCTGCGGCGTGAAGGTGCAGGTGAGCGGACGTGACACCTTGCCGAAGGAGGCCTGCGTGTTGCTGGCCAACCACCAGAGCGAGTGGGAAACCATCTATCTGCAGGTGGCCAAGCGCCCGCTATGCACCGTGCTCAAGCAGGAGCTGCTGAAGATTCCGGTCTTCGGCTGGGGGCTGAAGCTGCTGGAGCCGATTCCGCTGGATCGCACCCAGCCGGCCAAGGCGCTCAAGCAGGTGCTGTCAGTCGGTACCCAGCGCCTCAAGGACGGCTTTACCGTGCTGATCTTCCCGGAAGGCACGCGCATCGCGCCGGGGGCCCGCAAGAAGTTCAACAAGTCCGGCGCCGCGATTGCCTGCCGTGCCGGGGTGCCGGTGGTGCCGGTGGCGCATAATGCCGGTGAGATCTGGCCCAACGACAGCTGGATCAAGCGCCCGGGCACCATCCATGTCGCCTATGGCCCGGCCATCGAGACGACAGGGCGCAAGCCGGATGCGGTGATCGCCGATGTCGAGGCCTGGGTCGAGGCCAGGCTGCAGGAAATCTCCAGCGTCCAGCGTCCGCCGCTGGAAGAGGAAGCGGCGGCCGATAGTGTTGGTGCCTGACTGTCTGACGCTTCCCCTGTCGCTCATCTGATGCATCCGGTGCTGCCAGCAAGCACCGGAAAGCCAGCAAAAAGGCCGCCCCGAAGGGCGGCCTTTTCGTGTCTCACACCAGCGCGTATCGGCAGACTGCATGTCTGCTGAACGCGTGCTGAGTCAGTCCTGGAAACGTTCCAGAATCAGGCAGGCGTTGGTGCCACCGAAGCCGAAGCTGTTGGACAGCACACGGTCGATCTTGACGCCATCACGACGGGTCGTGACGATGTCGAGGCCTTCGGCGCGGTCATCCAGCTCGCTGACATTGGCGGACGCGGCAATGAAGTCGTTCTCCATCATCAGCATGGAGTAGATGGCTTCCTGCACGCCTGTGGCGCCCAGAGAGTGGCCCGTCAGTGACTTGGTCGAGCTCATGGCCGGGCTGTCGGCGCCGAAGACTTCCTGGATGGCCTTGAGCTCGGCCACATCCCCAACCGGCGTCGAGGTGCCGTGGGTGTTGATGTAGTCGATATGGCCCTTCACGGTCGCCATTGCCTGGCGCATGCAGCGTGCTGCACCTTCGCCGGACGGTGCCACCATGTCGTGGCCATCGGAGGTCGCGCCATAGCCGGTCACTTCGGCGTAGATCTTCGCGCCGCGTGCCTTGGCGTGTTCCAGTTCCTCGAGCACCAGCATGCCGCCGCCACCTGCGATGACGAAGCCATCACGGGTCTTGTCGTAGGGACGCGACGCGGTTTCCGGCGTGTCGTTGTAGCTGGTGGACAGGGCGCCCATGGCGTCGAACAGGCAGGACAGGGTCCAGTGCTCTTCTTCACCGCCACCGGCAAACACGACGTCCTGCTTGTTCAGCTGGATCTGTTCCACGGCGCTGCCGATGCAGTGGGCAGACGTGGCACAGGCCGAGGAGATCGAGTAGTTGATGCCCTTGATCTTGAACGGCGTGGCCAGGCAGGCAGAGACGGTCGAGCCCATGGTACGAGTGACGCGGTAGGGACCGACACGACGCAGGCCCTTGGCGCGCATCACGTCAGCGGCCTCGACCTGGTTCGCGGAGGAAGCGCCACCGGAACCGGCGATCAGGCCGGTACGCTCGTGGGAAACCTGCTCTTCGGTGAGACCGGAATCGGCAATCGCCTGCGCCATGGAGATGTAGGCATAGGCCGCAGCATCCCCCATGAAGCGCAGTTGCTTGCGATCGATGTGGTCTTCGAGATTGATGTCGACAACGCCGGCCACGTGGCTACGGAAGCCCAGCTCGGCGTATTCCTCTTTGCGGCGGATACCAGAACGTCCTTCGCGGAGCGATTCCAGGACCTGCTGGCGATCATTGCCCAGGCAGGAAACAATGCCCAGCCCGGTGACTACCACTCTACGCATGGGAGCCTCCCGTTCAGAAGTTCGCAGTGGAGGTGAACAGACCGACGCGCAGGTCGTTGGCCTGATAGATGTCGCGACCGTCAACTGTCACTGTACCATCGGCGATGCCGAGGATCAGCTTGCGAGTGATGACTCGCTTGATGTTGATGGTGTAGGTCACTTTCTTGGCGGTCGGCAGCACCTGGCCAGAGAACTTGACCTCGCCGCAGCCCAGCGCGCGGCCACGGCCCGGATTGCCGAGCCAGCCGAGGTGGAAGCCCACCAGCTGCCACATGGCATCGAGGCCCAGGCAGCCCGGCATCACCGGATCACCCGGGAAGTGGCAGTCGAAGAACCACAGGTCCGGAGAGATATCCAGCTCAGCAATCAGCTGACCCTTGCCGTGGCTACCGCCTTCCTCACTGATGTGAGTGATGCGATCCAGCATCAGCATGTTGGGAGCAGGCAGCTGCGCATTGCCCGGGCCGAAGAGTTCGCCCTGGCCACAGGCCAGCAGCTCGTCGCGAGTAAAGGAGTGTTGCTTGGTCACTGAGTCATTCCGAGTAGCGGGATGGTAATGCCGTACGAGGCACCTGAGCGCCTGAATGGAGCTAGTCTAATGGCTGGCACCCCTGAATGCACGTGGGGGCCAGACTAAAGGGCAGCAAGGGCGGGTGCAAATAAGTCCTACAGCTGGGGGGAAAGTGGTCGATAGGAGCTAGTGTGTGATTCGCGCGGGGTCCTCTTTGCCGGCATCGGTCGCAATCCGCTGGAGCCGTGCCGAGAATGGCCCGCTGCCTGCAAATGCAGGATCCTCCCCGATGACCCCTTTCACCGAGAGCTGCTTATGTGGCCGCAAGCCCACTTCAATCGGCCCCTGATCATCGGGGCGCTCGTTGCCTTGACAGCGCTGCCCTGGTTGCCGGGGCTCGAGCTGCGTCTTGCCGCGTTGCTGCCTGCCGTTCTGGCGGGTCTGGACATCGTGCGCCAGCGTCGTCGCCAGCTGCTGCATCGTCAGCTGCTGGAGGCCGCCGTGCACCTGAGCAGTGATGGACTGGTGATCAGTGATCGCCACAATCGGCAGCTGCCGCGCCCCGGAGGATGGCGCTGACGCCGATGTGCTGATGCTGCGCCTGGGCAACTGGGTCAATGTTTCTGCCTTGCAGCTGATCCAGGGTGGCTTTGAAGCCTCGCTGGCGGGCCTGTTGCTGGAGTATGACGTGCCCGCCAGCTCCATCGGGCTGGAGCTGACGACGTCGGTACTGCTGGATGAGCGTGCCGGCGACATCTCACGGCGTCTGGCCGCCCTGCGCGCCTGCGGCCACCAGATCGCGGTGGACGACTTCGGTACCGGCTATTCGTCACTCGCCTATCTGAAGGATTTTCCGGTGGACAAGCTCAAGCTGGACCGTGCCTTCATCCGCAGCCTGCCCGGCGAGAGAGCGGATGCCGCCATCACCATGGCGGTCCTGGCGATGGCCAAGGGCCTGGGCATGGAGATGATCGCGGAAGGCGTCGAGACCGCTGAGCAGCGTGAATATCTGGTATCGAATGGCTGCGGCTGGATACAGGGGGTCTACTTCTCGCGGCCGGCGCCCGCGGGGGAGGTCATCGAGCGGCTCAATGGCTACGAGGCCGGCAATCTGGCCATCAAGGCCGCCTGACGCCCTCAGGCACGCTCGGCATGCCCATGAAGGCCTGCGATGCCCAGGCACAGGCCGCCCCAGATCAGCGCCTGGGCCGGTAGCAGCCAGTCGGCGAGGGTCACATTGGCGAGCTGCGCCCCACCGTAATAGGACAGCGGCGCACTGATGGCGCCGCCAGCCGCCGCCAGCCAGGGCCGCTGCCACAACCAGCGCAGCGCATGATGGATCGTGCAGGCGAACAGCGGCCACAGACACCACATCCAGACAGGCAGGGGCAGCCAGTGCGCCCAGCCAGGCGTGTCCGAGGTGATGGTGTATCCGCCGGCCAGTGACAGGCTGCCATCCACTACCATCCCCAGCGCCACGAAGGCGGCAAGCCAGCGCAGCTCGCGCAGGCGCTCACTCGTGGGCACGATCAGCCATAGATGCACGGCCAGTATCAGCGGCGTAGCCAGCAGGGCGACCGTCGCGCCACCCAGCACACAGCAGAACCAACCGAGCTGAAAGAGACCGGCATTGAGCAGTGCTCCAGGGCGCTCGGACAGCATGTTCAGGCGTCCCAATCCTGGAGCCCCGCCTGTACCGGGCGCGCCCCCGGCCCCCCCAGCAACAGCTGGCAGGTGCCGATGGTGCGCTCGCGGAAGCCCCCCTCGCAGTACGCCAGGTAGTAACGCCACATGCGCACGAAGCGCTCGTCGTAGCCCTGCACATAGACCTCCCCGAGACGCGCCTCGAAGCGCTGCCCCCAGGCCTTGAGCGTGGCGGCGTAGTGCAGGCCGATATCCTCGAGCTGCAGCAGGTTCAGCTGGGTGTCCTGCTGCATGGCGGTGAGGATCGCCGTATGGGACGGCAGGAAGCCACCGGGGAAGATGTAACGCTTGATGAAGTCCATCTCGCGGCTGGCGGCCACGAAGCGCTGATCGCGAATCGTGATGGCCTGCAGCGCGATCAGGCCTTCCGGCTCGAGCAGGCGCTCGAGGGTCTTCAGGTAGGTCGACAGATACTGATGGCCGACCGCCTCGATCATCTCCACCGAGACGATACGATCGAAGCGACCTTCCAGTGCCCGGTAGTCTTCCTTGAGCAGCGTGATGCGATCCTCCAGCCCTTCCGCGGCGATACGCGCCTTGGTATAGGCGTGTTGCTCATCGGAGATGGTCGTGGTGGTCACGCGGCAGCCGCGTGTTCTTGCGGCATGGATCGCCAGCCCGCCCCAGCCGGTGCCGATCTCCAGCAGGTGATGCTGTGGCCCCAGTTCCAGCAGGTTGAACAGCTTCTCCAGCTTGTGGGTAGAGGCCGCTTCCAGACTGGCCTCGGGATAGGGGAACACCGCCGCGGAATACATGCGGTGCTCGCGGTCGAGGAACAGTTCGAAGAGGTCATTGCCGAGATCGTAATGCGCCGAGATGTTGCGCTTCGACCCCGCCAGCGTATTGCGCGCCAGCGCGTAGGCGACGCTCAGCGCCCACTTGGACAGGCGCGACGTTCCGCTGTCCACCGAGTCATTGACCTGCTCGAGGTTGTAGGCGAACAGGCGCACCAGCCCGACCAGATCATCCGTCTCCCACTGGCCATCCATGTAGGCCTCCGCCGCCGCGACGGTGCCACCCAGCGCCATGCGCCGCCATGCGCGTGAGTCATGGATACGCAGCGTGACGTTGCGCGCGCCGCCCTTGCCCAGCACGTGGCGCTCTCGGCCTTCCAGCACCGTCAGGCTGCCACCTTCAAGTTTGTCGAGCATGCGCAGCAGGCGTGGCCGCAGCAGCCGCGTCAGGCGGTCCGCCGGTGCCTGAGTCGTGGCCAGAGTGGGGGGAGCGGGTTCGAAT
The DNA here is from genome assembly GCF_024124625.1 of Cobetia sp. Dlab-2-AX. NCBI lineage: Bacteria > Pseudomonadati > Pseudomonadota > Gammaproteobacteria > Oceanospirillales > Halomonadaceae > Cobetia > Cobetia sp. Dlab-2-AX. The sequence goes on along the minus strand of NZ_JAMXRV010000011.1, from coordinate 62,261 downwards.
TGGCTCATGATGAGTTCCTCATGATGAAGACGGCGAGCGCGGATGGTCGAAGATCGGCACGCGCTTGAGCGCCAGACGCAGCGCCTCGAAATGAATGCCCGCGACCGTCTTGAGCGTCATCCAGGGGAAGCGCAGCAGCAGGCGATGAAAGGCGCGTGAGGTAGCCGGTTCCAGATGCAGGCTCAGGCTGGCATCGAACAGCGAATTCTGCGCTATCCGTGCCGTATCCCCGGTGAGGGGATGGTTTTCCATGTGCAGCAACAGTTCGTCCGCGCTGGGGTCGTTGAAGCGCCAGTGATAGCGCATGCCCATCGGCATGAAGGGCGAGACATGCATGCGCTTGTCGAACTGCGCCGCCTGCATGCGACGCTGCGGGTCCGTACGGGCGGCATACAGCACGCGCTCTCCCCAGGGAATATTGGTGACCTCACCGAGCACTGCGCCCAGCTGGCCTGAGGCGTGATAGAGGTAATAGAGGCGAATCGGGTTGAAGCCGATCCCGAAGTGGCGCAGCTGGGTCAGCAGAAAGACGCGCCCCTGCGGCAATGGCGCGTGATCGCCATTGCGGGCAAGCTCGCGCTGACAGGCGGCGCGCACCCGGTCCTCGAGTGGGCCATCGACAATGTCGTGGACCGCGGCCGGCAGATGGTCACTGTCGCGAAAGGCCAGTGGCGCGGCGTGACTGGCGCTCACCAGACGCTTGCCGGCCATCAGTGCCGGCAACTCATCCAGTGCCAGCCATGCCATGGCGACGCGATAGCGAAAGGCATGCTGGCGCGGCGCAAGGCGGCGGTGGCGCAGCGTGCCATAGCCGATGCGACTGGCGGGCGCCTTCAATCGTCTGCCTCGCGAGCACCCAGTGCCTCTGCGACCCGCAGCGCGCTCCATACGCCATCCTCGTGGAATCCATTGCGCCACCAGGCACCACAGAAATGGGTGCGCCCTACTGGGCCGTCCGCCTTGGCTTGCGCGCCGGAAATCTGCGCGAAGCGCGCCTTGGCGTCCTCAGCGGCCAGCGTGAAGCGCGGGTGGTCATAGGCGTAACGGCCCAGTACCCGAGCGGGATCGATCGCGTCGCTGTCATTGAGCGTGATGCAGAAGGTCTCGCGGGGCGGGTGCTCGCGCTCATCAAGGCGTTGCAGGATGTTCATGTCGTAGGTGACGCTGGCCCGCTGGGCGTCGTCGCGCCCATCGAGGCGGTAGTTCCAGCTCGCCCAGGCCGACTTGCGCCTTGGCAGCAGCGAGGTATCGGTATGCATCACCACCTCATTGCGCTGAGTCGTGATGGCTCCCAATACCTCGCGTTCCTGCTCGCTGGCATCACCGAGCAGAGCCAGTGCCTGTGGCGCATGACACGCCATCACCACCTGGTCGAAGCGTTCACGGCGGCCATCGGCATGCTCAAGTGTCACCCCGTTGGCGTCGCGCAGGACACGACTGATCTTGCTGTTGAGGCGAATGCGCTCTGCGTAACCCTCGGTCAGCGGCGCGATGTAGGTGCGCGAGCCACCGACCAGCGTGAACCATTGTGGACGATCATTGACCGACAGCAGGCCGTGATGGCGGAAGAAGCGCACGAAGAACAGCAGCGGGAACTGCGCGATATCCGCGATGCTGGCGGACCAGATCGCCGCGCCCATCGGCAGCAGGTAATGTTCACGGAAGACCTGCGAGTAGCCATTGGCATCCAGGTAGCTGCCCAGGGTCGCGCCCTCGGCGAGCTTGCCGTTGTCCAGATCGGCGGCAGCCTGCTTGTTGAAGCGCAGGATGTCGCGCAACAGGCGATAGAAGCGCGGGCGCAACAGGTTGCGCTTCTGGGCGAACAGCGACAGCAGGGTATGGCCGTTGTACTCGAAGTCCTCGGCGGTGGTGTGCACCGAGAAGCTCATCTCGGTGGGCTGGTAAGCCACGTCGAGGCGCTCCAGCAGACGCTGGAAATGCGGGTAGGTGCGGTCGTTGAAGACGATGAAGCCGGTGTCGATGGCCCAGTCGCTGCCATCGGCGCACTGCACATCCATGGTGGCGGTGTGGCCGCCCAGGCGCTCGGCTGACTCGAAGACATGCACTTCATGCTTGCGACTCAGGTAATAGGCCGCTGACATGCCGCTGATGCCGCTGCCGATGACGGCAATGCGCTGGCGGGGTGGAGGCGCTGTCGCGTAGGTCGTTGTTGTGTTCATGCCACTCCAGAAGTAGAACGCACCATGTCGTCATGAGCAGAAGTGTGGTCGAGCCGTCGGTGCGGGCGAATCTTGTCTGTATTGCCGGGTGCGCCAGACTCTCGTGAGCCGGGCTCTGGTTCGCGAGATCAGCCGCGCGTCATGTGCAGCCCGATGCTGCGTCGCAAGGGGGCGGGCAGGATGCCCAGCAACTTGACCAGCAGCGTGAAGCGTCGCGGGAAATGGATATCGAGCCGATGACGCGCGAGTCCCGTCACGATCGCCTCGACCGCCTGATCGACAGTGACCTGCATCGGCATCGGGAAGTCATTGCGCTCGGTCAGCGGTGTCTTGACGAAGCCGGGGTGAATCACGCTGACATCGATGCCCTGGTTGTCGAGGTCCAGCCGTAGCGACTCCAGGAAGTAGCTCACTGCGGCCTTGGAGGCGCCATACGCCTCGGCTCGAGGCAACGGCAGATAGGCCGAAGCACTGGAGACCGCTGCCAGCTGCGGCCGCTCACCGCCGTCTGCCGCTGCCATGCGCAGCAGCGGCAAGGCGCTTTCGATCACATCCACGGTGGCCTGGAAATTGGTCGCGAACACGCGGTGGACCAGGTCTGCCTCGAATTCCCGTGCATCCAGATATTCGCAGGTGCCAGCGTTGAGCAGTGCAAGGTCGAGTCCACCAAAGCGGGCCTCTATCTGGCTGGCCGCCGCGCGGATGGCCTCACGGTCGGTGAGGTCGAGCGTCACGACCAGCGCTTCCCCGGGGCCTTGCTCGGCATCGGCTGCGATGGCCTCCAGCTTGTCGGCGGAGCGGGCGCTGAGGGCGACCCGGTGGCCATCTGCCAGCAGCCGGCGCGCCAGTCCTTCGCCGATGCCGGAGCTGGCGCCGGTCAGCCAGATACGTTTGCGAGCCTTTGCGGACGTCGATGTGGTTGTCGATGTGGTGCTCGAACCATGACTGGCCATTTCCCCTCCTTGGCATGTATGTGTGTGGCGTGCCTGTCTGCGTCTTCAGCCTGTGTCTGGCCGGGAGAGCCTTGCTGGCACTGACTCAGAGAACGCCGGGCGTGTCCGTATGGATGTCGTCATGCTGCTCAGTCCATGCGACGTTTCAGCAGACCGATCACGTTGCGCAGGACGGGCACCTGCTCGTAGAGCAGCTCGCCGGCATCGAAGAAGTCACGGTGATGAATGACCTTCCCGTCTCGGAACTCGAGGCGTGAGGCACCCTGCACGCTGATGTCCTTGCCCCCGTTCAGACGGGGATGGCGATAGGTCATCGTCCAGCTGAGCCAGGCAAGTCCCTGTTCATTGCCTTCATCCACAGGGCCGGCGGCTTGCTTAGGTATCGGCCCCAGCGGGTGATGGAAGACGAAGTCGATGGCGGCGACATTCATGTACAACCCTGAGAAATAGGCGTTGAGTGCTGTCAGGCCGTGGACTTCATGCAGGGGGTCGCGAAAGACGATATCGTCACTGTAGACTGATTTGAGCAGCTCTGTAGAGGTTTTGTCCAGCTTTTCGTAAAGACGACATACCCGAGTCAGGGCCGGGCTTATCTCGTCGGGTAGCGATTGCATGGCAACGCTCCTGAAGGATAGGGGGGGGGGAGCGGCCTGCTGAAGATCAGCAGGCCGCTTGAGGGGTCATTCGCTTCTGGACAGCGCCTTGAAGGTATCCAGCGCCCGCTGGCGGGCGGCCTTGTGATCGACGATCGGTCGTGGGTAGCCCGTCCGTTGACAGTCATCCGCACTGGGCTGGTGGCGCCGCTTGGCCGGCAGCTCGGCCAGCTCCGGCACCATGCTCGCGATGAACTCGCCGTCCTTGTCGAAGCGCTGGCCCTGGGTGGTCGGATTGAAGATGCGGAAATAGGGCGCGGCATCGGTGCCGGTGGAGGCCGCCCATTGCCAGCCACCATTGTTGGCGCCCAGCTCACCATCGACGAGATGGGTCATGAAGAAGGCCTCGCCACGCCGCCAGTCGATCAGCAGATGCTTGGTGAGGAACATCGCCGTCACCATGCGTAGGCGATTGTGCATCCAGCCGGTCTGCACCAGCTGACGCATGGCGGCATCGACGATGGGGTAGCCGGTGCGGCCCTCGCACCAGGCGGCGAAGCCTTCGTCATCGTCGCGCCACTGCAGGGCCTCGGTATGGCGCTGGAAGGGACGGTGGCGATTGACGCGCGGGAAGCCGACCAGGATGTGCTGGTAGAACTCACGCCAGATCAGCTCGTTGACCCAGCTGGTCAGGCCGACATCGCCATCGGCGAGGCTGCCGTTCTCTGCCAGTACGGCGGCGTAGCATTGGCGGGCCGAGATCATGCCCAGCGCCAGGTAGGGCGACAGCTCGCTGGTGCCTCGGGTGGCGGGGATATCGCGCTGCTCGTGGTAGCGGCGCGCGCGGAAGGTCAGGAAGCGTTCCAGGCGCTCCTGTGCGGCCTCTTCGCCGGCCGGCCATAGCTCGGCGTCCAGCGCTGTCGCTGGCTTGCCCTTGAGTGTCTCGGGCAGTGGCGGAATGGCGTCGCCGTGGATCTCGCGCCCCTTGGCATCGCGGGGCGTGGCTTGCACTTCAGGCGCCTCATTCAGCGCCAGACGTCGGGAATCGACTTCCTTGTGCCAGCGCTTGGAGAAGGGCGTGAAGACGCCGTAGTAATCGCCCTTGCCGGTCAGCAGCTCGCCGGGCGTGAAGGCCAGCATGTCGGTGTAGCGATGCAGGCGGACGTCGCGCTCGGCAAGCAGTTCACGGACCTGTCGGTCGCGCTCACGCTCATTGACGGCATATTCGTCATTGAAATGCAGGGCCCGGACGCCCAGCTGATCGCATAGTGCGGCCAGCGCCTGGGGCACCTCGGCGAAGGTGTCGCAGTCGAGCACCTTGAGCGGGATGTGATAGCCGGCGAGTGCCTGTTGCAGGACATGCAGGCCGCGACGCAGGAAGTCGAGCTTGTTGGCTCCGTGGCCGTGCTCGACCCACTGCGCCAGGCAGGGGGCGACGACGGCCACGACCGGGCCGCGTGCGGCGGCCTGCGAGAGAGCCGTGTTGTCATGTACGCGCAGGTCACTGCGCAGCCAGACCAGCTGCAGGGGAGCCCCCGCTGGCGCGGAGGCGGAGGAAGAGGTGGATGGTGAGTCAGATGACATCGGGGCTCCTTGGCGATCGGTGAAACCAATGCCGAGCAGGAGCCTGCGTTCAACGTGCCATCAAGGACCTCAGGCGAGCGACCGCCTGAATCGGGTCGGCTCCCAGGCCTTCGATGGGCCCGTCTACCAGCTCCTGCTGGCGAATCTGGGCGGCCGGGCCAGCGATGGCCAGCGGCACGCTCAATTGTTCTGCGACCCGCGGCAACTGACGGCGCATGACATCCGAGCGCTCTGCCTGGGTGCCGACCAGTACCACGGCCTGTGCCTGCAGGCGCTCTGCGGCCAGCGGCAGCTCCGCCAGCGGCAGTGGGCCATCCAGCAGGCTGACGTGATAGCCGGCGTCGCTGGCGACCAGCGCGAACAGCAGCAGCCAGCTGAGGCCCGGTTCTTCCGGCAGGCGCGTCAGCGTGATGTGCGGGGCGTGACGCTCCTGATTGGCAAACACCAGCCGGGCACCGATGCGCGAGCGCAGGAAGCTCTCGAAGAAGCACTGGGCCAGGCGGGTGCCGAAGGTGGCGGTGCCACGCTCCTCGAGCTGTTCGAGCAGCGGACGCCACAGGCGCTCGACCACGCTGCTGACCGGGTACAGCGCCAGACTCTGGTTGTACAGCTCGGCCAGACGCGCCTCGTCCTGGGCATCGATGGCGGCCAATGCCAGCTGCTGCTGGCCACTCCAGCTGCCTTCGTCCGGCATCGGCGTGCTTTCCGGCTGCGGCTGGTCGAGAAGCTCGCGTACCTGGCTGACAGGTACTCCGCGGTTGAGCCATTGCAGGATGTGTTCGATCCGCTCGATGTCCTCGCGGGCATACAGGCGATGCCCCTTGGGCGTACGGCGGGGCTCGATCAGTCCGTAGCGGCGTTCCCAGGCTCTCAACGTGACCGAATTGACGCCGGTCAGGCGAGAGACTTCGCGGATCGGAAACAGCGGCGAACTGGCAGTTTCCGTGGCCTTGTCAGTCATGAATGGTGTTACCTCTGGCGGTGACGAGGCATCCCGGGTGAAGCACAGGTGAGGACGACACACAGGGTAAAGTTGAAGTGTCGTCACATGGGGCGCTGTGGGATACCGGCAATGCATCTTGTGCACTAGCTGTACATGTGGGCATCAGGATGGCGCAGCCGCCAGAGCCTGACAAGAGGCAAGCTGCGTCGCATCCTCGGTGCACATGTTTTGAAGGTGCATCACAGCGCCTTCGACGCAGGAGGTCCCGTCATGAAATCGGCCGTCTAGGCGTTGTCCTGTTGCTCCACAATCTGGATCAAGGCCTCGACAAAGGCCGGATGTGCTCCCACCGGGTCAAGCAGGCTGATGGGGCAGTCGGGGTGCTGGCGCTGCGATTCTTCCAGCATGGCGGGCACGTCTTCACGCAGATGACGGCCGGCTGCGAAGAACAGCGGCAGGATGTCGATACGCGCGGCACCGTCTGCCGCCAGGGCATCGATGGTGTCGGTCAGCAGCGGGTCGCACAGTTCCATATACGCCAGGCGCGTCGGACGCTTGAGGCGGGAAGCCAGTGTGGCTTCCAGTGCCTCGAAGGGCTCGCGCCAGCGCGGGTCACGTGACCCATGGGCCAATAGAATCAAGGCGTTGTCGTGATCTGTGGATGTAGTCATGCAGCTATCCTGTGGGCGATGAGGGGTCGCGGCAGCGTATCAGCTGTCGACGAGGGTGTTGAGCAGCTGTTCGGCTACCTCGTGCCCTGACAGCCAGGCGTCCTCGACGCGTGGGCCACGCAGGGCGTCTCCGGCCAGCCATAGCCCGGATGCCCCCTGGCCGCAGACATTGTGGGCTTGGGCGTTCTGGTCACGTCCCTTCTGGACATGGCCCTTCTGTTCATCGCCATTCTGGCCGGCTGCCGCTGAGGTCTGCGGCAGTGTCTGGGTCGGATGGGCGTAACGCCAGCGATGCGCCGTGAGGGTGACCTTGCCCCGGCTCCAGCCCGGCGCCAGCTCGCGGATCTCGGGCAGTGTCTCGAAGGCCTTCCACAGCAAGGTCGCGACCTCCTGTGGCGACTTCTCCAGGTTCGCCCGGCTCCAGCCAGCGGTCGCCAGCAGGCTCAGGGTCTCCTTGGCATGTAACGGTGTCTGGCGGCCGGGGCGCGAATGCTGGCGCATCACGCAGCGCAGCGGGCCATCATCACCGCGGCTGACCAGCAACCCTTGCCAATCATCGTCGCCCCCCAGCGCGGGAAGCGGCGTCTCCAGAGTGGCCATCAGTGTCCAGGTCGGTGCCATCTCCACTCGGGCCAGCGCCTGACTCAGTGCCGGGGCAAGCGAGTCCTCGCAGAGCGCCGCCCCCTGGGCGTCGGTGCCGGCCGTGCTCAACAGGGCACGTGCCTGCGGCGCCGGCGCGCTGATCACCACGTGATCGAAGGGGCCGTGCTGATCACCGTCGCTGTCCTCGAGCCGCCAGCGCTTGTCTGACGCCGTGCCATCGTCCGCGATCAGGCGCGTGATGCGCGTTTCGCTGTGCAGGCTCGCATGGGCCGGCAGCTGTTCACTGAGGTGGCGGCTCAGGGCGCTCATGCGCGGACTGGCCACGTAGCGGGTGGAATCATCGCGCAGCCGCTGCCATTGGCTCTCGTCAGACGCCGACTTGCCGAGACTCAACAGTCTCTCACCCCAAGTTGCGACGACGCCTGCGGCCCGCCACTGCTCAAGCGCGGACTGGAAGCGTGGATCACGCGCCGTGAAGTATTGCGCGCCGATGTCGATGGGGCCTTCGCTAGTGCGGCGACTGGCCAGGCGTCCGCCGGGGCCGCGCGCCTTCTCGAATAGCGTTACCGCATGGCCCTGCGCGGTCAGTCGGGTGGCGGCAGACAATCCGGCGATACCGGCACCGATGATGGCGATGGACGATACTGGCATCTGGAGGCGACTCCTGCGCGGGCGGTGTTCTGGGGGTACGGGTCGTCATGTGACCCGACAGCAGATACGCTAAAGTTAACTTCTTGCGCATAATTGTACAATATAAGTATAGATTTATGGCGGAAGTCGGCACACTCGATGCTTCATCGCCGAGGAGGGCAACATGCGAATATTGATAACAGGTGCAACGGGGTTCGTCGGCCAGGCGCTGTGTCAGTCACTGGCCGCTGCGGGCCACTCGCTGGCGGTCGTATCGCGCCGCCCGGAGCGTGCTGAGCGCCAGTTTGCCGACCTGGGGCTGACGGTGGTCGCGGCGGATTCGTCGCTGGCCTTCAAGGATTGGCAGCCCGAAGGCATCGTCAATCTGGCGGGGGAGTCGATAGCCGGGCGGCGTTGGAGCGAGGATCACAAGCGTGAGCTGCGCCGTTCGCGGCTGGAGACTACCGAGCACCTGGTGATGCTGTGTCAGCAGTTGGCCACCGAAGGCCATCCGCCGCAGGTGATGGTGTCCGGTTCGGCGATGGGCTATTACGGCGCACAGCCCAAGGCGGGCGAGCCGGGCGATGTCGAGATAGATGAACAGGCGACGCCCCACGACGATTTCAATCATCGCCTGTGTCGCGACTGGGAAGCGGCCGCCATGCCCGTCACCGAATATGGCGTGCGACTGGCCATCATCCGCACTGGCCTGGTGATGGAGGCCGATGGCGGCACACTGGCCAAGCTGCTGACGCCCTTCAAGCTCGGGCTCGGGGGGCGGCTGGGCGATGGACGCCATTACATGCCGTGGATCCACCGCCACGACATGATTCGCATCATCGAGCGCCTGCTGGCGGATGACAGTCTCAGCGGTGCCTTCAATGCCAGCGCGCCGCATCCGGTCACCAACATGGGCTTTACCCACGCTCTGGCTCGCGGTCTGGGGCGCCCGGCGATCCTGCCGCTGCCGGCCAAGGCGCTTGAGCTGGGGCTGGGGGAAATGAGCACCCTGTTGCTGGAGGGCGCCCGCATGGTGCCGGCGCGTCTGCTGGCTGCCGGCTTCACCTTCGATTACCCGACCCTCGACGTGGCCTTCGCCGATATCCTGTCACGCAAGTGAGTCTTGGCAGCAAGGCGATGCTAGAAGGGCAGTGGCGCTTCCAGCACCAGTGGTAGGGCATCGCTGTCGCTGGCTGGCGGAATCACCAGGCGTGCCGCATGCAGCAACAGGCGCGGGCTGGCATTCAGCGCCGCGCCGCGGGCATAGAAGCCATCACCGATGATCGGGTGGCCGAGTGCCAGCATGTGCAGGCGCAGCTGGTGTGAACGTCCGGTATGTGGCGTCAGCGAAACACGGCTGGCGGCGAGGGTCTGCGACGTACCATCCGGGCGCTGGCCCGCGAGCGTCAGATGCTGCTCGACCCGATAGTGCGTCAGTGCCGACTTGCCATGCGTGAAGTCGACGATCTGACGTGGGCGGCGTGGCCAGTCGCAGCGCAGCGGCAGGGCGATGCTGCCCTCGGCGGGCGTGAGATGACCTGCCACCACGGCCACATAGCGTTTCTCGATGGTACGCGACTGGAATAGCCGCGACAGTCGCCGCTGGCCCTCGACATTGCGCGCCACCAGCAGCACCCCGGAGGTCGCCACATCCAGGCGGTGCACGGCGCGGGTATCGTCGCTCAATTGGCACAGGCGCGAATGGACACTGTCGAAGCGCGAGGGATCACGCCCCGGCACGGAGGGCAGCTCGGCCGGCTTGTCGATCGCCCACCAGTCATCGCCCGCCGCCAGCAGCGATAGCCCCACCCTTGCGACACGCTCACCTTCCTCGGCCAGGCGCTCTCCCTGCCAGCTCTGCCCTGACGCTGTCTCGTCGCTCTCTGGATATGATCTCGCCATGGGGGTGCTCTGTAGTAATGAAGCGATAGGATGAAACGAAAGGGATGAAACACAAGTGATGAGGCGTAAGTGATGGGCCGCGAATCGTGACACGCAAGCGATGGCATCGTCGCGGCCGCTGGTCGATCTGGCAAGTCCAGCGGGCCATTGTCGCTGGCGCACACGGCAAAACGCCCCACCGGCCGATGGCAGGTGGGGCGTTTCAGGTGCATCACTGACGCCTGCGGTCAGCTCAACGCTCGTGGGCATCCACGGTGACGATGACGCGCACGCTGTCCAGACGCAGACGGGTGGTCTCGATGGCACTGTCCAGCGCGGCACGCTCCTGACGCAGTGCTTCGAGCTCTTCCTCGCGCACGGCCGGGTTGTGGCTGGCCAGGGCTTCCAGGCGCGCCAGTTCGGCACTGAGCTGCTCGCGCATCTGCTGCTGGGCCTGCTCGACGATGGTCGGCAGTTCGCGCTCGGCTTCCTGCTCGGCATCGCTCATCAGCTTGCGCAGCGTGGCGTGGCTCTGCTTGATGAGGTCACGCGCGACCGCCTTCTTGACCGGCTTGAGGTTCTTGGCCAGTCCGCCGAAGGACACCTTGTCGGACAGGTTGCTGCCGGTTTCATCCAGCAGGACACGGATGGCGGTCGGCGGCAGGAAGCGGCCCAGACGCAGGCCGCGCGGCGCGGTGGACTGGGTGCGGAACACCACTTCCGTCATCAGGCGGCCACCGGGAATCGCCGGGTGCTTGAGCAGCGCCAGCGCGGTGTTGCCCATCGAGCCGTCCAGGATGCGGACCAGCATCTCGCGGACCAGCGGGTGCTCCCACGACAGATGCTGCACGTCTTCGCGTGACAGCGCGGTGGCGCGGTCACTGGTGACGCTGAAGCCTTCCTCGCCCTTCACCAGCCCCGGCAGGCCGTCGAGCATGTGCGGGCCCGGCGCCAGATAGGTGATGCCATCGCCGAGGTCCCGGCTCTCGATGCCGAAGATGTCGAAGGCGCGCTCCAGATAGCCGGGCAGCGCCTTGTCGTTGTCCAGCGTCTCGATGGCGGCGATGACTTCCTCGGCGCGCTCGTGACGGCAGGCATTGAGTTCCAGCAGGCGGTTGCGGCCGGACTGACGCTCTTCCTGCAGGGCGTCGAAGCGCTCGCGGGTCTGCTCGATGATGCTGTCGATCTCTTCGCTGTCGAGCAGGGCCTCTTCCAGCTCGTCGCCGAACTGGGTGTAGAGCTCGCTGCCGATGCCGTGCGGCGCGCTGAAGGCGTCCATGCCATCGCGGTACCAGCGCAGCAGCTGGGCGCCCGGCGAGCCTTCGAAGACCGGCACGTGGATCTCGATCGGGAACTGCTGGCCGATGCGGTCCAGGCGCCCGATGCGCTGTTCGAGCTGGTCCGGATGTACCGGCAGGTCGAACATCACCAGGTGGTGGCAGAACTGGAAGTTGCGACCTTCCGAGCCGATTTCCGAGCACACCAGCAGCTGCACGCCTTCCTCTTCGGAGGCGAAGGCCGCGGCGGCGCGATCACGCTCGACCAGGCTCATGCCCTCGTGGAAGACCGGCGCATGCACGCCGCCCAGCACGCGCAGGCCTTCGGACAGCTCACGCGCGGTATCGGCGGTATGGCAGATCACCAGCGCCTTCTCGTTGCCGAGGTCGGTCAGGGTTTCCAGCAGCCACATGACGCGCGGGTCGATCTGCCACCAGGGCTCGGCGTTCATGCGGTCATCGGGCAGGGCGCGATACATCTCGTCGAGGAACAGCACCACCTCGGGGTGGTTCATGCCGGTCTCGATCAGCAGGTCATCGAGATAGTCCTCGTCGCGCTCCAGCTTGCGCACCACGCGACGGTAGGAGGAGGGCAGCTCCAGCTCGTGGACATGCAGACGGCGCTCGGGGAAGCCTTCGACATGGGTGCGCGAGTTGCGGAACATCACGCGGCCGGTGCCGTGGCGATCGAGCAGCTGGTCACGCAGCTGACGACGCACGCTGTCGCGCTGGGCATCATCGGCATCGCTGTCCATCAGGGTGTCGAGCAGGGCGCGGCTGTCAGCGTCATCCAGCACCTCGGTGAGGCTGTCGAGACCGCTCTGGTCCGCGGGCAGCGCTTCCAGGGCGTCGATGGCGCTGGCGACAGCCACATAGCCCTGTTCCTCGGCCTTGAAGCGCTCCAGGTCGTGGTAACGCTCCGGGTCGAGCAGGCGCAGGCGTGCGAAGTGGCTCTCGAGTCCCATCTGCTCCGGCGTGGCGGTCAGCAGTAGCACGCCGGCGATCTGGCGAGCGAGGGATTCGACACAGGCGTAGCCCGGGCCGACCTTGTCTTCGCTCCAGTCGAGGTGGTGGGCCTCATCGACGATCAGCATGTCCCAATCGCAGGCGGCAGCCTGGACCTGACGCGACGGGTTGGCGAACAGCCAGTCCTGGCTGGCCAGAATGATCTGGTTGCCTTCGAAGGGGTTGCGCGTGCCGTAGGCCTTGCACTGCTCTTCGTCGAGCAGCGAGACATCCAGCGCGAAGCGGCGCAGCATCTCGACCAGCCACTGGTGGGTCAGGCTCGCCGGTACCAGGATCAGCGCACGGCTGGCGCGGCCGCTGAGCAGCAGGCGGTGAAGGATCAGGCCGGCTTCGATGGTCTTGCCGAGGCCGACTTCATCGGCCAGCAGTACGCGCGGCGCGTGACGGCGCGAGACTTCATCGGCGATGTAGAGCTGGTGCGGCACCAGATCGACCTTGGGGCCGGACAGGCCCAGTGCCGGACTCTGCTCGACACGGTGGAAGTGGCGCAGGGTGCGATAGCGCAGGTCGAACCAGTCATTGCGGTCGACCTGGCCAGTCAGCAGGCGATCACGTGCCTGATTGAACTGCATCTTGTCGTTCAGACGGGCTTCGGGAAGCTCGATGAGCTCGCCGGCATGCTCGCCGCTGCGCTCACAGATGTAGACGATCTGGCCGCGCACTTCCTTGAAGTCATCGACGATCAGCCATTCGCCATCGTCGGACTGGATGCGGTCGCCATTGCCGAAGGCCACCCGGGTAAGGGGCGCTTCGCGCAGACTGTAGGTGCGGGTTTCTTCGCTGGCAGCAAAGAGCACGGTGACGGTGCGGAAGTCGACATTGAGGATGGTGCCAAGGCCGAGATCAGCCTCGCCGTCACTGATCCAGCGCTGACCGGGAATGAAGTCGCTCATGAAGCCTCGGGGTAGGACAAAGACGGGAATCGGGAATACAGGGGCGCGGTATCTTACCGGATCAGACGCCGTGGCTTAAGCGCCTTTTCTTGCGGCGAGCGTCTTTGTCGCATCGAACGAGGCCACCGGTGTGTCGTTCTATGGCCGTGACGCCGGTAGCAGGGCGTCCAGCTGGGCGCGGCTCAGCTCGCCGATATGACGCTCGATCAGCTGTCCGTCGCCATCGAAGACGAGGGTCGCGGGCAGGCCCTGCGCCTCGGCCAGCGCCATCAGCTGCATGGCGGGGTCGAGCAGCGCGTACTCGAGCGTCAGCTGTTCGCTTTTCAGAAAGCGGGTCACCGCCAGTGTCTGCTCGCCCTGATTGGCGAGTACCACGGTGACGCCGGGTCTCTGATCAGCCTCTGCCAGCAGTGGCATCTCGCGTCGGCAGGGCGGGCACCAGGTGGCCCATAGATTGACGATCACGCGCTCGTCCTGGATGTCATTCAGCGCGACGGGGCGGCGATCCAGATGGTTGAGGGTGATGGCAGGCATCGCCTCGATGGCGGCGGCGTTGCCCAGCGGGTCGAGTTGCTTGAGGCCAAGGAAGGCGGTCAGGCCCAGGGTCAGACTGCCCAGCGCGATCACCTGGCGAATCGTGCCATGCCGGCGCAGCAGCCACAGGCTGGCCAGGGTCGCGGCCAGCATGCCGCCGAACAGGTGGTAGCCCGGTTGCCACAGCTTGAGGATATCCAGCGGTACCTGCTGATAACTTGCCCAGTGCAGCGCGACATGAGTGAGGCGCGCACCGATCACCCAGCTGACCAGCATGCGATTGAACCAGCGCGAGGGGCTCAGCGGCGGTGAATCGTGAGCGGGCGCGGTCGTGCCTCTGGCGTGCATGCGTGCCAGCAGACGAATCAGCAGCGAGAACTCGATCAGCATCACCAGGGCTGCCACGAAGGCATAGAGGCGTTCGACGGAAATCAGGGCAGGGCCCAGGGCGATGGCATCCATGCGGTTATCCTCTGGCGGTGTCCGGGGAGCGTTCGAATCAGCAGTGTCTGTCGGCCTGTATGTGGCAAGCGCTTGGCAAACGCTGGGCAGGCGCTGCAGTCGCGAGGCTCGAGTATGCGATAATCGACGGACTTCGACATCCACGCCTCGCGCACTGAGCATTGCTCTGCCGCCGAGGACGCGCCAAGGATATCCCCATGCTGTCACATCATTATGACCGTAGCCGTGCCATCGCCGTTGCCAGTCAGGCCACTGGCCTGATCGCCATCGTCGTGCTGGAAACCTGGCTTGGCGATGCCGCCCGCCCCTGGCAGGGGCTGGTGTTCGCCCTGATGCTGGCCTTCGGTCTCGGCCTTGCCCTGCGCAGTTACTACCTCAAGCAAAAGGCCCGCCGCGACCGAGAGCGCGCTGGACGCGAGCGGGCCCGCAAGGCGAGTGACACCTGGATGTCCGATTGAGGCAGGCGAGCGACTCAGTAGCTCTGCAGTCGGTAGCCTTCACGCTCCATGCAGTACTTCAGCAGCGTCTGTTTCTCGTTGTCTGACTTGTCAGTCAGGCCAAGTTCGTACTGGCAGCCGGCCCAGGTGTTGTGAGCCTCCGTGCTGTTGGCGCCGGGCTTCTCCCATTGGGTACGGGTAGAGGCGCAGGCGGAGAGCAGAGAGGTGAGCAGCAGGGACAGCATGGCAAGGCGCAGTGTGTGCATGTGGCATCCTGAGGGATGTAAGGCGTTGGAGGGGAGTTTGTCACTGGACAGCATGAGCCGCAGGAAAACCTTCCAGCATCAAAAAAGCCGCTGATCAGTGATCAGCGGCTTTTTCAGATATCTGGTCGGAGTAGCAGGATTCGAACCTACGACCTCTGCCTCCCGAAGGCAGCGCTCTACCAAGCTGAGCTATACTCCGATGCGTCGTGAGCTTGTCTCGACGGAGGTGAATTATACGCAGGTAGCTTTGCTTTGCAAGCCCTTGAGGTCAAAAAGTTTTATCTGAGTCTCAGGGGGCAATCCCGCTGTCGAGAAGCACGCTTCTCTTCACCTCGTCCTGCCGGCGCTTCTCGCCATGTTGGCGGCGGTCTTCTGCTGCCATGATCGACTGACCGACGACCTGCCAGGCAGGCCATCGTCATGCGCATATCAGGCCTGGCGGCCGACACTCAACAGCGCGATGCGCTCGAGGCTGTCGCGGAATTCGCTCTCCGGCAGCGCCTTGAGCTCATTCAGGGCGTTATCGGCCATTTCCTGAGCGCGGCTGCGGGTATAGTCGAGGCCGCCCGTGAGGCGCACCACTTCCAGCACCTCGTCGAGCTGCTCCAGCCCACCCTTCTCGATGGCGCCGCGCACCAGGCTGGCCTGAGCCGGACTTCCGACCTGCATGGCGCGAATCAACGGCAGGGTCGGCTTGCCTTCGGCCAGGTCATCACCGACGTTCTTGCCCATGGTCTCGGCATCGCCCTGATAGTCGAGCAGATCATCGATCAGCTGGAAGGCGAGGCCCAGGTAGCGGCCATAGTTCTGCAGCGCGCTGACCTGTGCCGGCGTGACAGTGTCGTCGGTTTCCCTGGCCAGAATCGCGCCGGCATGGGCGGCCGCCTCGAACAGCATGGCGGTCTTGCCGTGGATGGTCTCGAAGTAGGCGGCCTCATCAATGTCGGCATTGCCGATATTGGTCAGCTGCAGGACTTCCCCTTCGGCGATGGTGCAGGTGGCGGCGGAGAGAATCGCCATCACGTCCATCGAGCCGACTTCGACCATCATCTGGAAGGAGCGCGAATAGAGGAAGTCACCGACCAGCACCGACGGCGCATTGCCCCAGGTGTCATTGGCGGTGGAACGGCCGCGGCGCAGGCTGGATTCATCCACGACATCATCGTGCAGCAGGGTCGAGGTGTGCATGAACTCGATCAGCGCGGCCAGATGAACGTGTTTCTCGCCTTGATAGCCGAGTGCGCGGGCTGCCAGCAGCACCAGCACCGGGCGCAGGCGTTTGCCACCACTCTGGATGATGTACTGACCGATGGTCTGGACCAGCGGCACGCGCGACTCGAGCTGCGCGAGGATAGTGCGGTCGACGGCGGCGAAGTCATCTGCCACTGCCGCGTGAAGGGTCGATGCGTCGGCTTGCATGAGATCGTCGTGCCCGTAGCGAGAGGTGAGGCCGCCGTGGCGTGCCGTTTGGCGGTAATGCTATGGGGCACCCCTATGGCCGTCAAGGCGTGCACCCGCGCAAGGACGCTGGCTGGCGGCCGATTGGTCGCGTAAACCTTGACATTGCTTGTCGGTCGCGGCACGTGGCGCTATAATACGCGGCCGTGACTCATCCCGCTCCCTGTCAGATGGCTCCAGAAGGGGCGCCACTCGCAGCAGGCCACCCAAGAGCACACCCTTGATGAGTCCGATGGAGAGAATCATGTACGCAGTTATCAAGAGCGGTGGCAAGCAGTACCGCGTTCAGGAAGGCCAGACCCTGAAGCTCGAGAAGCTTGAAGTCGCGACTGGCGAAGCTATCCAGTTTGACGAAGTCCTGATGGTCGCTGAAGGCGACGACATCAAGGTCGGCGCTCCGCTGGTGGAAGGTGCCAAGGTTTCTGCCGAGGTCGTGTCTCACGGCCGTGGCGACAAGGTCACCATCATCAAGTTCCGTCGCCGGAAGCACTCCATGCGTCGTGCGGGCCACCGTCAGTGGTTCACCGAAGTCAAGATCACTGGTATCTCTGCTTAATTGCAGCGCTACCCACCATAGGAGAATTATCCAATGGCACATAAGAAGGCGGCGGGCTCTACCCGCAACGGTCGCGATTCTGAATCCAAGCGCCTTGGTGTGAAGCTGTTCGGTGGCCAAGCGGCTATCGCCGGCAACATCATCGTGCGTCAGCGCGGCACCCGTTTCCACGCTGGTACTGGCGTCGGCATCGGCAAGGACCACACTCTCTTCGCTCTGGCCGACGGCCACGTGAAGTTCGAGACCAAGGGTCCGAAGAACCGCAAGTTCGTCAGCATCGTTTCTGCCTGAAACGTCTGACAGCTTACGCAGACTGGACGATGCCCCGGTATCGTGGGACGGTCTGCAAGGAAGCCCCGCTCAGGCGGGGCTTTTTTGTCGCATGACGGCCCGGGTCGTCGTCAGGAGAGAGCAGCATGCAGTTCCTTGATGAAGCGTCGATCATTGTAGAGGCCGGACGTGGCGGCAATGGTTGCCTGAGTTTTCGCCGTGAAAAATACGTGCCGCGCGGTGGTCCCGATGGGGGCGACGGCGGGCACGGCGGCAGTGTGTACCTGATCGGGGATGATTCCCTCAATACCCTGATCGACTTCAAGTTCCAGCGCTACTATCAGGCAGAGAGCGGCGATGCCGGTCAAGGCCGCCAGATGGCAGGCAAGGCGGGTGAGGACCTGATCGTCAAGGTGCCGGTCGGCACCACCGTGATCGACGAGGAAACCCTCGAGATCATCGGCGACGTGACGGAGATCGGCCAGTTGGTACTGGTCGCGCAGGGTGGACGTCGTGGACTGGGCAACATCCACTTCAAGTCTTCCACCAACCGCGCGCCGCGTCAGACTTCCAAGGGGACCTGGGGCGAGCGCCGCAACCTGCGTCTCGAGATGAAGGTGATGGCGGACGTCGGTCTGCTCGGCATGCCGAATGCCGGCAAGTCGACGCTGATCCGCGCCGTCTCCGCCGCCAAGCCCAAGGTCGCCAACTACCCGTTCACCACCCTGGTGCCGAACCTCGGTGTCGTGAAGATCGGTAGCCACCAGCACTTCGTGATGGCCGATATTCCCGGTCTGATCGAAGGCGCGGCGGATGGTGCCGGCCTGGGCCTGCGTTTCCTCAAGCACCTGACACGTACGCGCCTGCTGCTGCACGTGGTGGATATCGCTCCCTTCGACGAGAGCGATCCGGTGCATGCGGTCGAGGCGATCCTCAAGGAGCTGGAGAACTTCTCCTCGGCACTGACGGAGCTGCCCCGCTGGCTGGTGATCAACAAGGTCGACCTGCTGGCGGAAGAGGATCGTGACGCGATGGTCAAGGACCTCGTTGAGCGTCTGGGCTGGGAAGGCGAGCTGTTCGTCGTCTCCGCGGCCAGCGGTATCGGCACCCAGGAGCTGGTGCAGGCCGCGCACCGCTGGCTGGGCGAGCAACGCCTGCAGCTGGTGGAAGATCCGGAAGCTGCCGAGGCACATGCCGCCCTGCTGGCGCGCATGGAGAACGAGTCGCTGGAGCGCGCTGAAGAGCGCCTGACACGTCGCAAGCGCAAGAAGGATGACGAAGAAGAGGACGATGACGACTTCAATGACGACGATTACGACGTCGAAGTCGAATACGCGCCCTGAGGTCTCAGTTCGTCCGGTGGCTGTCCTGAGCGGCAGCCACCGAGTGACGAGCGACCCGCTTCGCGATTCACGCCCCGCCCCGAACCTCATGGTCTCGCGGCGGGGCGTTTTCGTTGTCGGGGCCGGCGAGGAGTGATGACAGCGGGCTGGCGGGAGCAGACAATGGCAAGCAGAGAGGCAGGGCCTGCCGGCGAGGGATGACATGACAGGAGAGAGCGCGGTGTCGGAGCAGAAGGTGGCGGAAGTGGCGGAGCTGGGCAGTCAGACGGGGCGCGAGGCCTTGGCCAGTGCACGACGCGTGGTGGTCAAGATCGGCAGTGCGCTGCTGACCGACGACGGCCGCGGGCTGGATGATGCCGGCATCGGTCGTTGGGTCGATCAGATCGCGGCGCTGCACGCGCGGGGTGTCGAGGTGATCGTGGTGTCCTCCGGGGCGATCGCCGTCGGCATGTCGCGGCTGGGCTGGTCAGCTCGCCCCAGCGGCGTGCATGAGCTGCAGGCGGCAGCGGCGGTCGGTCAGAACGGCCTGACCCAGTGTTATGAAGAGCATTTCCATCGTCATGGCCTCACCACGGCGCAGATTCTGCTGACCCACGACGACCTCTCCAACCGCAAGCGCTACCTGAATGCACGTTCGGCGCTGCGCACCCTGGTCGACCTGCGGGTGGTGCCGGTGATCAACGAGAACGACACCGTGGTCACTGATGAGATCCGCTTCGGCGACAACGACACCCTCGGCGCGCTGGTCGCCAACCTGCTCGAGGCCGATGCGCTGTTGCTGCTCACCGATCAGGAAGGCCTCTATGATGCCGATCCGCGTCATGACCCGGCGGCCAGCCTGATCGAGGAAGCCCAGGCCGATGACCCGATACTGGTCAAGGTGGCCGGCGGCGGCGGTTTGCTCGGGCGTGGCGGCATGGCGACCAAGGTGCGCGCGGCGCGTCTCGCGGCGCGCAGTGGCGCATTGACCGTGATCGCTTCTGGCCGTCAGCCCGAGGTCATCACCCGGCTGGCTTCCGGTGAGCGCTTCGGCACGCTCCTCTTGCCGGAGCATGCGCCGATCGCGGCGCGCAAGCGCTGGATCGCGGGGCAGTTGCAGGTGCGCGGCACCCTGACGCTGGATGCCGGCGCCGTCAATGTGTTGACCACGCGTGGCTCCAGCCTGTTGCCGGTGGGCGTCAGGAAGATCGATGGCGCCTTCAAGCGCGGTGATCTGGTGCAGTGTGTCGATGAATCCGGCCAGCGCATCGCCAAGGGCCTGGTGAATTACAGCGCCGAAGATGCCGGACGGATTCTCGGCCTGCCCAGTCATCAGATCGAGGCGACGCTGGGCTATATAGAGGCGCCGGAACTGATCCACCGCGATAACCTCATCGTGCTGTAAGGCGCATGAGGGCTGCCTTCGGGGCAGGTGTCGGACTGGTGATATGTGGGCGGGTCGTGCTAGACTCTGCCGTCCTGTCGGATGCTGGTCCGCTCCGATGGCGAAGGTTTGGCGGGGCTTCCACGCCAAGTCGCTGATTTCTCGAGGTTCCATGCGTCAAGTATCGAGCACGAGAAATGACGGGACCCGCTGTCGCCTAGCGACAATGTCTTCCAAATTCCAGTTCATGAGTACGCGCCTACGGGTGGACTCATAAGGAGCATCAAAGTGGCAAACTCCAAGCAAGCTCGCAAGCGCGCTCGTCAGGCTGAAGTCCGTCGTCAGCACAACTCCGCACAGCGTTCCGCCGTGCGCACCAGCGTCAAGAACGTGCTGAAGGCCGTCAAGACTGGCGACCACGCTGCGTCCATGGCCGCTTTCAATGTCGCGCAGAAGGTCCTCGACCGTTACGCCGACAAGGACATCCTGTCCAAGAAGAAGGCTGCTCGCGTCAAGAGCCGTCTGAACGCACGCGTCAAGGCACTGGCTGTCTAAGACGCATGTGTGTGAAAAAACCGGCTTCGGCCGGTTTTTTTGTGTCTGTCTGTCGAGTGGATGACATCGGTGTCAGGTCAGGGAAGCGAGAGGGGTGTCAGGGTGAGCAAGCCGCAGGATGAGTCGCCCACAGGCGAGCAGGAAGTCAGAGGAGAAGATGGCAGGGCCGAGGCCGCCGCGCAGTCCGCTTCACAAGCAAGTGCCCAGGGCGAGACCCGCTCGGGCGACAGTCTGCCGGTGCGGGGTGGTCTGTTGCGCTCGGGGTTGATCGTCAGCGTGATGACGATGCTGTCGCGCGTGCTTGGGCTGGCGCGCGATGTGACCATCGCATCACTGCTGGGCGCCGGCAGCGGAGCGGATGCCTTCTTCGTTGCCTTCAAGATCCCCAACTTCATGCGCCGCCTGTTTGCCGAGGGTGCCTTCAACCAGGCCTTCATCCCGGTGCTGTCGGAGTATGCGACTCGCCGGACGCGGGAGGAGGTCCGTGAGTTGCTGGATGCCGTCAGCGGCAGTCTTGGCATCGTACTTGCGTTGATCACCGCGGTCGCGATGCTGTGCGCGCCCTGGCTGGTGTGGGTCTTCGCGCCCGGGTTCGGTGACGATGCCGGCAAGCTGGCGTTGACCGGTGACATGCTGCGCCTGACCTTCCCGTATCTGCTGCTGATCTCGCTGACCGCTTTTGCGGGTAGCGTGCTCAATACCTGGAATCGCTTTGCGGTGCCGGCCATCACGCCGGTGCTGCTCAATCTGAGCCTGATCGGCGCGGCGCTGTTGCTGGCCCCTCGCTTCGAGACACCCGCCATGGCGCTGGCTTGGGGCGTGTTGATCGCCGGTGGCGTGCAGCTGCTGTTCCAGGTGCCGTTCCTGCTGCGGCTTGGCCTGATGCCCAAGCCATGGCCGAATTTCGCCCATGAGGGCGTGCGCCGCATTCTCAAGTTGATGACCCCGGCGTTGTTCGGTGTCTCGGTGTCGCAGATCAATCTGCTGCTGGATACCGTGCTGGCCTCGTTTCTGGTCACCGGCAGCGTGTCGTGGCTCTATTACTCCGACCGTCTGGTCGAGCTGCCGCTGGGCATCATCGGCATCGCCATCGGGACGGTGATTCTACCGGCGCTCTCCAAGCGCCACGCCGAGCAATCGCTGGAGCACTTCCAGAAGATGCTCGACTGGGCGCTGCGCTCGGTACTGTTGATCGGGGTGCCGGCGGCGCTGGCGCTCGGCGTGCTGGCCGAACCCCTATTGATCACGCTGTTCCACTACGGCGCGATGACCGACAACGATGTGGTGATGTCGGCCCAGAGCCTACGTGCCTACAGCTTCGGTCTGCTGGCCTTCATGTTGATCAAGGTGCTGGCACCGGGCTTCTATGCGCGTCAGGACACGAAAACGCCGGTCAAGATCGGTATCATCGCGATGGTCGCCAATATGGCCTTCAACCTGGCGCTGATCGTGCCGCTGGCGCACGCCGGGCTCGCGCTGGCCACGGCGCTGTCGGCCTTCCTCAATGCGGGCCTGCTGGCACGCGGCCTGTATCGTGACGGCGTGCTGCGCTTCCAGCCCGGTTGGGGACGCTATTCGCTGACCCTGATCGGGGGTTGCGCCCTGATGGGCGGCGGCTTGATGTGGCTGTCGCCGGACTGGACCACCTGGCTTGGTTGGGGGCTGTGGGAGCGCTGTGCGATGATGGGAGCGCTGGTCGTCGGTGGTGTGCTGGCCTATGCGGTGTGGTTGGGGCTGTGCGGTGTCCGCCCGCGCCATTTCCGCATGCAGAGCTGAGTCTGCTGCCCGGGTGCCACGCAGGTTGGCGCCCCCGGTTCCAGCTGTTTTCTCCCTGGTGGGGCAACGGTGGCTGTCAGCGCCGTGCCCCTTCGCTATAATCGACCACTTTCGGCGGCTTGTGTGATGCACGCATGGACTTGATCAGAGGACTCCACAATCTCGCCCGCCTGCGCAAGCAGGATGGCAGTCGCGGCTGTGTGGCCACCATCGGCAATTTCGATGGCGTGCATCTCGGCCACCAGGCGATTCTGGAGCAACTTCGCGAGCGCGCGGCGGCTTATGGTCTGCCCGCCACGGTGGTGGTGTTCGAGCCGCAGCCGCGTGAGTTCTTCGCGGGTGACAAGGCGCCGCCGCGGCTGACGCGTCTGGCGGACAAGGTGCGTCTGCTGGGCAGCCATGGCGCCGAGCGCGTACTGTGTCTGCCTTTCAATGAGACGCTGCGTTCGCTGTCGGCACGTGAGTTCATCGAGCAGGTGCTGATCGATGGGCTCGGCGTGCGTCATCTGGTGGTCGGTGACGACTTCCGCTTCGGTTGTGATCGCGCCGGAGACTTCGCGCTGCTGGAGCGCATCGGCGCCACCGAGGGATTTGCGGTGGAACATACCCGCACCTTCGAGATCGCCGACGAGCGGGTTTCCAGCACTCGCGTACGCGAGGTACTGGCCGCCGGTGACATGGCGCTGGCCGCCCGGTTGCTTGGGCGTGCTCACCACTGGCAGGGGCGCGTGGTCGCGGACCGCCAGCTGGGTCGCACGCTGGGCGTGCCGACTGCCAACCTGCCGCTGCCGAATGCGCCGCTGGCGGTCTCCGGCGTCTACGCGGTGATGGTGCACCTTGCCGACGGCCGCGACTGTCCGGCGGTGGCCAACATCGGTTGGCGCCCGACGGTCGGCACGCCGCGGCCGGTGCTCGAGGTCCATCTGCTGGACTTCGCGGAAGACCTCTATGGCCAGCCGATGCGCGTCAGCTTCTGCGCCTTCCTGCGCGGTGAACAGCGCTTCGATGGCCTGGAAGCCCTCAAGGCCGCCATCTACGCCGATATCGCCCTGGCGAAGCGCTTCTTCGCGCTGGCCGCGGGCGAGGCGCCTGCCGGTGATGAGCAGGCGTTGCTCGATTGCATGACCTCGATGGCTGACCTGCCGCTGGCCAGCCGTCCGCTGAGCGCACTGATGACGGATGCGCCGACGGCACCCTTACACGGCACTGCTGAGGTGTCTGATTCCACAGCTCGGGAAGCTCAGGCTTCCCGCCCCCACGACGGCTGACCCGAAAGGCTATGAGCGACTACAAGCACACTTTGAATCTGCCCGATACCGACTTCCCGATGCGCGGCAATCTCCCCAAGCGTGAGCCGGAGCAACTGGCGCGCTGGAACGAGATTGACCTCTATGCGCGTCTGCGTGAAGCAGGCAAGGGCCGTCCGAGCTTCGTGCTCCACGACGGCCCTCCCTATGCCAACGGCAATATTCACATCGGTCATGCCGTCAACAAGATTCTCAAGGACATCATCGTCAAGTCCAAGACGATGGCGGGCTTCGACGCGCCTTACGTGCCGGGTTGGGACTGTCATGGTCTGCCCATCGAGCACAAGGTCGAGACGACCCACGGCAAGCACCTCGAGTCCGAGAAGGCGCGTCATCTCTGCCGTGAATACGCTGGCGTGCAGGTGGAAGGTCAGAAACACGAGTTCATCCGTCTCGGCATCGTCGGTGACTGGGGCAACCCGTATCGCTCCATGGACTTTGCCAATGAAGCCGGTGAGATCCGTGCGCTGGCCGAGATGGTCAAGGGCGGTTATGTCTTCAAGGGTTTGAAGCCGGTCAACTGGTGCTTCGACTGCGGCTCTGCGCTGGCGGAAGCGGAAGTCGAGTACGCCGACAAGACCTCTGATGCCATCGACGTCGCCTTCGCGGCAGACGACAGCGCGGCACTGGCCAAGGCCTTCGGCCTCGAGTCATTGAGCAAGCCGGCGGCGATCGTGATCTGGACCACCACCCCGTGGACCATCCCGGCCAACCAGGCGCTCAACGTTCACCCGGACTTCGTCTACTCGCTGGTCGACACCGGCGAGCGCCTGCTGGTGCTTGCCGAGGAGCTGGTCGAGGACAGCCTCGCGCGCTTCGGTCTGAGCGGTGAGACGCTGGCGACCGTCAACGGCGCGGCGCTGGAGCTGATCAACTTCCGTCACCCGATCTACGAGCGTCTGTCGCCGGTCTACCTGGCCGACTACGTCGAGACCGGTGCCGGTACCGGTATCGTCCACTCCGCCCCGGCCTACGGCGAGGATGACTTCCATACCTGCCGTCGTTACGGCATGAGCTTCGACGAGATCGAAAGCCCGGTGCAGGGCAACGGCGTGTACGTGCCGGATCTGCCGGAATTCGGTGGCCAGTTCATCTGGAAGGCCAACCCGAACATCGTCGCGCGTCTGGAAGAGCTCGGCGCGCTGATGGCGCACGAGAAGATCACCCACAGCTACATGCACTGCTGGCGCCACAAGACGCCGGTCATCTATCGTGCGACGGCCCAGTGGTTCGTCGGCATGGACCTCCCCGGCACCGATGGCGTGACCCTGCGTGACAAGGCGCTGTCCGCCATCGAGGACACCGCCTTCATCCCGGCCTGGGGTCAGGCGCGTCTGAAGAGCATGATCGCCAACCGTCCGGACTGGTGCATCTCGCGTCAGCGCAACTGGGGCGTGCCGATTCCGCTGTTCCTGCATCGCGCGACGGGGGAACTGCACCCCGACAGCGTGGCGCTGATGGAAGCGGTCGCCGATCGCGTTGCCGAGCACGGCATCGATGCCTGGTGGTCACTCGACAGCCAGGAGCTGCTGGGCGATGAGGCAGAGAACTACGAGAAGGTCACCGACACGCTGGACGTGTGGTTCGACTCCGGGACGACCCATTGGCACGTGCTGCGTGGCTCGCACCCGCATGGTCACGAGCAAGGCCCGCGTGCCGACCTGTACCTGGAAGGCTCCGACCAGCACCGTGGCTGGTTCCACTCGTCACTGCTGACCGGCTGTGCCATCGACGGCCACGCGCCCTACAAGGCGCTTCTGACTCACGGTTTCACCGTGGATGCGCAGGGTCGCAAGATGTCCAAGTCCGTCGGCAATGTGGTTGCGCCGCAGCAGGTGATGGACAAGCTGGGCGCCGACATCCTGCGTCTGTGGGTGTCCTCCAACGACTACTCCGGCGAGATGGCCGTCTCGGACGAGATCCTCAAGCGGACCGCCGACGCCTATCGTCGTATCCGCAACACCTCGCGCTTCCTGTTGTCCAACCTGAACGGTTTCGAGCCGGAACGCGATGCACTGGCCTTCGATGACATGCTGGCGCTGGACCAGTGGGTGGTCGATCGCGCCGCCCAGCTGCAGGCGCGTGTCGAGCTGGCCTATGAGGAATACCGCTTCCTCGACATCTATCAGCAGGTGCTGACCTTCTGCTCGCGTGAGCTGGGCGGCTTCTATCTGGATGTCATCAAGGACCGCCAGTACACCACTCAGCCGAACTCGCGGGCGCGTCGTAGCTGCCAGACGGCGCTGTACCACGTGATCGAGGCGCTGGCACGCTGGATTGCGCCGATCCTCTCCTTCACCGGTGAAGAGATCTACGCCAACATTCCGGGCCCGCGCAAGGACACCATCTTCCTCGAGACGGCCTACACCGGCCTGACCACCCTGGCGGATGATGCCCCCATGGGGCGTGAGTTCTGGGAGCAGGTGCTACACGTCAAGCAGGCGGTCAACAAGACGCTGGAAGGCGCGCGCAACGCCGGTCTGGTCAAGAATGGCCTGGCGGCGGAAGTCACGCTCTATGTCAATGACGAGCTCAATACGTTGCTGGCAAGTCTCGGCGACGAGCTGCGCTTCGTGATGCTGACCAGCGGCGTGACCCTGGCGCCTCTCGAGGCGGCCGGTGAGGCAGAAGAGACCGAAGTGTCCGGCCTCAAGGTGGCGGTCAAGGTCAGCGAGAATGCCAAGTGCGAGCGTTGCTGGCACCACCGTCCGGAAGTCGGCACCCTGCCGGAACATCCGACACTGTGCAGCCGCTGCGTGACCAACCTGCCGGATGGCGAAGGCGAGACGCGTCACTTCGCTTGATCGCTGATGCGACCGCAGCATCGTTCAGCCTCCGCTGAGCGCTGATATCGAACGCCGGGCTCTGGCCCGGCGTTCGTGTCTTGCCGGTCGCAGACTCATTTTACGACAGGAAGGTAACATGACGTCTTCTTCACAAGGCCCCGCGACGGATACCCCCTCGGCCGGCAGTGAGCCGATGCGCTCGCCGCTGCGCTGGCTGTGGCTGTCGCTGGTGATCGTGGTGCTGGACCTGGCCACCAAGTGGCTGGCCAGCAGTTCGCTGGTCTATGGTCAGGCCAACGAAGTGCTGCCGATCTTCAATCTGACGCTGCTCCACAACACCGGCGCGGCGTTCAGTTTTCTGGCCGGCCATGATGGCTGGCAGCGCTGGTTGTTTGCGGGTATTGCGGTGGTGGCAGCCATCGGCCTGAGTATCTGGCTTGCGCGCCTCAAGCGTCACGAGACCTTCACCGCGCTGGGCATCGCGCTGGTGCTGGGGGGCGCGCTTGGCAATCTCTATGATCGTGTCGTGCATGGCTACGTGGTGGACTTCCTGTCCTTCCACTGGGGCAATGCCTTCTTCCCGGCCTTCAACGTGGCGGACGTCGCCATCAGCCTGGGAGCCGTGGCACTGATTCTTGAATCTTTCCGTGGCCGCTCCGAATGAGCGCCACAAGCGAGGTCAGCATGAGCGAGCATCGTATCGCCGATAACATGGAGGTCAGCCTCCATTTCCGTCTGCGTCTGGAAGACGGCACCGAGGTGGACTCCACCTTCGACAAGACACCGGCCACCTTCCAGGTGGGTGACGGCAATCTGCCGCCGGGCTTCGAGCGTTCGATCATGGGCATGGCGGCGGGCGAGACCGGCAGCTTCACGATCACGCCGGAGCATGCCTTCGGTCAGCACAATCCGCAGAACGTCCAGACCGTGGCACGAAAGAGCTTCGATGAAGAGATCGAGGTCGGCATGGTGATGTCCTTCGCCGAGCCGTCGGGCTCGGAGCTGCCGGGCATCATCCGCGAGATCGATGAGCGTGACGTCCAGGTCGACTTCAATCACCCGCTGGCCGGGCGTACCCTGACCTTCGAGGTCGAGGTGCTGTCAGTCGCCCCCGCGACCACGCACTGAGTCTTCTTTCCAGAGGTGCGCTCCCCCGTGAGTGCACCTCGCCATCAAGCGGAGCCTGTCATGCAGATCAAGTTGGCCAACCCGCGCGGTTTCTGCGCCGGAGTGGATCGCGCCATCGATATCGTCAACGGAGCGCTCGACGTGTTCGGGCCGCCGATCTATGTGCGTCATGAGGTGGTGCACAACCGTTTCGTGGTCGACTCCCTCAAGGAGCGCGGCGCCATCTTCGTCGAGGAACTGCACGAAGTGCCGGATGACGTCATCGTCATCTTCTCGGCACACGGTGTCTCGCGTGCCGTGCAGGAAGAGGCCGAGCGTCGCAACCTCAAGGTCTTCGATGCCACCTGTCCGCTGGTCACCAAGGTGCACATGGAAGTCCTGCGCTATGCGCGCAAGGGCCAGGATTGCGTGTTGATCGGCCATGAGGGTCACCCGGAAGTCGAGGGCACCATGGGCCGCTATGACGCTTCCCAGGGTGGCACCATCCACCTGGTGGAAGACGAGTCCGATGTGGCGCGTCTGGAGGTCAAGGACCCGGAGCAACTGGCCTTCGTCACCCAGACCACATTGTCCATGGATGACACGGCCCGCGTGATCGATGCGCTGCGCGAACGCTTCCCGGCGATTCAGGGTCCGCGCAAGGATGACATCTGCTACGCGACCCAGAATCGTCAGGATGCCGTGCGCATGCTGGCAGAAGCCTGCGATGTGGTGCTGGTGGTCGGCAGCCCCAACAGCTCCAACTCCAATCGCCTGCGCGAACTGGCCGAGCGCATGCAGACCCCCGCCTGGTTGATCGACGATGCGCAGCAGATCGAGGCCAGCTGGCTCGAGGGGATCGGCAGCATCGGTATTACCGCCGGGGCCAGCGCCCCCGAAGTGCTGGTGCAGGGCGTGATCGATCGCCTGATGGCGCTGGGAGCCTCGGCACCCGAAGAGCTTGAGGGTCAGGAGGAGAATATCGTCTTCTCCATGCCCAAGGAGCTCAAGGAGCGCTTGATCGCCTCGGACCAGATCCGCGAGCTGTAACGCCTTGTAAATTTCTGCCAGTGAAGGAGCCGCGACCCTGTCGCGGCTTTTTTTGTGCGCGTCCTTCGTGGTTTGCCATTAAATTCAGTATTTTCTTGTATAAGCAATGGCATTCTTGAGCACGATCGTTGATCAACCTGGTGTGTATTGAAAAAAAATGTAATACCCAGTTACCAAAATGATACATAATGGAGGTATAGTTCGTATTCTGGAGACTTTCCCATGCCACGACTGTTCTCGGTCATCGGTGTCAGCAGTGCAGGTGCACGCCGCAAGCCGAAACCGGGGCGCGGGGCAGCTGGCAGGCGTCGGGCTCAGGGCTTCACCCTGATCGAGATGATGATGGTGGTCGCGATCATCGGCATTCTGGCGGCGGTCGCCATTCCCTCCTATCTGGGTTATGTGGAGCGCAGCTGGCGCTCGCATGCCCAGCAAGCGCTGGGGCAGCAGGCCAGACAGCTGCGTGGCTTCTACTCCCAGAATTTCTCCGAGGCCCCCGTGGGGGATGATGACCAGCCGATGGATGGCGTCAGCCGTATAGAGGACAGCGGTGGCAATCTTCGCTACCTGATCACGTATCGCAGTCTGTCTGCCTCGGCCTTCGTCCTGCAGGCGACGCCTCAAGGGGCACAACTCAATGACGACTGCGGCATACTGTGGATGGACCAGGACATGAATACTGGTGCCGAAGGAGGAGGTCGGTGCTGGTGATGGTGGGCCCCTAGAAGGCAGACGCGAGTCCGGCATGGCCGGTCGACCCTTAGCGGCAAGGAGACGTATCTCTCATGCGCCAATCCCGTGGTTTCACCCTGATCGAGCTGGTCGTGACGGTGGCGATCATTGCCATCATCGCGACCTGGGCGGTGCCGGCCTGGCAAGGCCTGGTGCAGCGCTCTCAGGTGGAGTCCGATGTGCGTGCACTGACCCATGCGCTCGGCATGGCGCGCAGCACCGCCACCACGCGCGGTGTGGATGTGAGTGTCTGTCCCTATGCGCCGAGCGTTGCCACCCCCAATCCCACGACCTGCGACGATGATTGGGCGAATGGCTGGGTCGTCTATGTTGGAAGTACTTCCAATTTCACCCTCGACGACCGCCTGTGGATTCATCAGGACAGCAATGCGGTTGCCCAGTCGGGGGGCGCCTCCAGGATCACCTACAACGATCGCGGCACGTTGACTAGTGGCAACAGTACGCTGGTGTTCTGTGCGGCCTCCGATGCGACCTCTGTCGTCGTGGCACCTTCGGGTCGCGTACGCCTTGAATCAGGAGGGGACTGCTCATGACAGCATTGTTGATGACCACATCCCTCAAGAAAGCCCTGCAGCCGAGAGTGCTGAGGAAAACAGTGCTGTCTCGCCTGCAACGGCGCCGTTCCGCTCGGCATTCTCAGCGCGGCGTCGGCCTGATCGAGGCGCTGGTCGCGGTCATGCTGCTGGGGGTTTCCCTGCTGGGGCTGGGGTTGTTGCAAGTTCAGACGCTGCAGCATCAGCGCGTCAGCTACAGCAATACCGTGGCACAGCTGCTGTCGCTGGACATGGCTGAACGTATCCGCGCCAACCTTGAGGCTATCGATCAATATGACGATGCCGACACCGCCAATGCGCCGGTGGATGGATGCAGCTCGGACTGCGCGCCCGCAGAGCTGGCAGACCAGGACATCATTGATTGGCGTGACGCCATCATCGGCTCCACGCTGACCAGCGGCGTCGGCAGCGTGGAAGTCGACGAGCGTGTCGTCGGCGGGGCCGGCATCGGCGTTCACGACGTCAGTGTCCAGGTACAGTGGAGTGACCCCATCAGCGGGGGAGTTGACCAGCAGACCTATCGTTTCGAGGTAGAGCCATGAACCGCTGTTCCCCTGCAGCGGCCCGCCGACGTGCCGCCCCCGACACCGTCCGACCTCATGGCCCGAAGCGCCAGGCGGGTATCGGGCTTGTCGAGCTGATGATCAGCCTGGTACTGGGACTGCTGATCACGGCCATGGCCGTGCAGATGTTCTCGACCTCACGCAGCACGGTGAGTACTCAGGAAGCGCTTTCCTATCTGCAGGAGTCAGCCCGCTACGTGTCCTTCCGGCTTCAGCCGCTGATGCGCAATGTGGGCTACGCAGGCTGTGCCAATAGCCGCGATATCACCAATGCCAGCTCAGTGGATGCCTCTCACGATCTCACGGCGCCCTTCGGGGGGCAGCAGCGTACCCAGCGGGGCCTCAGCTATTTCAATCTGACGTTCGTCGCTGCCAGCAAGGACGGCGATGAAACCACGCTGACCAGCAGCATGACGTCGCTGGGTGGTCCACTGTCCGTGCGCAACGGTAGCGAAGCTGCCTTCGTGACCAACGAGTATGCGCTGGTCAGTGATTGCAGCAGCACCGATGTCTTCAGGGTGTCAGGCACCACCCAAGGTAATGTGGAAACCAACGACACCCTGTCACGTTCCTATGGCAGCTCTCAGTCCTCGAATGCCTATCTCTACCCGGTGCAGGCCTGGGAGCTGCGGCTGGATGACCAGGCCAACGATTCCTCGGTGCGTGCACTGTATCTCGACCGTATCGATGCTGCTTTCGCACGGGAAGAACTGGCCTCCGGCGTACAGGGATTCGATGTCAGTTTCAGCCTGGATACCACCGGCAATGGCAGTGTCGATCGCGTCAAGGTGCCGGCCGCCACGGTGCGCAGCGAGGGCCGTTGGGATGAGGTGCGTCGTATCGAGATCGCCCTGACGCTCGAGAGCCTGCCGGGAGTGGTGCCGGGCGGGGATAATGATGGGCGTTTGACGCGAACCTTCAATCTCACGTTCACACCGCGCAATCTGCAACTGAGGGGCAGCTGATGAATACATCGTCTTCAACGTCCAGAGTCTGCGCGGTCACTCGGGGGGCAGCACGTCAGCAAGGTATCGCCTTGCTGATCGTGTTGATCATGCTGGTCGTGATCGGACTGCTGGCCGTCACGGGAGTCGAGGACAGTCAGCTGCAGACACGTATGGCCGTCAACAGCCGCAACTTCGAGCAGTCCTATTACAACGCGGAAACCAGTCTGAGCATCGGCGAGCGCGCACTGCAGGAAGGCCTGGAGGATGGTACCTGGAACCTGAACAGTTTCGATGATTCCGCCGGGCTGATGCTGGCGCTGCCCGAGAATGCACCGCCGATCAACCCGCTCTCGGAAGCGGATTGGCAAGCCAACGGCATCCAGACGCTGGACAATGATACCGGTGCGGTCATCGGAGCCTATGTGATCGAGTATCTGGGCAAGGTCGGCGAGCCGCCGCTGAATGCCAGCAACGAAGTGAATGCGGTAGGTACGCGCCTGGATGCCTTCCGTATCAACGCGATGGGCACAGGAGGCGGCAATGGTGCCTCCTGGACAGTAGTGCAAAGCGAGATGGAACTGGGCCCTTACTTCTGAGAGGAGCATGAACATGCGTTATCTGCTGAGTGGTGCCCTATGCCTTGTCGCCTTGCCCTGTCTGGCGGCCCCCGGGGAAATCGCCCGCGCCCCGGTCACGGAAGCGACCGGGGTTCAGCCAAATATCCTGTTCATTCTGGATGATTCGGGCAGCATGGCCTGGGAGGATACGCTCAACAAGGGGGTGGAACACTGGAGCCTCCAGCCGGCTTCCTCACTGATGGGATACACCGGGGTGTATTCCAAGAGCCTTGTCACGGTAAGAAACAATCATGATGCCGATGATCGTATCTTCAGCTATACGGATCTTGGCGGGGCCGTCGGTGCCTGCATGGGTTTCAATGTCATGGCCTACAATCCTGCGCTGACCTACACCCCCTGGGCAGGAGTGGACAAGGCGGGTATCGCCTATCAGAACATGCGCCTGTCGTACGTCCGGGATGACCCCTACGAGCCTACCAGCTGGGCCAGGCTGAACAGCGATGTCTACTATGTGCGCTGGGACGACAATGGCGATGGGGACTATGACTATGGTGAATGCGGGCTCTACCGGGATGGTGCGGGGCGCCTGTATCTGGACGACGATCATGTCGTAGAGGTGGATGACCTGTCCGCGGCTCAGCAAGTCAACTTCGCCAACTGGTTCACCTACTATCGCGACCGCATGCTGGTTGCCAAATCCGCCATGGCCGGTGTAATCAATGCCAATGAGTCCCGGGTCGGGCTACGCACCATCCAGGGTCGCAACAACCGCAACGTCGCGGACATGACGGACTCAGATGAGCGTGATGATCTGATGGAAGAGCTGTTCACCGCCTATCCCTCCGGTGGCACCCCTCTGCGTACCGCGCTCAAGAATGCCGGTGAGTATTACTCCAGCACTGGTCGTTCAGCCCCCATTCTGAGTGCCGATGCAGGCGGCATGTGCCAGCAGAACTATTCCATCCTGATGACTGACGGCTACTGGAATGGTTCAAGCCCCAGTGTCGGAAACGTCGATGGTGGCAGTGGCGACTTCATCAGTGCCAGTCATCGTGACAGCTATTCCAATACGCTTGGCGATGTCGCGATGAAATATTATCGCGAGGACCTGCGGACTGACTTGATCAACAGCGTGCCTACCATACCGGGAGTGGATGAAAACTCCGCTCAGCACATGGTGACCTACACCGTCGCTTTTGGTGTGGATGGCTCGCTGTCCGAGAACCCTGCTGATCTTGAATCTGCCTTTACCTGGCCGCAGCCTTCCGCCAATGCCAATACCACCATTGATGATCTGCGCCATGCGGCCTGGAACGGACGTGGTGAATATCTCAGCGCCGCCAATCCGCAGGCATTGATTGATGCGCTGAACAATATCGCGCAGTCCATCGCAGGGCGCGCGGCCAGTACCGGTAGCCTGGACATCAGTAGTGGGGGGCAGACCAGCGGCGCATACGTGATTCAGACCATCTATGACCCCGCTGATTGGTCGGGCGATGTCGTGGCACGCAAGATTGGCAGCAATGGCACCTTGAGTCAGACCTCGGAATGGTCCGTCGCGGAGTGGTTACGTGAGGATGCCAGTCGTAGCACAAGCCGCAAGGTGATCACCTACAACCCGGGTATCACCGAGGTGGATGAGAAGGCGTTCTTCTTCAATATCGAGGAGGCCGGATCACTGGAGGCCGAACAGGTACTGGACCTCGTGGGTTTCCTCGATGAAACACTTCTGTCAGACACGTTGTTGGCAACGCTGCGGAGAACCGTCCGGGATGATGACGACGACGACGACGACGACGACGACGATGACGATGACGACGACGATGATGATGGCATTCTTGGCAGTGTCGGCTCAGTGGTAGGAGGTGTCGCCAGTGGCGTGACTCAGCTGACGGGGCGCGTCCTGGACACTACCGGTACTTTCCTGAAGCTGGATGGCGCCAATCTTGGCGTCAGAACGTCGGATCTCGAGAATCTGATCGGCTACCTCAAGGGTGACGATGCCTACGAGGGTACCTTGTTCCGCGAGCGTGACGACAACTATCTCGGGGATATCGTGCATGCCTCGCCGGCGATCGTCGGTCCGCCTTCGGCCAGCTATCGCAATGACATGGAAGTGTCTTCGTACCGCTCTTTCAAGACGCTGTATGAGGACCGCCAGAACATGATCTACATCGGTGCCAATGACGGCATGCTGCACGCCATCGACATGGAGACCGGTGAAGAGAAGTTCGCCTACATGCCGTACGCCGCCTTCAGCATTGAGAACGGGCGTGGTATTCGCCAGCTCGCTGATCAGAACTATGTCCACCAGTACTATGTCGATGCCACGCCAGTTGCGCGTGACGTACATGTCCAGTTGGGCGATGAGGATGCGCCCGGTTGGCACTCGGTTCTGCTGGGTGGGCTGGGCGCTGGTGGCAAGGCGGTCTACATGCTGGATATCACCGATCCTGAAGGCTTCGAATCATTGGGTGAATCCGACGGCACCTCGCCGGCCGAGATAGTGCAGTGGGAATTCACGCACGAGGATCTCGGCTATACCTTCAGTGATATTCAGGTAGCGCGTCTGGATGACGGCAAGTGGTATGCCATCTTCGGCAATGGCTACAACGCCGACAGCGATGGACGTGCCAAGTTGTTCATCGTGGACCTGGAAGACCCCGACAACTATGCGCTGCTTGATTCTCAACAGGGCAGCAATGCTGGTGGTTCCTGCACCTCTGCCAGCAGTGACTGCAATGGCATGTCGAGTCCTGAGCTGGCCGACATCGACGCCGATGGCATCACCGACTGGGTCTATGCCGGCGATCTGCATGGCAATGTTTGGGTATTCGACATGCGCGAGTTCTCGCTGAGCAACATCGGCAGCAGCGAGATGTCGCGTCTGTTCCAGTCATGTGCCGTTGCCTTGAACAGCACGTCATCGACCTGTCCGGCGGCTTACCGTCAGCCCATCACATCGCGGGTAGCCGTGGCACGCAGCGGTGTCTTCAACAGCACCGTCGATACGCCGTACCTGAATGTGTACTGGGGCACCGGGCAATTGCTGACGCTGCAGGATGCGGTCGATACCTCGACGCAATCCTTCTACAGCGTGCTGCATACAGGGTCCTCGACTCGTCGTCATCATGGCCAGCTGGAAAAGCAGAGCTTCTCCAATATCAGCGGCGTGAGTGACGCGCGGACGGTCACGGGGGTAGGCGTCGATTATTCCAATCAGAACAACAATGGTATGCAGTACGGCTGGTATCTGGAGCTACCGGACTCCGGTGAGCGTCTGGTGACCATCCCGGCTGTCCGTGGTGATCTGATTGTCTTCAATACCACCATCCCGGGCTCCAATGGCCCCTGTACTGGCGGTGCCAGTGGTTGGCTGAATGCGCTCAGCTTGCGCAACGGTCTGCAGCCGGTACGCAGTTACAACAATGTGCAGCAGGTCTTTGATTACAACGGTGATGGCGAGGTCAACGCGAGCGACAACGTCAACAGTCAGGTCGTACTCTCGATCAAGACAGAAGGCGAGCCCACCTCACCGAAATTCCTGGGTGATACCCAGTATGTCGGTCAGGGTGGCACCAATCAGGTGGTCGAAATGGCCATGGACTTCGGGATCGATGGGCTGGAAGGCCGTAGTGCCTGGTATCAGCTGCGCTAGGAGAGAGACCATGAAGACATCACGACTCAAGCTGACTGGTAGTGGACTGATGCTGGCGGCGGGCTTGCTCTTCACGAGCTGGAGCTCCCAGGCCCTGGCGGAAGATGCCCTGATTCCGCTGGTCATGGAGCAGAGCGTCACCGGCGTCATCGACGAGCGAGAGGGGGATCAGCTGCTCGTCGACGACATGGGGTTCGTGCTTCAGCCGGAGAGCCGGATACTCAATCGCAATGGGCGCGAGCTGAAGGCCTTCCACCTCACGCCGGGGCAGGAGGTCGAGGTGCGCTTCGACCCACGTGGTGAGCCGAAGCAGGTCATCGAGATCACGCTACTACGTAGGGGGCGCTGATGATCAGGCGAACTGGAGGTTCTCGAGCACAAGGCGGCTTCGGTCTGCTGGAGCTCATGATTGCGGTGGCCATCATCGGCATTCTGGCGGCGATCGCCTATCCCAGCTATCAGGACCAGGTGGAGCGTTCACGTCGTACCGATGCCACCACCGCCTTGCTGGCGCTTGCCCAGACCCAGGAGCGCATCATGGCAACCTGCGGTGAATACGCGACGGCCAGCGTGACAGCGGCGACCAGCTGTGGAGATGCGCTCGGCGGCGGTGGTGGCGGTATCGGATTGGGTCAGGCAGATGCGGTCAGTGAGGAAGGTTTCTACAATCTCGCCGTCGCAGGGGATGCAGACAGCTATACCCTGACTGCCACTGCTACCGGCAGTCAGGCCAATGATGAGGACTGCGCCACCTTTACACTCACGGAGCTGGGAGTGAAGGGCGCGGCAGTTCTCGCCGACTCGGAAGGCACTGACAGCAGTGATTGCTGGTAAGCACTGACAGCCGACATTGCATTCCAAGCCCCAAAGCCCCGATCTTCGATGATCGGGGCTTTTTTTGGGTAAGCGGATTAAATGGTTGATCTTACCTTTGCATGAGAGTGAGACAGACCGGCATCTCATCGGATTATCTGGTTGATGCTTCACCTACTGCTGGTGCATGTTTCCTTCGCTAATTCCAGCAAGAACCCCACACGCCTCAACTTCCCGGTCATCGTTGCAACTCGCTCTCAGTGAAACGAGTTGTTTCTCAAGCGCTTGCAGAGCGGTTATCTGCGACCGCACATGAGAGATGTGATCATCGAGCAAGGTGTTGACGGCGGTACAAGGCTGATGAGGGTCGTCCTGATAGCTCTGTAGTTCGTGAATCTCAGCCAGTGACAGGCCCAGGATTCTGCAGCGACGGATGAAGGCCAGCCCCTCACCATGCTTCTCGGTATAGACACGGTAACCGTTGTCCTGCCGATCAGGCGGCGGCAACAAGCCCTGCTGTTCATAGAAGCGGATCGTCTGTGTTTCGACCCCTACCAACTGCGCCAACTGACCAATGCGCATCAGCCTCCTCCCCAACGGATTCTTTACTCTATTGACCTTATAGTAGCTTTATAGTTTTAAATGGTACCACAACATTGTTCAAGTGGAGTCGTATCATGAGCAAATCCTGTGGTGGCGCCTGTGGCGGTGATGCAACGTCCGCAGCGGATACCGATATACAGGCCTCCTCCGAGGCGCCAGGGAGATGGGTCAGTGTTTATGCCGTGCCGAAGATGGACTGTCCATCAGAAGAACGAATGATTCGCCTAGCCCTGAACGGCTTTGAGGAGATTCGGGCGCTGTCCTTCGACTTGTCGAACCGCCGGCTGAAGGTCGTGCATGACGGCGAGGTCGAGCCCGTCACCTCGAAACTGAAGACCTTGGGGCTAGGCGCCTCGCTTCAGGAAACCGTCGCTGCAAATCCGGAGACCATCAAGGCCGCCGAGTTTTCGGCAGCTTCTGCTAAGCAAGAATCCGGGACCCTGCGCTGGTTGCTCGGCATCAATGCACTTCTGTTCGTGGTGGAAATGACTGCCGGTCTGATCGCCCGGTCCACCGGCCTGATTGGAGAATCCCTGGACAATTTTGCCGATGCGGCGGTGTACGGGCTTGCCCTTTATGCGGTTGGACATAGCGTGAAAATGCAGGTACGTGCCGCGCATCTTGCTGGTGTACTGCAACTGATCTTGGCTGTGGGCGTGCTCGTAGAGGTGGTGAGACGCTTTGTATTCGGTAGTGAGCCTGAATCGCTGGTGATGATGGCTATCGCATTCGTCGCATTGATTGCCAATACCAGTTGTCTGCTGCTCATATCCAAACATCGGGAAGGCGGGGCGCACATGAAGGCAAGCTGGATATTCTCGGCCAACGACGTGGTGATCAACCTGGGGGTCATCACCGCCGGCGCCCTGGTCGCGTGGACCGGTTCCAATTATCCGGATCTGATTATCGGCACCATCGCGGGGGGCATTGTACTTAACGGTGCCAGACGCATTTTGGCGTTGAAGGGTTAAATAATGCTCATTATTGGCAAAAAGCTCTCGCCGTATGCCCTATTGTCCATATCGGGCCTGCTGGCAGCGTCTGATCAGGCTGTAAAGTGGCTGGTGCAGCAATCAATGGCCTATGGCGAGTATGTTTCGGTGACCCCGTTCTTTAACTGGGTGCACCTATGGAACACCGGTGCCGCATTCAGTCTTTTTGCGAATGGTGGAGGCTGGCAGCGCTACTGTTTTATCGGAATCGCGGTAGTGGTCTCGATTTTTCTGATCAAGCTGATCCTTGAAAATCGTCATAAAGGAGAAGCCATCGCTTACAGTCTTATCCTCGGTGGCGCCATGGGCAACCTGATTGACCGGGTCTTTCGCGGCTATGTTGTGGATTCCTTTGATTTCTATTGGCGAGACTGGCATTGGCCGGCCTTCAACCTGGCTGATATTGCAATTGTCCTCGGTGCCTTACTTTTCGTTTCCAGCAGCTTGTTGGGTAAAAAAGCAAACACCAATGCCGAGTCGGATGGATCTGACTGACACCTACGCCTATACAACACCATGACCGAACTTCCCGACAACATCCTTCACCTGCCGCAATACCAAGTACTGGGCTGCAAATCAACCGACGACGAAATGCACTTCCAGGTGGACGTGCCCGATCCCATCGCCTGCGAGGAATGCGGCGTGCAGGGTGAGTTCGTACGGTTCGGCAAGCGTGACGTTCCCTATCGTGATCTGCCCATCCACGGCAAGCGGGTCACTCTCTGGGTGGTCCGCCGCCGATACACCTGCCGGGCCTGCAAGACAACATTCAGGCCCCAGCTACCGGAGATGGTGGACGGATTCCGTATGACACTGCGGCTGCATGAGTACGTGGAGAAGGAATCCTTCAACCACCCCTACACCTTTGTGGCGGCACAGACCGGCCTGGACGAGAAGACGGTGCGCGACATCTTCAACGCCCGCGCCGAGTTCCTGGGGCGCTGGCACCGCTTCGAGACGCCCCGCATCCTGGGCATTGACGAGCTATACCTGAACAAGCGCTACCGCTGCATTCTGACCAACATTGAGGAGCGAACCCTGCTCGACCTGCTGGCCACCCGCCGCCAGGACGTGG
The DNA here is from genome assembly GCF_024124625.1 of Cobetia sp. Dlab-2-AX. Taxonomy (NCBI): domain Bacteria; kingdom Pseudomonadati; phylum Pseudomonadota; class Gammaproteobacteria; order Oceanospirillales; family Halomonadaceae; genus Cobetia; species Cobetia sp. Dlab-2-AX. Next base: position 23,221 of record NZ_JAMXRV010000011.1, on the reverse strand, counting down.
TGACCAACTACCTGATGAAGCTGAAAGACCGGCAGAAGGTCGAGATCGTCAGCATGGACATGTGGAACCCCTACCGGGCAGCGGTCAAGGCTGTGCTGCCCCAGGCCCGTATCGTGGTCGATAAGTTCCATGTGGTGCGCATGGCCAACGATGCCCTAGAGAGAGTGCGCAAGGGCCTCAGAAAGGAGCTGAAACCGTCCCAGAGCCGGACTCTCAAGGGAGACCGGAAAATCCTGCTGAAACGCGCTCACGAAGTCTCAGACCGGGAGCGCCTCATCATGGAGACCTGGACAGGCGCGTTCCCGCAACTGCTGGCCGCCTACGAGCACAAGGAGCGCTTCTACGGCATCTGGGACGCCACCACACGGCTCCAGGCAGAAGCCGCCCTGGACGAGTGGATAGCCACCATCCCGAAGGGCCAAAAGGAAGTCTGGAGCGATCTGGTCAGGGCAGTGGGAAACTGGCGCGAAGAGACCATGACCTACTTCGAGACGGACATGCCCGTCACCAACGCTTACACGGAGTCCATCAACCGACTGGCCAAGGACAAGAACCGTGAAGGGCGCGGTTACTCCTTCGAGGTGATGCGGGCACGAATGCTCTACACCACGAAGCACAAGAAGAAGGCACCGACTGCGAAGGTCTCTCCTTTCTACAAGAAAACCATCGGTTACGGACTGCCGGACTTCGCAGAGGAACTCAACTACGGAGTCGATCTATCAACCATCTGAGGGTGGTATCAGATTGATGGGGTGAAGGTGCCCCATCAACCATTAAATCCGTATACCCCTTTTTTTGACCATGTGATGGTATTTCAGGGCACGCACTCTTGAGTGCATGCCCCCTGATCTTGTTGTTAAGTATCGACTGAGTGAGAATGCGCAACTGCTTAACTGCGAATGTTTGCATTTTAGTCATCTTTCGGATCATTCCAATGGAAGAGTCAACGAAGCAACCCCTCTTGGCTGCTGCCGGACTTTATGGCAAGTGGGGCCGTGCGATGCATGGCTTTACCCTTGTCGAGCTGATGGTCACCATTGCGGTATTGGCCATCATCTCGACCGTCGCTGTGCCTGCCTGGCAGGGATTCATTACTCGTCAGGAGGTTGCAAGCACGACCGAGACACTCACCACTGCTCTCAACTATGCGCGGAGCACCGCCGTGACTCGAGGGCGCCAGGTTTCCGTGTGTCCGCTCAGTGGTGATGGTAGTCGCTGTGAAGATACGACTGCGTGGAACAATGGCTGGGCAGTGGTACTGGGGAGCCCCGCAGATGCAATGAGCAACTTCAACTCCGACAAGGTTGAGGTTCTGCGCGAACATGCCGGCAGTGCTTCAGTGCAGATCGCTAGCAAAAACATTTCCTTTGATAGCCAGGGCGCGGTGAACAGCACAACACGTCTTCTGATATGCGGCCATGCAGCATCACAAGCTCATCGTCAGCTGGGGTTGTCTATCATCGGCCGCCTGGTGCCAGAGGCGTATGGCGCCGGAGGAATGAGTTGTGGATAAGGCATGCTGGCCAGTACGTCCTAACCAGCACGGGGCTAGTTTGATCGAGGCATTGATTGCCGTGCTGTTGATGGGGCTTGCACTGCTCGGGTTTGCATTGATGCAGATGGAAACTCTGCAGGCGAATAATGAGAGCTTCGCTCGCACTGAAGCGCGCATTTTGCTGGTGGGTATGGCTGAGCGCATTCAGGCGAACCCTGAAGGCCAATATTCGGGGAGAAATACGAAAACCGCCACGGAGCAGCAGGCCGTGACAAGCGATGATGCGCTGGCTGCCCATGACGTCTGGTCGTGGCAGCAAAGACTTGCCAATAGTCGTTTACCCGAATCCATAGGCACTATCACTGAACGTGGCGGCCAACTTGATCTCTCCCTTTCCTGGCAAGCGGCAGCCGACAAGGGGAGTGCCGGAGGTGGGGATAGCCAAACACTCACTGAGACACTTCAGATCCGGGTTACCCCATGAAGCCATCATTCGGTCACCATCAGTTCCGACAGCGAAGTCCCCGACGCCAGCAAGGCATTGGCCTGGTCGAGTTGATGCTAGGGTTGGTGCTGGGACTATTCATCACTGGTATGGCGCTTCAGTACTTCTTGACCACACGCGCTACCGCGACGACCCAAGAAGCACTGTCCTATCTTCAGGAAAGTACTCGTCATGTTTCACATCGCCTGCAGCCAGTCATGCGTAACATTGGCTTCTCGGGGTGTACGCCCTGGTCGAGTGTCAGTGACAACACGGGAACTCACGCTCAGCCACTGGCCGTTGAGTCGGTGACTGAGGACGGGATGAGCTATGATCGCCTTGCCATGCAGATTCCCGCCTTGGCTCTGGCCAGTGACGGTCAACGTGGTTGGCAGTTGTCTTCTTCGGCAGCCCAAGGAGATCGCTCCCTTGACGTGAAGAACTTCAGTGGCGATCAGCTGGCGCCGGGCAGTTATGTCATGATCAGTGATTGCGAAAGTGGTGACATTGACACTATCAGTAGTCGTGAGGATGGCAAATTGTCGTTATCGAGTGGCTTGCAACACGGCTATGGGGGCAATCAACAAACCCGTCCTTTTGTCTACCCTTTCGAGCGTTGGTATCTGGTAATGCTTGCCTCGACCGGCAGCGACCCGCAACGGCTCTGCCTGAGTTCGGACAATGCATCAGGTGATGGTCCCGCAGCTGGATGTGCAGAGGAGCTGGCCAGTTACGTGAATGGGATACAACTTCGTTTTGACCTTGCCGTAGGCAGCGGCTATGCCGTTGACCAGACGGCCAGCGAAGTCGCCGGCCGTTGGGATCAAGTTCGGCGTATCCACCTTGATCTGGTGCTCAGCACTCCGCCTTCACTTCAGATTGAAGGCGAAGCTGGTGGCACCATGCAACGTACCTTCTCCATGACGTTCAGCCCACGGAACCTTGGCTTATGAGTCCTCGTTATGCTTCGGCCCACCAGCAAGGTGGTATGGTGCTGCTGATGGTCCTGGTCATGCTGGTAGTCGTGGGCATGATGGCTGTGTCGGGCAGTGAAAATACTCAGTTGCAAACCCGTATGACGGTCAATGTGCAGCAATATGACACTGCTTATGCACGGGCTGAAGGATTGTTGAAAGAGGCTGAGGAACAGCTGGAAAGTGGTGGCATTTCACTGGGCGAATTTTCGACAGGAGAGAGCAACGGACTCTACGACCTGACGGTATCGGGTGTTGATGCGCCGAGTGATCTGCTGGCTCCAGATGACTGGGCCGGTATCGGTCATTTGACGGATGACGAGAACGGGAATTACATCATCGAGTACCTGGGCAGTACGGTTCAGGGCATTCTCAATGCCGATAATATGAACAATGCCTTGCCTGAAAATGGATATCGCATTACTGCAGCAGGTTGGAGCGGTAGTGATCGCCAGGCTCTGTCAGTCGTGCAGAGCGAAATCGTACTGGCACAGTAAGGATGCTTTATATGGACTCTCGTTCCCTTCGTTATTGTCTGTTGCCTGTATATGGACTGGTGCTTTTCACCACAGCCAATGACACGGCTTCCGCGGATGATGCGCGCATTCTCTCTCAGCTTCCGATTACCCAGAATGTGGGCGTGACTCCCAATGTCTTATTGTTATTGGACGATTCTGGCTCGATGTCTTTTGAAGATACCTTCGAGGGAGGGGAGTCAGGAGTAGGCTATACCAAATTATATGGTACAAGGCCAGAAGGATTATGTGGGCGTACACGTTGTAAAAGATATGTCTCATATGGACAGTATGAGTATTACTATAGTTACAGTCGGTATGGGTACCTGAATGTCGAGAAGCTATCGGGAAAATATTTTTGCTCTTCGAAAAACTCACAGGCTTATAATCCAAATATGGTGTATGAGCCTTGGAAGTTGACATCGGAGGGTGAAAGAGCACCTCAGATTAACCCGAAAAGGGCATTGATTGATTATGCAAAGGGTAACATCTCTAGCAATCGCGTTGACTTGACAGATGTCAAGCGAGGCTTCACTTATTATTCGGGTAGCGACTGCAGTGTGGCAAACCGTGTGGCGAATCTGACACCTTCGCAGCAGAATAATTATGCCAATTGGTTTACTTATTATCGTGATCGTTTGAGTGTGGGTAAAGCTGCCAGCTTGGAACTGTTGACAGGAACACAATATCGTACTGGTTTCGTGACGATAAACCCTGATGCCAGGACAGCTCAGCAGGTGGCTGTTGATGACATCGTTACCAGGCTTCTGAATACGGTCGGGGGTCTGCTGAATTCGCTTCTGGGCGGAGTTTCAGTCAATACCAATTCGCACTTTGACAAGATACGTGATGCCATTGCTACCAGTGTAATTAGCAGTATCAATAGTTACCGCGGCACACCATTACGTGAAGCACTTTACCGTGCTGGTGAATATTATAGCGGTAATGCTTCACCTATCTTGAGTGCTGATTTGGGCGGTATGTGTCAGCAAAATTTCACTATCCTGGTTACGGATGGCTTCTGGAATCGCGAGAGTACCAGTGGCGATCGTACTCGTGTTGAGTCGATCGGAGATGCAAATAATGATGGGCGACGTTGGTATTACTCCAATGGTGGATATGGAGGCAAAACGACATTAGCGGATGTTGCCTATTACTACGCGAACAAGGACCTCAAGGAATCATTGGGTAGTGGTAGTTATGAAAACCAGGTGATGACGACCTATACCGTCGCATTTGGTGTCGAAGCTGATGATGACAGGTGGAATACTCGACTGAATAGCGACATACCTGGATATGTGCAGGAATCGACTTCCAGCACCATCGATGACCTCAAGCAAGCTGCGGAAGATGGAGGTGGCCTCTACTTCAATGCTGCAGATCCTGCGGCGCTGGTTGATGCGCTGGCAGCCATATCACGAGATATCGTGGCACGTGGTGAGAGTGTCAGCGGTGTGGCGACCAATCTGAGTACCGCGCAGGTGGAAGCTGGTGGCATGGTGCTTCAGGCCAGTTATTCGCCGGCCAGCTGGTCGGGTGAAGTCACGGCGGTATCGGCAGTGTCTCAGGGAGGTTCCGATGCCGAGGTAGTGGATAGCGAAACATTCGAGGCAAATCAGGAGGCCCCTGGATGGAATGCATCGGACAGGCTGACGGCCAATCTCAATAAGTCAGGAATCGCCAGCCGCAAGGTCTATACCGCGGGTAACGGTTCCACAGTCGTGTTTTCAGCGGACAACCTCACCAGTGCTCAGCAGAAGGATCTGGAGCGTTATGCGCCCGATGATCTGAGCAATAGTGAGGGACGCGAGGCGGTGGTCGCCTGGCTCAAAGGGAGTCGCGCACTCGAGGGCAAGGGCCTGCGTGCCCGTCAGAGTAGTGTGCTGGGAGATATCATTGGATCTTCGCCCGTCGTTGTGACTCGCGAGGGCAGAAATGATCAGGGCAGTGTCTTTGTGGGAGCCAATGACGGCATGTTGCATGCCTTTGATCTCGAATCTGGTGATGAGCAGTTCGCGTATATTCCTGAGCTGTTGTTCAGCCAGGAAGATGGAGAAGGACTCGGTTATCTGGCAAGTACCGGTTACCAGCATCGTTATTATGTTGATGCCGTACCGCGTGTGACGACCCTGTCCGAGGGTAATACCTGGCTAGCCTCCGGGTTGGGTGGTGGTGGCCGTGGGGTCTTCGTGCTCAATGTCACCGATGTCGTCAAGGGGCGTGAGGTCTCTGCCGCTGGTCTGGCTGGTTGGGAGCTGGGGCCTGACGTTGCCGGCAGCGGCTTGAAGGACAAGGATATCGGCCATGTGTATGGTGATGTGCATATCGGAAAGCTCAACAATGGTCAGCAGGCGTTATTGGTGCCCAATGGCTTGAAGCCTGACAACGATCTGGCTCCAGCCACACTTTTCCTGCGTGACCTGAAGAGTGGCATGGGTATCGCCAAGCTTGCTGGAGGCACTGCTGCTGGAGAGTTGACCAGTATTCAGGTGGCGGATATCGACAGTAACGGGACGATTGATTTCGCTTACGGCGGCGATATGAATGGGCGGTTATGGAAGTTCAATCTCAGTGAGAAAGACCCTTCCAAATGGAAGGCTAGCCTGCTTTTCACAGCGAAGTGTGATGCAAGTGCTGGTGGGAGTTGTGCTGACGGAAGTGTCCAGCCGATCACGGTCAAGCCGACATTGAGTCGACTTTCAGGCGCAACGCATACCATGGACAAACCCAATCTGTTGATTTCATTCGGGACGGGCGAGCAGCTCTACACCCCGATTGATGATGACGTGGCCAGCCAGCAGAGTCTGTATACCGTACTGGATGATGGCAAGCATCTCGGTCTGGGACGTGAACAGCTTGAGCGGCGAGCGTTCACTGGGCTGGAATATCATGAGGGTGAGATTATCGGGCGCACGTTGAATGGGAAGCGCTTCGACTATGGGCAGCAACTGGTTGACGAGGATTCCCGCTATGGCTGGTATCTGGATCTCATCGATGATGGCGAGGAGGTCGTCCAGCCTGCCAGTCTGCTGGGAAATCTGCTGGTCGTCGCAACACGCACTGACGGGGGCGGCAGTAACTTCTGTGAAGCCAATAGCAGTGGTTGGTTGATCGCGGTAGATTCTCAGACAGGCTTGCCCTCCTATGACAGTGGCAACTCAAGTTATGTGCCGGTCTTTGATCTCAATGAGGATGGTGCCTTCGATTCAGGCGATATTCCGCTTGCCACTTCGCAGGACGGCACCGCTGCAGATGAGGTTTTCATCAGCATCAAGCTGTCAGGTGAACCTGGCGGCCTGGCCAGCATCGGCAATCATGTCTTTGTCGCTACAGGGGCCAGTGGCAACGCCTCCGGTACGGTTACTCCGTTTGAACTCAATGTACAGACATCTGCGACCTCTGGCCGTGTCTCCTGGTACCAGCTGCGCTGAGGCCTCGGTAAAGCGTGTGCTTTTATTGCTTATGTCAGCCACCGCAACTTGCCGCGGTGGCTGTTTCACGACAGGACATGCCCATGATTGAACAAGTCATTGCCAATGAGCGCATGGACAGTCAGTCAAGCGCTTATCCAAGAGGGCGAGGCTTCAGCCTGATCGAGTTGATGATAGTGGTTGCCATCGTCGGCATTCTGGCTGCCATCGCGTATCCCAGTTACCAGAATCATGTTCTACGTACCCACCGCGAGGACGCTCATGTCGCGCTGGTGTCGCTGGCACAGGCGCAGGAGCGCTACATGGCGCGCTGTGGTGAATACTCATCCAGTATCGGGGGTGACGCGAGCTGTGATGATGACGGTTTGGGGCGTGCGACCACGTCGCCTGATGGCTTTTACACATTGGGTCTTGATGGCAATGCAACTGCTTTTACTGTCAAGGCGACGGCGACAGGTGTCCAAGCTCGCGATACTGAGTGCAAGTCCTTGAGCTTGAGTAGTACCGGGCGCCGTACGGCTGAAGGCGACGGCGACTGCTGGTAGCCGTGAATCGCTCGGCTGTGGCCAATGCTGGAGACTCGGCGCAATGCTGGATTGCCTGCGGCTCGCTTGCACCGCCTTGCGGGCGGCGTATTCTTGACCCCTTTCCCGGGCTGATGGCAGGAGCGAACAGGCGTGAATGACTTTGTGGTGGTAGGCGGTGGCGTGATCGGCATGCTGACTGCGCTGGAGCTGGCGGATGGCGGTGCCGAGGTTACGCTGGTCGAGCGAGGCCAGTGTGGGCGTGAGGCGTCATGGGCGGGTGGCGGTATCGTCTCGCCGTTGTATCCGTGGCGTTATCGCGCGCCGATCTCGCGCCTGTCTGCCTGGTCGGAAGGCTTCTATCCCACGCTGGCCGAGCGCCTGATCGAGACCACCGGCATCGACCCCGAATATCGCCAGCAGGGTCTGCTGTATCTGAATGTCGAGGATGCCGAGCAGGCACTGGCCTGGTCCCGGGAATATACCAAGCCGCTGACGCGCGTGGACGCCGACTTCGTCTATGACAAGGCTCCGGCGGTCGCGTCCGGTTGCGAGTCGGCGCTGTGGATGCCGACGCTGGGCAGCATCCGCAATCCGCGTCTGGGCAAGTCACTGCGCGCCGCGCTCGACGCTCACCCGCGCGTGCGCCTGCTGGAGAATGTCGCGGTGCAGGGCATCCTGCTGCAGGACGGCACCGCCATTGGCGTACAGACTGCCAATTCGGTGCTGGCTGCTGGCCAGGTCGTGGTCTGCGGTGGTGCCTGGAGTCGAGAGATTCTGAGTGAGGCGGGGCTTGCGCTGCCGGTGCGGCCGGTGCGCGGCCAGATGGTGCTGTTCAAGGCCCCCAAGGGGCTGGTGGAGCGCGTAGTGCTCAAGAATGGTCGCTACGTGATACCGCGGGGCGATGGTCGCATCGTGGCCGGCTCGACGCTGGAGGAGGTCGGCTTCGACAAGGCGACCACCCTTGAGGCGCGCGAGTCACTGATCAAGAGCGCCTGCGAGATCATCCCCGAGTTGGCGCAGTGTGAGGTCGAGCACCACTGGGCGGGACTGCGCCCCGGTTCGCCGACCGGCACGCCCTTCATCGGTGCCGTGCCTGAACGCCGCCACCTGCACGTCAATGCCGGCCATTACCGCAACGGGCTGGTACTGGCGCCGGCCTCGACCCGGCTGCTGGCGGATCAACTGCTCGGGCGTACACCGATCATCGACCCAGCCCCCTATCAGCCCGAGGCCCTGCTGACCGAGATCGCTGCTCTGGATACATCATCAGATGCCGTCGAGACCCGCTGGGCCTGAGCCTCGCCATCTCCCATCCAGCCTCTTCGTCTCCACCCTCAAGCCCTGTATCTCCCACCCTCAAACCCTGCGTCTCGAAGGTGGGAGATAGCCGTTACTTGCGCGGCCCTTCGTCGAGGAAGTGTTGCTGGTGTTCCTGGCAGCAGAAGTGCAGCGCCTCGTGGCGAATGGCGTCATTTTCCGGCAGATGCAGGTCGCAGTAGGCGCAGCGCACCATGTTCTGCGCCTCGCGTTCGGCGGGGTTTCCGTTGCCGTAGTCGTCCTGGCTCAGCTTCCATTGGCGATACATGCGGTAAAGGCGCAGGCCGGCCCAGAACAGGGCGGCGAAGACCAGCAGACGGATGATCAACAGGCTCATTCCTATATGACTCCCAGATGAGGCGGCGCGCGTGGCTTTTGCCAGCGGCGCGACCTTGCGGGACAATGGCGGCCAACATGATGACAGGTGGGCCGGTGCACGGCTCAGTGATCTGAGCCAGATGTCAGGCCACAGTGTACTGGCCCCTTATCGAACCGCCAATCGAGAGATCCTTACCGCATGCAAGATCTGACTCTGGTGATGGCCCAGCTCGACCCGCTGGTCGGTGATATCCCCGGCAACACTGCACGTGCCATCGAAGCGGTGCGTGAAGCGAGTCTTGAGCACAAGGCCGATGTCGTAGTGCTGCCCGAGTTGTGTCTGACCGGCTACCCGCCGGAAGACCTGCTGCTGCGCGAGTCCATGGAATCCCGCCTGGAAGAGGCGCGGGCCCAGATGGCGAAGAAGGTCGCGCCGGGTGTGATGGTCATCGTCGGCTACCCCGGCATGCGTGACGGCAAGCGCTACAACCTGGCCGGCGTGCTCAAGGATGGTGAGTGGATCGCCGAGTATGCCAAGCAGGCCTTGCCCAACTATCAGGTCTTCGATGAGCAGCGCTATTTCACGCCGGGCAGCGAGCCGTGTGTGGTGGAATGCCGTGGTGCCCGTCTGGGCATCGTCATCTGCGAAGACCTGTGGGACGGCGCGCCGATCCGTCAGGCGCGCGATGCCGGAGCCGAGATTCTCGTCAGCCTCAATGCCTCGCCCTATCACCTGGAGAAGCCGGCCGAGCGCAATCGACTGTTCGCCGAGCGGGCCGCCGAGGTCAACTGCCCGCTGGTCTACGTCAATCAGATCGGCGGTCAGGATGAGCTGGTCTTCGATGGGGGCTCTGCCGCCATCGATGCCGACGGCAAGACCTGCGTGCAGGCGCCGTGGTGGGATGTCGGCCTGATGCCGGTGCAGTTCCTCAAGGCAGAGGGTGGCAACTGGGCGCCGCAGAGTGGCGAGATCGCCGAGCTGCTGTCGCCGGAGGAGTCACTCTACTGCGCGCTGGTCACGGGGCTGCGTGACTACGTCAACAAGAGCGGCTTCAAGGGGGTGGTGCTGGGGCTTTCCGGGGGCATCGATTCCGGCCTGTCGCTGGCCATCGCCGTCGATGCGCTGGGCGCGGACCGAGTGCATGCCGTGATGATGCCGTATCACTACACTGCGGACATCTCCAAGGAAGACGCCGCCGAGCAAGCGAAACTGCTGGGCGTGAATTACGAGGTGATGCCCATCGCGCCGATGGTCGAAGCCTTCACCGAGACGCTGGCGGAGAGCTTCGCGGGCAGCGAGCGCGATACCACCGAAGAGAATCTGCAGTCACGCTGTCGTGGCGTGCTGCTGATGGCCATCTCCAACAAGAAGGGCCTGATGGTGCTGACCACCGGCAACAAGAGCGAGATGGCGGTGGGTTACGCCACGCTCTACGGCGACATGGTCGGTGGCTACAACGCGCTCAAGGATGTCTACAAGAGCTGGGTATTCCGCCTCGCCAACTGGCGCAACACCATGGGTCCGGCGATTCCGGAACGCGTCATCACGCGCCCGCCGTCCGCCGAGCTTGCCGAGGATCAGCTCGACAGCGATTCGCTGCCCGACTACGACACCCTGGATGCGATTCTCACCCACTATATCGAGGGTGACATGAGCGCCGAGGCGATCATCCGCTCAGGCTTCGAGGAAGAGGATGTCTATCGCGTGGTGCGTCTGGTCGACCGTACCGAGTACAAGCGTCGTCAGGCACCGGTCGGAGTGCGCGTCACGCCGCGTGGCTTCGGGCGGGATCGTCGTTACCCGATCGTCAATGGCTGGGTGGCCGGCGATTGAGGCAACTCATGTCCGGTGTCAGGGATTGCGGATTCTTTGCGCAAGACGCTGAAAGCGCCTGAATCCGACGATTCTGGCCATGCTGGCAGCACGAAAAAGCCCGTGATCATCGATCACGGGCTTTTCGATGGTGACGCCTGCCGGTCGTCAGACCGTCAGGTCGTCAGCCTTCACGTAACGCGGCTCGAAGGTACGGCCATCCAGACGTTCATTGTCCGGATCATTCTGGATCAGCACCTTGAGCGTCTCGCTGGCACGGTCACGCAGACCGAGGCCCAGATAGCCCTCGACCATCACGGCCAGCGCATCGCGGGTGGCAGGAGTGTTAGGGTAGTGCTCAATGACCCACTCGCCACGCTTCACGGCAGCCAGATAGGCCTGCTTGCGCAGGTAGAAATCGGCTGTCTGCAGCTCGCCGCGTGCCAGTACGTTGCGCAGATAGATGATGCGCTGACGGGAATCTGCCGCGTAGGTGCTATTGGGGAAGCGACGTACCAGCTCACCGAAGTCGACGTAGGCATCGCGTGTCGCGCCCAGGTCACGCTTGGAAATATCGATCAGATCGAGGGATTCCAGGCTGAAACGGCCCGCGCTGTACGCTGCCAGTCCACGCATGTAGTAGGCATAATCGACCTGCGGGTGATCGGGGTGCAGGCGAATGAAACGGCTGGCCGCGGCGCGTGCCGCCTCCCAGTTGTCGACCTGGTAATAGGCGTAGATCAGCTCCAGCTGCGACTGTTCGGCGTAGCTGCCGAACGGGAAGCGAGTATCCAGGGCTTCAAGTTGTTGCACAGCGGAGTTGAAGCGGCTGGTATCCAGAGAAACCTGGGCCTGACGATACAGGTCCTGCTCCTGAAGATCCGGTGCCGGCTCGTTGGACGCACAGCCAGCCAGCAAGGTGCTGGCCAGGGCGAGGGCAGTCAAGGGAAGGGCGCGCATCGGTTTCCTCATCTCGGGCAATCCATGGCGGGCATGCTAGAATCCGCCGATCCGCACTCACTATAAAGCAAAGGCCCTTTCGTGCGAAACGGCCTCAGAGAGCAATATGGCAGACACCATCAACCGCGAAGAGCGGATCCCGGAGGCGATGATTGGCATGCGCCTTGATCAGGCCTGCGCCGAGATCTTCTCCGACTATTCCCGCGAGCGTCTCAAGCACTGGATCAAGACCGGTGCGCTGACCCTCGACGGTGCCGCCGTCAAACCCCGCGAGAAGGTCTATGGCGGTGAACGTCTGGCCCTGACCGCCGAGCTTGAAGAGGAAGTCAGCCACGAGCCGGAAGATATCGAGCTCGAGATCGTCTATGAAGACGACGACGTGCTGGTCATCAACAAGGAACACGGCATGGTCGTGCACCCGGGCGCGGGTAACCACGATGGCACGCTGCTCAACGCCATCCTGCATCATTGCCCGGGCAATTCCATGATGCCGCGTGCCGGTATCGTGCACCGTCTCGACAAGGACACCAGCGGACTGATGGTGGTGGCCAAGTCATTGACCGCCCAGGCGGACCTGGTCGAGCAGCTGCAGGCCCGTACCGTATCGCGGGAGTATGATGCCGTCGTCACGGGCGTGCTGACCTCCGGTGCCACCGTGGATGCGCCCATCGGGCGTCACCCCAAGGACCGCAAGCGTCAGGCCGTCACTCACAGTGGCAAGCCGGCGGTCACCCACTTCCGCGTGGTGGAGCGTTTCCGAGGCCACACCCATATCCGCTGCAAGCTGGAAACCGGGCGTACCCACCAGATTCGCGTGCACATGGCGCACCAGCGCTATCCGCTGGTTGGAGACCCGGTCTACGGCGGGCGTCTGAAGCTGCCGCCTGGGGCCAGTGACCCGCTCAAGGAGCTGCTGCGCCAGTTCCCGCGTCAGGCACTGCATGCCCGCCGTCTCGCCTTCATCCACCCGATCACGGGCAAGGAAGTCGAATTCCGCGCCGAGATGCCGGGCGACATGCTGGTGTTGATCGACTATCTCAAGGAAGACATCGCTCGCTGAGGCGGCAGGCTCGCGCGACACGCCGCACAAGGAGAGGTTATGCACGACGAGAGTCTACGCCCGACCCTGATACTGCCGGACTGGCCCGCGCCGAGCCCGGTGCAGGCCTTCGTGACCACGCGTGAGAGCGGCCCCAGCCAGGGGCCGTATGCTGGCTTCAATCCGGCGCTGCACGTCGGCGATGACCCGGCGATGGTAGCGCAGGTGCGTGAGCTGCTTGCGGCAGAGGTCGATGACGGGCGTCCGCTGGCATGGCTGGACCAGGTGCATGGCACTCAGGTGGTGGATGCCTTCGATGTCTGCCACGCCGAGGGCCGGCCGGGTGCACCGCCACGGGCGGATGCCTGCATCAGTACCGGCACCGGGCAGGCCTGTGTGGTGATGACGGCGGACTGCCTGCCGGTGCTGTTCTGTGATCGGCAGGGCACGCGTGTCGGTGTGGCACATGCGGGTTGGCGCGGGCTGGTCGAAGGCGTGCTGGAAGCCACCATCGAGCGTCTCGGCGATGCCCCCGGCGAGCTGATGGCCTGGCTGGGTCCTGCGATCTCCAATGCGCAGTTCGAGGTCGGCCCCGAGGTACGTGACGCCTTCATCGCGGACCTGCCTGAGGCCGATGATGCCTTCGAGGCCAGTCCCTACCGGCTTGGTCATTACATGTGCGACCTCTACAAGCTGGCACGTCTGCGTCTCGAGCGTGCCGGAGTCGGTCATGTCAGTGGCGGCCACTTCTGCACCGCCTCGGAGTCGCGTTTCTACTCCCATCGTCGTGATGATGGCGTGACCGGGCGCCTCGCCACGGTGATCTGGCTGCGCTGAGGCGCTGAGCAGAAATCACTGTCCAGGGTTCTGGTCTGCGCATTCCACAAGCTCGACATTCAGTACCCACAAATGCCCCGTTGACCTGATGTTCCAGGTCGGCGGAGCGTTTCTGTGTGGCAAAGGTGATGGCCGGCAGGGCGGGAAACTGACCTGGATCAGGCGAATGGCACAACATGCTGCAGTGCGGCGAATCCTGCCTTGAAAGCCGTGCACCAGTCCCCATCTTGAGAGTCAGATACGAAAAGTTACAGGCGAAGCTCCTGAGAAAAGGAGTACCGCCATGACTCTCAGGAGACAGCACCATGCGCATCGACAAACTCACCAGCAAGCTGCAGAACGCTCTGGCGGATGCCCAGTCGCTCGCCGTCGGGCGAGGCCACAATGAAATTCACCCACAGCATCTGCTGCTGGCGCTGCTGGAGGACCGCGATGGCGGTCTCAAGGCACTGGTCAACAAGGCGGGCGGCGATGCCACCAGTCTGATGAGTGGCCTCAAGCGCCAGCTGGATGACCTGCCGACCGTGTCCCAGTTCGACGGCAATGTCGCGCCCTCGCAGGCCCTCGGCAAGCTTCTGAATCTGGCCGATCGTGAAGCGCAGAAGCGCGGCGATCAATTCATCGCCTCCGAGCTCGCGCTGCTGGCCGCGCTGGAGCTGGGCGGTGATCTCGGCAAGCTGTTCACCTCCTCGGGCATCAAGAAGCCCGCCCTGACCTCCGCCATCGATGCACTGCGCGGTGGCGAAGCCGTGGGCGATGCCGATGCCGAGAACAATCGCGAGGCGCTCAACAAGTACACCCTGGATCTCACCGAGCGCGCGCGGGATGGCAAGCTCGACCCGGTGATCGGGCGTGACGAGGAAATTCGGCGCACGATCCAGGTGCTGCAGCGTCGCACCAAGAACAACCCGGTGTTGATCGGTGAACCTGGTGTCGGCAAGACCGCCATCGTCGAGGGGCTGGCCAGCCGTATCGTCAATGGCGAGGTGCCGGAAGGCCTCAAGAACAAGCGCGTGCTGTCTCTCGACATGGGCTCGCTGCTGGCGGGGGCCAAGTTCCGCGGCGAATTCGAGGAGCGCCTCAAGTCGGTGCTCAAGGAGCTGGCGCAGGAAGAGGGCCAGGTCATCCTGTTCATCGACGAGCTGCACACCATGGTCGGCGCGGGCAAGGCCGAAGGCGCGATGGACGCCGGCAACATGCTCAAGCCGGCGCTGGCGCGTGGCGAGCTGCACTGTGTCGGTGCCACCACGCTTGACGAGTATCGCCAGTACATCGAGAAGGACGCCGCACTCGAGCGCCGCTTCCAGAAGGTGCAGGTCGACCAGCCCAGCGAGGAAGACACCATTGCCATCCTGCGTGGCCTGAAGGAGCGCTACGAGGTACACCACGGGGTCGACATCACCGACAGTGCCATCATCGCCGCTGCACGGCTGTCCTCGCGTTACATCACGGACCGCCAGCTGCCGGACAAGGCGATCGACCTGATCGACGAGGCCGCGTCACGCATCCGCATGGAGCTGGATTCCAAGCCTGAGGAGATGGACCGCCTCGATCGCCGCCTGATCCAGCTCAAGATGGAGCGGGAAGCGCTCAAGAAGGAGACTGATGAGGCGGCGCTCAAGCGCCTCGGCGCGCTTGAGGACCAGATATCGGAGCTGGAGCGTGAATACGCCGACCTCGATGAAGTCTGGAAGGCCGAGAAGTCCAGCATCCAGGGCGCGGCCCAGTTCAAGGCGGAGCTGGAACAGGCGCGTATCGATCTGGAGCAGGCGCGCCGCGCCGGTGACCTCAGCCGTATGTCGGAACTGCAGTACGGCGTGATTCCGGGGCTCGAGAAGCAGATCAGCGAAGCCGGCGAAGGCGAGGCGGATACCTCTGCCCACGTACTGCTGCGCTCCAATGTCACCGAGGAGGAGATTGCCGAGGTCGTCTCGCGCTGGACCGGCATTCCGGTCGCCAAGATGCTCGAAGGCGAGCGTGACAAGCTGCTGCGCATGGAAGAGGCGCTGCACGAGAAAGTGATCGGTCAGGACGAGGCGGTGATCGCGGTGTCCAATGCGGTACGTCGCTCACGCGCGGGGCTGTCGGATCCGAATCGTCCCAACGGCTCTTTCCTGTTCCTTGGTCCGACCGGCGTCGGCAAGACGGAGCTCTGCAAGTCACTGGCCAGCTTCCTGTTCGACACCGAAGAGGCGATGGTGCGCATCGACATGTCCGAGTTCATGGAGAAGCACTCCGTGGCCCGCTTGATCGGCGCGCCTCCCGGCTATGTCGGGTATGAAGAGGGCGGCTATCTGACCGAGGCCGTGCGCCGCAAGCCATACTCCGTGCTGCTGCTCGACGAGGTCGAGAAGGCGCACCCTGATGTCTTCAACATCCTGCTGCAGGTGCTGGAAGATGGCCGCCTGACCGATGGTCAGGGGCGCACCGTCGATTTCCGCAACACCGTGATCGTGATGACCTCCAACCTGGGCTCGGAAATGATCCAGCGCATGAGCGGCCTCAATGGCGAGCTGGCGGAAGACGATGGCAGTACGGAAAGTGCCGACGAGCGTGCCGAGCGCAAGGCGGCCTTCCAGTACGACGACATGAAGACGGCGGTGATGGAAGTCGTCGGCAATCACTTCCGACCGGAGCTGATCAACCGCATCGATGAAGTGGTCGTGTTCCACGCGCTGGGGCAGGCGCAGATTGCTTCCATCGCGGGCATCCAGCTTGAACGTCTCAAGGCGCGCCTGGCCGATCGCGATCTCGGCTTCGATATCACCGATGCCGCGATGGCGCTGCTGGCCAAGGCAGGCTTCGATCCGGTCTATGGCGCTCGTCCGCTCAAGCGCGCCATCCAGAGTCGTATCGAGAATCCGCTGGCCCAGGCGCTGCTGGGTGGCGACTTCGTGCCCGGTGATGTGATCCGTGTCGACGAAGAGGGCGGGGAACTGACCTTCACGCGCTGATTCGCGCGCCCATGAGTGACGCCCCACCGTGACGGAAGCACGCCCTTCCGCTTGCGGTGGGGCGTTTTCGTGTCTGCCGTCCGGGCGCAAAAAGACAACCCGGCGTGAGGCAGGCTGAAATTCACGAAGCAGAAAATTGCGAATTTATCGCCATTGGTGAGGTTTTACGCACGCTTATGGCCGGATTCGTTGTTATCGGTGTGGCATTTGGCGCAGGCGGCGCACACTGGCGTAAGGTTGAGTTGACAGCCCCTTGCGGCTGTTGGACTCTTG
Organism: Cobetia sp. Dlab-2-AX; assembly: GCF_024124625.1. Lineage (NCBI taxonomy): Bacteria > Pseudomonadati > Pseudomonadota > Gammaproteobacteria > Oceanospirillales > Halomonadaceae > Cobetia > Cobetia sp. Dlab-2-AX. The sequence goes on along the minus strand of NZ_JAMXRV010000011.1, from coordinate 6,284 downwards.
ACCATTCCTGATTGCGGGCGCGGCCATTCGGGCGACCCTCGAAGCGCCGCGTGAAGGACAGACGCTGAGTCGCTGTCCGCCTGTCAAAGGATACGCCGGTCCGGGTACGCCAACCGTACCGACCGGCCATCAGCCCCGACCGCATCCAACCGATGCGACAAGAGTGCAGGCCCTAACCGGGCCGCAGACGCCAGGGTTTGGCATCAGGTGCCGCAATTTCTGCGGTAGCGACATTCAGGTCGCACTCGATCCGGCTTGCGCATTGCCGCCGGACGCACTCGAGACCTCCAGGGGAGAATAACCAAGTGGAATTGCTTTCCGGCGCTGACATGATCGCCCGCGCCCTGCACGACGAGGGCGTGGAATATATTTACGGCTATCCCGGTGGAGCGGCGCTGCATATCTATGACGCCCTGTTCCGCCAGGACAAGGTCCAGCACGTTCTGGTCCGTCACGAGCAGGCCGCGACCCACGCCGCCGATGGTTACGCGCGCGCCTCCGGCAAGCCGGGTGTGGTGCTGGTCACCTCAGGCCCGGGCGCGACCAATGCCGTCACTGGTATCGCCACGGCCTACATGGACTCGATTCCCATGGTCGTGCTGTGTGGTCAGGTCGCCAGTCACCTGATCGGTGAAGACGCCTTCCAGGAAACCGACATCGTCGGCGTGACTCGCCCGATCGTGAAGCACAGCTTCTCGATCAAGCACCCGAGCGAGATTCCCGAGGTGATCAAGAAGGCCTTCTATCTGGCCTCCAGTGGTCGCCCGGGGCCGGTCGTCATCGATATCCCGAAGGACATGACCGCCCCGACCGAACGCTATGAGTACAGCTACCCCAAGAAGGTACGCATGCGCTCCTACAGCCCGGTCACCCGTGGCCACAGTGGCCAGATCAAGAAAGCCGTGGAGCTGATGCTCAAGGCACGTCGCCCGCTGTTCTTCACCGGTGGCGGTGTGGTGTCCGGGCGTGCCAGCGAAGCGCTGACTGACCTGGTACGCCGCCTCAACTTCCCGATCACCACTTCGCTGATGGGCATCGGTGCCTACCCGCAGGGCGATCGGCAGTGTCTGGGCTGGCCCGGCATGCACGGCTCCTACGAGTCGAACAATGCCATGCACCACGCCGATCTGATCATCTGCATCGGTGCGCGCTTCGATGACCGCGTGACCAACAACACCTCGAAGTTCTGCCCGACGGCCAAGATCATCCACGTCGACATCGACCCGAGCTCGGTCTCCAAGACCGTGCGCGCCGATGTGCCGATCGTCGGTCCGGCCGATGCCGTGATCAACGAGATGATCAGCCTCGTGCAGGGCCGCGAGCTGGCCAACCCCGATGCACTGGAGGCCTGGTGGTCCCAGATCGATGGCTGGCGTGCCGAGCGTGAAGGCAAGCTGTACGAGCCGTCCGCCCCGGGTGAGCCGCTCAAGCCGCAGCAGGTGGTGGAAGCCGTGCACCGTGCGACGCGTGGCGAAGCCTTCGTCGCCACCGATGTCGGTCAGCACCAGATGTTCGCTGCCCAGTACTACAAGTTCCAGCGCCCCAACCGCTGGATCACCTCCGGTGGTCTGGGCACCATGGGCTTCGGCTTCCCGGCGGCCATGGGCATCAAGATGTCCTACCCGGAAGACGATGTGGTGCTGTTCACCGGTGAAGGCAGCTTCCAGATGATGATGCAGGAGTTCTCGACCTGTAAGCAGTACGGGATCGGGGTCAAGATCATCAACCTCAACAACCAGTCGCTGGGCATGGTGCGTCAGTGGCAGGACCTGAACTACAAGTCCCGTCACTCGCATTCCTATATGGAGTCGCTGCCTGACTTCGTGCAGCTGGCGGGTGCCTATGGCTTCCGCGCCATCAAGGTGCACACGGTGGAGGAGCTCGAGCCTGCGCTGGAAGACGCCTTCCGCAACAAGGACGAGCTGGTGTTCCTCGACATCTATGTCGACCCGCGTGAACACGTCTACCCGATGCAGGTGCCTCTCGGCTCCATGCGTGACATGCTGCTTACGAAGACGGAGCGGACCTGATGCGCCATATCATCTCCATTCTGATGGAAAACGAACCGGGCGCGCTGTCACGGGTCGTCGGCCTGTTTTCACAGCGTAACTTCAACATCGAGACCCTCAACGTGGCGCCGACCGAAGACGCGACCCTGTCCCGTCTGACCGTCACCACGGTCGGTGAAGATCGTGTCATCGAGCAGATCACCAAGCAGCTCAACAAGCTGGTGGATGTGGTCAAGCTGGTGGACCTCACCGAGGGCAGCCACATCGAGCGCGAGCTGATGCTGGTCAAGGTCAAGGCGTTGGGCGCCCAGCGTGACGAGATCAAGCGCACGGCGGACATCTTCCGTGCCCAGATCGTCGATATCACCCCGAGCCTCTATACCATTCAGATCACCGGTGACGGCGGCAAGCTGGATGCCTTCCTGGCGGCGATGCAGCCGGTGGGCGTGATGGAAGTGGCACGTACCGGTGTCTCCGGCATCGCACGCGGTGAAAAGGTGTTGAGCCTGTAAGACGGTGGTAGTGGAATCGCAACACAAGAACGGCGCCCCTCGGGGCGCCGTTTTCGTTGCTGCGCCATTCTTGTTGGCTCGCTATCAGGCATCAATCAACGGGTCGCTGCGGCGAGCCGGGCAGTTGCTCCCATAACGCGCGCACCAGCGGATGACGCAGGCGTTTTTCCTGTACGCACAGGCCGACCTTGTAGGGGGTCAGCGGAGGATCGACCTCAAGGATGCGCACCTGATCGGCCAGCGGCGAATTGTCGAGCACGATCTGTGGCACCACACCGATCCCGAAGCCCAGCCCGACCATGCTGACGATGGCCTCATTGCCGGCAACCTGAGCATACAGACGTGGCTTGATGCCGCGCTCGTGGCACCAGGCATCGAAGCGCTCACGTGCCAGGCCGGTCTCCGACAGGATCATCGGCACGCGGGCCCAGTCGATGTGACCGTCGCCCGCCACTGAATCATCGGCCTCCCCGATGCCTTCCAGCCGCTGGCCGGGGCCATCATGTCGCGGCGCAATGAAGCGTAGCGGCGATTCGGCGAAGTCGGTAAAGGCCAGGCGGGAAGGCAGCACATCCGGACGCGCGGCGATTGCCAGGTCCTCATGGCCCATCAGCACACGCTCCAGTGCCACGGCAGGGTCACCGGTATGCAGCTTGAGCTCCACGTGCGGGTGGCGGGCGCGGAAGGTGGCCAGAATCTCGTAAAGAAAGCTGTAGCTGGCAGTCACCGAGCAATACAGGGAGAGCTCGCCACGCAGTTCATCACTGTCTTCCAGCAGTGACTGGCGAATGTCATCCCACTGACTCAGGAGTTCGCGAGCATGACGACGGAAGCGTTCACCCGCCGGTGTCAGCGCGACGCTGCGGTTGTCGCGCTCGAACAGGCTGACGCCCAGCTCTTCCTCCATGGCCCGGATGGCTCGTGACAGGGCAGAGGCGCTCAGGTGGCAGGCAGTGCTGGCGCGCCCGAAATGTAGCGTTTCGGCGAGGGTCAGGAATTGCTTGAGCTGGCGATTGTCCATGCCGGAGTCCACTGTCGGTGAGTGCTGTAGAGGGAAATGCCTTGTATTGCGCAATATGGCATATAATGGTGCAAATATAGCATTTTACGCAATGTCGAGGTGCAGGTAAGGTGGACTCATCGCCGCGCAGGAGGAGGGCGGCAGACCTTGATCCAAGGCGCACGACCTCCCCAGGACGCAGAGCGGCCGAGACAGATGGCCGTCGGCGCTGGACACTGTCATACGCCTTTCCCTTGCGGGAGGGGTCGCAAGAACAACAGACACTCTTTCAAGATCTCACGCCATCCCGCTGACGGGGTGAGCCGCCAGGAGCAATGACGATGAAACTCTATTACGACAAGGATTGTGACCTCTCCCTCATCCAGGGCAAGAAAGTGGTCATCCTCGGTTACGGTTCCCAGGGCCACGCCCACGCGAACAACCTGAAGGAATCCGGCGTCGATGTCACTGTCGCCCTGCGTCGTTCTTCCTCCAGCTGGGCCAAGGCCGAAGCGGCGGGCCTGAAGGTTGCCGAAGTCGAGGAAGCGGTTAAGGCGGCTGACCTGGTCATGATCCTGGCGCCGGACGAGAACCAGAAGGCCATCTACGAGAACCAGGTGGAACCGAACCTGAAGCAGGGCGCGACCCTGGCCTTCGCTCACGGCTTCAACGTCCACTACAACCAGGTCGTGCCGCGTGCTGACCTCGACGTCATCATGATCGCGCCGAAGGCACCGGGTCACACCGTGCGTTCCGAGTTCGTGAAGGGTGGCGGTATCCCGGACCTGATCGCCATCCATCAGGATGCGACTGGCCAGGCCAAGGACATCGCACTCTCCTACGCGGCAGGCGTCGGTGGCGGTCGTACCGGCATCATCGAGACCACCTTCAAGGACGAGACCGAAACCGATCTGTTCGGTGAGCAGGCTGTCCTGTGTGGTGGCGCGGTCGAGCTGGTCAAGATGGGCTTCGAGACCCTGACCGAAGCGGGCTACGCACCGGAAATGGCCTATTTCGAGTGTCTGCACGAGCTCAAGCTGATCGTCGACCTGATGTACGAAGGCGGCATCGCCAACATGAACTACTCCATCTCCAACAATGCGGAGTATGGCGAGTACGTGACCGGTACCGAAGTCATCAACGAGCAGTCCCGTGTCGCCATGCGCAATGCACTCAAGCGCATCCAGAGCGGTGAATACGCCAAGATGTTCATCCAGGAAGGCAACACCAACTACCCGTCCATGACGGCCCGTCGTCGCCAGAACGCCGAGCATCCGATCGAGCAGACTGGTGAGAAGCTGCGCGGCATGATGCCGTGGATCACGGCCAACCAGCTGGTCGACAAGTCGCGCAACTGATCCTGCCTATTGGATCTGGCGTGAAATGAGCGGGGCGCTCTCCATCAGGAGGGCGCCCCGCTTGCGTTGCTGATTCATAAGCGCTATCGAATGGGGGAGGGAGTGACAGTCGACGGTGAGGTCGCTAGGGTGTCACCACTATTCGCGCTCACTGGCAGGTGTAGAATGTGGCTACCCTGCCACGATGAGGCATTATGCAAGGAATCCCATGACTGACGAAAATCGACATCCCGGAGTAGAAGGCGGCGCCGAAGCAGAGGCGCGCCGTAGCAGCTCAGTGCTGGACAAGGTGGTGGAGGAGTTCACCGACGACAGTGAAGTCGTGGAAGAGGCCATCGAGGACGGCAAGCCCGTTCGCCGGCGTGGCATCTACCTGCTGCCCAACCTGTTCACTACCTCGGCGCTGTTCTCCGGCTTCTTCGCCGTGGTGTGTGCGCTGAACGGGGAATTTGCCAACGCCTCCATCGCCATCTTCGTCTCGATGGTGCTCGACGGTCTGGACGGTCGTGTAGCTCGCCTGACCAACACCCAGAGTGCCTTCGGTGCCGAGTACGACAGCCTCGCGGACATGCTGTCCTTCGGTGTAGCGCCGGCGCTGGTCACCTTCAGCTGGATTCTTCAGGACGTCGGCAAGATCGGTTGGATCGCCGCCTTCGTCTACGTGGCGGGTGCTGCGCTGCGTCTGGCACGCTTCAACGTCCAGATCGGCTCCACCGACAAGAAGTGGTTCATCGGCCTGCCGAGCCCGGCAGCGGCGGCACTTGTGGCCGGCTGCGTGTGGACCATGCACAATTTCGACGCCGAGACCTTCGCCTTCAAGTCGCTGATGGTCTTCGTGGTTGCGGCTGCCGGTATCCTCATGGTGTCGAACATTCGCTACTACAGCTTCAAGGAGATCGACCTCAAGGGGCCGGTGCCCTTTGTGGCGCTGCTCGCCATCGTGCTGGCCTTCGTGGTCATCTCGCTGGAGCCGTCCGTGATGCTGCTGGGCCTGTTCGGTTGCTATGTCGCCAGTGGCCCGATCATGGCGCTGGGTCGCAAGCTGCGCGGAAACAAGTAGGCGTCAGCTGTCAGCAGTGTGATGATCGATATTCGGCCCCGCCATTCCTGGCGGGGCCGAATGTGTTTCTGGCCGGGGGAAGATGTCAGCAAGCAACGGCAAGACGAGGATAAGAAGAAAAGAGAAGCAGAATGAGGAGAGAAGAGAAAGGCATTTCAGAGATGTCACCCGTATGTCCCGAGAATGACAATCTCTTCAAAAAGCCCTTGCCCTCACGGCGATTCCTGCGTAAAGTACGCATCCGCTGCCGGGGACGCATGGCGTCACCAGCGGTGAAAGAGGTTTGCAGGTGATTGTTTTGCTTGATGTTTTTGAAGTCCGCTTCGAAACCATCGATTGACAATT
>NZ_JAMXRV010000010.1:0-113874 GCF_024124625.1 Cobetia sp. Dlab-2-AX | reverse complement strand
CGGTCGACGGTGACGGCAATCTGTCCGTCACCGGTCTGGACCTGAGCACCGCAACTTCCGGGCTCACTGAGGGCGCCCTCACCGTCTCGATGACCGTGACCGATGTGGCGGGCAATACGTTCGAGACCGACGGCACCACCACCAGTGACCTCACGGTGCCTGACGCTCCGAGCCTTGCGCTCACCACCGACACCAACATCACCGACGACGGCATCACCAGCAATGGTGAGGTCACCGTCAGTGGCCTCGAGACCGACGCGACCTGGGAGTATTCCCTCGACGGCGGCAGCACCTGGGATGCTGGCACCGGCACCACCTTCACCCTCGCTGAAGGCAGCTATGCCGATGGCGTTGTGCAGGTCCGTCAGACCGATGTGGCCGGCAACGTCAGCAATGAGGCCAGCCTCGGAGCGGTGACGATCGATGCGACCGCCCCGACGGGCAGCATCGCCTTCGTCGATGGTGACGATGGCCTGCTCAATCTGGCAGACATCAGCGCCGTCGACCTGACTGGCAGCATCGAGGCCGGTCTCGACAGCAGCAATGTCGTGATCACCATCACTGACAGCGCCGATCCGGCCAACGAGATCACCGTCCCCACGACTGATATCACGGTCGACGGTGACGGCAATCTGTCCGTCACCGGTCTGGACCTGAGCACCGCAACTTCCGGGCTCACTGAGGGCGCCCTCACCGTCTCGATGACCGTGACCGATGTGGCGGGCAATACGTTCGAGACCGACGGCACCACCACCAGTGATCTCACGGCGCCTGACGCTCCGAGCCTCGCGCTGACCACCGACACGCTCGACGCCGACGGCATCACCAGCAATGGCGAGGTCACCGTCAGTGGCCTCGAGACCGACGCGACCTGGGAGTATTCCCTCGACGGCGGCAGCATCTGGGATGCTGGCACCGGCACCACCTTCACCCTCGCTGAAGGCAGCTATGCCGATGGCGTTGTGCAGGTCCGTCAGACCGATGTGGCCGGCAACGTCAGCAGTGAGGCCAGCCTCGGCGCAGTGACGATCGATACCACCATCGCTGATCCGGCCGTCGCGTTGACCACCGACACGCTCGATGCCGACGGCATCACCAGCAATGGTGAGGTCACAGTCAGTGGCCTCGAGACTGGGGCGACCTGGGAGTACTCCCTCGACGGCGGCAGCACCTGGATCGATGGCACTGGCACCACCTTCACACTGGAGGAAGGTGTCTATGCCGATGGTGTTGTGCAGATTCGTCAGACCGATGTCGCCGGCAACGTCAGCGACGCCGTGAACCTGGGCGCTGTGACGGTTGATAACACAGCGCCGGGCGCACCTCCGTCACTAGTGATTGGTGAAGCCCTCAATGGCGTAAATATCGATGAGCTGGCAGATGGGCTGCAAGCCGAGGTCGCGCTCAGTGCGGATACCGTCGCAGGGGATACGGCCACGGTCACCTTGGTTGACACAGATGATGCGGTCAATGTGATTACTGCTGATGTGGAGCTGGATGAAACGGATATCGACGCAGGCACTGTGGCTGTGACCATCCCGGCTGACACGTTGACCGATGGCAGTAGCTACAACGCCTCAGCTGTCATTACTGACGCCGCAGGCAACGTCAGCAATGAAGTCAATCTGGGTACAGTGACCATAGATGCCACTGCCCCCACAACGACTATCACCATCGACTCCATCAGTGATGATACTGGCCTCGCAGCCGATGATTTCATCACCAATGACGATGATGGTCTGACCGTTACCGCTACGCTGAGTACCGAGCTCGCCACCGGGGAAACTCTGCTCTACAGCACCGATGGCACCACTTGGGTAGACATCACCGACAGCGTGATCGGTACTGCCGTCAGCTACGTAGATACCGACCTCACCACCTCTGCCACCGTGCAGCTCAAGGTGCAGGACGCCGCCGGTAACGATGGCGCCATCGAGAGTCAAGACATCGTCATCGATACGACTGCTCCGTCAGGGAGCGTCATCAACTTCACGGATTCAGATGGGGATGACCTCAACGCTGCAGAAGCGACAGATGTGACATTCGAAGGCACTGTCGAAGCTGGCTTGACCAGCAGCAATCTCACGATCGTGATCACCGATACCGACAATGGCTCCGTCACCGTCCCGACCGAGAACATCACTGTCTCGGCGGCGGGCGAAGTGACTGTGTCAGGCGTCGATCTCACCAGTCTGGCAGAGGGACTGCTGACCGTGACCATGACCGTGACGGACGATGCAGGTAACGAGAATGTGGCCGCCGTGACCGATACGGCGACCAAGCTGAGCGACGATTTCCTCGATCTGGGCAATGCCAACCGTCTGACGATCTCGGAAGCGCTGATCGCCTCTGTGGCAGGTGCTGTCGCCAGCACGCCGGCATTCGCTGATACCAGCGGTGAGGCAACACTCTCACTCAGCTCCACCGAGTCGCTCACCAGCAACGGCCAGGCGCTTGATTGGGTTGTCACGGATGAAGGACGCACGCTCACACTGGCAAGTGATGTCGACAACGCTGCAGCGACGTCCGTCATGGTCGTTTCCGTCACCGAGGATGGCTCGGAAGTTATCTACAGCGCAGAACTGCTCGGCAATATTGATCAGGTGGATGCCGAGTCATCCACGGTGGATGTGCTAGTCACTCTGACCGACGGTGCGTCGAGCACCAGCAGTACCTTGAACATCGATATCACTGATGATGTACCGACGATTGCGGCAAGTACCATCGTGGAGTCACTGAGCTCGAACACGCATTACACCGGCTCCATCTTCGATGGTGAGGGCGACTTCGGATTTGGGGCTGATGCGGCAAATGGGCAGGTACAGTCCTTCACCTTCAAGGGTCTGACATTTACTGTCTCTGATGATGGCACCTACGCGGACGTGACCGGCACCTCAACCGAGATTGGCCTGGAGGCTGGCGGTATTGTCAGCATCGTCGATGGCATTCTGGCGGTCGAAACGCTGTCCGGTGAATCCTTCAGCCTGAATATCGACTCAGGGAACTATAGCTACAGCCACCAAGGCCAGTTCAGCGCAACAGAGGAGGCCAATACACGCCCGCAAGCCAATCTGACTGAAAGCGATGGTGTGCTAGGCCTCGTCGGCGTCAATGTTCTTGATATCGTGACCTTGAGCAATGACCAGCTCTATAGTGTCTACGATGCTGAGAACAATGTGTTCTCTATAACTATTACATCAGGCAATTTAGTTGATACCATTACTGCATACCTTGATGGAATTGTGAGCGTATTACTTACGGATACCATCGTTTCCGGGCTTGTCAACACTTTGCTTGGCAATAGCAGCTGGAGCTATAGCGAAGAGATAGCATCTGAATTAGGGCTGGATGTACAAGCTTCATCCCCAGGGGAGACAGTGCAAACAATCACCATCACTAAAAATGATGGTAGCGAAATAACCAACCTCGAAATCAATGAGCTATTGGCTAGTATAGATTTCACAGTTACTGCTCCAGGAGTATTGCCTACAATCCTAGCTTTACTTGACTTGGACTCCATTGCCGATTCCATCCTGAGCAGTACCACTATTTATGCAACCGACTCACTCGGTGCAACCTCATCTGACACAGATGCTTCATTGGCCAATGTGGATCTCCTTGTAGATGACTATGAGATTCCTGTAGATGAAGGGACTACTGGAAACGACTCTGTTAACGCTTCACAGGCAGGCTCCAACCTCTATGGATACGCCGGTAATGACACACTGAATGGTGGAAGCGGAAGCAATATCCTGCGTGGTGGTAGTGGCGTTGACACCCTGAATGGTGCGGCTGGCAGCGACTTGCTGATCGGCGGTTTAGGTAATGACAGCTTGAATGGCGGAGCAGGCGTCGACGTCATTCGCTGGGAAGCTGGTGATGAGGGCACTGTCGCTGCTGCGGCAACAGACACCGTGCTCAACTTCAATAATGGTGGCGCCGGATCGGGAGACATTCTTGATCTGCGCGATATGCTCAACGGGGCCTATTACATCGATAGCGCCACCAACAATCTTGCGGGCTATATCAGTGCCGAATATGTTTCGGCAACTGATACTACCGTCCTCTATCTCAACACAGAGGGTGGATTGACCGCTGACCCTGCCACGTCAGCCAATCAGGTCATCAACATCAATGGCCTCGACCTGACCGAAGGTGGCACCTTGACGAGCAGTGAGGTCATTGATTCCCTCATCAGCGGCGAGCAGTTGTTGGTGGGCACGGAGGTCAATGAGTCTGATGTCAGTGTCACGGTCGTGGATGGAGATGGGGATACGACGACGGGCGAAGTCACCTTCGTCGGCGAGGAAAGCCTGGATGCGGTCTCCAATACCGCCCCTATGGTCACCCTGCAGGATTCTGAGCTGTTGGGCCTGGTCGGTCTCGAGGCACTCGATCTGATTGACCTTTCCAACAACAAGGTCTTCGTCGCAGACCCCGACAACAACCTGCGCGCAGTCGTGATCAACTACGCTGCAGTTGTGGATGTCAGTGCACTGAGCGGTTTGCTCACTGATCCTCAATTCACTTGGGACAACGACTTGGCAACTTCGCTTGGTCTATCAGTTACAAGTAGCAATGGCGGGATCATCGGGACACTCGCCACTACCGCGGAGCTGACCATTACCGCGACTGATGGTGGAAATATCGACAACTTGGCGCTCACTCAATTCTTGGCGACTATCGGATTTGATGATGGCGGTGCTGCCGAATACAACTTGCTGGACATCGATCTACTTGATGCCTATAGCATCACGGCAACCGATGCCTACGATGCCAGCACCACGGATGGCATCTCCTCTTTGGCAGGTGTGGAGCTGCTCGATGGTAATGACCCCTTGTTCTCGGGTATCAACGAGAGCAACACCTTTATTGGCAGCCTGCTGACCAATGATGAAATCGATATTTCAGCTAACCTCGAAGGAAGCACCATATTCGGCCTTTCCGGCAATGACTCTCTCATCGGCAGTAGCTTTGATGATGTCATTCGAGGGGGCGAGGGGGATGACTCCCTGGTCGGCAATGCGGGAGATGACCTGCTGATTGGCGATTCGGGCAGCAACACCTTCGATGGTGGCGGGGGTGATGACCTTATCGTCACTTCCAGCCTGGACTTCACCATCGAGGGTGGCGCTGACATCGATACCGTCAGCTTCGATGGCACAGGAAAAGGCATCGATCTCGTCGCCTTGTCCGCCCAGGCTGAGCCCAGTGTCATGACCAACATCGAAGTGCTCGATATCTCGGCCAGCAGCGAGACCGGCACTAGCCTGAAAGTCGATGCCGATACGGTATTGAACCTCACCGATGGTGATAACGAGCTGTACATCGATGGCGATGAAGGCGATAGCGTGGAAGCGGCTGGGGCAACATCCTCCGCGACAACGACCGAGTTCAACGGCACGACGTATGATACTTATCAGCTTGGTGAGGCAACGCTGTATATCGATCAAGACGTGACCGTGAATACCAGCAACGGATAAGCCTGATCCAGGTGCCCCGCAAGGGGCACCTTCCTTGATGATCAGCATGATTCAGAAACACTCGAGCGTCAGGACGACGCAGCACTTCAGAGGACACACTGAAGACAAGGAGTCACATGATGCCCACCCTATTTCGTTGCCCGTCTGCCCACAGACAGGCAACACTGCCGCGCATGCCAGCGACGAAACGTTGCGTCGCCATCTGTGTCATCTCGGCCGGGCTTTCAGCATCACTCCCGGCCACTGCCCAGACGAATCGCGATCTTGCCGCCGTGCTGAGCGATGTACTTGCCCATGACCCTCGCATCGAGGCCGCTCAGGCCAATGTGCGTGCCTCAGGGACAGAGATCGAGATCGCCGAGGATGGCTATTGGCCGCGCCTGGAGAGCAGTGTCGGCACCGAGGACAACTTCACCGAAGGCGGCTACCGGCTCACCCTGAGCCAGATGCTGTACGACTGGGGCCAGGTGGAGGCCGAAGTCGAGCAGCGCAAGGCAGAGCGGGATGTCGAGCGTGACACTCTGGATCAGACCCGCATGGAAGTCGCACAGGAGGCGATTACCGCCTATATCGATCTCGGAGCCAACCGCGCCATGACGCGCCGCGTACGCGATTACATCGAGAAGCTGGAAAGCCTCGAGACCCTGGCCAATGACCGCACCTTCTCGGGCTACGGTGACCGCGTCGAGCTGGACCGCGCGGCCGTGGACCTCGCCAGTGCCCGCGAATGGCTGGCACGTCTGCAGGGCGATGCCGACACCGCCCGTCAGGAGCTCGAGATACTCAGCGGCCGCTCCTTCAGGGGTGTTGCCCTGAGCGCCCCGCCACCTCTGCCGCTCGTGGCGGATCTGGCCCGTGACCCTGCCACCACCGATGCCGCCATCACCAACGCGCCGGCCTATCGCAGTCATGTCAGTCAGCAGAATGCCGCGCGCCACGCCCTGAGCCTGAGCAAGGCCGAGCGCTGGCCGGAACTGCGTCTGGAGGCGACCAGCTCACGCTATGAGTCGAACGACGACATGGTCAGCGACTCAAGCATCGGCCTGCGCATCGAGGCCCCGGTCTTCCAGGGACTGACGCCGTTGCGCCAACCCGAAGCGGACCGCGCACGCCTGACCGCCGCCCAGTTCGAGACCGCCTCCACCGCCCGCGAGCTACGCCGCCAGATCCAGCGTCTGTCGGCCAGTCAGCCCGCGGTCGAGGCACGTATCAAGGCGCTGGATCAGCAGGCGCGCAGTGGCGAACGCCTGCGCAGCAGCTATCGGGACCAGTTCATCACCGGCTCGCGCAATATCGAGGATCTGCTGACCATCGAGCGCGAGATCTTCGCCGCACGGCGCCAGATGATCGAGCTCAACACCCAGCTGCTCACCGATCAATATGACCTGGCGACCCAGCTGGGTGCCCTGCCGCTGGTCACCTCGCCCTATCGGGCCGACGCCGCTGCCACCCCGCCAGAGACGGCGCATACCTCGCTGCCCCACTCTCATCACCATGCCAGCCAGGGAGTCAGCCCATGAGCGCCCCACAGACCACTGCCTCCTCGGCCACGGCGGCATCGCACCCCGACCCATTGCTGGAGAGCGTTCGCCAGTTGCTGCGTCTGCAGGGCCACGGCATCGATCTCGAGCGCCTGCGACATGGCATGCCACTCACCAAGGGTGAACTGGCGCCGCAGGATCTGGAGCAAGCCCTCTCGCGCCAGGGTATCGCCGCGCGTTTGAGTCAGGCACCTCTCAGCGAGATTCCCGAAAGTCTGATGCCCTGTGTCGTGCTGCTGGAAGACGGCAGCAGTCGCGTGTTGCTGTCCCATGAGGCCGCGCATCAGTGGCCTGCCGAGTCGAGCACGGGATCGAGCAGCGAGTCGGCTACCGACACGAGAAGTGAGCCGGGCAGCGACACGAGCGACACCCAGGCAGGCGATGACTTGGATACCGCCCCCAGCGGCCCCGGCTACAAGCTGCTCGACCCACTGTCCGGTGGCGCCTACTGGCTGCCACAGGACGCGCTGGCTGCCGTCTACGCCGGCATTGCGCTGTTTGCACATGGCGAGATCTCGCTGGAGCGCGCGGAAGGCTACAGCCAGACCCGGAAGGGGCACTGGCTGACCTCACGGCTCAAGTCACATTGGCGCGTCTTTGCCGAGGTCGCACTGTCCTCCTCGCTTGCCGCCCTGCTGGCCGTGGCGACAGCCCTGTTCGCGATGCAGGTCTATGACCGGGTGGTGCCGACCAGTGCCGTCGATACGCTGTGGGCGCTGGGCATCGGCGTGATGCTCGCCATCGGGCTGGAAGCCTTGTTGCGCGCCTTACGGGCGCAGCTGATCGAGAACTCGGGCAAGAAGATTGACCTCGAACTCAACGATCACATCTTCCGTCACGCCGTGCAGATGCGCCTGGCCGCCAAGCCGCGCTCGACCGGTGCGATGGCCAGCCAGATTCGTGACTTCGACGCCATTCGCGAGTTCTTCACCGCCTCGACCCTCGGCGCCTGTGGTGACCTGCCCTTCGCGCTGCTGTTCCTGGGGCTGATCGCCCTGCTGGGCGGCCCGGTGGTCTGGGTGCCGGTGGCGGCCATCGTGTTGATGCTGATTCCCGTGCTGCTGGCGCAACCGTGGCTGTCGCGTCTGTCCCGTGAGGGCATGCGCGAATCCGCGGTCAAGAATGGCGTGTTGCTCGAAACCCTCGACAACCTCGAGAACCTCAAGGCCTGTCGCGCCGAGGGCCATGCCAGCCGTCAGTGGCAGCGCCTGACCTCCGAGCAGACCCACCGTGGCGTCACCTTCCGCCACGCCGTCGCCTGGCTGACCAGCTGGGGCACCGGCATGCAGCAGCTGGCCTATGTCGGCGTCATCATTGCCGGGGTCTACCTGATCATGGCCGGCGAGTTGAGCGTCGGTGCGCTGATCGCCTGCTCGATCCTGTCGTCGCGGGCCATCGGCCCGACCCTGCAGATCAGCGCATTGCTGAGCCGCTGGCAGCACGTCAAGGTCGCCAAGGAAGGACTGGATGCGCTGATGGAGACCGATATCGAGCGTCCCAGCGATCGTCGCTTCGCGCGCCTCGCCCAAGCACGCGGTCACTACCAGGCCGAGAATCTGCACTGGCGCTACGATGAGGAAGCCCCGGAGGCCCTGGCGCTGGACCGCCTGAGCATCGCACCCGGCGAGCACATCGCCCTGCTAGGGGGCAACGGCGCCGGCAAGAGCACCCTGCTGCGTCTGCTGGCCGGCTACTTCACGCCCACCAGTGGCGAGCTGACCCTCGACAATCTCGCCCTGAGTCAGATCGACCCTGCCGATCGTCAGCGCGCCATTGGCTATCTGCCGCAGGACATCAGCCTGTTCAGCGGCACGCTGCGCGACAACCTGTGCATCGACGGGCGGGATGTCAGCGACATGCGCCTGCTGGAGGTCATCGAGATGACCGGGCTGGGCGATTTCGTGCGCCGCCACCCGCTGGGGCTGGACATGATGCTGCATGATCGCCACAGCCTGTCCGGTGGCCAGCGTCAGAGCCTCGGCCTTGCCCGCCTGGTGCTGCAGGACCCGGTCGTGGTGCTGCTGGATGAGCCCACCGCCTCGCTGGACCAGGCCACCGAGCAGCACGTCATCAAGACGCTCGCTACCTGGCTTCCCGGCCGCACCCTGGTGCTGGCCACGCACCGCAAGTCGCTGCTCGGCTGGGTCGAACGCGCCTTGGTGCTGCGCCACGGCAAGCGTGTCATGGACGGCCCGCTGGATCAGATCATGGCCAGACAATCGGCCGGCAAGACACCGGCCACCTCCGCATCCCGTCAGCGCCAGGAGGCCTCATGAGCCAGCGTTTCGATTCCGAACTCATCAAACGCGAGCTGGGCGCGCCGGACCAGACGCTGGAAAGCCACTGGTCGCGTCCGCTGCTATGGGCCAGCTTCCTGGTCATCGCGCTGTTCATCGCCTGGTCGAGCTGGGCCGAGGTCAACGAAGTGGCGCGTGGCGAAGCCAAGGTCATCCCCTCCTCGCGCCAGCAGACCATCCAGAGCCTCGAGGGCGGCATCCTGGATGAAGTGATGGTCAGCGAGGGCGAGATCGTCGAGGCCGGTCAGCTATTGGCCGCCATCGACGAGACCCGCTTCCGCTCGGCCTACATGGAATCACTGAGTCAGGCGCAGGCGCTGCGCGCCACCATCGCTCGTCTGGAGGCCGAGGTGCTGGACAAGTCGAGCATCGAGTTCCCCAAGGAAGTGCGTGACAACGAGGCACTGACCGCCACCGAGCGCGAGCTGTTCACGGCCCGGCGCAAGAAGCGTGACAGCGCCCTGAATGCGGTCAGCAAGGAAATCAGTGCGGCCCAGCGTCAACTTGCGATGATTCGTCCGCTGGTCAAGCGGCGTGCCGTGGGGGAAATGGAAATGCTCAAACTGGATCGCGAGATCGCAGAGCTCAAGGGCCGTCAGGCAGAGATCCGCAACACCTATCTGCAGGATGCCTACGCCGAGCTTGCCGACAAGAAGTCCGAACTGGCCGCCCTCGAGGAAACCAGCGTGCAGCGCCGCGACCAGCTGGACCGTACCCGGCTGCTCTCGCCGGTTCGCGGGGTGGTCAACAACATCGCCATCACCACGCGCGGTGGGGTGATTCCGCCCGGCGAGGAGATCATGCAGATCACGCCGCTGGAGGACACTCTGGTGTTCGAGACGCGCATCCGCCCGCAGGATGTCGCCTTCATCGCCCCGGGCATGCCGGCGACGATCCGCATCAGCGCCTACGACTATGCGGTCTACGGCACGCTGGAAGGCAAGGTCGAGCGCATCAGCTCGGACACCCTGGAGGAGGAAACACCACGCGGCGAGGAAAGCTACTATCGCGTGCTGGTCAGCAGCGAGACCGCGGCGCTTGAGCACAACGGCGAGACGCTGCCGATCAAGCCGGGCATGGTCGCCACGGTCGACATCGAGACCGGTGAGCGCAGCGTGCTCTCGTATCTCCTGAGGCCCTTCACACGACTGGAGCTGCGCTGAGCGCAAACCTGATCGTCAGATAGCGGGCGGCTGGCGCAATGCCAGCATGTCCGGCCACAACCGCGCGAAGCTGTCCTCGAGCATCGCGCGGTTATCCGCCAGCCACGGCGTCATGTCCGCCAGCGGATTGGCGTCTGCATCCAGAACTCGCTGTCCGTGCGTACCTTCCACGCCGCTCGAACGACCGCCATTGCGTGACCGACGTCTGGCCACCATGCGCTCGCCGATGCTGGCAATCGTCGCGAGCGTGAAGTCCAGCTCTCGATAGCGCCTGAGTGCATCGCGCACCTGAATCCACTCGATCAGGCTCGCCAGCCGTGCTGGCACCTCCTCGCGTGCCAGCAAGCGATAGAGGCGCTGGATATCGTCATCCTGCATGTCGGCGGCCAGCAGATGATCCCACATCATGTCGAAGGCGATGCCGGCCACGCGTCGCGATGTGGGTGGCACCTGCGTCAGCAGCCAGCGCGTCTCGGGGTGGGCATCGATCACCGCATCACAGCGGCGATGGAAACGGATGCCCGCCTCCACTTCGTGCGGCCAGTCGCTCAGGTCACTGCCGCGCACGCCATCAGCAATCAGGTTGCCAAACAGGTAGTTATCGCTGCCCGAAAGGCTCAGGCGTGCATGACCGAGGAAGTTCAAGTTGCTAGACTCCGGCCTTTGCGCATTCTGTCGCCGGTCTGATCTGTCACACCCAGGCTCTGCATTCTTGTGCTCCTGTTTCCCTATTTTACTGATTATCGAGATTCACGATGCCGTCCGCCTCCATGCCAGTCAAAGCACCCATCGTGCGCGATATCGTCCTGATCGGCGGTGGGCACAGCCACGTCGGCGTGCTGATGCGATTTGCCATGCAGCCAGAGCCCGGTGTCCGCTTGACCGTCATCTGTCGCGACACCGACACGCCCTACTCCGGCATGTTGCCGGGCTACGTCGCCGGTCATTATACGTTCGACGATGTGCATATCGACCTGCGCCGGCTGTGTCAGTTCGCCGGCGCCCGCTTCTATCGCGATCAGGTGATCGACATCGACCGCCGTGAACGCCGCGTGATCTGCGCCGAGCGCCCGGCGGTGGACTACGACCTGCTGTCGATCAATATCGGTTCCACGCCTCGCCTGTCCCACATCGATGGTATCGGTGATCCTGAAGTCGCAGACGCCCCCGTGGTGGCGGTCAAGCCGATCAGCACCTTCCAGCAGCGCTGGCTGAGTCTGCTCGAGCGCGCCAGAAGCGCCGAGCGCCCGCTCGATATCGTGCTGGTCGGCGGCGGTGCCGGCGGGGTCGAGCTGCTACTGGCCATCCAACAGCGCCTCGCCACCGAGTTGCCTGATGCGCTCAAGCCGAACCTGATGCTGATCACCCGCGGTCAGCGTCTGTTGCCCACCCATGCGCACACGGTCAGCGAGGCGCTTGCCACTACCCTGCACGAGCGCGGTATCCAGGTGCATTTCGGTGAGGAGATCACCGCTGTCGAATCCTCCACGACGTCCTCACAGCGGCTGCTGATCAGCGCCAGTGGCACCCGCCATCAAGCCGATGAGGCCATCTGGGTGACACGCGCCGGGGGCGCGCGCTGGCTGGAGAAGACCGGACTGAGCCTCGATGAGGATGGCTTCCTCAAGGTGCGCGATAGCCTGCAGACGCTTGAGGATGACGCCATCTTCGCCGCGGGCGATATCGCGCATCAGCTGAATCATCCCCGCGAAAAGGCCGGCGTGTTTGCCGT
The DNA here is from genome assembly GCF_024124625.1 of Cobetia sp. Dlab-2-AX. Lineage (NCBI taxonomy): Bacteria > Pseudomonadati > Pseudomonadota > Gammaproteobacteria > Oceanospirillales > Halomonadaceae > Cobetia > Cobetia sp. Dlab-2-AX. The sequence goes on along the minus strand of NZ_JAMXRV010000010.1, from coordinate 101,658 downwards.
GCGTCAGGCGCGACCACTGGCCGACAACCTGCGACGGGCCGTGCGCGGCGAGCCGCTCAAGAACCATATCCCGCAGTCGCGCTGGCTGGCGCTGATCAGCACCGGGGATCGCGACGCCATCGCCTCACGCGGCAAGCTGGGGGTGGTCGCGCCACGTCTGCGCCCGTGGCTGTGGCGCTGGAAGGACCATATCGATCGCCAGTTCATGGCACGCTTCAATGAACTGCCCAGCATGCAGGACACCACGGCCACCGGCGGCCTTGCCGGAGTGCACCAGCGTATCAGCGCTGCCTGGCAGACGCTCAAGGGCGGCGATGGCAGGCTCCACCCGCGCCTGACCGCCGAGCTGGATGAGCAGGAGGCACATCAGGCCCTGTCCGCTCTGGCGATGCGCTGTGGCGGCTGTGGCGCCAAGGTCGGTGCCAGCGTGCTCTCCCGAGCGCTTCAGAGCCTTGCCCCACGCGAGAACCCGGACGTGCTGGTCGGGCTACATGCCCCCGACGATGCCGCCATCGTGCGAGTGCCCGAGGGTCAGGCACTGGTACACAGCGTCGACTTCTTCCGCGCCTTCATCGATGACCCTTACCTGTTCGGGCGCATCGCCGCCAATCATGCCCTGGGCGATCTCTACGCCATGGGCGCGACACCCCATACCGCCACCGCCGTCGCCACGGTGCCGCAAGGAGTCGAGCGCAAGGTCGAACCGCTGGTGCGCGAGCTGATGCAGGGCGCGACCGAGGTGCTCAACGAGGCAGGCTGCAGTCTGGTCGGCGGCCACACCGGCGAAGGTCAGGAGCTGGCGCTGGGCTTCGCGCTCAATGGTCTGGTGGAGGAGAGTCTGGCCGGCGTTACCTGCAAGGGCGGCATGCAACCGGGCGATGTGCTGCTGCTCACCAAGGCCATCGGCACCGGCACGCTGTTGGCGGCGCACGCACGCCTGGAAGCCCGCGGCCGCTGGATCGACGCCGCGCTCAACAGCATGCAGCAATCCAGCCAGCGCGCGGCGGATATTCTGCGCGCACATCAGGCGAGCGCCTCCACGGATGTCACCGGCTTCGGCCTGCTCGGCCATCTGGTGGAGATGACCCGTGCCAGCGGCATGGATGCCGAACTCGAGATCGATGCCCTGCCGGTGCTCGAAGGCGCCGAGGACTGTGTCGCCCGCGGCGTGGTCAGCTCGCTGCAACCGGCCAATCTGCGCCTCAAGCGTGCCCTGAAGGATCAGGCCGGCGTCATCGATCACCCGCGCTATCCGCTACTGTTCGATCCGCAGACCGCCGGTGGCCTGCTGGCCAGTGTGCCGGCCGAAGAGGCCGAGGCCTGCCTGGCCGCGCTCAAGGCCGCCGGCTATCACGCCAGCGCTATCATCGGGCGCATCACGCCCCAGGGCGATGCACTGGCGCCGATCAGCATCAAGCGCTGAGCGTGGTTAGACGGTCACACGGTGAGCCGGCCAGTTGGCGGTGAATGACAACCGGCGACTTCCAGCGACGCTTCACAAGCGGTGTGACATTCAGCGTTGTGAAATTCAGATGCCAAGACGCCCGCCAGAGAATTCTCTGGCGGGCGTCTGCATGACTGCCGACTCATGCGCGGGGCGTCTGGCGACAAGCGTCAGACTGACCGGCTATCTCAGGCTTCGGCTTCGCGCTTGAGCGCCTCGAAGGACTCCACGAACGCATCCATGGTCTCGGCGCAGTAATCGCGCAGACCGCTGACGACCAGCTTCTTGGAGCCACTGCCGATGCATTGCTCACCATCATGGATGCTGAACTCGAGCAGGGTATCGCCACGCTTGCCGTTGACCTCGAGCGAGGACCCCACGAAATCGAGGTGCAGGTCGGCGATATCCAGACGCTCGAAGCAGAAGCCCATGCTGTCGTAGATCACCAGCGGGCGCGCCGGGTTGAACATCACGCCCTTCTCCAGCATCAACGGCTGCAGGAAGTGCGGGAAGTTGCGCCCGGAGAAGGCGATGTACTGGCGGGTGAAATTGGCGACCACTTCCTCGTCATGGGTGGTATCGCCGCTGCGCTCGACCGTCAGATAGACCTTGCCGGCTTCATCGCGCACCAGCAGGGACACGCCATTCTCGTCGGGGGCGTCCAGCGCTTCGAAGATCAAGGGCACATCGTTGCCGACCATGCCGCAGAAACGGATGGTCATGCACTGCGACAGACCGAACTTCGCCAGCAACAGGGAGAACAGCAGATCGCCGGGCACACAGAAGCGTCGCGCGTCCGGGTCATGAATGGGGTTGTAATCCCCCGCCATCTGCTTGGCGAAACGACTTGCCTGCTCGGCGGTGATCCGCACGCGGCCATCTTCGACCCGGTGAAACTGATCAAGAAACATGGACTGCCTTCCTGCCCTGCTTGAATGATGATCGATGGCCCATCCTGAACCATCGCGGAAATGCCTCCGAGGGGAGGAATCGCGGTCGGCGCGCTGTCACACCTGCCCACCTGTCGTGTCATGAAGCTTTCAAGACATGCAGATGAAACGATTTTATCACTGGATGACGGTCAGGTGGTGACTCGTGACAGGCTTTGCAAGAGATTGCAGCACGATAGATGGCCATATACTGTATATAACCCCATGCTTTCGGGCAAACCGCTGCACTGCCCGCCACTTCGACAGGTCGCCATGCAAGCCGCTCCCCTCGACAATCCACGCTACTACCTGGCCAACTTCGACACCCTGCTCGACTGGGTCTGCCAGTGTCACGCCGATCTGCTGACAGAGACGGAGCGTGCCACGGTGGACGCCATCACGCGTCTGCCGGATGCGTCGCGGGCCTTGCTGGTGCGACTGCTGATGCGCAAGGGCGATCATTTCGAGCGCTCACAGCTGCACTATGCCGAGATCGGTGCGATCGAGGCGGCAAGCCAGCCATTGATCACACCGCTCGCCGACAGTGCCACGCCTGACGGTCTGTGCCGCCACAATGCCGATCTGACGCTGGACGAGATGCTGGCGCTGGTGACCTTGCCGCGCCTCCGGGCAGCCTTTCCCGAGCTGCACAGAAGTACACCCAAGCGCCGCATGCATGATGCCCTCAGCGAGCTGCTGGGCGACGTCACGCCACGGCCACTGCCAGCCTGGTTGAACGACCCTGCCGCCGACACCTTGAGTGTCGGGCTGGGTGAGCTGTCGCGGCGCCTGAGCCTGATGTTCTTCGGCAACCTGCGCCAGAATCTGTCGGACTTCGTACTCAGCGAGCTGGGCCTGCTGCGTTGCGAGACGGTCGCCCTGTCGCCGGCCTCTCGCGCCTTCACCCATCGCTGGGAGGTGGATCGTTATCTGGCCCTGGAGCAGCTGCGTGAGGACTGGCAGCAAGCCCGCGAGCGGCTGGGCCGCACGGCGAACGCTGAGCTTGAGCTGCACTGGCAGCGCATCGTCGCAGCGCTGGATGCGACGCCGTCTGCAGCGTCAGATGAGATCCCCGCTGAGCCGTCCGCGCCTCATCAGCTCACTGACGCTCATGCCAATGACGGGCGCGCTATTGATGATCATGCCAATGCCTGGCTGGCACAGCGGCGTGACCGCCTGCGCTTCTCCCTGGCCCGCGACGCCGAGCGTCAGGGCTGGCATCAGGCGGCTGCCCGCCAGTACGCCTGTCTCGAGGACTCCGCGTATGCCCCGCGTGCCATGCCGCGCCGGGTGAGAGCGCTGGAGCTGTCTGGCGATATCAGCACAGCCCACGGGCTGGCCAGCGAGCGATTGGCGCGCGCCGAGATCACGCTGGACGAGCAGCTGGCACTCGAACGCGCCCTGCCGCGTCTGTGTCGTGGCCTCGGATTGCCAGCGCCCAGACGCGCCAAGGCACCGACCACGCCACAGATCACCCTCACGGTGCCCGATCTTGCCACCTCTGCGGCGGCCGGCATCCACGGCGTCGAGCGCGCGGCCGCCCATGCCTTGGCCACGCCCGAGGCACCGGTCTTCTATGTCGAGAATGGCCTGATCCCCGCGCTCTTCACTCTGCTGTGCTGGGAGGCGCTGTTCGCCCCCTTGCCGGGGGCCTTCTTCCACGCCTTCCATACCGGCCCGGCGGACCTCTATCGTCCTGACTTCGTCAGCCGCCGCCAGGCCGCTTTCGAGGCCTGCTTCGCGCGCCTGAAGGATGAAAGCTACCGGAAGGTGATCCGTGAACGCCACCAGCAGAAACAGGGCATTCAGGCACCCTTCGTGCACTGGGAGCTATTGAGCGAGGAACTGCTGAACCACGCACTGGACTGCATTCCGCCCGCGCATCTGGAAGCCTGTTTCCGCCACCTGCTGGCCAACCCTCGCGAACATCGCGCCGGCCTGCCAGACCTGATCCAGTTCTTCCCCGAGCACAGCAGCGACCGTTATCGACTGATCGAGGTCAAGGCGCCCACTGACCGTCTGCAGGACAACCAGCGTCAATGGCTGGCCCTGTTCGCACGCCATGCGATGCCGGCGCTGGAGTGTCGCGTCGAGTGGCTGAGCGCGACCGAGGCCTCAGCGGACGAATGCTCCCAGCACAAGGCACCTCCTGCATCATGATCAAGGCGGACGAGACCCACGCTGAGCCCGCACGCTACCGGATCGCGGTGCGTGAACTGTGCGCCTTTGCCGCGCGCGAGGGCGATCTGGATCTGCGCTTCACGCCATCGCCTACCGCCCAGCAGGGCATCCGTGGTCATCAGCGTATCGTGCGCCGACGCGGCAAGGACTATGAAAGCGAGATCTCGCTCAGCGGTGACATCGGCAACCTGACCATCCGTGGGCGCGCCGATGGCTATGATCCCAAGCGCAACTGCCTCGAGGAGATCAAGACCCATCGCGGCGACCTCTCCCGCCAGCCCGCACACCATCGCGCCCTGCACTGGGCCCAGGCACGCGTCTACGGCGCACTGATGTGTCGCAGCCGAGACCTCGAAGGCATCACGCTGGCGCTGGTCTATCTGGATATCGCGGCGGATGCGCCCGGGGGCGCCAAGGGCAGCAAGGATGAGCAGAACGAGCAGGACGCAGGCGCCTTGGCTGACCGAGACGAGCAGCCTGACCAGGCTGACCCCAAAAGCCGCAAGGCACAGCATGATGAGCAGCGTCTGGAAGCCTGGTGGAGCCGTGAGGCGCTGGAGGGGGAGCTGGCACGTCTGGCGGCACGCTTCAGCGAGTTCGCCGCCAATGAGCTGGCTCATCGCAGTGCCCGCGACAGCGCGCTGAGCCGCCTGGCCTTTCCATGGCCGAGCTGGCGCCCCGGGCAACGCCAGCTGGCCGAGCATGCCTACAAGGCGGTGATGACCGGCCGTGAGCTGCTGGCCGAGGCACCGACCGGCACCGGCAAGACCCTGGCGACGCTGTATCCGGCACTGCGCGCGATGCCCGCAAGCGGCACGGACAGGCTCTTCTACCTCACCGCTCGCACCCCGGGGCGCGCGTTGGCACTCGATGCGCTGGCCACCTTGGCACCAGCCGCTGATGGCAGCGAGGGCCAGGAAAAAACACCGACGACACCGCTGCGCATTCTGGAACTGGGCGCGCGCAGCAAGACCTGCGAGCACCCGACCCTCGCCTGTCATGGCGAGTCATGCCCGCTGGCGCGCGGGTTCTATGATCGCCTGCCCGCGGTGCGCGACGCCGCCCTCGCCGACCGACGGCCCCTGAATCTGGCGACGACACGCCGCCACGCCCTGGCCCATGACATCTGCCCCTATTTTCTCGCCCAGGAGCTCTCGCGCTGGGCGGATGTCATCATCGGCGACCATAACCACTACTTCGACAATCATGCGCTGCTGTTCGCCCTGACCCAGGCCAATGACTGGCGCACGGTGGTACTGGTCGATGAGAGCCACAATCTCATCGAGCGCGCCCGCGGCATGTACAGCACCGAGCTCGACGCGCGCCAGTTCCACTTTCTGCTCAAGCAGTTGAGCCGCACGGGCCATCCGGCTCCGCTGCGATCGGCCTCACGCGCGCTGGCTCGCCAATGGCGCGCGCTGGAGCAGCTCGAGCAGGGTACTGAAGGCGCTACACAGACAAGCAAGGACGAAGGCCGCAAGGCCCAGCGACTTGCGCTGGAGGCTCTGCCCGGCGACTTCCTCAAGGCCTTGAGCCAGTGGACCGGTGCAATGGGTGACTGGTTGGCAGAGCCTGACAAGGCCGCATCCCCTGCTGCGGACAGGCAACAGCCGGCGAGAGTCACAGCCACACAAGCCCCCGAACAGCTGGGTCTGATCGCAAGCGATGCTTCCTCTTCGGCACCGATTACCAAGGATACAGGCACTGCAACGACGGTCTCCGGCTCGACCTCCTCCACGGCCAGGCGCCGTGTGGAAACCGATGTAGAGATGATGGAGGCGTATTTTGCGGCACTGACACTGGCGCGACTCTCCGAAGGCTTCGGCGATCACTCACTGTTCGAGGTCGAACTCGCCTTCACGCCCCCCGCGCGGCAGACATCACTCGCCAGCGATTCAAGCTCGAGTTCCGGCTTAGCATCGGATGCAGGTGCAGAAGCAGGAGGAGCAGAAGCAGGAGCAGGAACAGCAACCCGACCACGCAAGGCCCGTGGGCGCAGCGTGCGCCAGATCCACCCGCGACTGCGCTGCGTCAGCCCGGCGCCATGGTTGGCGCCCCGCCTGCGCGCCAGTCACGCTACCCTGTTGTTCTCGGCCACGCTCAATCCACCGGCCTATCACCATCGTCTGCTGGGTCTGGCGGACGATGCGGTCTGGCTGAGTGTCGACTCCCCCTTTACCGCGACCCAGGTGCAGGTCAGTCGCCATCGGCTTTCGACACGCCTGCGGGATCGCGACGCCTCCTGTCGGCCGATCGCCGAGTTGATGGCGCGCCAATACCGGCAGCGCCCGGGCAATTATCTGGCGTTCTTCTCGAGTTTCGCCTATCTCGAACAGGTCGCCAGCACCCTGCAACAGCTGGCGCCGGAGATTCCCCAATGGCGCCAGACCCGCGCCATGACGGAGGCTGAGCGCACCCGCTTCATTCAGCGCTTCACGCCCGAGGGACAAGGCATCGGTTTCGCGGTGCTGGGTGGCGCCTTCGGCGAAGGGATCGATCTGCCCGGCTCGCGGCTGATCGGGGCTTTCATCGCCACCCTGGGTCTGGCCGGTTTCAGCCCCGAGAATGAAGCACTCAAGCAGCGTCTGGCCACGTGGCTGAACAACGACGCTCAGCGGCGCAGCCAACCGAATCAGGCTGAAGGCGACCCACACGACGATCCGCGCGCACCTCGCCCGGTCATCCAGCCATTGAATGCCGATGACTGCACCTATTTGTACCCGGGACTCACCAGAGTGGTGCAGGCTGCCGGCCGAGTGATTCGCAGCGAGCAGGATCAGGGCGTGATCCACTTGATCGATGACCGCTTCATGCGCCCGGAAGTCGCACGGTTGCTGCCTCGCTGGTGGACACCGACGAATTGATGCGGGATGCAAGCGTGACGACGCCACCATGCGCCGTGATGGCACAATGCCTGCACATCAATGGAGAGTGATGGGGTATTCATATCGCTCTTCATTTCGTTAGCCACCCGCAAGGAAGCCGCACGATGCCAGACAACGACAACGCCCTGTGGGGCGACGACTATCCGCGTGATCTGATCGGTTATGGTGCCAATCCCCCCCATGCCAACTGGCCGGGTGGCGCGAAGATCGCGGTCCAGTTTGTGCTCAACTATGAGGAAGGCGGCGAGAACTGCCTGCTGCACGGGGATAGCGAGAGCGAGAAGTTTCTCTCCGAGATCATCGGTGCCGAGGCCTACCCCGCGCGGCACATGAGCATGGAGTCGATCTACGAATACGGCTCGCGCAGTGGCGTGTGGCGGATTCTGGATGAATTCAAGCGCCGCGAGTTACCTCTGACGGTCTTCGGCGTCGGCATGGCGCTGGCGCGCCATCCGGATCTGGTGGCGCGTTTTCTGGAGGATGGCCATGAGATCGCCAGTCACGGCTGGCGCTGGATTCATTACCAGCACATGGATGAGGTCCATGAGCGCGCCCACCTGGAACGCGCGGTGGAAAGCTATCGCGAGCTGGTCGGCCATGCGCCGCAGGGCTGGTATACCGGACGTGACAGCCCCAATACCCGCCGTCTGGTGGTGGAACACAGCGGCTTCACCTACGACAGCGATTACTACGGCGATGACCTGCCACTGTGGATGGAGGTGACTACCGCCAATGGCGAGCAGGTGCCGCATCTCGTCGTTCCCTACACCCTGGACACCAATGACATGCGCTTCGCCAGCGCCCAGGGCTTCAACAGCGGCGAGGACTTCTTCCAGTACCTGCGCGATGCCTTCGATGTGCTCTACGCCGAGGGCGACACCGCGCCCAAGATGCTCTCCGTCGGGCTGCACTGCCGGATCGCCGGCCGCCCGGGACGCTTCGCGGCGCTGAAACGCTTCCTCGACTACGTCCAGTCCCACGACAAGGTATGGATCACGCGGCGCATCGATATCGCCGAGCATTGGCAGCGCGAACATCCCTATCCCCCCGCCAGCTGACGAACCACCCCTTCAAGCGCCAGCACCAGAAACGCCGCAGCCCTTGCGGGATACGGCGTTTCTGTTCAACTCCAGACAATGTCTGCAATCGCACATGCAAGGCAGCGCTGGTCAGTCTTCCAACATACGGGCCAAGGCCAGCAGGCTCTCATCGCGACCCGGCAGGCCCAGCAATGACACGCCCCAGGGCGGGGGCGCGGCTTCCTGTGGCAGGCGTGCCGCCGAGTCGGCAAGCCACGGCAGACTCAGCTGCGGCGCACCGTTCAAGCCCGCCAGCGCGGTGAGTCCCATCAGGCGATGACGATAGGCCTCCATCACCTCAAGGCTTGCACCCAGCAGCGGTGAGGCGCCCGGCGTGGTGGGCAGCACGAAGACCGCCTCGCTGGTGGCTTCGGTCTGGGCGTGAGACGCGCGACTGCCAGCCTCTTCTGGCGCCTCGCTGCCTTCCTGATGACTGGCCGGCTGACTGGCTGCCAGCTGCTGGCGATACCAGCGGCGAATGGTATCTGCCTTGGCTTCTGCTGCCTGCTCGTCGGTATCGCTGAGCGTCATGCACCATTTGAGACGCGCCGCGATATCCGGGTTGAGGCGCGGCCAGTGCGATTCGGGCCCCTGCTCCGGCGTACTCAACCACGCCTGGTGCGTACGCCGAATCTCGCAGCCCTGCAGAATCCGGAAGGCTTCACTGGCGTGTGCCATGAAGGCCTGGCTCAGCATGCGCCGCTCGCACTGAAAGCCGAGCGACTCAAGGCGCCGGGACAGCGGCCCCAACAGGCGCTGATAAGGCCCCGCGGCCAGCCCTTCCGGCACCAGCAGGATGATACGAGCAGGCAGTCGAGTGGCTGTCGTCGCCGGCATCAGCACCTCACTGACCTGCGTCAGCGTCGCCAGATCCCGCGTCATCCAGCCGACGGTGTCAAAGCGCGGCGCCAGCGGCTTTAGCCCCGACATGCTGATACGACCATGCGTCGGGCGCAGCCCATAAATCCCGCAGTAACTGGACGGTACACGGATGGAGCCGCCGGTATCGGTGCCCAGACCGATCTCCGCCTCGCCACGTGCCACCGCCACCGCAGAGCCCACGCTCGAGCCGCCCGGCAACCTCAGCGGCGCGCGTGGGTTCTGCGGCGTGCCGAAATGCGCATTGGTGCCGTTGAGGCTATAGGCCAGCTCATCGGTGGTGGTGCGGGCACGATTATCGGCCCCCGCCTGCTGAAGCGCGAGGACAGCAGGCGCCGTCTGCCCCTCGATGGGGGCGCTGGCCAGCAGGTCAGGGTTGCCTTGGCCGATGCGCTCGCCCTTGATCGCGAACAGATCCTTCACCACCAGTCTCTGACCATCAAGCGGCCCCTGTTTCCGCGGCCCCGAAAAACGTGCCGGCGCTACATAGATACGCTTGTCCACTGGGAGCGACTCCTTTCGACTCATGATGTGGTCCACCGCTGTTCGCTCAAGACGCTGCGCTCATAGCACCGCGCCGAGGAACTGGCGCAGCTCTTCCGTTGCCGGATTGGCGAACAGCGTTGCGGGATCGCCTGACTCATGCACGCGCCCCTGGTGCATGAAGATCACGCGATCCCCCACATCGCGGGCGAAATTCATCTCGTGGGTGACCAGAATCAGCGTCATGCCCTCACGTTTGAGCTGTTCCAGAACCTTGAGCACATCGCCGACCAGTTCCGGGTCCAGCGCCGAGGTGATCTCATCGCAGAGCAGCACCTTGGGGTGCATCGCCAGGGCGCGCGCGATCGCCACCCGCTGCTGCTGTCCACCGGAGAGCTGAATCGGCCAGGCATCGAATTTCTCCCCCAGCCCGACCTTGGCCAGCATCTCGCGGGCCTCGCGCTCGGCGACATCGCGAGCGACGCCCTTGACCAGCATCGGTGCCAGCATCACGTTCTCGCCGACGCGCTTGTGGGGAAACAGATTGAAGCTCTGGAACACCATGCCGACATCCTGCGCCAGGGCGGCGGCATCCATCTCGCTACCATCCAGCAGCTTGCCGGCGACATGAATGGCGCCGCCGTCATGCCGTTCGAGCTGATTGATACAGCGCAGCAAGGTGCTCTTGCCGGAACCGCTGCGCCCGATGATCGACACCACTTCCCCCGGGCGCACCTCGAGATCGATGCCCTTGAGGACCGCCACGTCGCCGAAGGACTTGGTCAGCACCGACAGGCTGACCAGCGGTGACTTTGTCTTCTCGGAAACGGGAGCGCTCCCGGTGACAGTAGTCTTTTCGGAGACAGCGGCGTCGGATGAGGCGCTATCCAGCGCGGAAACTTCAGCGAGCAGTGACATTGAGACGTGCCTCCAGATGGCGAGCCAGCCGCGACAGCGGATAGCACATGGCGAAATACAGCAACGCGACCAGCGCGAAGACGGTAAAGGGTTCCAGGGTGGCGTTGTTGAGCATGGTGCCGGCCTTGGTCAGCTCGACGAAGCCGATCACCGAGGCAAGCGCGGTGCCCTTGATGATCTGCACCGAGAAGCCGACGGTCGGCGCGATGGCCATGCGCAGTGCCTGCGGCAGGATGATGTGGCGCATGGTCTTCAGGTAGCCGAGCCCCAGCACCCGCGCCCCTTCCCACTGCCCCTTGGGCACCGCCTCGACACAGCCGCGCCAGATGTCGTGCAGGAAGGCACTGCTGAACAGCGTCAGCGCCACGGCCGCCGCCGTCCAGGCCGAGACATCCAGCCCGAAGACCGACACGCCGAAGAAGGCCAGGAACAGCTGCATCAACAGCGGCGTGCCCTGGAACAGCTCGGTGTAGAGACGACAGAAGAGCGCCGCCCCCGGCCAGCGGGTCAGGCGCAGAAAGGTCAGCGCCAGCCCCACCAGACTCCCGCCGATGAAAGCGATCAGGGACAGCGCCAGTGTCCAGCGCGCCGCCAGCAACAGGTTGCGCAGAATGTCCCACAGCGTGAAGTCGATCATGAGTGGGCCTCTTTCAGGACAGGGGAAGACAGACGGCTACGCGGGGCCGGCGTCAGGTGGCGAAAGCCGAACAGGCGACGCCCGATGCGGTTGAGCAAGGCACGCATCGCGATGGCCAGCAGCAGGTACATGCCCGCCGTCACCACGTAGCTCTCGAAGCTCAGGAAGGTACGTGACTGGATGAAGTTGGCCGCGAAGGTCAGGTCCGCCACGCTGATCTGGGAGACCACGGCGGAGCCCAGCATCACGATCACGCACTGACTGGTCAGCGCCGGATACATGCGTTCCAGCGCCGGCATCAGCACCACATGGCGATAGCTCTGCCAGCGGGTAAGTCCCAGTGCTCGCCCGGCTTCCCACTGGCCACGACCGGTGGCATCGACCCCGGCACGCAGGATTTCACTGCTGTAGGCCGCTAGGTTGAGTGTCATCGCGATCACCGCGGCCATCTCGGCACTGAGTGACAGCCCCAGCGCTGGAAGGCCGAAGAAGATGAAGAACAGCTGGACGATGAAGGGCGTGTTACGCAGCAGCTCCACCAGCATGCCCAGCAGCCGGCTGAAGAGGCTGGTCGGCGCACGATGGCGCTGCCAGACACACATCACCGCGCCGAGTATCCCCAGTGTGGTGGTCAGCGCCGTCAGCCAGACCGTCGTCATCAGCCCGGCCATCAGGTCGGGCAGATACGGCAACAGGCGCGGGAAATCAGGGAGATAATTCATCGAACAAGCCTCACGGGCAAAGGGATCAGACGTGTGACGTCTCGATTCAGGCATCCAGTGACGGCAGCGGCGCCTTGAACCAGGTCTCGGAGAGCGTATTGAGCGTGCCATCCTCGATTCCCTGGGCGATCAGCTCATTCACGCGCGCCTTGAGCGCCGGCGTGTCATGACGCATGCCCACATAGCAGGGAGAATTCTTGAGCGGCAGCACGCTGACCGGCACGCGGGCAGGATTGCGCTCGGCGATGGCGGCGGTGACGAGATTGCCGGTGGCAATCATCTCGACCTGCCCTGACAGGAAGGCCGACAAGGTCGTGTTGTTGTCTTCGAAGCGCTTCACGGTGGTCGATTCCGGTGCCACCTTGCTGAGCTCCATGTCTTCCACCGAGCCACGTGTCACGCCGATGGTCTTCTCGCTCAGTCCCTGCGCGGAGTCCACCTCACTGCCCTTCTCGCCGAACACGCCGAGGAAGAACGGCGCATAGGCATCGGAGAAATCGATCGCCTTCTCACGCTCGGGATTCTTGCCCAGGCTCGAGATCACCAGATCGACCTTGCGGGTCTGCAGGTAAGGGATGCGATTGGCCGTGGTGACCGGCACCAGCTCAAGCTTCACCTCCATCTCGTCTGCCAGATAGCGCGCCATGTCGATATCGTAGCCACGCGGCTTGAGGTCCGGGCCGACCGAGCCGAAGGGCGGGAAGTCCTGGGGCACCGCCACTTTCAGCACCCCGCTATCTTTGATGTCACTCAGTGCATCCGCGTGTGCGCTCAGGGCGGTGGACGCCAACGTGCCCCACAGGGCCAGCAATATTCCCTTGCGGACCCAGTTGCCAAGACGCTGCTTGTTGCCTGTCCGTGTGGCGCGCTGCTGGGCCTTGCTCTCGTGACGCTTGCTCATCGGTCGACTCCGGTATCCGTCAATGCCAGGCGCTGATGCGAGAACGGCTCTTGGTGCACCTGGTGCCTTGCGGCAGTGGATTGTTGTTGGTTGTTGTTGAGTGTCCCGCCGTGCTGCTTGCCGAGTGTCTCGTCGAGTCATATCCAGTGACTCCCTGCCCCATTGGTCTTCAGAACCTGACCAATGAAACAAGTGATTCCCTTATCAATCTTTGCAACAGGTGTGCCAAAGACCTCCGCTTCGCGCTCAACAAGATGGTCAAGTTGCAGGAAGTGCTGAGGCGCCTGCGGCTCACACGCCCGAGCAGGGGTTTGAGAACGCGCTTGAGCACAGGCATGCAAGCCAAGCAGCGAATGGAAAGGAAAAGGAGCGACACATGCCTGCGGGAGATGGACTGCGGGAGATGAAGTCGCGGATGACGCCCTCACCGGGCGACGAGATCAGGGCGCCGACACCAGCGACATGGCAGCAGATGGTGCAGTCAGGCAGGCATATGCGCCCTGCGGGTGCGCAGAGCGCGGCGAGTCGAATCGGGCCGCCGCACAGATCACAAGCAAGGCTGCCGGCCCACCGGGAGATAGAGAGAGAGGAAGGAAAGGCAGGAGTACTTCACGCTGGACGATCAGCCGTCGCCCAGTTCCTCCAGCGCATCGAAGGTATCGGTCACGCGGCGTATCTGACTGCGCCCGCCGACGAGATCGTCATGCAGCAGGCGCGTGGCAAGCAGGTTGATCTGGCTCATGGCTGCGGCATAGCTGTCGAAGGCGCTGACGCTGTCCAACGGGCAGCGCAGGACATGCTCGATACCGGCGGGGATGGTGCTCAGACTGTCATCACAAACCAACAGCACCGTACAGGGCGCCTGCCCCAGCCATTCAAGCAATCGTGCCAGCCCCTGCGGTCGCCGGCGCATGGCGAATACCACCACGGCATCATCGGCACCCAGGCGTGCGACCTCCTCGCCGAGTGATTGGCCGGGTTGCGGCAACACCGCCACCTGCGCGCGCAGCTGCAGCAACTGTTGGCGCAGGTGCAGCGCCAGCGGATAGGCATTGCGAAAGCCGATGATCTGCAGCCGCTCGGCCTTGGCCAGAGCGCTGCTCAAGGCCTCCATGTCGAGCATGTCCAGCGCCGCCAGCGCCTGACGCAGGTTGCGACACTCCTGCTCATAGTGACGCTGGTGATGGTCTGCCGTCGGCGCTGCCGCCACCGGCACACCCGATTGACGCAGACTGCGCGCCTGGTCCCGCGCTTCACGGAAGTCCTGATAGCCGAGGCGGCGAAAAAGACGGCTGACCGTCGCCTTGGAGACGTCGGTCAGGCGTGACAGTTCTGCGGCGTTGTATAGCGCCAATTCATCCTGATGCGCGAGCAGAAAGCGCGCGATGCGCTGCTCATTCGGGGTGAGCTCCTCAAGCGAACGGGTCAGACGCTGATGCAGACTCAGGCTCCTGGTGCCCTGCCTTGCGGCATGGCGAGCGAGACTGGTCGCAAGATTGACAGTGTCGTCGGCATCGGCAACGGGGGCAGGCGCTTCCCCATCCGGGTGCACTGCCCGGGATTCACCGGACACGTCATCCTCGGGGGGCGCGCTGTGATCTATGGGCGCTCGTGGCATGAAGACACACTCCTGAAAAGATTCTGCGTGAGCACAGAGCAATGATTGCCTCAACGATTGCATCAAGACAGTGCAAAGCCTGGGCCAGGTGCTGACTGACAGTGCATAGACGAAAGGCGTAACCCTCGCGATGAGCGCTTTTTCCTCATCCTGAGCGCCTCTGACGCCCTCAAGCGCTGCACGACGCCAACCATCCGCACCGCGCGACAGACACAAGCGCCTGTTTTTACTGTTCATCACATCAAATCGGCACGCGAGCCGCTTGATCAAGACTAGCCAGCCGACAGGTCATATGCCCTGAAGTCACGCCAATGACCCTTGCCGGACTGCAATATTCCCGATAAAGCGCTCGCGATGCGCAAGGAGCATTCTCATGGCCACCTCAACGATGACTGCCCTCCTCGATACCTGCCGAGCCATGACAGCCAAGGTCACGACACAGACATTCACCCTCTTGCCGCGCTCTGGCAGCGCTAGCCAGGATGTCGCCAATGCCCAGTCCGCTCAATTGCTGGGGGTGATGGCAATGGGCTACGAGGCACCGCCGCTGAGTCTGAAGACAACGGCGGCCCCCACGCCGCATTCGCCGGCCCATGACACGCGCAGCCAGGCTGACATTGCCGCCTCGGACGTCGCGGCCCAGACCTCAGACGAGACATCCACTCCGACTTCGACCTCGACAGCATCGCCCATCGCGCAGCAGAAAGCCGTCTTCAACCCGGACATCAATCACAGGGCTCACGCCGACTGGGAGGCGATGCACCGCCACCACACCCTGCTGCGCCAGACCATGACGCGTCGAGGAATGCTGGCATGAGCGTCTATACCATCGGCATGGAATGCGGCATGCACATACCGCTGGAGAACAGCATCGCCCTCACCCCGGCGCCTCGCATCAAGCTGGAACTGACCGCCGGCCAGCATGCTGGCGAGTACCTGAGCATGATGTCAGGCGCCATCCAGCCGCTGACGGATAGCGACGATGCGTTGCTGAAAAGCCTGGAGGCGCAGCTGCCGCGCCGCAGCCTGATCTGGACGGCGCACGGGATCACCGAAGTCGGGCGTGGCTGGCGTTGGCAGTCATCGCCCGGCCATCCCAAGGCGCCCTGGCTGGACGCCGTGCATCACAGCTGGCCGAGTCATGCGCCGCGCTGGCTGCGCAAGGCGCCGGTAGTGGTGGTCACCGCCGGTGCGCTGCCGCTGGCCAACCGCACCCGCCACCAACGTGACCTCGCCCGGCTATGGGCCAGCGCCGATGCCGCGCTGATCTATCTTGCCGACGATGCCCGCGATGGCTGGCAGATGCACCAACACTGTGATGCTTCTCAATTGGAGAAAGCCGAGTTGTCGGGGGCCAAGCAAGAGGAAGAAGCCATGCTGGATCGCGATCCTGGCATGCCCTTGGAGATGGCAAGCTGACCACCTGATGGCGGTTTCCTCCGCTTTTCCAGAATGACGCAAGAGCGACGCAAGAACGACTCCAGACTCAAGAACCAAAAAGCCCGCCCCCGATTCCGGGGCGGGCTTTTTGATGTGCGGCGAGGCACTGACAACAGACAACATGCGACTGACAGAGCGCTGAACCCGCCGGCTCAAGCGCTTACGCCACTCATGCCGCTCAAGCGCTCATTCCGCTCATGACTGTCGCGGGCACAGACCATCACACAGCGTGCTGGCCACGAAATCCGCCAGCTGCTCCCAGTCTTCATCGCTCTGCGGCGCTCCCCCCAGCTGATCGATCTGGGCGGCGAAATCCGCGTAATGCTGAGTGGTGGACCAGATGAGGTAGATCACCCACATCGGCTCCGCCTCACGCAGCTTGCCCGCGGCCATCCAGGCCTTCATGACATCGCAGCGCGCCTGTACCCAGTCACGCAGGTCGCCACTGAGATAATCGCGCAGGAAAGGCGCCCCGCTGATCACCTCCGCCGCGAACAGACGCGAGGCCTGCGGTGCCTGGCGCGCCAGCTTGAGCTTGACGCGCACCAGCGCCTCCAACACCTCACGCGGCTCGTCATCAGGCGAGATATCCTCGAGCGAGGCATTCCAGCGCGTCAGGGTCTGCTCCAGCAGGTGAACGTAGAGCTTCTCCTTGGAGCCGAAGTAATAGAGCAGATTGGCCTTGGGCAACTCGGCCACTTCCGCAATCTGCTTCAAGGTGCTGCCGCGATAACCGTGACAGGCGAATACACATTCGGCGGCCTCGAGAATGCGGCTCTCGGCTTGCTCACGCGGAGAGCTGGCAGGCGGCACGCTCAATTCCGCGCTACGGGTACGACGGACTTCAGCGTAAAGGGAAGAAGGAGAATCCGCGGGCATCGGCATCACTCATCAGGTCAGAAGAAAGCATTCGAGTCTCTTGGCGACAGCCGCTTGTCTATCTCGCTCGCCTGTCAGCGGCGATGGGCGCAAGCAGGAGGCTCTGGTCAAGCGACTATCACGTGGCGTTGGAACAGCAGTGAAAACAGCCCGTTGAGACACCGGCGAACAAAATACCACAACATGCACTGACCATTTGGTCAGATTCTTGCAGGAATCACAATACGACCTGTTACATTGATAGAGACAACAGCCTACAGGACACCGCTCGCCGCCAGGACACGACAGGGGCTTGAGCGCTGGAACCATGCTGTACGCAACAAGGCACCATAATGAAAATACGACCTGACAGGATGCCCGCATGATCGACTTCACCTTGAACGGGCACGCATGCCGACTGCCCTCACCTGCACCGGGAACGAGCGTACTCGAAGTGCTGCGCACCTCACTTGGGCAAGGCGGCACCAAGGAAGGCTGTGCCTCCGGCGACTGCGGCGCCTGCACCATTGCCTTGCAGGGGCCGGGCCAGAGTCTGAGCACCGCCAACGCCTGCCTGATGCCCGCCCACCAGCTGGCCGGCTGCGACTTGATCACCGTCGAGGGGTTGGCGGATACAAGCCAGGCGCCATCGCTCTCGGCGGTGCAGCAGGCATTGGTCAGCACTCATGCCAGCCAATGCGGCTTCTGCACCCCGGGCATCGCCATGAGCCTTGCGGTGCTGCATGCCCGTCATCAGCGCCAGGTCGATAAGGGCCAAGTGATCGATGCCAGACAGCGCGACACCATGATCGACCATGCACTGGGCGGCAACCTGTGTCGTTGCACCGGCTATCGCCCGATCCGCGAGGCCGCTCACCGTCTGCTGCAAGGCGAATTCGGGTCTGCCTGCCTGCAGGATGCTGGCGTGAGTACGGCAAAAGCGCATGACACCGCCCCTGATGACGAGCGCGACACCCGCCGCTTCTATCGGCCGGTTACCTTGCAGGCCTTGCTGGCACTGCGCGCCGAGCGCCCGGATGCCGCGCTGATCGCCGGTGGCACTGACCTGATGCTGGAGCACACCCAGCGCCTGCGCGATTTTCCGGCCTTGATCGACACCACCCAGGTCGCGGCGCTTGGCAAGATAGAGGAAGGCGAGCACGCCGGTCAGGCAGGCTGGTGGATCGGGGCTGCGGTCAGCTATCACCAGCTGATGCCACTGCTGCGGGAGCATTACCCGGATGGCGCGGAGCTGCTCACGCGGCTGGGCAGTGAGCAGATCCGCCATCGTGGCACCCTGGGCGGCAATATCGGCAATGCCTCACCCATCGGGGACATGCCGCCGCTGCTGATCGCGCTGGACGCCTATCTCCAGCTGATGAGCCAGGACAATGAGCGCATCCTGAAGCTCGAGGACTACTTCCTCGACTACAAGCGCACCCAGTTGATGCCTGACGAGATCATTCACTCCGTCTTCCTGCCGCGCCCGCTCCCCAACCAGCGACTGGCAGTGCACAAGCTTTCCAAGCGGCGTGACGATGACATTTCCACTCTGCTGGGCGTCTTCGCCTGGCGGCGTGATGCCAGCGGGCGCGCGCAGCACTGGCGCGTGGCCTTCGGCGGCATGGCCGGTATCCCGGCCCGCGCACCGCATCTTGAGGCATTGCTGACGCGACACTCGCTGGAGAGCCTCGCGCCTGGCGCCCTCGCGGCAGGGACTCGCCAGCAGATCGAGCAGGCGGTCGAGGCGGATTTCTCGCCGCTGAGTGACGTGCGCGGCTCACGCGAATATCGCCTGTTGGCCGCCAGCCATCTGATTCCCCGCGTCGCCCAGCGCATCCTGAATGAGCGCCAGGCCACGACCTCCCACACCGCACTGGAGAGCCTCGATGCGTACCTTGCACAGTCTTGAGTCCGACGCCAGCACCGCGCCGGCCGCCCCCGTTCTCCAGTCGCGTCAGCATGAAAGCGCCCAGCGCCATGTCAGCGGCTCGGCGCGTTATGTGGATGACCTGCCACTGCCAGCGGACACGCTGCACCTGGCCATCGGCATGAGTGAAGTCGCGCACGCTACCCTGGAGGCGCTGGATCTCGAAGCCGTGCGCCGCGCCCCCGGCGTGGTCTGCGTGCTCAGCGCCGCCGACATCCCCGGTCACAGCGATGTGGGGCCGGTCTTCCCCGGTGACCCACTGCTGGTCAGTGACATCATCAGCCATCATGGTCAGGCGCTGTTCGTGGTCGCCGCCGACAGCGAGCGCGCGGCACGTCAGGCGGCGCGACTGGCCAAGGTCGCAACGTCCCCCCTGCCGATATGCCTGGACCCGCGCGAGGCGGCCAGCCGTAAAGACCTGGTGCGCCCGACCCACACCCAGGCACGCCTGGCCAATGGTCGCGCCGGCGACCTCGACAGCATCAGCGCCAGGCTCGCCAGATCCGCCTGGCAATTGAGTGGTGAGCTGGAAAGCGGCGGCCAGGAGCACTTCTATCTGGAGAGTCAGGCCGCGCTCGCCCTGCCCGGCGAAGATGACGAGATGCTGGTGCACAGCTCCTCCCAGCACCCCAGCGAAGTCCAGAAGCTGATCGCCGAGGTGCTTGGCGTACCCTTCCACGCCGTCACCGTGGAAACCCGGCGCATGGGGGGCGGTTTCGGCGGCAAGGAAACCCAGGCCGCACCGGTGGCCTGTCTGGCCGCGATGGTCGCCCGGCGCACGGGGCGTGCGGCACGCCTGCGCCTGGCACGTGGTGATGACATGCGCCTGACCGGCAAGCGCCACCCCTTCCACCACCGCTACCAGTTCGGCGTCGATGACAGTGGGCGCATCGAGTCCGCCATCATCGAGCTGACCGGCGACTGCGGCCACTCGCCGGATCTGTCGGATGCCATCGTCGATCGCGCCATGTTTCATGCCGACAATGCCTATTACCTGGGCAATGCCCATGTCCGTGGCATTCGTGCGCGCACCAACGTGGCATCCAATACCGCCTTCCGTGGCTTTGGTGGGCCTCAGGGCATGCTGGCGGTCGAGTCGGCGATGGAGGATATCGCCCGGCGTCTGGGGCGTGATCCGCTGGAGATCCGCAAGCGCAATCTCTACTGCGAGGGCCGTGAGACGACCCACTACGGTCAGCATGTCAATCAGCACCCACTTCTGACCACCCTGATCGATCAGCTTGAGGAGAGTGGCCGCTATTGGACGCGCCGCGCCGAGATACGCGCCTTCAATGCCGCCAATCCGGTGGTCAGGAAGGGGCTGGCACTGACGCCGGTCAAGTTCGGCATCTCCTTCACCGCCAAGCACCTCAATCAGGCAGGCGCCTTGGTGCATGTCTACACCGATGGCAGCGTGCAGGTGAATCACGGCGGCACAGAGATGGGCCAGGGCCTGCACACCAAGATCACCCAGGTCGCGGCGCGTGAACTGGGGCTGAGCGTGGACAAGGTGCGCATCACCGCCACCCGCACCGACAAGGTGCCCAACACCTCGCCGACGGCGGCAAGCTCCGGCGCGGACCTCAACGGCATGGCGACGCGTGATGCATGCCTGCGCCTCAAGATGCGCCTGCTCGACTTCGCCGCCGAGCATCTCGCGCAGCCACGCGTGGGCCTGAGCCTCACGGACGGCAAACTGCATGGCCCAAGCGGTGTGCTGATGACCTGGGGCGAGCTGATCCAGGCGGCGTATCTGGAACGCATCTCACTGTCCGAGAAAGGCTTCTATGCCACCCCGGATATCCATTACGATCGCGCCAGCGGCACCGGTCACCCCTTCTACTACTACGCCTTCGGCGCGGCGCTGTGCGAAGTGGTCGTCGATACGCTGAGTGGTGAATACCGTCTGGAAAGCGCCGAGATCCTGCATGATGTCGGTGATTCGCTCAATCCGGCCATCGACATCGGCCAGATCGAGGGCGGCTTCGTGCAGGGCATGGGCTGGCTGACGACGGAGGAGCTCAAGTGGAACGAGGATGGCCGACTGCTCACCGATGGCCCAGCGACCTACAAGATTCCGGCGATCAGTGACGTGCCGGCCGGCGCGCTCAAGGTGCGCCTGCTTGAGGGCCACCCCAACTCGGCCGCCAGCATCTACCGCTCCAAGGCGGTCGGCGAGCCGCCCTTCATGCTCGCCATCAGCGTGTGGGCGGCGTTGCGCGATGCGCTGGCCTCGCTGACCGACTACCGCCGCGCAGTACGTCTCGACACCCCGGCCACGCCGGAGCGTGTGATGCTGGCGGCGCGCGAACAGCGTGACTGGCAGGCGCAGCACGCCACTGCTGGCGCAGAGCCAGCGCAGGTGCCGTCATGAATGCAAAGAGTGCCGCGACCGGCCGCTGGTATCAGGCGCTCGCCGAGGCTCAGGCAGCGCTGACGGCGCATGCACTGGCCACCGTGGTGACGGTGGCGGGCTCTGCCCCGCGTGGTGCCGGCAGCAAGATGCTGATCACCCCCGATACGCTGCACGACAGCCTCGGCGGCGGTCGGCTGGAGCAGCTGGTGGTGGAGCGCGCCCGCGAGAGGCTGGCCCAAGGGCAGTCAGGCTGCCTGCTGGAGGAAATCGCGCTCGGCCAGCATGCCCAGCAATGCTGCGGCGGCCATGTGCAGGTGCTGATCGAGCTGTATCCGGCGCTTGCGCCACGCCTCGCCCTGTTCGGCGCCGGCCATGTCGGTCAGGCGATCGTCCACCTGCTGGCGCCGCTGGGCTGGCAGATCGACTGGCACGACTCACGTGCCGAGCAGCTCGCGGCCGCCGCGGTACCGCCGGGCTGTGAGGGCCGGGTGCAGCGTCAGATATTCAATATCCTGAGTGAGCCGTCGCTTGCCAGCGCCACTCCCGCCAAGGAGTCACTGTCTACCCTGCTGCCCGGGATGACGAACTGCCATGTACTGATCTTGACCCATGACCATATCGAGGATCAGGCCCTGGTAGCGGCGCTCGCAACGCGCGAGGACCTGGCCTCACTGGGACTGATCGGTTCCGACAGCAAGTGGGCGCGCTTTCGTCAGCGCCTGCGCGGTGATCTCGATGAGCACGAGATCGCCCGGGTTCGCTGCCCGATCGGCGTACCCGGCATTCCCGGCAAGCGCCCTGAGGAAATCGCGATTGGCGTCGTCGCAGAACTGTTGCAGATCGAGGCGCGGCGCAATGATGAAGCGGCCTTGAGCTCACACGACAGGGCCAGCGGACATGGCACGTCAATTCAAGGTACCTCACTGGATGGCCATGGGCTGACACGCCGGGAGGCCCGCCAGCTGCGTGCCCGCTTTTCCCCTGACGCCACGCACCAGACAGCACCGACACAGAAGGCCGAATGATGACTGACCAAGACACGTCGCACACTGCGGCCTGCCACCTGGATGAGCAGCGCCTAACGGCAGCCCTGCGCGCGGCCGCCAGGGACGCTTCCTGCGTCAGCCTGCTGCGCGGGGCACTGCTGCATTTCGTCGCCGACCCTGAAGACGCCATGCTGAGTGAGGCGGCCTCGAGCGATGGCAACGATGATAGAGACAACCGAGCCTCTGACATGGCGGCGACCCTGGCGCGCGCCGTCGAACACTACGCCGATGCCCTGCTGGTGCTGCACGCAGGCCATGTAGTCGCCGTGGGGGATCATCGCTCGCTTGCCCGGCATGAGGCCGTGGGCGAACTGATGCGCCTGTCTCCGCCGCGCAAGGTCGAAGGCCTGATGATGCCGGGCTTCATCGATACCCATGTGCACTTCCCGCAGCTGGATATCATCGCAAGCTACGGCCACTGCCTGATCGATTGGCTGAACACCTACACCTTCCCCGCCGAGCAGCGCTTCGCCGACCCCGCACATGCCGCCGAGGTCGCCGATGCCTTCCTCGATGCGCTGCTGTGTCATGGTTCGACCAGCGCCCAAGTGTTCGCCACCTCACATGCCAGCAGTGCCGATGCCCTGTTCAGGGCCGCTCGAGCTCGTGACATGCGGGTGCATGCCGGGCGCGTGATGATGGACCGCAATGCCCCGCCCCAGCTGCTGGACACCGGCGCCGCCGCACTCAAGGATGATGAGCGTCTGATCGCCGACTGGCATGGACGTGATCGCCTCGGCTATGTACTGACGCCGCGCTTCGCGCCGACCTCCTCGCCCGAGCAACTCGTGGCTGCCGGTCAGCTGCTCAAGAGCCAGCCGGACCTGCACCTGCAGACCCATCTGGCCGAGAATCTCGATGAGGTGAAGTGGGTCGCCGAGCTGTTCCCCGACGCTCGGGACTATCTGGCGGTCTATGAGGATGTCGGCCTGAGCCATGAGCGCACCACCTTCGCCCACGGCATCCACCTGGACGATGGCATGCGACAGCGCATCGCGGATCAGGGCGCCAGCATCGCCTTCTGCCCGACCTCCAACCTGTTTCTCGGCAGCGGACTCTTCGATCGCGCCAGTGCCCGCGCCATGGGCATGAACATCAGCATCGCCACCGATGTCGGCGGTGGCTCCAGCCTGTGTCAGCTGGAGAGCCTCAAGGCCGCCTATCAGGTCGGCCAGCTTCACGGCGCGGTCGCCCATGATGTCGCCGGACTCGACGCACGCGCCAATCAACCGCTGACACCCTGGCAGGGCTTCTATCAACTGACGCTGGGCAACGCGCGTGCCATGCGCCTGCAAGACAAGGTCGGTAACCTGCATCCGGGCATGGAAGCCGATGTCATCGTGCTCGACCCCGCCGCCACGCCCTTGCTGGCGCGGCGCACGCGCTGGGGTCAGTCCAGCCAGGTATCGCTGCAGGAGGTGCTGTTCGCATTGATGATGCTGGGCGACGACCGCGTGATACGCGAAGTCCATGTGGCGGGCCAGTGCCGCAAGCTGCACGGCCTGATGCTGAGTGCCTCTTCTGATACACCATCCAGAGAGCCTGCCGCAGCATTAATGCCATGAAAGCATCACAGCGATGACAAGTAATTGACATATGGCACCAATTCTCTGGATTGGTGCCATTTTTTCATCTTAAAGATGCGCGCAACGCGGATACTCAACGCTGAATCCACTCGCTATGATGGCGACATCTTCTTCTACAAGTCTTTCCACAAGGCTTCTCACAAGGTCATGGACGCTCAGCGACTGGCCTGCCACTACGAGGACCATCATCATGACTCCCACCGCCATCATGCAACGTCGTTATTCCACCAAGGCCTTCGATCCGGCACGCAAGATCAGCGCCGCCGACTGGCAGGAACTGGAAAACGTGATGCGCCTGAGCGCCTCCAGCGTCAATTCCCAGCCGTGGCACTTCCTGGTGCTGGAATCCGACGATGCCAAGCAGCGCTTCGCTCGTGCCGGTACCGATGACAAGTACGCCTTCAACTCGCCGAAGATCACCAATGCGTCTCACGTCGTGCTGTTCTGCACTCGCTCCACCCTGGACGACGACTACCTGAACCACCTGCTGGACACCGAAGCGTCTGATGGCCGCTTCAAGAAAGATGACGAGTTCAGCGCGATGATGGACGGCGCGCGTCGTCTGTTCATCGACCTGCACCGTCATGACCTCAAGGACCTGCAGCACTGGATGGACAAGCAGGTTTACCTCAACTACGGCAGCCTGCTGTACGCAGCCTCCAGCCTGAACATCGATGCGGTGCCGCTGGAAGGCATCGACCCGGTAGCGCTGGATGCGGAATTCGGCCTGCGCGAGAAAGGCTTCAATGCCCTGGTCGCGGTGAGCCTAGGTTACCGCGCCGCTGACGACTTCAATGCCGAGCTGCCCAAGTCCCGTCTGCCGGCAGACGAGATCTTCACTCGCCTGTAAGGCTCGCTTTCAAGGCCGGGCTCTCAAGGTCAGGCTCTCAGCAGCTCGCTCTCAAGAGCGGATTCTGAAGATCTGTTCACAGCAGCTGTCCGCAAGACATCGACGTGACCGCCTTGCGGGCCAACGGCGGGCACGGGGGGCAAGTCGCCGCCCGTGCCCGCCGCATTGCATCCCGATGGCGGACATGCCACCTTTTCGAGGCAGGCCAGCGCACTGCATTCCCGGCGGCGATGGCCGGCTTGCGTGCCTGATTTATTTCGCCCATCCGTTACGTCCACTTCTTACGCCCACGACAGGATTCATGCCATGTCCATCAAGCTTATCGCGACACTGACCTTCCCCGCCGACCAGCAGGACAAGGCACGCGATGCTCTCGCCGAACTGGTCGAGAAGAGCCGGTCCGACAAGGGCTGCCTGCAGTACGAATTCTTCGCGATCGACAAGAACGTCGCGGAAGGTGAGCCAGTACCGGAAGGCGACTTCGTGGTACTGGAAGAATGGTGGGATGAAGACGCCATCGAAGCCCACGTGGCCACCGAACACTTCCAGGGTTTTTTGAGCACCTTCGGCGAAGGCGAGATCAGCCTCAATATCCAGCGCCTGCTGACGCCCTGAGCCGCTGGGCGTACTTTCGCTCAGACAAGGCGCCGCGAGAGCAAAGACAGATCCCCGCCGGGCATCACGCCCGGCGGGGATCTTGCGTTTGTGGCACACGGGCCTGGCCGCGGAACACGCAACAAGTGATGGAAAAATCGATACGATCACTGAACTTGGTTCACATCTTGCTTATAATTGGCTGCCCGCGCTGAACCCTCCAGTGCCCGACACCATTTCCGCCATTGCACCGCGAGCAGAACAAGGAGCGTCACATGAGCCAATCCTCTTCCGATTCCAAGGGGATCGACGAACCACTGCTCGGCCTCGAAAGCTGCCCGTCGGCCCCCATCTCGGCCCTCGCCGGCGCCCAGCATCTGCTGGCCAGTCTGGCCGGTATCATTGCACCGACATTGATCATCACCAGCGCGCTGGGCCTCGATGCCTACACCGCCAGCCTGCTGTCGATGGCACTGGTGGTCTCCGGTGTCGCCACCTGGATCCAGTCCCAGCGCATCGGCCCGTTCGGCTCAGGGCTGTTGAGCATCCAGGGCACCAGTTTCAGCTTCGTGTCCGCGCTGATCACCGCGGGGTTGATCGCTCGTTCGCAGAATGCTAGTGACGAACAGGTACTGGCGGTGCTGTTCGGCACCTGCCTGGCGGGCAGCCTGATCGAGATGGCGCTGGGCACGGTGCTGCCGTGGCTCAAGCGGGTCATCACGCCCGTGGTCACCGGCGTGGTGGTGATGCTGATCGGCCTGAGCCTGATCCAGGTCGGCATGACGGACATCGGCGGCGGCTTCGGCGCCGAGGACTTCGGTGCGCCCGCCAATCTGGCCCTGGCCGGTTGTGTGCTGATCACGGTGCTGGCCTGTCAGGTCTCGCGTCATCCGTGGCTGAGAATCGCCTCCATCTTCATCGGCATGGCCGTCGGCTGCGTGATCGCGGCGCTGGGCGGGATGTACGACGCTCCGCAACTCGCCGATGCCGCTCTGCTGGCCCTGCCGCATCCGGCGACCCTGAATACCGGCTTCGATTTCTCGCTGGCCGCCTTCCTGCCGGTGGCCTTCATCTTCATGATCACCGCCATCGAGACGGTCGGTGACCTCACCGGCAGCGCACGCGCCTCGGGGCTCGCCGTGGATGATGAGCTGCACCAGAAGCGTCTGCGCGGCGGCGTACTGGGCGATGGCCTGAATTCCGCGCTCGGCGCGCTGGCCGGCACCTTCCCCAACACCACCTTCAGCCAGAACACCGGCGTGATCCAGCTGACCGGCATCGCCAGCCGCCATGTGGGCCGCTACGTGGCCGGCTTCCTGCTGCTGCTGGGCCTGTCGCCCTTCATCGCCACCCTGCTGACCCAGATGCCGCGTCCAGTGCTCGGTGCTACCACCACGCTGATGTTTGCGCTGATCGCGGTGTCCGGTATCCGTATCCTGATGGCGCAGCCCATCGGGCGTCGCGAGATGATGATCATCGCGCTGGCCCTGGGTCTGGGGCTTGGCGTCGGCATGGTGCCGGATGTGCTGAACGCCATTCCGGGCGCCTTCGCCGATGCGTTGCGCTCGCCGATCACCATGGGCGGCCTGACCGCCATCATCGCCGAGCTGCTGCTGCCGAAGATGGAAGACGCCGAGGTGTTCAATCCCAGAGCGAGTGAGCGTGAGTCCACCGACAGCATCAGCGCGGATCAGGAACACGCCTGACCACCGAAGACACCGTGCGCATCGGCAACCCCGATACTTCATCAACCTCGACTTCCGCGACCCCAAGGAAGAAGCCCACCGACTACGAGTTCCGCAATGGCGAGCTGACAATGGTCAACTATCAGCTGATTCCGGTGGTTCCAAAGAAGACCGTAGAGAAGAATGGCAAGCGCAGGAAGGTGCTGGTCGCAAAGGAAATTCCGAGGACAGCGAACTGCGCGAATTCCTGCCCCCTATCAGGGCAGGTGGCGTGCGCGCCTCGCTGCCTGCGGGCGAGATCGTCTATCAGTGACGCTTGAGGCTTCTGCTCTAAACATGCACATGACAACGGGGCGCCCTGGCGTCCCGTTGTCGTTTCCAGAGCCGGAATATCCTCGCCAGAGGCGGAAGTCGGACTATACAAGTGCGGATCGCACAGGTTTGATACGACATGCGCACCACTACAACAAAGACCGTCGAGACCCTGGCCCATGAATCTCAACCGCACCGACAGTGAGCTTCTCAACCTGCTGATCAAGGACGGTCGCATGTCCTACGCCGATATCGCCCGCAAGCTCGGCATTTCGCGTGCCCATGCACGCAGCCGCGTCCAGGCGCTGGTCGAGAGCGGCGTGATCGAGCAGTTCACCGCCGTCATCAACCCCGACAAGCTCGGCAAGGGCATCTCCACCTTCGTGGATCTGACCGTCGCCCCCAGTGCCATCGAACGCATCGCCGAGGAGCTTTCCGCCTGCGTCGAGGTGGTCAGCCTCTATATCATGAGCGACCTGAAAAGCCTGCACATCCACACCCTCACCGACACCTACGAGGCCTTCGATGCCTTCGTGCGCGCGCATATCTTCAATCGCGACGAGATCCTCTCCGTCGACTGCAAGTCGCTGATGACTCGCGTGAAGCACCGGCGTGGCGGTGCGCGGCTATAACGTCTCTGTTTCTGCCTCCGCCTCTATCTCTGACGCCGCAGCCCCGGCCGGCGCCAAGGCTGTCAGCTCAATCGTCATCTCCAGTATCACCTCAAGCGTCACTGCAATCTTCCCAGCCCGCGCAGCAGCCGTAGCGTTATCCACAGAAAGCCCAGCGGGAACAGCACCGTCTGGGTGATGAACAGCATGGTGAGGCCGATCACCTTGTCGGTCATCGCATCAAAGCCCTGGGTAACACTGGTGATCGGACCACCGACCCAGCCTTCCATGCTGCCCTTGAACTGCTGCCACCAGCTGCGCTCCTCGTGCGCGCCACCTACCTGCTTGTCGGCGACTTCCGCCAGCTGCTGCTGCGTCACGCTCAACTGCGCCATCTGGGTATCGCGGCTGTCATCGAGAAAGGCCTGCCCCGCGGCGCCGCTGGCCAGCGCGACACTCAGCACCGCGAAGCGCAGTGCGATGCCCCACAGGGCCACGCGCAGAATGGCCACCTGCCACCAGCGCTGGCGGGGATACATCCCCTCGTCCGATTGGCGACTCCCCGTAAGCAGTCCAAGCGCTGCCAGCATGCAGGCACCACTGGCGAATGCCTTGATGATCAGCGAGCCGGAGATGCCCAGCAGCAGCTTCTGCAGCGCCAGCGAGCCGGTCGCCGCGAACATCACCCACGAGAAGCGCTCGATCATGTCATTGGCGGGGTCCAACGCTTCCCCGGGCGAGACCTGAAAGACCTGCAGGTCGATGGTCGAGGACTGCAGCACCGAGATGGTCGCATTCAACCCCTTGGCGATGGCGAAGGCACTGAAGGCCTGACCCAGAGTGGCGTCGAGGAAATCCAGCGCCCACTGCTGCGGCACTTCCCACCAGGCAAGCACCGCCATCATCACCAGGATGGCGACCAGCAGGATGCGCGGCACCGGTGCCTCTATGGGCGCCCCGAGCGTGGCGGGCAGGCGCGGCCCGGCAGTCTTCGTCACGCAGGTGGATGAGGCGGCAGGCGAAGACTCCGAGCGGGCGGTAGGCTCTTCAGGCTCATGAGGTGACATCTAACGCTCCATCAGGACAAAGCCGCATGATGCCACCGACCCGTCAGACTGTCGTCTATGGCGCCTCGCATGAAGACTCGATATGGGCGAACCGACTCTGATTGACCGACTCTGATTGACCGACGCTGAGCGCCCCTATCCAGGTGCACCATGATCGATCGCACGCACCATCAGGTCGCGAGCATGACAATTGATCATCCCCACCCCACATTCGTGAGCCAGATGTCACCCTCCCCGTCGCAATCGGTGAACAAATGCCGCGACAGGCGTCATCTTCTGACATTTGTCAGGCCCTGAACTCTGCCAATCAGCGCTGCCACGGCCTCACTTGGGCAACGCCAGGGGCGCGCTCACGCTCAGTCCGCGGAACACAGCGTCCAGCATCCCCATGCAATCAATTGAAAATAAAGAACAAATCTCCCTGCTCGCCAAATGGCACATGCCTTGCAATGTCTTACACGTAGCCCACTGACAAATGGCAGCCTTCTGGCTGACAAATGACAGGCAACGCTACTCAAGAACATGCAGAAACACCTACACAACAAGATCGCCGGCCTCGATGTCGGCATGCCGTACAGGCGCCCCTTGAGACAGAAACTCTTTCACACAGAGCATTCAAAGCAGTCTGTCGCAAGGGCATTACTGGTCATCCGTCCGCAGGAGATCCTCCCATGACATTCGATCGTCGCAAGTTCCTGGGTGCCGCACTGGCAACCTCAACCGCTGGACTCGTGATGGGTGCGCCCGCCATCGTGCGCGCGGAATCCAACAAGACCTATCAATGGAAGATGACCAATGCCTATGGTCCGGGCTCGCCCTTCTATGTCGAGGGTCCAGGCAGTCCGACCGACTTCTGCCGCAAGGTAGAGGCCATGTCCGGCGGGCGCATGAAAATCCAGCACTTCGCAGCCGGTGAACTGATTCCGGCCCTGGAGGGCTTCAATGCCGTCGCCAGTGGCGTGGTGGAGATGAACGCCGGCAATGCCTATTTCTGGGCCGGCAAGATTCCCGCTGCCCAGTACTTCACTACCGTGCCCTTCGGCATGAATACCCAGGGCATGAATGCTTGGCTATATCACGGTGGCGGGCTGGAGCTGTGGCATGAGCTCTACGCCCCCAAGGGACTGATCGCCTTCCCGATGGGCAATACCGGCGTGCAGATGACCGGCTGGTTCCGCAAGCCGATCAATAGCGTCGAAGACTTGAAGGGCCTGAAGATGCGCATCCCGGGACTGGCCGGCAAGGTCTACGCCGAACTTGGCGTCGCCGTACGCCTGTTACCGGGTGGCGAGATCTTTCCGGCGCTGGAACGTGGCGTCATCGATGCCGCCGAGTTCGTCGGCCCCTATCAGGATCGCCGTCTGGGGCTGCAGAAGGCCGCCAAGTATTACTACACCACCGGGTGGCACGAGCCGACCAACGTTACCGAGCTGATGATCAACAAGGCCGCCTGGGAGGGCCTGCCCGAAGACCTGCAGGCTATCGTCAAGGCCGCCGCCCAGGCGTGCAACGTCGAGAGCCAGGCTTGGTGCGAGTCGGTGAACGCCGAAGCGCTCAATGATCTGGTCGACAACGAAGGCGTCACCGCCCAGCCGCTGCCGGACGCGGTGGTAGCGCGTCTCAAGGAAGTCACCGAGAAGACGCTGACCGACATGGCGGCGGCCGATCCGGATACCGCGCGCGTCCACGAGTCCTTCATGGCCTTCCGCGACCAGCACAAGGAATGGGCCGCCGTCAGCGAGAAGACCTTCCTGGCGCTCTGACGCCTGACGGTGCTGTGCCGTGACAGTGCGTCTTTGTTCCTCCCGATTTTCCGCTTCCCTGTCCAACGCCACGACCTGTCCCGTCGTGGCGTTCATGAGGCCATGCCATGCTGTACGTCATCCATTTTCTCGAGGGCATCATCGAGCGACTGGGCGTCATCGCCCGTTACTCGCTGTTGGCGCTCGTATTGCTGGTCGCCAGTAACGTGCTGCTGCGTTACTTCTTCAGCATCAGTCCCGTGCCACTCCAGGAATTCGAGTGGCACCTGATTTCTCCCATCGCGCTGCTGGGCATCTCCTACGCCCTCAAGCATCGCGCCGACGTTCGCGTCGATGTCTTCTACGACCGTTTCTCTCTCAAGGGCCGCGCGCTGGTGGATCTGATCGGTGCGCTGATGACCATCGTCATCGGCGCCGCCATCGCCTGGCTGGGCCTGAGCTACACCGAGCAGTCCTGGCAGCTGATGGAAGGCTCGCCCGACCCCGGCGGCCTGCCCTATCGCTATCTGCTCAAGGCCTTCATTCCCCTCGGGTTCGCCGCGCTTGCGCTACAGGGCGTGGCAGATTGCCTGCGCGCGCTGCTGGTGCTGTCCGGCAAGTCCGTCGACGGTGAGCTGGAATGCGAGGTGACGCCATGAGTCCGAATGATTGGATCGCGCTGGCCATGATCGGCGGTTTTCTGGTCCTGATGCTGATCGGCATTCCGGTCGCGATTTCCCTGGCCGTAGCCGGTTTCGTGGCGGGGCTGGCAGGCTTTGGCCCGCTGTTGTTCAGCCTGATGCCGGCCCGTCTGTATGGCGTGGTCACCAACTACACCCTGCTGGCGATCCCCTTGTTCGTCTTCATGGGGGTCATGCTCGAGAAATCGCGGGTCGCCGAGGACATGCTCGAGACCATCGGGCGCGCCATGGGCGGCGTCAATGGCGGCATGGGCATCGCGATCATCCTGGTCGGCGTGCTGATGGGGGCCTCTACCGGCATCGTCGGCGCGACGGTGGTCACCGTCGGCATGCTGACGCTGCCGACCCTGTTGCGGCGTGGTTACCACCCCGGCGTGGCCTCGGCCACCATCTGCGCCTCCGGCACCCTTGGGCAGATCATTCCGCCGAGTCTGGTGTTGATCCTGCTCTCGGAAATTCTCGGTGAATCCGTCGGCACCTTGTTTGCCGCCGCCTTCGTACCGGGGCTGGCCATTGCCGTCATCTATATCGTCTATCTGCTGGTACTGGGCTGGTGGAAGCCGGCTCTCGTTCCGGCCATCCCGGAAGAGGAGCGCGCCGCCGCCGGTGGCATGAAGGAATTGCTGCGTGACCTGGCGCGTAGCGTGATTCCGCCGCTGATGCTGGTGTTCGCGGTGCTCGGCTCGATCTTGGGCGGCGTGGCCGCTCCCACCGAAGCGGCCTCGATGGGCGCGTTGGGCAGCATGCTGATCGCGCTGCTGGCCCGGCGTCTCAACTTCACCATGCTCAAGGCCTGTCTGCACTCGACCCTGACCATCACCGCCATGGTCTATTTCATTCTGCTGTGCGCGCAGCCCTTCTCACTGGCCTTCCGCGGCCTTGGCGGCGAGAACATGGTGCATGATCTGTTCAACCTGCTGCCGGGTGGCGAGCTGGGCGCGCTGATCTTCCTGATGGTGATACTCTTCGTGCTCGGCTTTTTCCTCGAGTGGATCGAGATCAGCTATATCGCGCTGCCGATGTTTCTGCCGGTCTTCATCGGCTATGGCACCGACATGGTGTGGCTGGGCGTGCTGGTGGCGATGAATCTGCAGATGTCCTTCCTGACGCCGCCCTTTGGCTGGGCGTTGTTCTTCCTCAAGGGCGTCGCTCCGCCCGAAGTCACCACCCGCCATCTGTATCTCGGTGTGCTGCCCTTCGTGGGCCTGCAGGCTGCGGCAGTCGTGCTGCTGTTCTGCTTCCCGGGGCTCGCGACCTGGCTGCCGGAGGCAATCGGTTGGTAGCCGGTCAGACATGTAGCGGCACGGCTCGAGACACTCGAGTGATGATTCAGCGCAAAGGCCATTGGAAAGGTAATTCAGCAACGCGTAATGTCTTGTGGCCTGCCCTGCGGCTCGCCGCCCCTCAAGACAGTACACCCGCCAGCGCTTCAGGCAGTGCTTCAGGGGACATGCATCGACTGCCGATGGCGTTCATCGGCAACCTTCATCAGCAATGAACCACCCCGCGCCATAAGGGACGACAAGGAAACACCATGGAACTGTTCTCAGCCTATCCACTCCACTGGATTCTCGGCCTGATCGCCGCACTGATCGTCACCGGCATGATTGCCGGCGTGATGGCCGGCCTGCTGGGGGTCGGCGGCGGCATCGTCATCGTGCCCGTACTCTTTCACCTCTTCAGCCTGCTGGGCGTCGATGAAGCGGTGCGCATGCACCAGGCGGTCGGTACCTCGCTTGCGACCATCATTCCCACCTCGATCATGTCGGCCAGGGCGCATTACGCCAAGGGCAATCTGGACCCGGCGATTCTCAAGCGCCTGCTGCCGGGCGTGATCATCGGCGTCATCATCGGCGGCCTGCTCTCCAACCTGTTCAGTGGTGCGGTACTGATGGGGCTGTTTGCCACCGTGGCCTTCCTGGTCGCGCTCAACATGTTCCGCCGTCAGTCCACCGTGCTGGGCAATGGCCTGCCGGGCCCGCTGGGCAGCAGCGCACTGGGTACCTTCATCGGGAGTGTCTCGACGCTGATGGGCATCGGCGGCGGCACCCTGAGCGTACCGACCCTGAGCACCCTGGGCACCCCGATGCACCTGGCCGTCGGCACGGGCGCGGCGCTGGGTCTGGTCATCAGTCTGCCGGGCACCGCCAGCTTCCTGCTCAATGGCATCGGCGAACCGAACCTGCTGCCGGGCTCCATCGGCTACGTCAATCTGCTCGGCTTTGCCGCCATCGTCCCGGCCACCATGCTGTGCGCCCCGATCGGCGCGAAGCTGGCTCACGCGATGGACGCCGCCAAGCTCAAGAAGGTCTTCGCCATCTTCCTGATGTTCACGGCACTGCGCATGTTCTACGACCTGTTCACCGGTAGCTGAGACGCACTGGACGCTCAATAACAACAACGGAACCCTCAGGAGCAAGACGCCATGATTCATACCCGACGTGGTTTTGGCGGCGCCTGCGCCGCGCCCCATCATCTGGCGGCGCAAGCGGGCCGCGATATCCTGCGCGATGGTGGCAACGCCATCGAGGCGATGGTCGCGATGGCGGCGACCATCGCGGTGGTCTACCCCCACATGAACGGCATCGGCGGTGACGGCTTCTGGCTGATCAAGCGCCCGGGGCTGGCGCCGCTGGCGATCGATGCCTGTGGCCCGGCGGCAGGGCTTGCCAGCCGGGAGTTCTATGCCGCCCAAGGCTACGGTGTCGCTGGTGATGAGGCTGCCGCTCCCCTGATGAATGGCGACAGCATTCCCTCGCGGGGTCCGCTGTCCGCCTTGACGGTGGCCGGCACCATCGGCGGCTGGCAGGAGGCGCTGGCCTTCTCTGCCGAAACCTCGGCAGATGGGCGCTCGCCTGTGGCGCTCGCGACACTGTTGGGCCATGCCATTCGGCATGCCAATGAGGGCGTGGCTGTCAGCACCAGCCAGAAGGCACTCAGCGAAAAACACCTAACTGTGCTCTCGCAGCAGCCCGGCTTCGCTGAGCGCTATCTGGGTCAGAGTGAGTCAGGTGAGCCGATCGCGCTGGAAGAAGGCGCACGCCTGCGTCAGCCGGCGCTGGCCGAAACGCTCTCGCGTCTGGCAGATGCCGGACTCGATGACTTCTATCGTGGTGAACTTGCCACGCGCATGGCACAGGAGCTGGAAGCCGCCGGCAGCCCGCTGCGCCTGTCTGACCTCAACGGTTATCGCGCCCAGCGCGTCACGCCGCTCAAGGTCCGCCTGCGTGACAGTGAGGTATACAACCTGCCCGCCCCGACCCAGGGCCTCGCGACGCTGATGATTCTGGGGCTCTACGATGCATTGAGCGCGACGAATGGCATCAGCGAGGCAGACGGCAACACACCGCGTCACCTGCATGCACTGATCGAAGCCACCAAGCGCGCCTTCCTGGTACGCGACAGCCTGATTACCTCGCCGGAATGCATCAAGGGGGCGCTCGAGGACAGCCTCGAAGGCAGCATCGCCACGCAACAGGCACAGCTTTCCCCGGAGGCCCTCGCCCGCCAGGCCGAGATGATCGACATGCAGTCCGCGCTGGGCTGGCCGCAAGAGCCCGCCGAGGGCGACACCATCTGGATGGGCGCCACGGACAGTGACGGCACCACCGTCAGCTTCATCCAGAGCGTCTATTGGGAGTTCGGCAGTGGCTTGGTGCTGCCCAGCAGCGGCGTGATGTGGCAGAACCGTGGGCTGGCGTTCGACCTGGCGCCGGACAGACTGCGCAGCCTGGCACCGGGCCGCAAGCCCTTCCATACCCTCAATCCATCACTGGCCTGCTTCGATGATGGCCGCGTGATGGCCTTCGGCACCATGGGCGGTGAAGGTCAGCCGCAGACCCAGGCGGCAGTCTTCACGCGCATCGCCCGCCACGGCATGTCGTTGCAAGACGCCATCAGTGCGCCCCGCTGGTTGCTCGGCCGCACTTGGGGCGATGTCAGCACCAGCCTCAAGCTCGAATCACGCCTCGCAGGCGAGATGGCTCAGACACTCGCGGCCATTGGCCATGAGGTGGAAGTCCTCGATGAAGCCTTCAGCGACACCCTGGGGCACGCCGGCGCCGTGATGCGCCACCCGGATGGACAGGTCGAGGCAGCCCACGACCCACGCAGTGATGGTGGCGCGGCGCTGACGTGATGAAAGCCGGCCAGTGTCATGTCACGAACTGGCCGGCTTCTTGCTTGTTCTCATGGGGGATGGGCCCTTCCGGCTGGCTCCCACCGCCACCGCATACTGAGCAACAATTGCACACAAGATGACAAGGAGAACAGACACTCTTAATTTAGATATTACTTATCCATAAACAATGAAAAGACTGCGACACGACCTTCATCTGCACTCATAACAACGACAGAGCGACTCACCACAATGACAACAGCTGACTTCATGACTCCCCGCCGCCTTGTAGCTGCCATCTCGATCGCCGCCTGTTCTCTGGCCTATGGCATTCAGGCCAATGCCGCAGAACACCCGGGGGTGAAGATCTATGCCACCGGCGGCACGATTGCGGGTAGCTCTGCCTCCTCCACGGACACCACAAACTACAAATCCGGCAGCCTGGGGGTGCAAGCGCTGCTGGACGCCGTACCAGAACTGGCCGATGTCGCCGAAGTGAGCGGTGAACAGATCGCCAATACCGGCAGCAGCAATATCGATCAGGAAATCCTGCTCAAGCTGTCGAAGGCGATCAATGAAGAGCTCGCGACGGACACCACCCACGGCGTGGTCATCACCCACGGCACCGACACGCTGGAGGAGACCGGCTTCTTCCTGGATCTCACCGTCGACAGTGACAAGCCGGTGGTCATGGTGGGCGCCATGCGGCCGGCGACTGCCATCAGCGCCGATGGCCCGTTCAACCTGCTGGAGGCGGTCACTCTGGCAGCCGATGAAGGCGCGGAGGGACGTGGGGCGATGATCGTGCTCAACGACCGCATCGGCTCGGCGTATTACACCACCAAGACCAATGCCATCATGATGGACACCTTCAAGGCGACCGAGCAGGGTTACCTCGGTGCCTTTATCAGCGGCAAGCCGCACTTCTATTACACACCGGCGACACCGACCGACAAGCCTCACTTTGATGTGACGTCCCTCGATGGCCTGCCGAAGGTCGATATCATCTACGCCCACCAGGACATGGACCCGGCGCTGTTCACCGCCGCCCTCGACAACAGTGCCAAAGGCATCGTGATCGCCGGCAGCGGCAATGGCTCGATTCCGGAGACCGTCAAGCCGGTGGTCAAGCAGGCCATGGCGGATGGCATCCCGGTCGTGCGCAGCACCCGTACCGGCAATGGTATCGTCAGTGCCAAGGAAGAAGGCATCGGCAGTGGCGCCCTCAATCCTCAGAAGGCGCGCATTCTGCTCTCGCTGGCGCTGACGGAGACCGATGACATGAACAAGGTGCGTGGCTACTTCGAGTGAGCCGGCAGTCTCATGACGAAACGTGACTGACTATCAATGCAAAAAGGGACTGCTCAGGCAGTCCCTTTTTGCTGCATCACCCATGTGTCGAGGCGTGAAACGCCAACACTTCTTCAAGGTGCGTTGCGCTGCGAGGGACTACGCGTGAAGGCGCCGGGGCGCTTCTCGCCGTCTTCGCTCTGGTGATAACGCCTGGCGGCATTCGCCCACCAGACAAGTTGTTCGAAGGCGCGCTGGAGATAGCCGCCCCATTCCCGGGCATCCTGATTCTCGGCGTAGCCGCCATCTTCATCGAGTACTTCCTGCGCTCGAGGCACGTGAATCATCGCCGAGACCGGCAGGCAGCCCAGCTCCGAGAGGAAGGTGCGCATGTTGACCGCTGCACGTACCCCGCCCCACTGTCCTGCGGAGTAAGTCGCGATTACCGAGGGCTTGTAGGAGTAAAGCGAGCTACCGAAGTGATTCAGGAGATTGGCCAGCGCCGGACTCATGGAATGGTTGTACTCGGGGCTGACCATCACGTAACCATCCGCCGCTTCGATCTGCTGGGCGAGATTGAGCAAGTCCTGAGGGGCATTGCGCTGCGCATAGGAAAACAGCGGCTTGAAGGGGTCTGCCAGATCGTAATCGAGTGGATCGATTAGCACCGCCTTATGGCCACTTTCCTTGAGCTGCGCGACGCAGCATCTGGCGACCCTCTCCCCAAGACGTGCAGGTGCTGGGGGTGTGCTGGTCCGCACCGACCCCAGAAAGACCAGAATCTTCAGCGCCATTGTTCTCTCCTTGTAGCGAGCCCTGTGAAATGGATTCCTGTACTCGATATTCGCTCTTGCATTGCATCATATCCCGAACTCTGAACACCGATGCACTGCGTCGCAAGACACTGCATCAATCTTCATGCTGCGCCTGACACAGATCATGAATGTGCATTCCCAGCCATGCATTCCCTACCATGAATTTCCTGCCATGAATTTCTTGCCTGGTGGCTTTACCACCTTCCCCATTCTTTACTTGATTGCTGCGCCAGCCCCCTTCCAATCCCCGAAGGGCATGACCTGCTGGCATGAACCATATCACCCTCAGTATCTGCAATTGGCGACTGATACCCCTCTGCGAAGGTAGCGTGGCGGAGTCCTTGGCGTTGCGTCATCAGCACCGCCATTTCTCATGACAATACTGCTCTCGTATCTTGAGGGGCAAAGGCCTCAAGGCCATCCACAAGCCCGTCTCGAGCAATGTGGTAAAGCGCAGCTTAATCTCTTTTCGCCTCATGTTAGCCGCCCATATCGAGTTTATCGTGACATGCGGACATCCTCCGACACGTCGGTTTCATTTCGTCGGCGCGCTGACAATCATGCTATCTGGGCCATCTTCGCCACATCCAGCCCTACGTCATGATGCTGAAACAAACATGCATTAAAACTAATTAAGTGTTAGATTTGCCATTCCAAATGAATGAGAAAACTAAGCAACCTCATGACACGAGGAGACAGAAAGGGAATGCAAGACACTCAGGACATTGCCGTCATCCAGCAGTTCACT
Organism: Cobetia sp. Dlab-2-AX; assembly: GCF_024124625.1. Taxonomy (NCBI): domain Bacteria; kingdom Pseudomonadati; phylum Pseudomonadota; class Gammaproteobacteria; order Oceanospirillales; family Halomonadaceae; genus Cobetia; species Cobetia sp. Dlab-2-AX. The sequence continues at coordinate 63,234 of NZ_JAMXRV010000010.1, read as the reverse complement.
TCATCTTTCACGCATCAGGCTCATCGCGAGACAGTATCTTTCTTTGGTCGCAATCACCCTCTCTTTCGCCAGGTGCTCACGCTACGCGAAGACCACCACAGCGCCTCGAAGGCCTACCTCAAGAAGCACCGTGATCACGATGATGTGATCGACAGCAACAGTCAGCATATCTGCCTGGTAGACACCCAGCTCGACACGCTACTGGGCAGCATTCGCGTCACCCCCGGGAGTCTCGAGTCGCGCACACTCTTCGATGACAGCGATGCAGTGTCCATCCCGGAGGGCGCCATCTATGAGTTCAGCCGGCTGGTGATGGCGCCGGAGGCCAAGCGTTTTTCCCACGGCAATCTGCTGATGGCAGCCGCGGCACGTCATGTCAGATCTCAAGAAGGCGATGGCATCCTGGCCTTGTGCAAACGCGCCAACATGAAGATCTTCAAGCGTTTCGGCCTGCTGCCGATTCACGATGCCACGCTCCGGACCGACAGGAACCTGGGAGATCTCTACATGGTATATGCCAGCATGGAGACCATCATGCACACGGCGAAACAGCGTTATTCCTCGCCCGAACAAGCGCCACAGTCAGCGGACCTCTCACCAGACGCTACCCCGTTCTCGCCGGGCCCGGGCCTCGCAAGCCAAGCTCTCTGAACGTAGAACGCTCACCAGTACTGCATCGCAGCCAGCCTACGCGCTGACAGCATATCTGATATTGCGCGCACGACCCGGGGCCAAGCCACCTCCCCCCTGATTTTCCATTCCCTCTTGCAGTCGCTGAGGCTTTGCACCATTATTGAATGATAATGATTATCATAATCATTACGATTCGCTAAAGAGACGGTAACCGGACACGGGAGGGCCTCATGGACGAATGGAAGCGTGAAACACGGGCAGGCAATGCGTTGTTCGAACAGGGCGACTACACCAAGGCAGAGCAGCACTATCTCAGCGCCTGCCATTTTGCCGACATCTTTCTGATGCCCTCAGCAGACCCGGATGGCGGCGTCGCGGCACTGGTCGTGAGCTACCAGAATCTGGCAGAGCTCTATCGCGCCCAGGGCCGACATCCGCAAGCGATGCGCGCCCTGCAGGCTGCCCATGCGCGCCTTTCCCATGCGCTTTCCGCCCCGGGTCTGTGCCATGCCCATCAACAAGCCTTGCTGCGCGGCAGCGGCCAGGTACGCATGGAGATCATGAATACCGTGCAATGGCTCGGCGTTACCAAGCGACGGACTCAACCGACAAAACCCGCGGAACACTCCACGACGCGGGTCTATCACTGACTCTCACCCTCACAGGAGATACGGCATGAAGAAAACCCTCACCACGGGCGGACTGCTGTTGCTGACCGCCGCCAATACGGCCCTGGCCCACCCGGGACATGACCACAGTGACTGGAGCAGCCCGCTCGTTCACACCCTGTTCTATGGCGCCATCGCAGCCATCATCGGTACCGCGTTCTTCGTCATCCGCCAGTCTCGTCACAAGCGCCAGAACTCTCAGCAAAAGGAGGATTGAGCATGATTCACGCCCTGCTTCGCGGGATTGACCGCCTGGTATCAGTCCCTTCGGCTTCCGCGCACTGTGATATTCCCTGCAAGATCTACGACCCATCCGCTGCGCAGATCGCCGCGCTCAGCGTGATCCGCTTCATGGACCTCATCAATGAGCTGGGCCAGAAAGACAGCCTGACGCTGGCAGACCAGGCCCTGCTGGCGCGCCTGGTGGAACAGAAGGAAAGCCACGCCGAGAAAGCCAAGCATGAGATCCGCATCATCTGGGGCGACTACATCAAGCAACCGCAGCGTGATGCCTATCCGGACATCGATGCATTGGTCCACAGCATCATGCTGGCCGGCTCTGCCTGCAAACAGGGCATCGAGCGCGACAAGGGCGAGAAACTGCTGACCCTCATCAATGAATTCGCTGCGGCATTCTGGGATACCAAGGGACTCACCACCTTTACCGCGACCTGCCCGTACCCGCCGTCTGAGAGCGTCGTCTATCCGAAGCTGGATTGAGGCAACGACATGACGCGCCAAAGCACTGATGAAGCCTGAATTGATCAAGAGTGAACGGATGCCGATCGGACTCTATCGCGTCAATGGACTCAGCATGTCTCCCGGCCTTGCGCCGGGAGATTATGTCGTGACGCTGAAACGCTGGAAATCGCGCTATCTCATCGGCGATATCGTGGTGGCGCAGCACCCCCACTTCGGCCGCATCATCAAGCGCATCTGCAAGATACAGCGAGACGGCATGCTATGGCTGGAAGGCACCCATCCAGACAGTACTTCTTCCGAGATGATGGGGATGCTGTCTTGTCGGCTGGTCAAGGGGCGAGTGATCCACACCTGCTCTCAAGACTCTCCCTGAGCCTTTATATGCCACTTGCCATGACTCCCCTGTGATATCCCATCTCTCTGCTCACCCTCACACCACCTTCATCAGCCTCAGCGCGTCGTAGATCGCCGCATGGGTATTGCGGGTCGCGACGGCGTCACCGATGCGGTAGAGCTGGAACTTGCCATCTGCTGCGCGCTCGGTGTGCTGCGGACTTGGACCGTCCGCCGGTTGGGCGAGGCCTCCGATCAGGGCGTCGTAGTCCACTGCACCGCCGTTGCGTGAGTGAGGCTTGAGTTCGAAGTAAAGATCTTCCATCGGGCGGGCGCCGTAGTTGACCACTACCTGATCGACGATTCGCTGATCCGCGTAGGCGCCGGTGCCCTTGCCCTGCGCCACGGCGTCATCCAGATAATCACTGCCGATATGGGCGATCAGCTGGCCATCTTCGCTGCGTGTGACGTTGCCGAGACGATAGGTCGGCGTGAAGATGACGGCGAGACGCTGCAGACTGCGCATGTAGGGCACCAGGTTCATGGCCATGATTTCCGGCGCGAAGGTGCGGTCTGGCGTCATCATCTCGAGTCTGGCACCGGAGTTGGCGATCATCTCGGCGGCCTGGAGTGCGGCGTGATCTCCCGCATCATCGAACAGCAGCACGTTGCGGCCAGGCGTGACGTGGCCCGAAAGAATGTCCCAGCTGGAGACGACCAGCCCACTGCCGACCTGGGGCATGTCTTCCTCGGGATAGCCACCGGTGGCCACGATGACAACATCGGGTTGCTCCGCCAGCACATCCGCGGCCTCGGCGAAGACGTTGTAGCGCATCTCGACGCCGAGCGCCTCACAGCGACTGATGCGCCAATCGATGATGCCGATCATCTCGCGTCGCCGCTCGCTCTGGGCGGTGAGGCGAATCTGGCCACCCGGCTGGTCGGCCGCTTCCAGTACCACCACCTGATGCCCACGCTCACCGGCGACGCGTGCGGCCTCGAGCCCTGCCGGGCCCGCCCCGATGATCACGACCTTCCTGGCAACCTCGGCAGGCGTGATGTCATGCGGTTGCTCCAGCTCCCGCCCGGTCGCAGCGTTATGGATGCAGTAGGCGGAGCCGCCCTGATAGATGCGATCGAGACAATAGTTGGCCCCGACACAGGGGCGGATGGTCTCCTCCTGCCCGGCCATCAGCTTGCGCACGATGTGCGGATCCGCCATGTGGGCGCGCGTCATGCCGACCATGTCGACCTTGCCGGTGGCGATGGCGTGACGCGCGGTGGCGATGTCCTGAATCTTGGCGCCGTGGAAGGTCGGGAAATCCATCGCCTCGCGAATCTGGCCAGCGAAGTCGAGATGCGGCGCACTGGCCATGCCCTGGATCGGAATGACATCGGTGAGGCCCGCATCGGTATCGATATGGCCGCGCACCACATTGAGAAAATCGACATGACCGCTATCGCGCAGCAGTCGCGAGACTTCCAGGCCATCGCTGGCATCCAGCCCGCCACTCAGACACTCATCTCCTGTGTAGCGCACGCCTACGATGAACTCGTTGCCCACCCGTGCGCGAATGGCGCTCAACACTTCCATGGTGAAGCGCAGTCGATTCTCGAGACTGCCGCCGTAGGGGCCTTCCAGGGTGTTGGTGAGTGGTGACCAGAACTGGTCCATCAGATGGCCATAGGCCTGCAACTCGATACCGTCGAGCCCTGCCGCCTGCATGCGCTCGGCAGAATCCGCGTAATCCTTGACGAGACGTGTGATATCCCAGTCCTCGACGCGCTTGGGGAAGGCGCGATGAGCCGCCTCGCGACGATGGGACGCCGAGACCGCCGGCAACCAGTCGGCCTTGTCCCAGCGGGTACGACGCCCCAGATGAGTGAGCTGGATCATCACCGCGGTACCGTGCTCGTGACAGGCATCCGTCAGCTCGCTGAGCCAGGGCACCACCTCATCGCGATACGCCAGGATGTTGTTGAACACCGGCGGGCTGTCCTTTGCCACCGAGGCGGAGCCCGCCGTCATGGTCAGGGCAATGCCGGCGCGCGCCCGCTCCTCGTGATAGGCACGGTAACGCGCCTTCGGCATGCCATCTTCCGGATAGGCAGGCTCGTGGGAAGTCATCATCAAGCGATTCTTGAGGGTCAGATGCTTGAGCGTGAACGGCGTGAGCAGCGGGTCCTGAGCCATGTGGCCTCCTGATGAGCAGACAGCGAGAACAGGGGTGTCTTTATTGAGTACACCTGTGTACATACGCTGACTATAGTCCTAGGCTTCAGACCATGCGTCGCCGGACACGCCGTTCTCGCCCGCCTGACGCAGCCAGACTCGTCGCTGTCGCAAACAGCATGCTCTTGGCGTCATCACACGATTTACCTCACATCAGCCCCACCATCCCCCGCCTTTCAGGAGACCGCCCATGCCAGAGTCCCCAAGCGCCCCCCCGGCAAGTGACGGCGCCCAGGCTGCCGGGCGCGGCAAGGCCGAAGACTGGCTGGAGGCCGCCTATCAGCAGCTGTTGCTCGGTGGCGTAGACTCGGTACGCGTTCTGACGCTGGCCAAGACATTGGGACTGTCTCGCACCAGCTTCTACTGGAGCTTCAAGGACCGCGATGCCCTGCTCGCGGCCTTGCTCGCCCGATGGGATGCTCACAATACCGCTGGCTTGATCGGGCGCTGCGAGCAATACGCCGCCACGGTGGTGGAAGCCATGCTCAATGTCTTCGACTGCTGGCTGGATGCATCACTGTTCGATTCACGCTTCGAGCTGGCGATCCGCAACTGGGCCTCTCAGAACGCAGAGGTCGCCGCTGCCGTCGCCCGCGCCGATCAGGCACGCATTCAGGCGCTGACCAGCATGCTGGTGCGCTACGGCCAGCCCGAGCAACTCGCCAACGTGCGGGCGCGCACCACTTACCTGACCCAGATCGGCTATCTGTCGATGCGCACTCAGGAAAGCGTCAGCGAGCGCATCAGCCGCGTCGCCGAGTATGTCGAGGTCTTCGTCGGCGAGCGCTGCGAGCCTCAGGAGCTGGCACGCTTTGCGGCGCGACACCCGACCTGAAAGGACAAAGCCCCCGCCAGAGAGATTGGCGGGGGCTTCACTGGCGACGAGACGACAGGGATTCAGTGGTAGAGTTACTGGCTCATCTGCCACCAGTCGTCCAGCAGCTGACGTTCGGCATCGGTCATCTGGGTCATGTTGGCCAGCGGCATACTCTTGTCGACCACCGTGCGCTGATGGATACGCATGGCCTGACGCTGGATGTCCTCCCAGCCATTGAAGGCCACGCCGGCTGCAGGGGCCGTCAAACCGATCAAGTTCGGCGTATCACTGTGACAGCCGGCGCAGCGTTGCTCGACGATATGGCTGACCTTGTCTCGCAGGGCCTGATTCTCCCCCGGGGCCTCATTGTCAGCGCCGCTGCTGGCCGCTATGGACGCTGAAGGTGCGCTTGTCTCGCCAGTCGCGGGCGCCGTCTGTGAGCGCGGCGCGCAGAGCAGGATCACGCCGATCAACGCCAACACTCCCCCCGCGGGCACCCACAGGCACTTGACGCCCTTGTGGTGATCCACCGTGGCGATGCGGATCAGACCGCCCGTCACCAGCAGCAGCAGAATGACGCCCAGGCGATAGTCATTGGCATACAGCAGCGGGTAGTGGTTGCTGATCATCATCAGCACCGCAGGCAGCGTAATGAAGGTGTTGTGCACCGAGCGCTGCTTGGCGCGCTGGCCGTGGATCGGGTCCGGCGTTTCTCCACGCTTGGCAGCAGCCAGCAGGGCCTTCTGACCCGGGATGATCACATTGAAGACGTTGCCCGCCATGATGCTGCCCATCAGCGCGCCCATCAGCAGGAAGGCGGCACGCCCCGAGAACAGTTCGGTCGCGACCCACGCCGCCAGCGTCAGCCACACACCGACCGCGACGAACAGCGCCCCGGCATGGCGCTTGAAGGGGCTGCGACACAGCGCCTCGTAGCCCAGCCAGCCGCCGACGAGCACACCCAGAGCGCTGCACACGGCGAGCGTGCCGCTCATCTCGAACACGCGCGGGTCGATAAGGTAGGCGTGCGGCTGCAGCAGGTAGATCAGCGTGAAAAGTCCCATCCCGGACAGCCAGGTGACATAGGCCTCCCACTTGAACCAGTGGATCTCGCTGGGTAGCCGTTCGCTGACCCCATCATGACGAAACAGATGATAGAGACCGCCACCATGCACCGCCCACAGCTCGCCGCCAGGACGGCCATCGACTGCATGAGTGGCAGGCTGTCGCCGGTTGTCGAGCCAGATGAAGAAGAACGATGCGCCGATCCAGGCGATCCCCGCCATGACATGCAGCCAGCGTGTCAGCAGCATCGCCCAATCGAGAAGATATGCGCTCATGCCGGCTCCTTAGCTGCCGCGGTAGACACTGTAGGCCCACGGAGTGACCAGCAGCGGAATGTGATAATGGCCACTGGCCTCGAGGGTGAACTCGACCGGCACTCGGCCGAGCATGCCCCGGCCCACCGCGCGGCTGGCAAAGTAATCCCCGACCTGAAACGTCAGACGATAGATGCCGGAGAGATCAGCGGAAGCGTCGGTCTCCTCAAGCAGCGGTGCATCGAGGCGCCCATCGGCATTGGTCGTGACCTGCGCGATCTCGTGGAAGTGACCCTGCGCATCCTGGTGCTCCAGGGTGATATGCACACCGCTGGCAGCGATGCCTTCGGCCTGGTTGAGCACATGCGTCGTCAGTCTGGGCATGGCGATTTCCTGTTCTTGTGTGGGTGTGGCGGGTACGGCTGGGCCCTGTAAGGCGGGGGCCTGTACAAATGAAGCCCTGCGAAAGACGACCGTGTTTCGGTTTTCTGGCTTGCCCTGTTCTGGCCTGCCGTCAGCGGTTGGTGGTATTGCACCCGATGAGTCCAATGCTGCATTCTGACCGATCGGTCAAGGTGCAGGCCGTATCGCCCCATGACAGACGCCGCTCGGCGCCGTCAGGCAAGCCGGTGGCGATTCAGCCTTGTCATCAACCACTGGCATGGCGATGCAGCGTGTGACTGAGCGTTGGTCAGGCGCGTTGCCAGCGACGGCATGTGCCTTGCAAGCTGATGATTCCGTGAGCTTTTCAAACCTATCCCCTTCTCTGGAGCAAGGCGCATGCCAATCGAGACCCCGATGCACTATCTGGTGATGCTGGACACGCTCAACGCCCTGCCACCCGAGGCGCTGGCACGACGCTTGAGTGGTCTCTATGAGCACTCGGACTGGGTGGTGGAGCGCGCCGCGGCAGAGCGCCCGTTCGCGAGCATGGAAGTCCTGCTGACGGCGTGTGCCAATGCGGTACGCCAGGCCAGTGATGCCGAACGCCATCAATTGATTCTGGCCCATCCTGAGCTGGCTGCCGGCAAGCTGGAGAGCCTGACGCCCGCCTCGCAGGGCGAGCAGCGTGGCGCAGGGCTCGATCAGCTCGATGATGCCACCCGTGAACGCTTCCTGACGGCCAATGCCGACTACCAGGCGCGCCACGGCATTCCGTTCATCATCTGCGTCAAGGGCAACAGCGTCACCAGCATTCTCGAGGAACTGGAGCGCCGTCTGCCGCAATCCAGCGAGGCGGAATACCAGGAGGCTCTGGCCCAGATAAATGCGATCGCCGCAGTGCGCCTGCCGGGCCTGCTCGACGCCAGTTAATGACCAGCGCCCCTGCGGCAGCTAATAGGCTCTGTCTTACGCGTGCTGTCCTACACGTACTTGGCAGCCACTGCCTCGATGCTGGCGATCAGTGCCGCCAGGGCCTTGGCGACATCGTCTTCGGTCACCGCCTCCAGCGGGTGGTGGCTGATACCGCGCTCACAGCGCAGGAACAGCATGCCCACCGGACACAGATGACTGACCGCCATGGCGTCATGCCCGGCACCACTCGGCAGCCGGAATGGCGCCTGACCGATGGCCGCGATACCGGCATCGACGGCCTTCATCAATCCCTCGTCACAGGCCACGGCATCGGCCGCATGCGTCTGTTCACAGTGAAAGGTGAGGCCCCGTCGCGCCGCGATTCTGTGCGCCACATTCAAGAGTTCATCCAGCGCACGATCACGCTGCGCATCGTCCAGCGCGCGGATATCCAGACTCAACGCCGCACCCCCGGGGATAACATTCACCGCCCCGGGACGCAGCTCGCAACAGCCCACGGTCGCGACCAGCGAGTGGTCCGCCATGTCAGCGCGCTTGCCCGCCTGGACATCACGCGCCAGCGATTCCACCGCCAGTGTCCACTCCGCCGCCGCACACAGCGCATCCTGACGCAGTGCCATCGGCGTGGTGCCGGCATGCCCCGCCTGGCCAACGAAGTTGACCGCGAAGCGTCGCGCACCGGCGATACCGGTCACGGTGCCCAGCGCCAGCTTCTCGGCTTCCAGCACCGGGCCCTGCTCGATATGCACTTCCAGATAGCCCAGCGGCGGATTCGCCTGCAGGCTGGCCCCGGCGGCCGTCTGCCCGGAAAGCCCGAAGCGTTCGAGCGCGTCGCCAAGCGGGATGCCGTCCTCATCCTCCACCCGCTCCCAGTCCGACTGCCAGCGTCCGGCGATGGCATGGCTGCCGAGCAGGGTCGCACCGAAGCGGGTGCCCTCTTCATCACCGAAACCGACCACTTCCAGCGCGAAGGGCAAGCTCTGCTCGCCGGCATCGGCGCACTTCCTGAAATGCGTCAAGGCGGCCACCCCGAGCAGGACACCAAGAATGCCGTCATAACGGCCGGCGTCCGGCACGCTGTCCAGATGCGAGCCGATCACCAGTCGCGGCACGCCGGCTTCGCTGTCAGCGGCAGCGGTGAGAGCGGGTGGACACCAGCGGCCCCAGAGATTGCCGGCGCCATCCTGCCAGCTGCGCAGACCGGCAGCCCTGAGCCAGCCAGCCGTGGTGGCATTGGCGGCGGCGTGTTCCGGCGTCAGATAGCGGCGGTCGATTCCACTGTCGCTGCGTGAGATCGCCGCCAGGGTGTCGCAGGCGGCCAGCACATCGGCGGCCGTTTCCAGCGGCGCGATGGCATCTGCCCCCATGGATCCTGCATCGTTCATGGCTGGCCTCCCGTGCTGGGCTTGGCACGACCATTGGCCGCCTGACCCTGATGCTCCTGATAGAAGTCCAGCGCGGCGCCGGCGCCACCGCCGGCCACAGTCTTGACGCCACCCCGGCGCAAAGTCTGTTCCAGCGCCGCCAGCGTAGTCAGCACGGTATCGCGACGCGCGTTGTAGCCCATCACACCAAGACGCCAGACCTTGCCGTGCAGCGAGCCGAAACTGGTGCCGATCTCGATGCCGAAATCCTCCAGCATGCTGCGGCGCAGGCCATCGCCATCCAGGCCGTCGGGAATCATCACCGCGCTGACGTTGTTCATGCGGTGGGCCTGGTCGCCGAACAGCGCAAGTCCCAACCCCTTCAAGCCCTCGACCATCGCCTGACCATGCAACGCGTGGCGCGCGATGGCGTTGTCCATGCCCTCATTGACCAGCAGGCGCGCGCACTCACGTGCGCCATACAGCATGCTGGTGGCTTCGGTGTGGTGATTGAGGCGCAGCTCACCCCAGTAATCGAGCACCATGGAGAGATCGAAATAGTTGGAGCGGATGCGTGCGCCCGGCTCCGCCAGTCGATCCGCCCCGCTACTGATACCTGCCTCGACATGACGACGCGAATGCACCACTTCCACTGCACGCGGCGACAGCGTCAACGGCGAGCTGCCTGATGGCCCGGCGAGACATTTCTGCAAGCCAGCGGTGACGGCGTCCAGTCCCCACTCATCGGTCTTGAGAGGATTGCCCGCCAGCGAGGCCGTGGCGTCGCTGTAGAACAGTACGCCTTCGCGGCGACAGATGGTGCCGATCTCCTCGAGCGGTTGGCACATGGTGGTCGAGGTATCGCCCTGTACCAGTGCCAGCACGCTGGGCTTGACCTCGCGAATGGCCGCTTCGATCTGCTCCGGGCGGAACACCTGGCCCCACTCGCATTCCAGCGTATGCACCTGGGCACCGCAGCGCTCGGCGATCTCGCGCAGCAGATGACCGAAACGGCCGAAGATCGGCACCAGCACACGCTCCCCCGGCTGGATCAGCGAGACCAGCACCGCCTCGATACCGGCACGCGAGGTGCCATCGATCAACAGGGTGGCATCATTGGTGGTCTCGAAGACGCCGCGATAGAGCTGCATCGTCTCGTTCATGTAGTGCGTCATCGCTGGGTCGTACTGGCCGATCAAGGGAGCGGAAAGCGCTCGCAATACACGCGGGTCCGCATTGATCGGACCGGGGCCCATCAGCAGGCGCTGGGGAGGATGAATCTGGTCAAAGGTCGGGCTCACGGTCGCTCCTCGTGCAGCAGGGCATGGAATGCGGGAAGACTCGCCAACTCGCCGAGCCTCATGACCAGATCACTGCAACAAATGCGCCAGAATTTCAGATATGAAACAAATGTTGAATTACCGGTGTATTTGGCGGGCGCCACCTCCCTGTCATGGCGTGGGCATCGAGGGGCAAAAGGCAACCAGGCAACCTGATAACCGTGTGACAGAAAGGCACCTCGGCAAAAGACGGCATGGCTCGAGGATAACGCTTGAATCTTGCTGACCACACTGCCCAGTATCGCTCTGACAGTGCATGCCTTGCCTGCCAGGCACCATGACGGGGCATGAATGAGATGAATCGACGCTTTCATTACCTGTTTCATGCGCCGGCGCTCACTGCCCGAGGCTGAACTCGCCACATGAGTCTGTTATACAAGGAGGCATCGGATGAGTGAGGGTTGTCTCATCCGACCTGATCATCGCTGCCGGAGAGCCACATGACGCTGGAACAACGCCTGGAACGAGCAACGGAACTGGCCAGACAGGCTGGTGAACGCATGGTGCAAGCGCGCGAGGAACAGAGTTTCGCGCACCATTTCAAGAAAGGCGATGAGCTGGTCACCGACATCGACGTGGCGATCGATACCTTCCTGGCGGAAGCGCTCGAAGCCGAGTTTCCCGAGGATGCGCGCCTTACCGAAGAGCTGTCGCCTGAGCGGGATGTGATCGGTACCAAGGGCGGCCTGTGGGTGATCGACCCCATCGACGGTACCGTCAATTTTGCCCATGGCCTGCGCCATGTCGCCGTGTCCATCGCCTGGTGCGAGCGCGGCAAGATCCAGATGGGGGTCGTGCATGCCCCCTTCCTCGGCGAGACCTTCACCGCCATCCGCGGCAAGGGGGCCTGGCTCAACGGTGAGAGCATCTCGGTCAGCGAGACCGATGAGATGAGCCGCGCACTGGTCGCGACCGGCTTCCCCTACAACCGTGACAGCCGTCCGCCGCTACTCAAGCGCCTCTCGGCCATGCTGCTGGTCTGCCAGGATGTGCGCCGCAACGGCAGTGCCGCGCTGGATCTCTGTGATGTGGCGTGCGGACGTCTGGATGCCTACTACGAAAGCGTTTCCCCCTGGGACTTTGCGGCGGGCCTTCTGATCGCGCGTGAAGCCGGCGCACGCACGGGGCACCTGTATCGCTGCCCGGACGGCATTCCCGATGAGCTTTATGGCGAGAATATTGTGGTGGCCTCACCGGCCTTGCATGCCCCGCTCAAGCGCCTGCTGGAAGAAGCCGATGCCAGTTCAGGGCTGCCGGGGTTGTAGCGAAGTGCTTCGTCAAAGACAGTAGTGACGCTACTGTGATGACATGACTTTCATGACGTGACGTTAATGACAGTCTGCCGCTGCAATACGCAAGAGCCCCGCCAATTGGCGGGGCTCTGTGTTTCTGGCTGGCTGACACTCGGCATCAATCGCCCAGGTTACCGCCCTTCTTCTTGCCCTTGGCGGCCGACTTGCTGGTCACCTTGCTGGTCGCCTTGCTGGTGTCTTTGCTGGCAGAGTCCTTGCTCGCCGGCTTCTTGTCAGTGCTGGGCGCTTTCTTGCCGGCAGGCTTGGCCGCTGGCTTGCTCGAAGCTTCCTTGCTTGCGGGCTTGGCGGCGGCTGGCGCTGGCGACACCGTCGGCTCCTTGAGCAGGCTCAGGCGTTGGCCGATTTCCTGCCACAGGCTGCGATAGCTGACGGCCGGTGAGCTGTTACGCGAGAAAGTCCCGATGGGCTTGCGCTCGATTCCCATACGCTCGACCACGCTGGAATACGGGATAAAACCACTGAGCTGCAGCGGATAATCCTGCTTGAGCGATTCCATCACATCCTTGTGCAATGTCTTGCGGCGATCCACCAGAGTGAAGAACGGCCAGACGGGCACATCGAGATCGATCTCGGCCAGATAGGCGTTCAATTGCTCCAGGGTACGCAGCGACAGAACCGTGGGAATGATCGGCACCAGCAGGGTATCGGCAGCGGCGAAGACCTGCTCGGAAAGACTGGAAATGCTCGGCGGACAATCGAGGATGACGAGGTCGTAGTCATCGCGTACCGGCTTGAGGACCTTGCGCAGTCGGGTTCGCTTCTCTTCCTCGAGTATGTGGTCAAGATTGCGGTAGGAGAATTCCGCCGGCAGGACATCCAGGTTCTGATAATCCGTGGAACGGATCACGCGGGACATGTCCTGCTTGCCGCTGATCAGCTTCTCGACCCCGCCCTTCAGCTTGGGCTTGGTACGCACGTAGAAGGTCGCAGCGGCCTGCGGATCAAGATCCCACAGCAACACACGCAGGCCACTGTTGGCGGCACAATGCGCCAGATTGATGGCAGAAGCAGTCTTGCCCACGCCCCCTTTGATGCTGTACACCGCAGCAATTTTCATGGCTCCCTCCCTTCATTCCAGTTTGTGCAACGTTAGCACAATCCGGCGCCATATCCCTGACTGACAACGGCGAAACGAGAGAAAATGATATGACAGTTTTATGTCAAACAGGCTCTCGCTCATCGACCAGGCCGCGCTTGAGCAACTGATTCGTGAGGCGATTGAGCAACAATCCGTACATCGGCAGGAACAGCAATATCGAGATGGCCAGCTTGATCGCGTAATCCACCCAGGCGATCTCGATCCAGTGAGCCGCCATGAAGGCATCGGGCCCGTTGCGGAACGCCACCGAGAAGAAGGCAAAGGTGTCAGCGAGATTGCCGAACAATGTCGACGCCAGCGGCGCGATCCACCAGTGGGCATTGCGACGCAGACGATCAAACACCTGAATGTCGAGCAACTGACCGATCACATAGGCAATGAAGCTTGCCAGCGCGATACGGGCCACGAACAGATTGAAGTCAGCCAGCGCCTCTACTCCGGCAAAGCTGCCCGCCTGAAACATCACCGACACCATGTAGCTGACCAACAGCGCCGGCAGCATGACCAGTGCAATGATGCGCCGCGCCTTATACTTACCGAACAGACGAACCGTCAGATCCGTTGCCAGGAAGATGAACGGGAAACTGAAGGCGCCCCAGGTAGTATGGAAGCCGAACAGGGTCATCGGCAACTGCACCAGGTAATTGCTGGCGGTGATGATGAGGATGTGAAACAGGGCCAGGGCGACGAGTGCGCGCTGCGTCTGGGCAGACGAGAGGAGTAGCATTGCAGGTCCTTTTTGGATCAAAGCCGTCGTCCAGGGGTGAGGGAACCCTGTCACGAGCGTGTTGAGGTTTGCATCGTCGATGCTGACATCACTGCCATCGACTGGCATTCGGCCGCTGACGCCTAGGCGCAACGATTGAGCACTGCTGGCAAGCGGCAGCCGACATGCTCCACTGACAACCGCAGGGCGGCTTGCACATCGTCAGAACGCAAAATGGCCGCGCATCGTATCACGATGCGCGGCCATTGACAGGTACCTGCGGGTAAAATCTGGCCAGATGATCAGGCCGTCAGTCTCCCCCGGTGCCCCTTACGTTGCAAAGAAAGCGAGTCTCAGAGTCACTTCTTCCAGATGCTGGCATCGACCTTGCCCTTGAGCTCCGGGAACTGCTCCGGATCAAAGGTCGGCTCCTTGCCGGCCTTATGCTGACGGTCGTAATCCTTGAAGATACGGAAGGCCAGCGGCGACAGCAGCAGGATGGCGATCAGGTTGATCAAGGCCATCGCGCCCATCGACAGATCAGCGAAGTTCCAGATGTTCTTCAGGCTGGCGACAGCGCCGAGCATGACCATGCCGAGCACGGCGAAGCGGTAGACCATGACGACGGCCTTGGCGTTCTTCTTGCCGGCGATGTACTCGATATTGGACTCGCCATAGGAGTAGTTCGCCACCAGCGAGGTGAAGGCGAACAGCAGAATGGCGATCGCCACGAAGCCGCCCCCCCAGCTACCGACCTGAGAAGACAGCGCCACCTGGGTGATCTGGATGCCGTCATTGCCGCCATCGTTGCCCAGGGTGCCACTCATGATGATGATGGCCGCGGTCGCAGTGCAGATGACCAGGGTGTCGATGAACACGCCCAGCATCTGGACAAAGCCCTGGGACGCCGGATGCTTGGTGGTCGCCATTGCGGCGGCGTTCGGGGCGGAACCCATACCCGCTTCGTTGGAGAACAGACCCCGCTTGATACCATTCATCATCGCCTGGGCGATGGTGTAGCCCAGCGCGCCACCTGCGGCCTGCTCAAGACCGAAGGCACTGCGGAAGATGGTACCCAGCGCCGCCGGCAGCTCGGTGATGTTGATGGCGACGACGAAGATGGCCAGCAGCAGATAGAGCAGTGCCATGATCGGCACGATCAGCTCAGCGGTGCGCGTGACGCGCTTCATGCCACCGAAGATGATCGGCACCATGACCACGACCAGCACCACACCCATGATCCACGGCGGCACGCTGAAGGCCTGCTCCATGGCCAACGCAATGGAGTTGGACTGCACGGAGTTGAAGGCCAGACCGAAGGCGATGATCAGACAGACGGAGAACAGGATGGCCATCCAGCGCTGACCGAGGCCCTTCTCGATGTAATAGGCCGGACCACCACGGAAGGTATTGTCATCGTGGGAGACCTTGTAGGCCTGCGCCAGGGTGGACTCGATGAAACTGGTGGACATGCCGACCAGCGCCGTCATCCACATCCAGAAGATGGCGCCCGGGCCACCCAGGGAAATCGCCACGGCGACACCGGCGAGGTTACCGGTACCGACGCGCGCCGCCAGAGAAGTGGCCAGCGCCTGGAAGGAAGAGATACCCCCTTCACTGCCCTGACGAGATGTGGCCAGCAGCTTCCACATGTGTCTGAAATAACGGAACTGGATACCCTTGGTCATGACCGTGAAGAAGAGACCCGCTCCGATGAGCAGGTAAATCAATACACTGCCCCACAGCAGGCCATTGCCTGCATCGATCAACGCCAGAATCGGCGCTGGAATGATGGACGTTGTTTCCGACATGTCGGTCTCGCTTTGGCGGGTTTTTGGTCTTGTCGACGCTGCCAGGGCAACGGAAAGCCCATGACTTTCCTGCGACTGACAGCGAGCAACCACTACGATAGGGCTGCTCGACATGCTTTGGTGAGCGCCATTCTTCATATCCCACGGGGATAAGCAAGAAGAGCCCACTGTATAGCGGTCTTCTGCGCCCGAATTCTAGGGGAGAAATAGCGCAATGACGGTGTTTTTCACTGCGATCTAGACTTTAGGTGAACACGGTAATGTTTCACGTCTTGTTTGGCTCGGGCATAATGCGCCCCCTTCCGGAAGTCGCCGCCTGCCAGTGGCGGCCCAGGACTTGTCGAGCGCAGGCTCGCGACTCATCGATTGCCGTTGCGCAACGGCGATCCCGTGAGTGTGCGCTGCGATCAGGCGGTGCAACTCCCTGACACCCACGCACCATAACCGCCATCACGGCACCCGGTAGCGCGCTTTGTCCCGGCGCCTGCCTTTGATTACAGGTGATACATGGAACTGACCAGCTACGCGGCGTCCCCGCTTTCGCTGCTCGCCCCGATCATAGCCATCGGTCTCGCAATACTGACACGTCGTGTCATGCTCTCCCTCGGGCTGGGTATCGTGTCAGGCGCCCTGCTGCTGAATGATTTCTCGCCGCTCGTCACGCTGCACTATCTCTGGCAACAGCTGGTTGCCGTCTTCATCGAGATGCCGGACAGCGATCAGCTTGCCGATGCCAGCCTCAACAGCTGGAATGTCTATATCCTGCTGTTCCTGCTTGCACTGGGTGCCATGGTTGGCGTGATCACGCTGGCAGGCGGCACCCGTGCCTTCGGCAACTGGGCGCGGGCGCGAGTCACTACCCGCCGTGGCTCGCAGCTGATGACCGTGCTGCTGGGGGTATTCATCTTCATCGATGATTATTTCAATAGCCTGGCCGTGGGCAACATCTGTCGTCCACTGACCGATCGTCAGGGGCTGTCGCGCGCGCGCCTGGCCTATCTGATCGACTCCACCGCCGCGCCCGTCTGCGTGCTGACGCCGATCTCCAGCTGGGGTGCCTACATCATCAGCCTGATCGCCGGTATTCTGGCGACCCACCACATCACGGATGTCAGCCCGTTCGGTGCCTTCCTCGAGCTATCCGCCTTCAACTACTACGCGATTGCGGCGCTGGTGCTGGTGATCGCCTCCGCCTGGTTCGACATCAACTTCGGTGCCATGCGCCGTCATGCCATCGCGGCGCGCGACGGTGAGCTTTTCGATGCCAAGCGCGGCAATCCGCCGGGCAACACCCACGTGGAAGAGTCCGAGCGTGGCCGCCCGATGGACCTGCTGATCCCGATCATCGTGCTGGTCATCGCGACCTTCTTCATGATCGTGCAGACCGGCGCCAGTGCACTGGCCGCCGAGGGCGAGGCCTTCGGCCTGATTCGCGCCTTTGAACTGACGGATGTCGCCAAATCGCTGATCATCGGCGGCGCCATCGGTCTGCTGGCTGCGGTAGCGATGCTGCTGCGGCATCGCATGGGCGCTGGTCGCAGTCTCAGCGCCATCGCCCAGGGCGCCAGTTCCATGCTGCCGGCCGTCTATATCCTCGTCTTCGCCTGGTTGCTGACCGGCATCATCGGCTCCCTGGGGACCGGTCAGTACCTCGCCACGCTGGTCGAGGGCGTCGTGTCTCCGACCTGGCTGCCGATGCTGCTGTTCGTGCTCTCCGGCCTGATGGCCTTTGCCACCGGCACCAGCTGGGGCACCTTCGGCATCATGCTGCCCATCGCCGGTGACATGGCGGCCGCCACCGAGCTCGCCATGATGCTGCCGATGATGGGGGCGGTGCTGGCCGGCTCCGTGTTCGGGGATCACTGCTCGCCGATTTCCGACACCACCATCCTGTCCTCGACGGGTGCCAGCTGCCATCACATCGATCACGTGATCACCCAGTTGCCCTACGCCCTGCTGGGTGCCGCGATCTCGCTGATCGCCTACCTGGTGATGGGCCTGACCGACAGCACCCTGTTTGGCTGGTTGAGCCTGGCGGGTCTGCTGGTCATCAGCATTGCCTGGCTTGCACGCCGCGAGATGGCCAATCCGGTCGTGGCACGCACCTGATGCAATAAATGCTGCCTTGCAGAAAAAAAGCCCCCGCCATGTCTCATGGTGGGGGCTTTTTCATTATTGGAGCAGCGCGGGCCGCGTCATGCGTCCGCGATATCACTGCATCGGCTCATGCGTCTCGAGTCATGCGCTACGTGCCTCTCTCGCCTGACCGACGCCGGCCTCGCTCAGCGCCTCACGCACATCTTCCAGGCTTGAGGGGTCATCTATCGTCGAGGGCACCTGGTATTGCTCGCCCGCGGCGATCTGACGGATCATCTTGCGCAGTATCTTGCCTGAGCGAGTCTTGGGCAAGCGCTCGACGATCAGCACCTCCTTGAGCGAGGCAAAGGCCCCGATTTCCTCGCGTATCCGCTGGGCAAGCTCGGCGCACAGGCTGGCTTCATCCCCCTGCCAGCCATCCTTGAGAATCACCAGCCCCATCGGCATCTCGCCCTTGAGCGAATCCTCGATGCCGATCACCGCGCATTCCGCGATCGCGGCGTGTGCACCGAGCACCTGCTCCATCTCGCCCGTCGACAGACGGTGCCCCGCCACATTGATGACATCATCAATGCGTCCCATCACGAACAGATAGCCCTGCTCATCGAAGTAGCCGCCATCACCGGACAGGTAATAGCCGGGGTAGGCGGCAAGATAGGCAGAATGGAAGCGTCCGGGGTCCTGATAGAGTCCGGTCAGGCAGCCCGGCGGCAGCGGTTGGCGCAACACGACATTGCCCTGCTCTCCCGTGGGCACCTCATCTCCCATGCCATCGAGAATCTGCACATTGAAGCCCGGCAACGGCCAGGTGGCGCTACCGGCACGCGCCTCGACCGGCGCCTTCACCTCGCGGCTGCCTTCGGTGAACATGTCGAAGCCCAGCAGGTTGCCGGCGATGGGCCAGCCGGTTTCGGTCTGCCACCAGTGATCGACGACCGGCACCGGCAGGAGATCGGCGAGCCAGTGATAGGTCGGCGGGTCCAGTCGCTCTCCGGCCAGGAACAGACTGCGCAGGCTGGAAAGGTCGTAATTGGCCATGTGACTGGCTTCCGGGTCTTCCTTCTTCATGGCGCGAAATGCCGTCGGCGCAGTGAAGAAGCAGTTGATGCGGTATTCCTCGATCAAGCGCCAGAAGGCTCCGGCATCAGGGGTCTTGACCGGCTTGCCCTCATACATGACGGTACTGGCCCCCATCAACAGCGGGCCATAGACGATATAGGAGTGGCCGACGACCCAGCCGATGTCCGAGGCCGCCATGAAGGTATCGCCGGGGCGGGTCGCATAGAGAAGCTGCATTGAATAATGCAACGCCACGGCGTAGCCGGCGTGATCACGCACCACTCCCTTGGGCTTGCCGGTGGTGCCGGACGTATAGAGGACATAGAGAGGTTCGCTGCCCAGCATGCTGACCGCTTCGGTGGCCTGGGCGCTGGCCAGACATTCATGCCAATCATGATCACGCGGCCCGAGTGTCGCCCGCTGCTGTTCACGCTGCAGGATCAGACAGGCTTGCGGGGTATGCTCGGCAAGTTCGATGGCTGCATCCAGCCAGGGCTTGTAGGGAATGATGCGATCGACTTCCACCCCGCAGGACGCCGCCATGATCACCTTGGGCGCGGCGTCATCGATACGTACCGCCAGCTCCTTGGGGGAAAAGCCGCCGAAGACCACTGAGTGCACCGCCCCGAGACGTGCACAGGCCAGCATCGCCATCATGGCCTCGGCGACCATCGGCATGTAGAGCACGACACGGTCGCCCTTCTCCACCCCGAGATTGCGCAGCGCCCCCGCCAGCAGGGCCACCTCATCACGCAGCTCACGAAACGTGTACTGCCGCTTGCTCTGGGTAACCGGCGAGTCCCAGTACAACGCGACCTGATCCGCGCGCCCATTGGCGACATGATGGTCCAGCGCGGCATGGCAGATGTTCATCTCGCCATCGATGAACCAGCGCGCATGCTGCTGCTCATCCCAGGCCAGAATGGTCTGCGGCGGGCGAAACCAGGCGATGCGTTGCGCCTGCTCAGCCCAGAAGTCTTCTGGCGTCTCGTTGGCTCTTGCCGTCAGAGCTAGATAACGCTCGCGTGCACAGGTGTGATTGGCGTCGGGCATGGCGTACCTCATGATCCACGAATGGCTTTGTGGGCATCTCTTGCCTGTCCTGACGCAAGGCCTTGTCTCCGGGGCCCGTTGACCGGACCTCTTTTCATGTCGTCATTGATGTCGCTCACCAACGACGATGCGACAGACGACGATGGAGGTAGGACAGGCAGGACAGAGATGCCTGAACCGATAGTTACGTTGAAACCTTAGGCCAAAAATCGCCCTTCAAACCTGCTCAGCTCACCGTTTTCAGCGTCTGATGGTCTTAGACTCAATCCTTGGTCGCAGACGAGCTGACAGCGTGAAAGGCGTCATTCGCGCAATAAAACATACGCTTGAACACGGTCTCACAGCAGATGCGACAAAAAGTCAAAGCCTGAGAACGACATAGTCGATGATTTATCGTTTAAGATTTTCTTGGACGTAGCAGGCGGAGTTATTGATCATTCACTAAAACAAGGTTAAGTCATAACAACATGCCAATGGCCCATTGCGTCCCTCGGGATGCACCAAGATAGACCGACCGGGAGAGACCGCATGAACGCAACACTTTCTACAGCTGCAAGGAATAACCCCATGCCAGTGTCCAGCGATGCCATCACCCTGCACCAGGCCGGTGACCGCGTCATCGAAGAAGCCACTGCCCTGCTCAAGGCGATGGGCAACGAGAACCGCCTGCGCATCCTGTGCCTGCTCAGCGACAGCGAAATGTCGGTGAGCGAGCTCAACTCGCGCCTGGAGCTGTCGCAATCCGCGTTGTCACAGCATCTGGCCATTCTGCGTCGTGAAGGCATGGTCCGCACACGCCGCGCTTCGCAGACCATCTACTATTCGCTGCAAGGCCCCAACGCCACGGGTGTCATTCGTGCCCTGCAGGAGCTCTATAACTGAAAAAGGGCGCCAGCCGGTGACTGACGCCCCTAGAGGGGAATGTCGCTGAGTCACGCTGATCGTGACCCGCTGGACATCTGTATCACTCGCCGACTCCAACAAGATCGGGCAGGCCACGGAATGGCCTTCCAAGCCTCTTATCTTTGCCAGCGACGGCAATCTCCTTTATTGCTGATGCCAGCGCGACTCCGCATTGCGCTCCAGCACGCGGTCCAGCACGCGATCCAGACTCGATGTCACGCCCTTGCCGAAACGGTCCATCACGCGGCGCGGCTTCTCGAGACTCACCTCGAATATCTTGACCTCTTCCTTCAGATAGCGCGCCAGCAACGCCTGACTGGTACCGACCTCGTCGATCAGACCGATATCGATGGCTTCACTGCCATACCAGATATCGCCCTGGGACACTGCCTCGACGTCCAATTGCGGACGACGGCTGCCAACATGCTGCTTGAACAGTTCATGGGTGCGCGCCAGGTCCGACAGGAACTTCTCACGCCCTTCTTCACTGTTCTCGCCGAGCATGGTCAAGGTGCGCTTGTAACGCCCCGCCGTCAGAATCTCGACATCCACATCATGCTTCTTGAGCAGACGGTGCACATTGGGCACCTGAGCCACGACCCCGATCGAGCCGATGACCGCAAAGGGCGCTGCCACCACGTGGTCCGCCGCACAGGCCATCATGTAGCCGCCACTGGCCGCGACCTTGTCGACCGTGATCGTCAGGCGCGCACCACTGGCACGCAGACGGTCCAGCTGTGCCGCGGCCAGGCCATAGGCATGCACAAGGCCACCACCGGACTCCAGTCGCAGCACGACCTCATCCTGCTCACCCAGCACGCCTTCCAGTGCCGTGATCTGCTCAGCCAGGCTTTCCACACCGCTGGCCTTGATGTCGCCGACGAAGTCGAGCACGAAGACCCGACGCCCACGCGTACTAGCCGGCGCATCGTCCTTGTCCGCATTGCCGCCCTTGTTGGCTTTCGCCTTGGCCTTGAGCGATTTCTTGAGCGCCTTGGCTTCCTGCTTGTGCTTCTTGGCCCGCGCCTTCTCCTTGGCGGCGCACTCGGCCTCTTCCAGTCCGGCGTGGCTCAATTCGCGTTGATAGCCCTTGATGCGCTCATGCCAGGGACGAATCTTCAGCTTGGCCTGGCGCTCCCCCGCATCCCCCTGTCGTGCACGTGCAATGATGAGCACGATGGCCGCGATCGCGACCACCACGGTGATCGCCTGGGCCAGAAAGAGGCCGTACTGTGAAATCCATTGCATGCACTTGCTCCTGAAACATTGAAGAAGGTGTCTGATCTCTCGCCTGCACGTGAGCGACGAACGCTCGCTCTCGAGTGCATGGCTGTCAGGCAGAAGGTCAAGACATCTGCCACACGACCAGGACCCCATAACGAAATCACCGGCTAAAGGGCCGGCGCGGGATGATACTCGATATGGGGGCAAGCTTGCCCGCCTGCAAGGCTGGTTGGCGCCTGGGCATCTTTCACACTGCTCGTATTGTCATGGGACTGGCGTGCCGCCTGTGTGAGTTCTCCAGGTGACCTGGAAGGGATCTGTACGTTATCCCTGTACGTTATGTTTGCACGTTACTTCTGCAGGTTCAGAGCTGAGCGCTGAAGCGCGGAACACGCCAGATCGATCACACGACTTGATTGGAACGCTCGTTTGAAATAGTCTGATGTCAGTCTTGAAGGTCAGCAGCGTGATCACTTCATGGTGAGCAAGGTGATGAACGACCCCCCCCCTCATCATGCACGTCATCTTTCCCCGTGATCATTGGCCTTTCTCCACCGCTAGCACTGACAAGGAATATCACCATGGCCGACGCCAACGCCGTCATCGACATGCTCAAGAGCCGTTTCAACCCCGAAGCCGCCAAGGGCATGGATGAAGTCTTTCAATTCAACATCACCGACAGCGATGACTACTACATGGTCGTCAAGGACGGCTCTCTGGACGTCGGCGAGGGTGAGCACGATGATCCGTCCGTGACCCTGAGCACCGACAGCGACACCCTCAAGGGTGTGATGAAGGGCGAAGTCGACGGCATGCAGGCCTTCATGACTGGCCGCCTGAAAGCCACCGGCAACATCATGCTGGCCACCAAGCTGACGTCTCTGTTCCCGAACAAGTAAGCGTCTGCTGAGCAGCTGCAACGCTGCGAACATGCCCGATGGAAAGGTTCGCTTGATGCACCTGCCAAAGAAAACGCCCCGGCCAATGGTCGGGGCGTTTTCTTTGGGGAGAGGCTCACAATTTCAGCGGCCCGTCGCGACCGAGCGCAGAAAGTTGTCGATCAAGGCATGCGAGATCGAGAACTTCGGGGGCAGCCCCGGCAAGTCTTCCGGCGTGAACCACTGGGCATCCTCTATCTCGACACCATCGATGGTGATGTCGCCACCGGCATATTCCGCGTAGTAGCCCAGCATGAACGAGTGCGGGAACGGCCACGATTGACTCTGGAAATAGCTGACTCGCCCGACCTCGACACCGACTTCCTCATGCACCTCACGCCGCACGGCTTCCTCGGCACTTTCACCGGCTTCGATGAAGCCCGCCAGGGTCGAATACATGCCCGGCCCGAAGCGCGGACTGCGCGCCAGCAACATCTCGCGACCCCGGGTGATCAGCGTGATGATACAGGGCGAGATACGCGGGTAACTGCGATGCTGACAACCGGTGCAGTGCATGGCGAACTCATGTTCCAGACGCTTCATGCGCTTGCCACAACGGCCACAGAATCGATGGTCACGCAGCCATTTGAGTACCTGCAGCGCGCTGGAAAGCAGCGGAAACTGATCACGTGGTAGCGTATGCAGCCACTGACGCGCGGTGGGCCAATCCGCACTGCCATTCTCACCGAACACCGCAATCGGTGCGCCCAGCCATTCCCCAAGGGCCACGGCGCCGCTGGGCCAATCCGCGATAGGCTGGATGATGCCGCCATCCGGCGCAGGCGCCACGCCATCACGTCCCACGCGAATCAGATAACCATGGCGCTGAGTCACACGCGAGAGATCACGAATCAACATCAGGCGTCGTCTCCGCGGGCACCTCGGTTGTCCAGACTGGCGCCTTCAAGACTGCCCAAGGCATCGATCGAGAGGCGATCGAACAGGCACTCATCCGCCTTGCCTCGAATCTCTTCACACCAGGCCGAGTGACGCTCAAGTTCCAGCGCGGACAAGCCGGGCGTGACCAGACGTGGGCGATCGGCACGCAGGCGACGAACCCCGACGATACCGCCCTCCTCGCCATCGCCTTCCTCTATCACGTCCAGGCCCAGCGCCGTCTGGCCACCGGTCATCGCCAGATAGACGTCGCCGAGAATCTCGGCATCCAGCAAGGCGCCGTGCAGCACGCGATGCCCGTTGTCGATATCGTAGCGCTTGCACAGCGCATCCAGATTGTTGCGCTGTCCGGGGTGCTTCTCTCGGGCCAGCTTCAGGGTATCGAGTATGGCGCAGTGATCGGCGACCGGGCCCAGCGGGTTGGCACGCCCGGGGTTGATCAGCCCGAATTCGTGATCGATGAAGCCCACATCGAAGGGCGCATTGTGGATGACCAGCTGGGCACCCTTGATGAAGTCCCAGAAGGCATCGGCAATCTCGGCGAAGACCGGCTCGTTGGCGACTCGGTCATCGGTGATGCCGTGGACCCCGATCGCCTCTGCATCGATCAAGCGCTCAGGATTGACGTACTGATGGTAGGTGCGTCCGGTCAGGCGGCGGTTGATCATCTCCACCGCGCCGATCTCGATCAGGCGATGGCCTTCCTTCGGGTCGATACCTGTCGTTTCGGTATCGAGAATAATCTGACGCATCTCAGACCTCTTGGTAAACAGTGACAGCTCCCTGATCGGTCCGCCTCAAGCTTCGGCCCGCGCATCAGGGTGCCTCAATATCGGATCCTGCATGTCCGTGCTCAAACACGGCTGGCCACCGCGCTCGGCGTGCCTGCCAGCCGAGGCACTCAGCGGCGGCGCTGCATCTCGTCGATGGCCTCGTTGGCCAGCGCATCGGCGCGCTCGTTGCCCTCATCGCCGCTATGGCCCTTGACCCAGCGCCACTCGATATCATGCCGCTCACTCTGGGCCAGCAGTGCCTTCCACAGATCTTCATTCTTTACCGGCTGCTTGGCTGCCGTCTTCCAACCGCGCTTAACCCAGCCGTGCACCCACTTGGTGATGCCGTTCTTGACGTATTCGGAGTCGGTCCACAGCACCACCTGACAGCGCTTGGTAAGCGCCGTAAGCGCCTCGACCGCCGCCATCATCTCCATCCGATTGTTGGTCGTCTGGGCCTCGCTGCCATTGAGTTCCTTGCGATGCTTGCCACTGACCAGAATCGCGCCCCAGCCACCCGGCCCCGGGTTGCCACGACAGGCACCATCGGTGTGGATGACCACGCGCGTCGGCGCCGCCTTGGATTCGGACGTCGCAACAGCGGAGAGATTCTGGGGTTCGGACGTGGATGAACTCTGGCTCACAAACGGCACTCTCGACAAAGGAAACGAAGACGGGCAAGTGCGACGGCGCTGGCTGTCACGACAGGGGCAAGCCTGGCTCGCAGAGGCGGGGCTTGGAAACCGCCCCCTGACAATCACTATCCGGTAGCCCTCCCGCGGCAACAGCAGGCCTCGCCACAATGAGCGTCATTCTACCCACTCGCATGCAGCATGGCCAAAGCCCCTGTGTTTTTTTACAGCTTCCGCCAGACTGAAGCCTTGAAGAAAAGGGAGCCCTGCAGCGAGCCGCCGAGCTAGCTGCGCTCGGACAGGTCTTTGCGTGACTCACGCTTCACATGCTCCTCCCGGGAATGCACCCGCGTGGCCTGGCCGATGGAGACACCGGGAATGGCGACTCGCGATCGCTTGGCATTCAAGGGTTGCACGTACCCGACATTGCGCCGCGCCCGTATCAACATCAGGCTGCCCAGCGGCAGGTTGTAGCGGCGCCCCATACGTTCAAGCCAACCGTGTCGCAGGCGTAACCCCGGCAGGTGGAAGCCGGCATAGTCGATGCGCTCGATCTCGAAATCCACGAAGGCCAGCCAATCGCGCAGGGCCGCCGGCGTTCGCCAGCTCCCCTCCCAGGGAGTGATGTGGCGACGGCGCGGGTCCAGACGCAGCAGCCCCTCGCCAGATAACGGCTGCCAGGCGACGATGACCAGACAGCCACTGGAGCGCAGGACACGAGCCGCCTCGCGCAGCAGTCGGTGCGGCTCCGGCGCGACTTCCAACAGATGGTGGAGCATCACCAGATCCATGCTCTCGTCCGGCAATGCCAGCTGCGTCAGCGGGCAGATCAAGGTGGAAGGCGACTCGGCAAGCGCTGCCTCGGGACTCCATTGGATGGCATGGCGGATGGCGGAGAGTGACAGGAGGTCATTGCCGCCCGGGCCCAGGTTCAGACTGTGAAAACCGAAGCAGCGCTCGAACAGCGGGGACAGCATCTCGCGCTCCGCCGTCAGGATGTCCTGGCCATCCGAGCCCTCGAAAAAGGCACGCATGGCGCGCACATGGGCACTCAATTGGCGCGCATGCTGGCGCTGGCGTTCCTCGGCGGTCAGGGACGCGCTGGCCTCGTCCGCACCGGAGTCATTCACACCAAAGGGGCCTTTCCACATCTTGCATCTCCCGGGCTTCAGGCGGGGAGACACTCCCCACGGCATAGACAGGCTTTGACACTTGTCTACATTCTCACACCATAAGAGGTTTGACACTTACCTGCTGGCTCGTCAGGCTTGTTATCCGGAAAAATCAGATTCCCGCCACGAATCAGTCCACTGAGCATCATCATGCTGGCTTTCGGCCTTGCGATTGATGGCGCTCATGGACCTGAGCACAGGCGGCCAGTCGTGGCTTTTCCTGATGGACTCTTCCTCAAGGACACTCCCTGCAGGACCAGGCATCTGCCATCCGCTGCCTGATCGCAAACGGCGAGCCCGATCGGGAACGAAATGCCGATGAGCGAGTCTTGAACAGAACTGTGGGTGCCGAGCTTCTCGACAGCCCGACCCGACACTCAGGATAGAGTGAAGCAAGGTGTTACCCAACATCCTGCGAATGACCCATAAACATGCGTTGTCGATGATGGAGCCCCCGTATTGCCCCTGCCGCCCGGATACGCGGCATGGGGGAGCTCTCATTAGCACGAGCGGCCTGAGCCGTCTCTGAGCATGATCTTGTGCCGCTTTCGACAACTAACTCTCAGTGAGGAGTCGATGGAACGCCTGCCCAGCATCATTGCAGGCGACGATGACATGCCATGTTCATCTGCTTCAGCCTCGCCGATTCCCTGACGAGGACGTATGAAGCCCCTTTTCGCGTCACTGGCCTGTCATTGCTTCGATCGACGACTGCAAGACATCAAGAGCACCTGACCACCATGATGAGCGTAACGCCCATAGCGGCCTTTCAGGACAACTACATCTGGTTGATACAGAGCGACGACAATCCCCGCGTGGCGGTCGTCGACCCCGGTGATGCACGCCCGGTGATGGAGGTCCTGGAGTCCAGAGGCCTGATCCTCGACACCATCCTCATCACCCATCATCACCAGGATCACACCGGCGGCCTGCCGGAGTTGATCGAACGCTATCAACCTCACGTGGTCGGCCCGCACAACCCGGCCATCCACGGTATCGACGAGCGTGTCGGCGATGGCGACAGCTTCCGCCTGCAGGGCCGCCTCTTCGAGGTGTTGGAAGTGCCGGGCCATACCCTGGACCACATCGCCTTTGTCAGCTCCGGCATGCCGGGACTGCTGTTCTGCGGCGACACCTTGTTCAGTGGCGGTTGCGGTCGCCTGTTTGAAGGCACGCCGGAGCAGATGCATCACTCCTTGTCGCGCCTCGCCGCTCTGCCGGAAGAGACGCTCGTCTTCCCGGCACACGAGTACACGTTGGCCAATCTGGCCTTCGCCAGAGCCGCCGAGCCAAACAACCCCACGCGAGACACCCTCAACGCAGAATGTGAACAGCTGCGTTCACTGGGCCGCCCCACGCTGCCCACCCTCATCGGCCGAGAAAAGCAGATCAATCCGTTCCTGCGTAGTGACGAGGTGGCGCTGCAACGCCACCTCGAGCAGGAAGGACGCCTCTCGGCACCCTCGGGTCAGGAAGCTTCCCCACTGGCGGCCTTCACGGCACTGCGTCAGTGGAAGGACAACTTCTAGCCCTGCTGCCCGCGTGCCATTGCCCCCGTTCTGACGCCACTCTGGTGAGCGGTTGGAGCGCGGCGTGAATGGCATTTCGCGTGACAGCGGGTCGAGAACATTCCTGATCTCGATCAGCCCCCGCAGTCACTGATTCGTGCCGGCATGGCCGGCCAGCCGAGCCGCAGCTGACCCCATCCAGCCGCGGCTCGCCAGAGAGTATTTCGTCAATGCATCAGCAAGACCTCCGTACCGACGGCCAGATGGCCGCCGACACGCCGTGTCGTGTCACTCCGACCCAGCCCCCTTTCCGTCCGGCTCGACTGCGTCACCTGATTCACCTCGCCTCTCTGGGTGCCACCCTGTGCCTGATGCCGCTGACCGCCAGCGCCAATTCAGCGATGGTGCCCGGGGTTACGCCCACCAGTGAATATCAGCGCGCCCCGCTGAATTTCATGGAGGCCGTCGATGCCATTCCCGCGCACTACGACGACGTCTGGGAGCGCCTGCGCGCCGGCTATCAGCTGCAGCAGGACACCGGTCGCCCACGCGTGCGCAAATGGATCAGCTGGTATCAGGAACACCCCCACCACGTGGAGCGCATCGCCGAACAGGCCCGCCCCTGGATTCGCTACGTGACACTGCGCACCGAAGCACGCGGCCTGCCGGCAGAGCTGGCACTGCTGCCCTTCATCGAGAGCGCCTACGATCCGGATGCCGCGCATCCGGGCGGTGCGACCGGCATGTGGCAGTTCATGCCGCGCACCGGTGACGCCATGGGGCTGACACGCAACCGCTGGTATGACGGTCGCAAGGACGTGTTGCTGTCCACGGACGCCGCGCTGGATTACCTGGAGACTCAGGGCGAGCGCTGGTATGACGGTGACTGGGAGCTGGCACTGGCCGCCTACAATGCCGGTGCCGGCACCGTGAATCGTGCACGCCGCCGCGCCGGTGGCGATGAGGATTACTGGAACATCAAGCTGCCCAACGAGACCATGGAATACGTGCCGAAGCTGCTGGCCCTGGCCGCGGTGATTCGCGATCCGCAGGAATATGGCCTGTCGTTGCCCAAGATTGCCGACAAGCCGCAGATCGCGGCCGTCGAGACGGGCGGACAGCTGGATCTTTCCACTGCCGCGGAGCTGGCCGGTATCAGTGAAGACAAGCTGCGCGCCCTGAATCCGGCCTACAAGCGCTGGGCCACCAAGCCGGGCGACAGCTCGCTGGTCATTCCGGTCACCGCCCGCGACACCTTCCTCAGTCAGCTGGCTACGCTGCCCGAAGAAGCGCGCCAGAGCTGGGCCAGCTATCGCGTGAAACGCGGCGACACTCTGTCCGTCATCGCACGCCGCAATGGGCTGACATTGTCTGAGCTGAAACAGAGGAACCGTCTCTCGGGCAACACCATTCGCATCGGTCAGGCACTGTTGGTACCGGACCGCGGCAACTCGATCGCCACTCAGCTGGCCTCGGCCAACGGCGAGAAGAAGGTGCGCGTGAAGAGTGGCGACTCTCTGTCGCTGATCGCCGCGCGTCACAATGTCAGCACCCACCAGCTCGCGCGCTGGAACAAGCTGTCATCTGCGGACTACCTGCGCCCCGGTCAGATGCTGACCCTTTACAGCGCCAACTGAGCCTTCAGCCCGACTGAGCCTTCAGCCCGACTGAGCCTTCAGCCAGACCAAGCCAGTCGATTCACGCGTCCTGAAGCGACAAGTGATACGCGATTCCTCAACGCCCCTGCCATCCGTGATGGTGGGGGCGTTTGCGATTCAAACGCCGCAGCATGGCCGCTGACAGGGAACTTCGTTACTCTTGGCGGGGTTGATGCAAGGAGACCGGCCGCAGCCCGGCGCGTGACGCAGTCCTTCCGTACCGCTTCTGCAGCTCTCCTTCAGCTCACGGCAGCTCAGGTAGTGTGTCGATGGCCGGCCACACTTGTCGACAGCCGCGCAGGCTTCCCAAGCCAGCGGAGTTGATAGCGAGTCAGGCGCAAACCAGCCGCGCTGCTCATATGCTGGTCATTTCATCACGGCCGCGAGGCCCGGGTCATTCAGTCAAGGAAGTCTTCGATGCAGCGTGTTTCTTCACTCACCCACCGCCGCTGGGCCGCGCTACGTGCGCTCTGCCTGGGAGCGCTGATGGTGAGCGGCTCGTTCACTGCCACGGCCGATGCGGCTGAGTCCAATACGGCCAAGTCCACTGCGAATAGCGAGCAACCTGCCGATTCACGCCCCAGCGCCGACATGGCGCCGGGCACACAGACAACCAGCGCGCAGGCATCCAGTATCCCAACCTCGAACGTGCAGACACCGCTGGACGTCCCGACCGTGCATGGCCTGGCCATCTATGGCGAGCCCGCCCACAAGCCCGGCTTCACGCACTTCCCTTACGTCAATCCTGAGGCGCCGGTTGGCGGCCGCATGACGCGCGCCGCCATCGGCAGTTTCGACTCCACCAATCCCTTCATTCTCAAGGGCAATTCGGTGGCGGGACTCAACTACTTCGGGGGGCTGATCTACGACACCCTGATGATCCCCTCCGCCGATGAACCCTTCACCGAATACGGATTGCTGGCCAGCGGCGTCCGCCTGGCCGAGGACCGCAGCGCCATCGAATTCGATATCGATCATCGAGCGCGCTTTCACGATGGCGTGGCGGTGACTGCCGAAGATGTCGTCTTCACCTATCGCCTGCTCAAGGATGAAGGTCTGCCGTTCTTCAAGAGCTATTACCACGATGTCACCGGCGTCAGCGTGATCGATGCCGACACCGTACGTTTCGAGATGGCGCCAGGCGCGGCGCGCGAATTGCCGCTGATCATCGGACAGCTGCCGGTGTTGCCGGAGCACTACTGGAAGAGCCGAGACTTCACGCGCGCCACCCTGGAAATCCCGCTGGGTTCCGGCCCCTATCGCATGGCATCTCTGGACGCCGGCCGCCAGGTTCGCTACGAGCGTGTCGACGACTACTGGGGCAAGGACCTGCCGGTCAACAAGGGCCGCCACAACATCCAGACACTGGTCTACGACTACTACCGGGACCAGACCGTCTCGCTGGAAGCCTTCAAGGCCGGCAGCATCGATCTGCACGTCGAAAGCAGCGCCAAGAACTGGGCGACCGCCTACGACACTCCCGCGCTCCACGAGGGGCGACTGAAGAAGTTGGAAGTCCCGGACAGCAACCCGGCAGGCATGCAGGGCTTCGTGCTCAACGAGCGCCGCGAGCGCTTCCAGGACCCGAGGGTCCGTGAGGCACTGGCGCTGGTCTTCGACTTCGACTGGATCAACCGCAACCTCTTCTACGGTGCCTACCAGCAGACCCACAGCTATTTCGAGAATTCGGACATGGCCGCGGATGGCATGCCCACCGGCAAGGAGCTCGCGCTGCTTGAGCCCTTCAAGGATGAGCTGCCCAGCGCGGTCTTCGACAAGCCTCTGCCGATCGATGAGCCACAGGAATTGCGCCCTCGCCTGCGCAAGGCGTTGGGACTGCTGCGCGAAGCGGGCTATGAAGTGGTCAAGGGCCAGCTGGTCAGCCGCAGCAGCGGCAAGCCGCTGACGCTTGAGGTGCTCAACTACGACACCCAGTTCGAGCGCATCATCCAGCCGTGGATTCGCAATCTGGCGCGCATCGGCATCAAGGCGCGAATTCGCACCGTCGACGTCAATCAGTACATCAACCGCCGTCGCAGCTTCGACTTCGACGTGGTGGTCGGCAGTTATCCGCAGTCCAATAGTCCCGGCAGCGAGCAGCGTGAATACTGGACCAGCGACTATGCCGACGTGGCCGGCTCACGCAACCTGATCGGGCTGCAGAGCCCGGTGGTGGACGCGCTCACCGATGCTCTGATTCAGGCACAGACCCGCGAAGACCTGCTCAGCGCGACACGGGCACTCGACCGCGTACTGCGCTGGGGCTTCCATGTCGTGCCCCAGTGGCACCTGGCGGCGACGCGCATCGCGCTCTGGAACAAGTTCGGCTACCCGCAGCCCTTCCCGGAATACCAGCTGAGTCTGGACAGCTGGTGGATCGAGCCCGACAAGGATGCCTCGCTTGAACCAGGTGAATGAGCCGAGCGAATACGTCTGGTCAACAAACCTGAAGAACACGCTCGCCGCCTATGCCAGGCATAGATGCCTGGCGGGACTGACGCCTTGCTGATGCGTCCACGACACCAATAACCGATGCCCCTTGCACCGCACACAAGATGCCGGTGATGAGGGGCACGCAGGGAGATTGCCATTGGGTGCCTATATTCTGCGCCGGATTCTGTTGATGATTCCGACGCTGCTCGGAATCCTGTTGCTGAATTTTCTGATCGTTCAGGCCGCCCCCGGTGGCCCGATCGAACAACTGATGTCACGTCTGGACGGCATGAGTGCCGGTGCCAGCACCCGTCTCAACAGTGGTGGCGGTGATGGCGTCATCAGCGGTGGCGGGGGCTCCTCGACCTATCGCGGCGCGTCAGGGGTCGACCCGGCCTTGATCGAGGAGCTGGAGCAGCAGTTCGGCTTCGACAAGCCGGTCTGGGAGCGCTTCACCGACATGGTCGTCGATTACGCGCAGTTCGATTTCGGCGACAGCTTCTTCCGTGATCGCCCGGTGATCGACCTGATGCTGGAGCGCCTGCCGGTCTCCATCTCGCTAGGGCTATGGACCACGCTGCTGGTCTATCTGGTCTCGATCCCACTGGGTATCCGCAAGGCACTGGTGCATGGCTCGCGCTTCGACATCTGGACCTCCGGCGTCGTCATCGTCGGCTATGCCATTCCGGGCTTTCTGTTCGCGATCCTGTTGATCGTGGTATTCGCCGGCGGCAGCTATCTGGACTGGTTCCCGCTCAGGGGGCTGACCTCGCCGGACTTCGAGGAGCTGTCCACCGCCGGCAAGATTCTGGATTACTTCCATCACATCGCCCTGCCCGTGCTGGCCTCCGCCATCGGCAGCTTCGCGACCCTGACGATGCTGACCAAGAACAGCTTCCTGGACGAGATCCACAAGCAATACGTCCTGACGGCACGCGCCAAGGGAGCCAGCGAGAACCGCATCCTCTACGGGCACGTCTTCCGCAACGCCATGCTGATCATCATCGCCGGGCTGCCCGCGGCGCTGGTCGGCATCTTCTTCACCGGCTCGCTGCTGATCGAGGTGATCTTCTCCCTCGACGGGCTGGGACTGCTCGGCTTCGAGGCTGTCCTGCAGCGCGACTACCCGCTGATCTTCGGCACCCTGTATCTCTATACCCTGATCGGTCTGATCCTGAAGCTGGTCTCTGATCTGATGTATGTGTGGATCGACCCGCGCATCGACTTCGCGACACGGGAGGCCTGACATGCGCCACGAGACAACGGTTCACAGAACCTCAAATCACGAAACACCCGCTCACGACGCGAGCGACGAAAGCCAGCAGCCACTGGAACGCCCGCGCGCCTCACGCCTGTCGCCCATCACCCGACGGCGCATGGCGGCATTTCGTGACAACCGTCGCGCCTGGTGGTCGCTGCTGATCTTCGGCGTGCTGTTCGTGCTCTCGCTGGGGGCCGAGCTGATCGCCAATGACCGCCCCCTGCTGGTCGAGCATCAAGGCGAGACCTACCTGCCGATGCTGCACGAGTATCCGGAGACCACCTTCGGCGGCTTCCTGCCCACCGCCACAGACTATCGCGACCCCTATGTGATCGAGGCCATCGAGGCGCAGGGCTTCATGCTCAACACCTTGATTCCCTACTCCTACGACACCCTGGATCTGAATCTGGGCTCTCCGGCGCCGTCGGCCCCCAATGGCCGGCATTGGCTGGGCACCGATGACCAGGGCCGTGACGTACTGGCGCGCGTCATCTATGGCTTCCGGCTGTCGGTGATCTTCGCGCTGGTACTGACGGCGGGCTCGCTGGTGCTGGGGGTGGTGATCGGTGGCGTGCAGGGCTACTTCGGCGGCAAGGTCGACCTGATCGGCCAGCGCCTGATCGAGGTGTGGTCTGGCCTGCCGGTGCTGTTCCTGCTGATCATTCTCGCCAGCATCGTCGAGCCGAACCTATGGTGGCTGACCGGCATCATGTTGCTGTTCTCGTGGCTGGGCATCGTCGATATCGTGCGCGCCGAATTCCTGCGCGCGCGCAATCTGGAATACGTGCGCGCCGCCCGGGCCATGGGGCTGCCCTCGCGCCTGATCATGTGGCGTCATGTGCTGCCCAACGCGATGGTCGCCACCCTGACCTTCATCCCCTTCCTGTTCACCGGCGCCATTACCACTCTGACCGCACTGGATTTCCTCGGCTTCGGCCTGCCGGCCGGTTCCCCCTCACTGGGCGAGCTGGTCGCCCAAGGCAAGAACAACCTGCAGGCACCGTGGCTGGGCATGACCGCCTTCCTGAGCCTCGGCATCATGCTGACGCTGTTGGTCTTCATCGGCGAAGGGCTGCGCGATGCCTTCGACCCACGTCATATCAGTGCCCGGGAGCAGAACGCATGAGTCATCCCTCTTCACCTGCAGCCAACACCGCCGCCACTGCCAGCGTGCTGAGACTCGACGACCTCTGCATCCGCTTCGGTCAGACAGCCGTCGTCAAGCATCTCGGCCTTGAAGTCAGACGGGGAGAATGCCTGGCCATCGTCGGCGAGTCCGGATCGGGCAAGTCCGTCAGTCTGTTGGCGAGTCTTGGCCTGCTGCCAGGCCACGCCCATGTCACCGGGCAGCGCGAATTCACGCAGCCGGACGGCAAGACGCTGGATCTGGCCGCCCTGACGCCACGCCAATGGCAGCGGGTGCGTGGTGGACAGATCGGCTTCGTATTCCAAGAGCCGATGACCTCGCTCAACCCATTGATGCGTGTCGGCGAACAGATCAGTGAAAGCCTGCGCCTCCAGCAGGGACTGCGTGGCAATGCCGCCCGCCAGCGCGTGTTGGAGCTGCTCTGCCAGGTGCAGCTACCGCGCCCCGAGGAGTTGATCGACGCCTGGCCACACCAGCTCTCCGGCGGGCAACGCCAGCGCGTGATGATCGCCATGGCGATGGCCAATCAGCCACCGCTGTTGATCGCCGATGAGCCGACCACGGCGCTGGATGTCACCGTGCAGCAGGAGATACTCCAGCTGCTGGATCGCCTGCGTCGCGACCAGGGCATGGCGATGGTCCTGATCAGCCATGACCTCAATCTGGTGCGCCGTCATGCCGACCGCGTGATCGTGATGCGCGACGGGGAATGCATCGAGCAAGGGCGCGTCGACGGGGTATTCGATGCGCCGCAGGCCGATTACACCCGCGAGCTGCTGGCCGCCGAACCCGAAGGCCTCGCCAGCGACTTGAGTGCCGAGGACGCCGCGACACCGGTTCTCGCCGCGCGCAAGCTGGAGGTGCGCTTCGCGCGCAGCAAGAAGCTGTTCCAGAAGCGCCCCGCTGACTTCGTCGCCGTTCATCCGCTGGATCTGACACTGGCCCGCGGCGAGACGCTGGGCGTGGTCGGGGAATCGGGCTCCGGCAAGACAACACTCGCCCTGGCGCTCTTGAAGTTGCAGGCCGCCAAGGGCGAGATCCACCTCGAGAACGAACGCATCGATACGCTGGATCGCAATACGCTGCGCCTGCGTCGCCGTCAGATGCAGATCGTCTTCCAGGACCCCTATGGCTCGCTGTCGCCGCGCATGCCGGTGGCGGACATCATTAGTGAAGGTCTGCGCTTTCATCATCCAACGCTCAACAAGGACGAGGTTCGCCTGCGTGTGGCACGGGTGCTGGAGGAAGTCGAACTGCCCTCGGCGTGTGCCGATCGCTATCCCCACGAGTTCTCCGGCGGCCAACGTCAGCGGATTGCCCTGGCACGCGCCCTGATCCTCGAGCCCAGACTGCTGGTGCTCGATGAGCCCACCTCGGCACTGGACCGCAGCGTGCAGAAACAGCTGATTGCCCTGCTGCGTGAACTTCAGGCACGCCGAGGCCTGAGCTATCTGTTCATCAGTCATGACCTGGCAGTGGTTCGCGCGCTGTCCCATCGGGTAATGGTGTTGCGTGAAGGACGTCTGGTGGAAACGGGCACGACGGCAGAAGTGCTCGGCAACCCTCGCGAGGACTATACGCGTGCCCTGATACAGGCCGCGGGTCTGGCCTGACACGCTCTGCCATGGCCTGACCGGACTCGGTTAGCCTGGCTGGCCCGACCAGCACGAGTGTGACGATCACCCTGCTCAGGCAGCCACAAGTGATGTGCAGCGCATTGACGCATTGCAGTCAGTGCACCCTTGCGTTGCAGGACTCACGTTTTGTCGATTGCAAATAATAAAGGTTCTCAATATTATCCAGTGAGATGCGGGCCGACCATCGAGAGATCGTGTAATGACTTCCCGTCCTCTCTCGAGCTACCCCACGCACTGCCGTTCTGCGCGCACTGCATAACAACAGACCGATCAAGGGATTCACATGACTGCCTCTTTCCGTTTTGCCTCACGCAAGCCGCTGGCAGCTGCCATCGCATTGTCAGCCTCCATGTTCACCGGTGCCGCTTTGGCAGAGCATCATGGCGACGCACATGACAATGCGGTGACGGCAGCCGCTGTCGTCGCTCAGTACGCCAACGTCGCGCACGCTACCTACAGCGATGCCCTGGCCAGTGCCAATGCCCTGCGCGCCGCCAATGCCGCGCTGATCGAGTCTCCCTCCGAGGCGACGCTGGCCGCGGCACGTGCCGCCTGGAAGGAAGCGCGCGTCGCCTACCAGCAGAGCGAAGTGTTCCGCTTCGGCAATTCCATCGTCGATGACTGGGAAGGTCAGCTGAACGCCTGGCCGCTGGATGAAGGGCTGATCGATTACGTCGAAGGCGACGGCTATCAGGCAGAGCTGGGCAACCCGGGTGCCAGCGCCAACATCATCGCCAGCGACAGCGTGCAGATCGGTGCTGACAAGATCGACACCACCGAGATCACCCCGGAGCTGCTGGCGTCCCTCAACGAGCTGGGCGGTTTCGAGGCCAACGTGGCCAGTGGCTACCATGCCATCGAATTCCTGCTCTGGGGTCAGGACATGCACGGCTTTGAGGCCGGTGCCGGCGAGCGTCCGGCGACCGACTTCGCCAAGGGCGAGGACTGTACCGGTAGCAACTGTGACCGTCGTGGCGCCTACCTGCTGGCCGCCAACGACCTGCTGATCAGCGACCTGGAATACATGGTCGGCCAGTGGGCACAGGACGAGAAGGACAATTACCGTGCGGAACTGACTTCACTGCCAGCCGGTGAAGGCCTCGAGAAGATGCTGTTCGGCATGGGCTCCCTGTCACTGGGCGAGCTGGCCGGTGAGCGCATGAAGGTCGCGCTGGAAGCCAACTCCTATGAAGACGAGCATGACTGCTTCTCCGACAACACCCACTACTCGCACTTCTACAATGCCAAGGGCATCCAGAACGTCTACGAAGGCAAGTACGTGACCCTGGACGGTCGCACCTTCGAAGGCCCGTCACTGCATGCACTCGTCGCCCAGAATGACCCGGAACTGGCCGAGAAGATGCACGAGGCACTGGACACCACCATGGGCCAGCTGCAGGTGATGGTCGACACGGCAGAAGCCGACGGCGGCATGAAGTTTGACCAGATGATCGCCCCGGGCAACGCTGAAGGCGCCGAGATCATCAATGCCAGCATTCAGGATCTGGTCGCCCAGACCCGCCTGATCGAAGAGATTGCAGACGATGTCGGCATCAGCGGCATGAAGGCCGATACCGCGGACCATGAGTTCTGATCTCGCCATTACCAGTTCATGGGGCGATTCCTGAATCGCCCCGTATCGTGTCAACCCCCTCGCCCGCTCCTGTCCTGTACAGGGCGGGCGTTGATGCTTTTCGTGACAGTGTTTTATGCGCTCATGCTAAATCTCTTGGGCATTCGGCAGCCTGAGACGAGCTCGCAACCTGACAGCGCATGCAAGGACCTACCGTGATGCAACCCTTGATATCCGATATCCCCTCACGCCACCCGCTACGGCGCTCCCTATCACTCGCTATCGCGCTGACATTCCTGCCGGCGCAGTCGGTGTGGGCAGTTCATGACGAGCCTGCCGCGAATTCAGCGCTGACAGTGACACAGTACCTGTCCGCGCTACCGATGCAGGAGAACGCCAGAAGCGGCGGTGAAGGCAGCGTGCCCAAGCACGATACCAATGCCTATTCGCTGCCGGCCAAGAACCTGAGCTTCGATCAGCGTCTGTCCTTCAGTGTCGGCAACAGCTTCTTCAAGAGCCCCTGGGTGATCGCGCCCGCCAGCACCACCGCGCGCGATGGCCTCGGCCCACTGTTCAACACCAACGCCTGCCAGAACTGCCACGTCAAGGATGGTCGCGGCAGCCTGCCGGCCGAGGGCGACCCCTCGGTGGGCCTTTTCCTGCGCCTGGGTCTGCCGGACAGCCACGAGGACAGCTGGAGCGATGAGGAGCGTGAATTCCGGCGTATCGCCGGGGTGATGCCACATCCTGTCTATGGCACCCAGCTGCAGAATGCCGCCGTGCCCGGCATCGAGCGCGAAGGCCGCATGCAGGTGGACTACGAGGACGTGACGGTGACTCTGGCGGACGGGGAAGTGATCGCGTTGCGCAAGCCGCGCTATTCCATCGTCGAACCCGGCTTCGGTGACCCGGGCGCCATCGCGCTCTCCCCGCGTCTCGCCCCCGGCATGGTGGGGCTGGGGCTGCTCGAGGCGGTCAGCGACGAGACCTTGCTCGAGTGGGCCGACCCGCAGGATGCGGATGGCGACGGCATCAGCGGGCGCGCCAATACTGTCTGGTCACTCGCCGAGCAACGCGAGGTCATGGGGCGTTTCGGCTGGAAGGCCGGCCAGCCCGATGTGCGACAGCAGAGCGCCAAGGCCTTCGCCGGCGACATGGGGCTGACTTCCCATCTGGTCAGCTCCACCGACTGCACCCCGCTCCAGAAGTGCGAGGCATTGCCCGATGGGGGAGAGATCGAGGTCGACGACAACGTGATGGACAACGTGGCCTTCTACTCGCGCAATCTGGCCGTGCCCACCCGGCGTGACATCGATGACCCGACGGTGCGCCAGGGCGAGCAACTGTTCCGCGAGCTTGAATGCGCCAGCTGTCACCGCCCTCGCCTGACCACCCAGTCCGGCGGCGTGGCGGAACAACTGGCCGAGCAGACGATCTGGCCCTACAGCGACATGCTGCTGCATGACATGGGCGAAGGACTGGCGGATGATCGCCGCGAATTCGAGGCCAGCGGCCAGGAATGGCGCACGCCGCCCCTGTGGGGCATCGGCCTGGCCCAGACGGTCAACCCTGCCACGGGCTTCTTGCATGATGGCCGTGCACGCACCCTGCTCGAGGCCGTGCTCTGGCATGGCGGCGAAGCCCAGCCCAGCCGCGATGCCGTCGTGGCCCTGCCGACTGACCAGCGTGAAGCCCTGTTACGCTTCCTCGAGACCCTCTGACAAGGAATACCCGTTCATGCCCCGCGACACCTTCACCCCAGTTGCAACCCCGATGAAACCTGCCCTGCGCAAGACCTCGCCCCTGGCCCTGATGGCCTGTGGCATGACACTGCTGGGCGCCGCGCTATTGCCTACGAGCACACTGGCGGCGACGGACTCTTCTGCTGCCAACACAGACGCCGCCACAGATACCAACAGCGCAGCGGCCGTCAGCCAG
Source organism: Cobetia sp. Dlab-2-AX (assembly GCF_024124625.1). NCBI lineage: Bacteria > Pseudomonadati > Pseudomonadota > Gammaproteobacteria > Oceanospirillales > Halomonadaceae > Cobetia > Cobetia sp. Dlab-2-AX. The sequence continues at coordinate 23,676 of NZ_JAMXRV010000010.1, read as the reverse complement.
TTTGCCGCTGACACGCTTAGCGAGGCGCACCAGCAACTTGCCAGCCGCCTGCAACAGCTCGCGCAGCATACTCAAGCGTTCTGCTCCGCCGAGGGCGACGTGACCCTCGACACCCTCAAGCAGGACTGGCGCAGCGCCATGCTGGGACTGAATCAGGTCAACTGGGTGGAAATGGGCCCGATACTGCAGAACTCGCGTCAGTGGCAGCTGTATTTCTGGCCGGACAAGAAGGATCTGGTCGCGCGCAAGACCCGCGCCCTGCTCGCCGGTGATGCCCCGATCACGGTCGAGAGTCTGGCGGAGCAATCCATCGTCATGCAGGGACTGGGCAGCGTGGAGTATCAGCTGTTCGATGCCCGCTATGCCGACTCGCCCCTCACGGCCGACTCACGTCGCTGCGAGTTGATGACGGCCAACACCGCCTACGCCGCCAATACCGGCAAGACGCTGCGTGATGAGTGGCAGCAGTTCGCGCCGCAACTGGCCGAAGGCACTGGCGCCTTCAGCGATTCACGCGACGCCGTGCTGTCTCTGGTTCGCGCGCTGACCGTGCAGCTGGAAGCCATCAAGGACCGCAAACTGCGTCGGCCGATCGGCCTCGACAACGGCGGCACCGCCAACCCCTATGCGGCTGAGTCCTGGCGCGGCGGCATGGGGCTTGCCAACATCGCGGCGACCCTGGCGATGATGGAACGCCTCTGGCTTGGCAATGACGATGTAGCAGGCATTCAAGGCTACCTGAATGGCCAGCTCGACCCGCGCATGGTGGCCTCCACCACAAGCGATTTCGTCGATGCGCGCCAGGCCTTCGCCGCCCTGCCGGATGACCTCGCCGGCATACTGCGCGATGACCCGCGCAATGGTGAGCTGCAGCAGGCCATGATCCATGTCGAGACCCTGCAGGCCGGCTTTGCCGACACGCTCAACCCGGCGCTTGGCCTGTCACTGGGCTTCAACAGCACCGATGGCGACTGAGGAATTGAGAGCGGCGAATGACAACTGACAAGGGGCCAGGCGAGATGCCTCACGGCATGACAGACACACACGCAGCCGACGCCCGCCAGCGACGTCGGCTGCTCAAGGCGTTGGCCTGCACGCCACTGATGGGATTGCCCGGCGGCATGGCCGTGGCAGGCGGCAACAACGCCGCCAGCGCCCAGGGGCGCGAGCCGCTCGGGGTGGCCATCTCGGCATGTGATGATGACACGGGGCAGCACTTTGCCAGCTGCACCAGCTATCAGGGAGTGGAGCGCTGGCGCCAGCCGATACGCCAGCGCGCCCACGGTGCCACTCGGCACCCTCACAAGCCGTGGGCGCTGACCTTCTCACGGCGTCCGGGGACGGAAATCAATGTCTTCGACCTCGATAGCGGTGAGCGGATCGCACGCATCGAGGCCGCACCGGACCGCCACTTCTATGGGCATGGCGTGTTCAGCCCGGATGGCGGTCTGCTCTACACCACCGAGAATGCCATCGCGCCCGGAGAAGGCCGCATCGGCATCTACGACGTGAATCGCGACTTCGCGCGGATCGGCGAGTTCGCCAGTGGCGGGATCGGCCCGCATGAAACTCGCCTGCATCCGGATGGCCAGCAGCTGATCATCGCCAATGGCGGAATTCTCACGCGCCCGGAGACCGGTCGCGTGAAGCTCAATCTTGATACGATGCAGCCCAACCTGACGCTGCTGGATCGCGTCTCGGGCGAGATTCGCTGGCAAGGCGAGCCATCACATCACCAGTTGTCATTGCGACACCTGGATGTCAGCCGTGATGGCACCATCGTCGCGGGGTATCAGTATCAGGGGCCGGCCTCGGACCATCACCCCCTGGTGGTGATGAAGCGCCCCGCCAGCGAGACCTTGCAGGAATTGCCGCTACCACAGGAATACGTCCCGCAGTTCAAGCAATACATCGCGAGCATCGCCATCGCCCCCCAGGGTCACCTGGCCGTGGCGACCGCACCGCGCGGCAATCTGATCACGCTGTGGAATCTTGCAGCAGGTGAACTTGAGACCACGCTGGACTTTGCCGATTGCGCCGGGGTGTTGGCGGTACCGGTGACGCAGGAGACCCCCGCAGGTTTCGTGGTCAGCAATGGACGCGGGGAATGGCTGCTGATCGATGAGGAGGGCCTGCCGGCACTGGGGCCGGTGCGCTTGGCCAATACCCACTGGGACAATCATCTGGCGTTGATGTAGGACGTTACCGGGGACAACAGCACCCCATGACGGGAAGGAAGGTGACACCCGGCCAGACACGACAACGCCCCGCAGGCTGCTGCCTGCGGGGCGTTGTCGTTCAACAGGACATGATGCAAAGGCGCAAGGGATCAGAAGCGATAGCTCAGACTGCCGATGATGCTGCGGGATTCCCCGTAGTAGCACCAGTAGCTGCAGCTGGCGACATATTCCTTGTCGGTGAGGTTGCTGACATTGATCTGAGCGCTCAGCTCGCGCGTGAAGTCATACCCCACCATCGCATCGAACAGCAGATAGTCCGACACGGTGGTGTCGCCATCCACCGATTCACCGACATAGCGGGCACCCGCCCCCAGACGCAGGCCCTCCAGGGAACCACTCTCGAAGGCGTAATCCAGCCAGCTGGAAGCTTGGTGGCGCGGTATCAGCGGCGCGCGGACATCGTCTTCCAGGCGTGCATCCGTATAGGTATACGCCGAGGTCAGCTTGAGGTGGTCCGTCAGGTAACCGACCATTTCCAGCTCGAAGCCACGCGACTGACGCTCGCCCTCCTGCACCTGAACACCGCCGGTGGTGACCAGCGTATTGTCTTCGGTGAGGTCAAAGACAGCCGCCGTCACGTAACCATCCCAGCCGGCGGGCTGATACTTGGCACCCAGCTCCCACTGGCGTCCTTCTCGAGGCTCGTACAGAGAGCCACCATCATCGGTCGCACTGATCGGCTCGAAGGATTCGGTATAGCTCAGATAGGGATTGAGACCGAAGTCCGTCAGGTACATCACCCCGCCCGACCAGCTGATCTCGTCATCATCGGAGCGCTCACGAACCCCTGTAGTCCGATTGACGTTCTCGGTCTCGGCCTGGTCGTAGCGAACCCCGGCCAGCAATACCCACTCGTCGTCGATGCGCAGCTGATCCTGCACATAGAGGCCGATCTGCTCCTTGTCGATATCGCGCCGCGTAATCTGGTCATCGCTCAAGGCGGTGTAATTACCGTATTGCGGGTCAAATAGATCGATCGGATCGCCAAAGGCATAATCATCAGCTTCCTTGCCCGACAGGCTCAGATTCTGATAATCCACGCCCAGCAGCAAGGTGTTCTCGGTGCGCTCGCCATACCACTTGCCGATGGCGCGATTGTCGACGGTATAGCTGTCGATGGTGCCCTCGCGGTACAGCAGCCCCCGCTGCCCTTCGCGCGCCGAGGACTGAAAGAGGATGTAGCTGCTGATCAGGTCGAGATCCAGCTGGCTATAGCGGAAGTCCTGCTCCAGCGCCCAAGTGTCGTTCAGCTGGTGGCGCAGCTCATAGCCCAGGGAGGTCTGGGTACGCTCATCCTTGTCATACCCCGGCTCGCTGTAGTTGGTCTGCGGGTCCACCTTGCCGAACGGTGTATCGTCCACGGTGCCATAGGCCAGCTTGAAGGCATTGGTGGGCACGCCATCATCCTTCTGGAGGCTGGCGAGCAGCGTCAGCTGGGTTGCATCCGAGATGTCCCAGGTCAGGCTCGGCGCGAAGTAGTAGCGCTCGTTCTCAGTGTGGTCGAGATCCCCATCACGTTCGCGATACAACCCGACCAGCCGATAGCGTACGTCACCGTCATCGCTCAGATAGCCACTGGTATCGAGCCCCGTCTGGCGCAGACCGCGATTGCCGACCTGAATCTGAATCTCGCTCTGTGGCTCATCGGTGGGGCGCTTGCTTATGGCGTTGATCAATCCGCCGGGAGGCGCCTCCCCGTAAAGGATGGAAGAAGGCCCCTTGAACAGATCGACGCGCTCCAGCCCCCAGGTCTCCGGCAACCACTGATAGAAGCCTTCACGGTAGATGCGCAGGCCATCCTGATAGGTGGATTGATCAAAGCCTCGCACCTTGAACCAATCGGTATTGTTGTCCGACCCATAGTGGCCAGACAGGACGCCGGCACGGTAGCGGAAGGTTTCATCGAGCTGCTGGACGTTGCGCGTGTCGAGCTCTTCGCGATTGACCGTCGAGACCGGACGCGGCGTCTCCACCAGCGGCGCATCGACTTTCAGTGCCGTGCCGACCACGACCATGGTGTCATCGGTCTCGTCAGCCAGCACGCTGGCCGACTGTGACAGGAGCCCTGCCGCGATGCAGAGCCGTATGGCATGCGAAAGAGGGGCGAGTGCCGGCCGGACAGGTGCCTGCCGTGATGTTGGATATCTGGACATGTCGTGTTCCCTTGCAACGATCGTTATGTGGTCAATCTCCCCTTCCGTCTCGACGCTTCTCTCACTGGCACGCTGATATCGAATACGGAATGGAATCAGGATGATTCGTATTTATCTTTCATCGATCATGATGGCCCGCCATTTCACGGAGATCCTGCCTGCAATCTCGAGAATCGCGCGTGTCACCACACTGCAGCAACGCAAGTCGTGGAGTCTGCTGCCGTGGGTATCCTCCCTGGCCCATCACATGAGCCCGGCTCCTGGGCTCACGTCCTGCCACTGCCTGTCAGGTGATTTCGGTGGAAATGAGCGGCCGCGGCATCCCGCGGCCGTCCTCTCCGCCAGCCCGATCGGGGTGTTTCAGGCTTCATCCAGACGCGCGACGGCATCCTGACTGATGCGATCACGCTGGGCGCCCGACAACTCCTGCAGCTTGCCGGCACGCATCTCGAACAATCGGTCCGCCTGCTCGAAATAATGATCATCGTGACTGATGGCAAACACCGTCTTGCCCATCTCGCGCAGATGCGGCAAGAGATCACGATAGAAGATACGACGGAACTGCGGGTCCTGATCTGCCGCCCATTCATCCAGCAGCAGGATGTCACGACACTCGGCCACGGCCATCAACAGCGCCAGTCGCTTGCGCTGTCCCTGCGACAGCTCCGTATTGACGATGCGATTTCCGTCCAGCATCAGCTTCTCTCGCATCTGCAGATATTCCATCCACTGTGCGATGAGTGCCGGGTCCGCCGGCTCGCCGGTCGGCCCCAGCAGACGATCAAACTGATGGAAATCGGTGAAGACTGCCGAGAACTGCTGACGCCAACCTTCCCGCTCATGCGCCTTAATCGGGCGCCCATCGCGCAGAAGTGAGCCTGACGTCGGCTGATAGAGACCGGTCAAGAGCTTGGCCAGAGTCGACTTGCCACTGCCGTTGCCGCCGATCAGAAACACCAGCTCACCGCGTCTGAGGGTGAGATCCAGCGGGCCGACCGAGAAGGCCTGTTGATCGTCCTGCTGTGCGCTGTGCTCACTATTCACGTGACTGCCATAGCGAAAGCAGACACTCTGCAGGCTCAGGGTCTGCCAGCCAGATTCGGCCGACGTGTCTGCGGCTGATGCCTGTGCCTGAGGCTGCACACCTTGAGGTGATGAGAAATCGGCGTTGACCTGAGCCAATGCCAGCTTGCGCAGCTTGGCGAAGGCCACATCCGCCCCCAGCAGAGTCGGCAATGCGCCTACTGCCTGAATCAGCGGGGTACGCAGGAAGAGAAGCGTCAGGGAAAAGGTCGCGGCGACCTCACCACTGGCCCACCCCAGGCCATTGGCCAGATAGAAGACGATGCCGATGGCCCCCAGCATCATGATATTGGAGAAGTTGACGGCACTCAGGTGGTAGGTATCGGCACGTACGACGTGGTGACGATACTCGCGGGCATTGACGCTGTAGCGAGTGTCGAAATAGTCACGCGCACGGGGTCGATTGAGCGCCAGTTCCTTGCGTCCATCGATGACAGCCTCATAGTCGGCGTAAAGGCGACTCTCCGCTTCTCGCACCTCGGCCAGGTGGCGATAGACTCGCGTGACCAGCCAGCTGCCCCCCATGATGGTCAAGGTCACCCAGATGGCAGTGACCAGCATCATGCCGGGGGATAGCCAGCCAAGATAGAACACGGCCCCCAGGGTCAGCACGATGCCCTGCACCAGTTCCGGCAGACGCACGAACGCCAGGGTGATGTTGCGGATGTCGCTGGACAGACTCGCCAGCAGATTGGCACTGCCCAGCTGCTCGAGCCGCTCGATATCGGTATCGAGAATCTGCTTGACCAGACGCCCGCGAAGTCCGTGCACGAAATGATGCCCCAGCGTCGTCAACGCCAGCTGTGCCCCCAAGGTGATCGCCAGCAACAGCAGAATCAGTCCGAGAAACTCCGGAAGCACCCCGACATGGGCCGCAAGCCCTTGATCCAGGGGGGCGGAATCAGCATGTGTGATGAGTCGCTGGTTGATATAGGCAATGACACCGATACCCAATCCCGCGCTGGCAAGACTGAGAAGCATCACGCCAACAAAGGACCAGCGATAATGGGCAAGAACCACTTTCAGTAACGTCACACCTGCTCCCGGGCACCATGGCGATCAGACCGCCATCACATGAAAACTGTGCAGGCCTGATGGCTGCACCGAGAGAGGATCTTACGTCGAACATACATTAATGCAAGAAATAATGAGAAAGATTATCACTACGCAAAAAGCGTCACCACAGCGTCATCTGACGATCCAGCAGGCGATCGAAATCATCCCCCACGAATGGCAGGATGCCATCGGCGACGGGCTTGAGCTGGCGACTCAGGTAATGCTCGACATCAATGGGCGAGCGCAGATATTCGAGAGGTTCCGGGCCGGAGGTGGTCATCACATAGCGAATCCAGCCGCCGCGCTGATAGCGTAACGGCAGGCCCCGCCGGCGGTTCTCTTCATCCGCCAGACGCGCCGCACGGACATGGGGCGGCACGTTGCGCTGATAATCGTCGAGCTTGCGCCTCAGTCGCTTGCGGTAGATCAAGGCCTCGACATCCGTAGTGTCCGCCGCTCCATGGGCATGGCGTTGCAGGTAATCCTGCACGAAGCCTTTCAGGTACTCCTGATAGGGGCTGCCTTCGAAGATGCGGCGATAGAGTCCCTGCTGGAAGGTCTTTGCCAGCGGCGTCCAGTCAGAGCGCACAGACTCCAGTCCCTTGAACACCAGTTCCGTCTGGCTGCCGCTGCCTGTCTGTTGCAGCCCAGCGTAGCGTTTCTTGCTGCCCTCTTCGGCCCCGCGAATGGTCGGCATCACGAAGCGCTGATAGTGGGTCTCGAACTGCAGCTCCAACGCGCTGTCGAGATCCAGACTGTCCTTGAGATGCCGTCGCCACCAGTCGGTGACATGCGCCGCCAGCTCACGGCCGATCCGGCTCGCCTCGGCTTCCTCATGCGCAGCGCCCAGCCACACGAAGGTGGAGTCGGTATCGCCATAGATGACGCGATAGCCCTGCGCCTCGATCAACTCCACCGTCTGCTGGATGATCTGATGGCCACGCCGCGTGATCGAGGACGCCAGCCGTGGATCGAAGAAACGACAGCCGCGTGACCCCAGCACGCCGTAGAAGGCATTCATGATGATCTTGAGCGCCTGGGTCAGCGGGGCATCACCCGCCGCGCGGGCGGCGTCACGTGCTTGCCAGATCTCGGCGACGATGCCCGGCAGGCAGTGTCGGTCACGCGAGAAGCGCGCGCCGAGAAAACCGGGCACACCGGCCTCAGGGGCATCATCCGTGCCGTTCTCCGACCCACGCAGCCCTTCGACCAGGCCCAGCGGGTCGATCAGGAAAGTGCGGATGATGGAGGGATACAGACTCTTGAAATCCAGCACCAGCACCGAGTCATAAAGCCCTGGCTGGGAATCCATCACGAAGCCGCCGGGGCTGTCCTCCCCCACCACGTCTCCCAGATTGGGCGCGACCTTGCCCAGCCGGTGCAATCTCGGCAGATACAGATGCGTGAAGGCCGCCACCGAACCACCGCTGCGATCTACCTCGAGCCCCGTGGCTGCCGCCCGCGCGAGCAGAAACTCCATCAGTCGCGTCTTCGAAAAGATACGGGTGACCAGCTCGCAATCCTTGAGGTTGTAGCGCGCCAGGGAAGGCTTGTCCTCGGCGAACATGCGCAGAATCTCGTCCAGCCGGCCGTAAGGGTCATCGATGGCCTTGCCTTCGTGCAACAGCTCACGCGAGACATTCTCGAGGCTGAACGACTCGAAATGCCAGAAGGCTGACTTGAGCGCCTCGATGCCATCCACCACCCAGCGCCCGGCGATCCCGGCAAAGAAGTGCTCGGCCTGGCGAGGATGAGGGCGCCACTGCATCACGCTGGCGTCACGCCCCAGTCGCAGCGGCAGGCCTTCGGCCTCTGACAGCCGCACCAGCATGCGCAGATCGAACTGGATGACGTTCCAGCCGATGATGACATCAGGATCATGCCTTGCGACCCAGTCCAGCAGGCATTGCAGCAAGTCACGCCGGCTGACGCGGTACTCCAGCGAGAAATCGCGGCTGGCGCTCTCCTCGCCATTAGGGGGGCCCAGCATGTACACCTGATGCTGACCGCAACCCTCGAGCGCGATGGAATACAGATTGCCCCGCGCATCGGTCTCGATATCCAGCGATGCCCATCGCAGTGGTGGCCGATAGCCCTTCAGCGGAGCCAGCCGTGCATTCCTCACGCTGCCATCAGGCTGGCGCTCGCCGCGTGCCGTGACGCCTGCCGTGATGAAACGCTCCATCAGATAGCGGTCCGTCGGACGAACATCCGCTTCGTAGACATCGACCCCAATCGCCTTCAAACGACGCGCCAGCTGGTCCAGGGTGCGATATTCACGGCAGTAGAGCCCCACTATCGGGCGATGGTGGAAGTCTTCCAATGCCAGCGGACGCAACTCGGCGCCGACCTCAAACCTCACCAGTGTCTCTGCCAGCACCTGCTGTTCGGCGGGCAGGAAAGCGACGACATTCTGGGGCGCACATTCAACACGTACGGCGCCCTCTTCGGTGCGGATCCAGAAGCTGATCACCACTCCCTCTGACGTGTCCCGCCAATGGCGTGTCAGCACGAAGCCATGAAGTTCGACAGGAGCGTGGGGGATATCTTCAGATACGGCCTCTGGCACTGAATTACCCTTGCGTTGAATACACGAATGCCGGACGGGATGATAGCAAGGCGTACCTGCCTCCTCATACGATAATATGAATTCTGCATCGTACAACATTTGGCGTGAAGCCTGAGCTTGATGCCAGAAATGCCGTGCCTTCCCGTCGACATGACAATATGGATGTCTGAGACAAGGGAAGCCTCTCCCCGAGATAGCGGCACTCACAAGGAGTCTGCATCATGCAACGCTTTGAGACGATTCAAACCCTGCTGGGCCAGATGCTGGGCCAGATCGACGACATCATCTTGCTTGCAGATGATCAGCGCCATATCACCTATATGAACGACAGTGCGGTGGAGGCATTCGGCTACCCGCGTGAAGCATTGATCGGCCAGCAGACACGTGTGCTGTATGCCTCCAGTGATGAGTTCGAACGCCAGGGGCAGAGACGCTTTCGTGTCGATGCCAAACCCGCCAAGGAAGGCCGGGTCATCCGCTACCGACGCCAGGATGGCACCTACTTCTATGGAGAAACGCTCGGTGGCCCCATCAAGGACCCCACCAGCGACAACATCTTCATGTTCGGGCTGATCCGCGATGTCTCACGGCGCGTGACAGCAGAACATACCCTGCACAGCCTGCATGCCATCACTTCATCACGCGATCTCAACTTCAATGCGCGTATTGACGAGCTGCTGAAACTGGGCTGCGCTCATTTCGGTCTGCCGATCGGTATCTTCAGCCGCATCTCGGGCGACGATTATATCGTCCAGCGTGCCTGTCACCCGGAAGACCTGCTGGAGCCAGGGCTGAGCTTTTCGCTAAGCGAGACTTACTGCGATCACGTTTACAGGGCTGACAGTGTGCAGGCCTTCCACCATGTGGCCAACAGTGAGATACGCAATCACCCCTGCTACGCCAGCTTCAACCTGGAAGCTTATATCGGGGCGCCAGTGATCGTGGATGGCGAGCGTTATGGCACCTTCAATTTCTCAAGCCCGGACCCGGTCCCCCCCTTCACCCCACAGGATATCGAGCTGGTGCGTCTGATAGCGCTCTGGGCCGGCCACGAGGTCGCACGCGCCAATGACTTCACTGCCCTGCAAGAAGCGCATCAGGCACTCGAGAAGATCGCGATCACCGATCCATTGACCGGCCTCTACAATCGCCGCCATGCCCAGCAGGTGCTCGACGACAGCATCGCGGCACTTGCCAGTGCCGAGGTGGATCACCCCCTGTGCGTAGCGCTGCTGGACTTCGATCACTTCAAGAAGATCAACGACAATCATGGCCATGACGCCGGGGATCTTGCTCTACAACACTTGAGCGTCCTCGCCGGAGAGGTTCTGTTGCCCGGCGACACCCTTGCCAGATGGGGTGGAGAAGAATTCCTGGCAATTCTACCTGACTCGCTGCTCAGTGACTCGGCCACGCGTCTCAACCTGCTCCGACAACGCATGATGGACAGTGTCCTGAAGTACAATGGCCAACAACTTCCACTGTCATTGAGCATCGGGGTGACCTGTCTGGAGCCCGATGACAGCGCCACGCGTGAGCAGTTGATCGCACGCGCCGATGAGGCCATGTACGCGGCCAAGGAAGCAGGGCGCAACTGCCTCAGGATGCTATAACGCAATGATTCGTGAAATACTCCGCCCTGTCTGTCCTGATCAGGAGCCACATGCAAGGCGGAGCCTGCTTACTGAACTCCTTTCAACAGAGCCCTTGGGTCACGCCATCGTCTCTCTCGCAGTCAGGTAGCGAACACGCTAAGGTCAGGCCCATCCCCTTCTGCCGAGCCACCCGACGTCGTCGTTGCCTATCCTCATGCCTTCACACGATTCCAGCGCTGTCCCACCCGGTGCGTCCTACGCCTTCGGCCTTCCGGAAGACGGCGTGTTGTCTGACCAGCCCACCAGCATTGCGCCCCTGACCGCCACCCTTGCCTCGCCTGCCCCCGCTGACCGTCACCAACTCGGCATCTTCCTGCTGCCGGGCTTTGCGATGGTCGCGCTTTTCTCGATGATCGAGCCGCTGCGCATCGCGAATCGACTGCGTGGTGCGCGCCTTTATCAATGGACACTCGCAAGCCAGGATGGCGCGCCGGTCAAGGCTTCCAACGGCATGCTGCTGCCGGTGGATACTGCACGTGATGAGCTCACCGCAGTGGACAAACTGGTGGTGTGCACCAGCTTTGCCCCGGAAGCCTATCTGGAAGACCGCACCTTGCACTGGTTGCAGAAGCGGGCACACAGCGGCTGCCAGCTGGGAGGCGTGGATACCGGCTGCTTCGTGCTGGCGCGCGCCGGCCTGCTCGCCGGCAAGACGGTCACGCTGCATTGGGAAAGCCTGCCGGAATTCAGCCAGCGCTTCGATGAGGTGGACGCCGTGGAGTCACTGTATGAAATCAGTGACGATGGCTTCTTCTGCGCCGGCGGCAGCGCCCCGCTGGACATGAGCCTGGAGCTGATCCGCCGCCAGCATGGCCAGACACTCTATCAAGCGGTACGCGAACAGCTGATTCTCGATCAGGGCCGACTGCCGGCCAGCCGCCAGCGCGGCATCAGTCAGCAGACGGCCGATCTGGCTGACCCGCTGCTCAGGCGTGCGATCACGCGCATGGAGAACACCCTGGAGGCCCCGCTCAGCATCGAGGCACTCGCCGAGGAACTCGGCCTCTCATGGCGCCAGCTGGAGCGCCGCTTCCAGCAAGGGCTCGGCTGCACGCCTCGCGCCTATCATGGGGAGCGTCGCCTGCTGCATGCACGCAGCCTGCTTCACGATACCCGCCATGGCGTGACCGATATCGCCCTGGCCTGCGGTTTCACCTCGCATTCGAGTTTCACCCGTGCCTTTCGCCGTCGCTTCGGCATTACCCCGACCCAGGCACGCCGTCAGCCACCACGTCCTCTGATGTGATCCACGCTCGATACCCGCAACGCGATGTCGAATTGGGCACAGTCGGTGTCGAATTGGGCACAGTAGCGAGCGCCGTGGGCTGCCATTCTGTCGGGGAATCGCTCACCTGACAGAAGGAAGGACTCTCCATGGCGCTCCCGATCACACCCGATTACGACAGCTGGCCAATTGACGAGACTCTCGTGAAGGTCGTTCACGAAGCACGCTATCTGAGCGTGACCTGGAGCGATGGCCGCGTCAGCCGTTTTCATAGTGTCTGGTTGCGCGAGAACGCCGCGGACGATACCACCGTCAATCCGGCGACGCGCGAACGCATTCTGGACCTCTCCCAGATTCCCGCCTGGCCGGAAATCGCCGAGGCCAGCATCGATGAGGACGGCGCACTCAGCGTACTGTTCACGCCAGAAGACCGCCGCCTGCGCTTCCACCCGGGCTTCCTGCGCGCCAATGACTATGACAACCAGGACGCGCTGCCGCCGGAACTGCCGCCGCTGACGCTCTGGCACGGTGAGCAGCTGGAACAGCCGCCGACCATCGATGCCGCCCGCCTGGCCGAGGCCGATCATGGCAGCGCGCAGGAGGCGGAGATTCTGTATCCGACCCTGCACGAACTGCTCGGCAAGGGACTGGTGCGCCTGCGCAACCTGCCGACGGAAGAAGGCGCCATCGAAAAGGTCGCCGAGCGCATCGGCTCGATCCGCACCACCAACTTCGGCCACCTCTTCAATGTCCGCGCAATCCAGAACCCGGATTCGAACGCCTATACCTCCATCGCCTTGCCGCCGCATGTGGACCTGCCGACCCGGGAATATCAGCCGGGCCTGCAATGCCTCTACTGTCTCGAGAACACCGTGGAAGGCGGCATGGCGGTGATGATGGATGGCTTCGCCATCGCGGCGGCGCTGAAGGAAGAACACCCCGAGGCCTACGCGACACTCACCACGGTGCACTGGCGCTACGCCAATACCTCGCGCAATACCGATCATGTCTGGTATTCGCCGATGATCGTGCTGGGTCAGGCAGGAGAACTGCTGGAGGTGCGAATCGCCGACTTCCTGCGCGGGCCGATGATGGCGCCGTTCGAGCAGACCGAGACCGCCTATGAGGCACTGATGACGCTACAGCGCATGTTGCGTGAGCCGCGCTTCGCCATGCGCTTCACCTATGCCCCCGGCGACATGGTCATCTTCGACAATCGCCGCCTGCTGCACGCCCGCGATGCCTTCGAGGGCGACAGCGGCAGCCGCTGGTTGCAAGGCTGCTACCTGGAACGTGACGAGGTGCGCTCTCGCTATCGCATGCTCAAGCGTGCCGAACGCGCCGAACGCGCCGAGCGGGTCGAGGAAGCTACCCAGACGGCGTGATTCGGCACGGCATGCCTCTGCTCGCGAATTGGCTCACACATCAGCTCACGCCGATGGCCGGCATGAGAATGAGAACGTGCGGGGGAATCAGGGCGTGCGTGGCGTGATGACGAGCGTGAAGCCGGGGTCCTGCGGGATCAGGGGCGGCAGACAACGCACCTCATGACCAGGCAACTGGCGGGCAAGACATCGGGTCAGCGTCGCAGGTTCACAGGCGCTGACCCATGCCGGCCTATCAGGCTTCTCGCCCCGCCAGTGGACGGCATGCATGCCCCATTCCGGCTCCAGCATGTGACGTGACAGGGTCTGCCAGGCCAGTTGATGGCGACCGCTGCCCGACACGATGCGCGTGGACAACGGCAGACGTTCGACATCACAGGCATCGATCACGATTCGCAGGCGTGGATGACGAAGAATCACCTCGACGAGTCTCGCGAGTTGCTCGCCCTGCTGCCAGTTGGCACTGATGCGACAGCTGATCGCCACGCAGGATGCCGGCGTCTCTGCCAGCACATCGAGAATGTCGCCGTGCACCACCTCTTCAAGCTGAGGCCGGCTCTGGCATCGTACGCCTGTCAGGCAGGTCATGTTGTTTGCGGCTGGCCGTGTACGTCACTTCCGATGCCTGATGCTGGCCCTGGCCTCAATGTTGATGCTCTGCATCATGTGATGAGTGAGGATGATCCTCAGCCCGGCCACTGTCCTTCGGCTCATGATTCTCTTTCGGCTCATGACTGCCCTCCGGCTCATGGCTGTCTTGTAAATCAGCAGGCCCATCAGCTTCCCTAGCGTGATGTGGTTGGCGGGTGTCATCGTCATGATGCGATGACGGTGATTGTGCAGTCTCGCCTCCGCCATGTTGATGACCATCACTTGCTGCCACAAGAGCCGTATAACGAGCAGCACTCATGTCCGGTAGCTCTTGCATGAAAGCGACCATCTGCCAGATATATTCATCCTGCATGCTCTTGCCCCATGCCGGCATTCCGCTGGCTTTTATCCCATGCTTGATGACCCAGAAGCGCTCTTCAGGCTCACCATGCATATCCGAAGATACAAAATTCGGTGGACTGGGGTAAAGCCCCTTGCTGAGCTCTGTCTCTTGCATGCCTGGCGCGAGATGGCAGGAGGCACACATCGATGCATAATTGCCGGCCCCCGCCACTTTCATGGCTTCATCATCGAGGGGTGGCGCGGCGATATCACTCGCGTGGCTTTCGATCGAACGTTCACGCGCCGTTTCAAGAATTCCATGGACCCATGACCCATGCGGATCATCTGCCGCGACACTGACGACGCCGGAGTAAATGACTCCGGCCCCTGCTGCCAGCAGCACCATGAATGCCAGACACATCCCCAACAATAATTTCTTCATGTCGCCCCCCTTTTAGACGGCAAGAATAGTCAATGACAAGGCTGTCAACCAAAGCGAAAAAAAAGGCCGACGAATGCCGGCCATCAACACGATCCAGAGTGACGCCTTATTTACAACACAACATCAATGAATAATTTTAAAATATCGCTCAGCAATTTACATTAAACCTATCATTGATCATCTTTCGCCATAACCACCTCTTATTCAAAAGCAACATTTAGAGAATAGCTACGCCCATTTTCGTCAGCCGAACCACTTATTGAATTTCCTGCGACCTCCAATTGGTAATAGCCTTCTTGGACATCCTGCTCCAGTGAAAAATGCCCATTATCATCAGAGGCTGTCGCGACGACATTTCCTTGTGGGTCTCGTAGCACAGCAGTCATCAGGTTGTTCTTACTCGAATCAGCTGCAAAATGTCGACTGCTGATCTTTAGAACTGCATCATGTTCAACGGCTATTTGGAAACGCAATGGCTTTCCAGCCACAAGTCCATATGTTTCTGAAACTCCAGCCGAAAGAGTCGGAAGACGGCTATGCTCATCATTGGCCTGCGTCACAGCGGTAAAAAAAGTCATGGTAGCAGCAAGTAACAGCGTTGATGTTTTCATGAAAATCATCTCTTTATGGGTTCACTTATCATCATGGCAACACAACCTGAAAACATCCTGAAAATAGAATAGATTATCATCACATTGTACAAAACCATAAGACATAGTCTCCCAATCAAAAGGCCATTCTGCATATTCATGTAAAACATGATCACGCAACTACACCACCGCTATTCAATTGAAAAATGTCACTGCCATCCTGACTCCTCTAGAACATCATGCGCACACCGACCACGACAGCCGTATCCTCCACATCCTCACCTTCTTCACGCTGCATATCGGCGGTTTCGCCATACTCTCTCTGCCAGTACATGCCGACGTAAGGCGCTACCCGCCGAGTTATCTCATAGCGTGCACGCAAGCCGATTCGTACTGAGTTGAGGCCCGTCCCAATCCCCTGCTGCCTGGACTCATTGGCAGCGAACACCATTTCACTACGTGGCTGTAGATACCAGCGCTGGGTCAGGCGCACATCATGTTCAAGCTCCAGGCTGGCAGTCACGATACCTTCCTCTCGGTACTGCACTGCGGCATCCGTCTCGATCCGGTAGGGGGCGGTCCCCTGAAAGCCGAAGACCCCATATACGCCTTCATCATGATCATCGTTGAACACACCACCCTGATAGCCAGCTCCAACCTGGAACTCCCAGAAATCGGCAACCAGGCGACTGTAGAGAAGCTCAAGGGATTCAAACTCGGCTTCTTCACCATCGCCTTGGACATTCTCCCCTTCTGACTTGAGATAGACGCGGTGGGTATCTCCGCCATACCAGGCCTGAAAATCCCACACCAGGGAGTCCTCTCCCTTGTCCGGAAGGCTATATTCCAGGCGATCGAAAACTGCGCTCCACTGGAGATGTTCGGCCATGGGCGATGGCCATGACGCCGGGGCATCATATCCATCCTGGGCAAATGCCTGGGAGGCACCAGCACTGGAGAATAGACATACCGTCACGCAGGCAAGACGAAATGAATGCTGACTGATTGACATGATGACTCCTCAGGAAACCTTTACGACACGGAACATACCTGCATCCATGTGGTACAGAAGATGACAATGGAAAGCCCAGCTACCTTCTGCATCGGCAGTGATCAACGCTGAGACGCGCTCACCGGGTTTGACATTCAAGGTGTGCTTGCGAGGGATCAGGTCACCGTGGCCATTCTCGAGCTCCATCCACATCCCATGTAAATGAATGGGATGCTCCATCATGGTGTCATTGATCAAGATGAGACGGAGGCGCTCATCTTTATGAAAATGAATAGGGCCATTGACTTCACTGAACTTCTTGCCATCGAAGGACCACATATAACGTTCCATATTGCCGGTCAGATGCAACTCCATCTCGCGCATGGGCCCACGTCTGTCCGGCCATGGTGAATAGGCCTTGAGATCCTGATAGACCAGTACACGACGCAGCGACTGGTCCAGACCGATTCCTGCCTGGTCATAACGAGCCCCTTGCTGAGCAGCACCCGCCATCAGCATGCCGCCCTGGGCTGCATCGGCTTGCAGGCCAGTCATCTTCGAATGGTCCATACCTGCCATCTGCGAATGGTCCATGCCCGCCATCTGCGAATGGTCCATACCTGCCATCTGCGAATGGTCCATGCCTGCCATCTTCGAATGGTCCATGCCCGCCATCTGCGAATGGTCCATGCCTGCCATCTTCGAATGGTCCATACCTGCCATCTTCGAATGGTCCATGCCCGCCATCTGCGAATGGTCCATGCCCGCCATCTGCGAATGATCCATGCCCGCCATCTGCGAATGATCCATGCCTGCCATCTGCGAATGGTCCATTCCAGCATGAGCGCCCATGGCCTCCATCCCGCGATCAGCGATCTGCCGTCGTTCAGGTACGGGCGCCTCCATTCCGGGGCGGGGTGCCAACGTGGCTCGCGCGTAGCCACTGCGGTCCATGGCTTCGGCGAAGATGGTGTACGCCTTGTCATCTTCCGGTGTCACCAGCACATCGTAGGCTTCCGCCACGGCAATACGGAACTCATCCACTTCAACCGGTTGCACTGGCTGACCATCTGCCGCCACCACGGTCATCTTCAAGCCGGGAATGCGTAAATCGAAGTAGCTCATTGCCGAGCCATTGACGACACGCAGACGCACTGTTTCCCCACGCTTGAATAGCGCGCTCCAGTTTTCTTCTGGTGAATGACCATTGAGAAGATATGTATAGGTACTGCCGGTGACATCGGCAATATCCCGTGAGCTCATGCGCATCTCTGCCCACATGCTGCGCGACTCGATCGTGTCCACCCAACCACCCCGTCGTACATCCGCAAAGAAATCAGCGACGGTGCGCTCCTGGTAGTTATAGTAGCCTTCCATGGTCTTGAGATTGCGAAATACGGACTTGGGGTCTTCGAATGTCCAGTCAGTCAGCAGCAGGACATGCTCACGATCATAGGTGAAGGCTTCGGGTGTTGCGGAGTCGATGATCAATGGACCTGCGTGGCCTTCCTGCTCCTGGAGGCCTGAATGACTGTGATACCAGTAGGTACCGCTCTGAGTGACAGGAAACCGGTAGGTAAAGGTTTCGCCCGGTGCTATCCCTGCGAAGCTGATACCCGGCACGCCGTCCATTTCCGGAGGAAGTATGATGCCATGCCAGTGAATGGAGGTTGGCTCATCGAGCAGGTTTGTCACCTTGATGACAGCATCCTGCCCCTCCTTCAAGCGCACCATGGGCCCGGGACTACTGCCATTGATGCTGATAGGACGAGCGAATTGCCCGGCAATGTCGATGTCTTCACGTCGAATGACAAGAGAGATCTCGGGCCCATGCTCAACCCCTTGGGAGTAACCTGATGTGCGCCCCCAGGGGTTGGCCCAGGCGGGTGCCACGCCTGACACCATTGCGCCCAGCCCCAGGGCAGAACCTCCCTTGAGCAACTGACGACGTGATACAGAAAATTCAGACGGTTTTGGTGCCATGGCCGTTGCTGCTCCCGAGTCATGAATGAAGAGTCATGACATGGATGAAGCCACGGCAAGCTGAAACGAACCTGAATGGAGTGCCTATTTGCGTGTGGGCAGATGCACCTCGGCTCTCAATCCCCCTGCGCCGGCTGTTGAGTAGCTCACGCAACCAGCGTAATGCTTGACGAGATGGGCAAGAATGGAGAGCCCCAACCCATAACCCGGGTGAGTTTCGTCCTGACGCCACCCACGCTCGCCAAGATGGGCCAACTGTGCCTCCGGCACCCCCGGACCATCATCCTCGACGCAGAGCACGATCTGGTCACTCTCTATCGTCAATCGGCATTGCACCTGATTGACAGACCACTTGCCCGCATTATCCAGCAATATGCCGAGCATTTCGGTGAAATCCTGTGTCTCGACATTCACCCAGCTATCCGCATGCTCATTAGATACGCCCAGACACTCCAGCAAGAAGGTACGCTGCGGATAGATCCCCTGGAACATCTCGATCAAGCGCTGGGCCTCTTCAACCGGGCGTGTTGTCTGACCGGCGCGCGGGCCAGCAATGCGGGCTCGCCTGAGTTCTGTCTCCAGCTGGGAATGAATCGTCTCTACACGTTGCAGCATCTTGCCACGACGTACCTCATTGATCGGTCGCTTGCCACGCAGCACCTGTGTCAGTGCCGCCAGAGGTGTCTTGAGCGCATGGGACAGATTCGCCACAGACTCTCGTGAACGAGTCAACCTAAGATCAAACTCATCCAGCAAGGTGTTGAGCTGTGATACCAGCGCATCAAGCTCGGAAGGGGCCTCAAGCACAATCCGCTTTCGATACCCGGACTGAAGTTCACTCAATTGATGGCGCAGGACACTCAACGGCTTGAGCCCCCGCCTTACCGCCAGCAGATTGAGTGATATCAGAATCCCCCACAACAGGATGGCGCTGGCGGCGATCCACCAATGAACTCGGGTCAAGCCCTGCTCCACTGGCGAGAAATTCTCGGCAATCAACAATTGCACCGCGTCCCCGCGGATATCGAAGACGTGCCGATAGACCAACAGTGGCTGTTGCTGAAACTGATGCATGAATAACGCATCCCCCTTGCCCTCAAGCAAAGGGAGCATCTGCGTCGGCAAGGCAGGCAACGAGGTACTGACCTTCTCCCCGACTCGCAACACATAGAAATGATGAAAGCTCAGAGATTCCTCACGGGCCGCTGCCATGAGCTGGGCAACAGGCCGCTCATCCTTCTTGAGCAAGGTGACGATATGCGATGCCTCATCCTTGAGACGCTCCCCAAGAAAGTCCTTCGCCAGCTCGTGGAGAAAGAAGCCATGCAGATACCAGGCAAACAACACCACCGCGAGGGATGCACCTCCCAGGCGGGTCAGCAGGCGAAAACGAAGGCTACGACGATCGATGTGAAACAAGCAGATACCCCTGTCCGCGGCGGGTCTGTATCAAGTCCTTGCCCAGGCGGCGGCGAAGGCGAGCGATATAGACTTCTACCAGATTGGGCGCCGCGGCGTCCTGCTCCAGGGCATATAGCTGATCCAGCAACTGTGTCTTGGAGTGCACTCTGTCTGGATGATGCATGAGGTACCGTAACAGGCGAAATTCGGTGGCCGTCAAGCTCGCCCACTGCTCTCCATCACAGCACACACGCTGCGCCTCTTCATCCAGCTGAATTCCGCTCACCTGAAGATACCCATGACTTGCCCCTTGACGACGCCGAAGCAGCGCATGAAGACGTGCCAGCAACTCTGCTTCATGAAATGGCTTGGTCAGGTAATCATCTGCCCCGCTGCGCAAACCGACGACCTTGTCTTCCCACGTGTCACGGGCCGTGAGAATCAGTATCGGAATATCCACCTGACCTTGACGCCAGCGCTTGAGCAAATCCAACCCGGAGCCGTCCGGTAGTCCCAGATCCAGAATGGCCAGCGCGTACTGCTCGGTTGCCATGAAGGCTTGCGCATCATTCAAATTGGAGGAGACATCCAGTCGATAACCATTGTCCTCAAGCAGCTCGGCCAGGCTTTCCGCCAGCAGGTCATCATCTTCAAGCAACAACAGCTTCATGCCAGCTTTCTCCTGATCCACAAAACACCCACTGAACACTGCGGCATATGGCTAAACCAACATGCCATGGTAAGCCTCACCATCCTATAGGGGAAAGCTGATCTCTAGCTGAAAAGACAGCAACATGCAATTTCACCAACACGCGAAGCCGCTCGAATCTCCTAGGCGCTATCCAGCCACGCACGCTTGGCTGGATAGCGCCTCTTGGTCACGGTAGCCTTGCACGCCTGTCAGGCAGGACATGCATCATGTCGGCTGCCTGAGCCCCTATTCTCTCTCTATTGGCTAATTGCACAGGATGCCCGCAATGCTCGCAAGTCCCGCCGATATTCCCTACCTCGCAAGCCTGCTTGAGGGCCTCGCGCAGTATTTCCCGCTCTCGCTATCTATCGTCTGCACGTTGCTGCTGCTTGCCCTGCTGACGTCAGCCATGTCCGCAGCTGTCGGGGTCGGCGGCGGCACCCTGCTGATCATGTTCATGGCGCAGTTGATGCCTGCCGCTGCCCTGATTCCGGTGCATGGCATGGTGCAGCTGGGCTCCAACGGCGGGCGCATGGCGATGACGTGGCGCCATATCGACATGCGCCGCCTGTTGGCCTTTCTGCCCGGCGTGGCGCTGGGTGCGCTGGTCGCGGCCTGGGTGTTGATCCGCTTGCCTGAAGGGGTACTGGAGCTTTCCATCGCGCTGTTCGTGCTGTTCACCTGCTGGGGGCCGGCACTGCCTAAGCGAGCTTTGAGCCGCACGGGCACCTTGATCGCCGGAGCCATCACGACTTTCCTTTCGAGTCTGATCGGTGCCAGCGGCCCACTGGTCGCGAGCTTCATCAAGCAAGGCGGCGGCGAGCGTCACGCCAAGGTGGCGACCTTCGCGGCCTGCATGGTCGCGCAGCACCTCACCAAAGCCTTCATCTTCGGCATGGCAGGGTTTCTCTTCCAGGAGTGGTTGCCCCTGATCGTGCTGATGATCGGCGCGGGCCTGATCGGTACCCGCCTCGGACTGCGCTTTCTGGATCGCGTCTCCAACCGGCATTTCGATGGCCTGTTCAAATGGGCGCTGTCATTGCTGGCGCTCAGGCTTGCCTGGCTGGGTAGCGCTTCTCTGATCAGTCATTGATCCGCCGTCAGGCGCGCCCTGATCCGCTTCTCACGCACGGCTCATCTGGCGGTCGCGCTGATGATCACAGCATGTGTCCCTGTCCTCTCGACAGGGATGCCTTGGGTGTCACACTGAGCTGGCTCTTTGCCTACCTCGTCCATCATGACACGTCAGCATTACCTACCATCAAAAGCGCCCCGCTCAGGCATCAGGCTGAGCGGGGCGCTGCTTGTCATGCGTCAACTACAGGTCAGAGACATCAGAACGGATATTGGCGGGGCTCGACCTGCAGGCTGACCCACTGGTCGGTGGTGAATTCCTCAAGCACCCAGTCGCCATTGAAGCGCCCAAGGCCGGAGTTCTTCTCGCCACCGAAGGGCGCGCGCGGGTCATCGTTCACTGGCATGTCATTGACGTGCACCATGCCAGCCTCGACCTGGCGCGCGAAGCGCTCGCCACGTGCGATATCCGCGGTGAAGACGGACGCCGAAAGGCCATATTCGGTGCCATTGGCAAGCTCCAGCGCGTGAGCTTCATCACGGGCCTTCTGGATGCCGACCAGCGGACCGAAGATCTCGTTGCGGGCCAGACTCATGTCATTGGTGACCTCGGTGAACACATGCGGCGGCACCAGCTGACCCTGCGTCTCGCCCTCAAGCATCACCTGGGCGCCCTCGCCCTTGGCCGTCTCGATCATCTCGAGTAGACCATCACGCTGCTTGGCATTGATGATCGGCCCGATGACGGTATCGTCCTGTGCGGGATCGCCGACCTTGAGTGCACGGGCACGCGCCACGAAGCGATCGACAAAGGCGTCATGGACCGACTCATCGACGATGATGCGGTTGATGGCCATGCAGATCTGCCCCTGATGGAGGAACTTGCCGACCAGAGTGGCGTCCACCGCCTGCTCGATATCCGCATCATCCAGCACCACGAAGGGACTGTTACCACCCAGTTCCAGGGCAACGTGCTTGAGATGATCACCACCGACGGCGCGCTCGCCGATGCCCTTGCCCACCTGGGTGGAACCGGTGAAGGAGATCAGCCGCGGCACCTCGTGATCCACGAAGGCATCGCCGATCTCGCTGCCGGAACCGACCACCACGCTCAAGACGCCGGCAGGCAGGCCCGCCTCCTCGAACAATCTGGCCAGCAGCAGGCCACCGGTCAGCGGCGTGTCACTCGCCGGCTTGATGACGACGCTGTTGCCAAGCGCCAATGCCGGTGCCAGGGAACGCTGGGTCAGATGCAGCGGGAAATTCCACGGGCTGATGATGCCGATGACACCCAGCGGCTTGCGAAAGACACGGCTCTCCTTGCCCGGCACCTGAGCCTCCATCGCCATTCCGGCCACGCGGTTGGCCATCGCGGCAGATTCCAGCGTGATCGCGCGAGCCGCGGCCAGTTCCGCCTGCGCCTTGATGCGAGTACTGCCGGACTCACGAATCAACCAGCCGAGCAGCTCCTCGCGTCGCTCGTCCATCAGCTCCACCGCCTTGTGCATCACGCCCGCGCGCTCGCTTGCCGGCGTCTGGGCCCAGTCAGGCTGGACATCGCGCGCCTTGCGATAGCTGGCGTCGAGATCCTCGGCGTTGGCCATGGAAATCGAGAGCAGCGAGCTCTGATCGAAGGGGTCCAACACCTCAAGCGTCTTGCCGGCTCGTCCGGCACGCCATTCACCGGCGAGAGGTAGCTGCTCCAGGTTCTGGTAATCGCGAGGCATGAGTCTCTCCGTGCTATGGGGTTATAGGAGACATGGCGATAGTGTGGCAAAACCCAACCACCGCAACTCAGCTATGCCAGAATGGCACCGCCAACTGAGAGCATCCCCCCTACCGAAACCGAATGAGAGTCAAAGGATGAGCCCTGAAGACCTGCAGAAACTGACGACCCGCCAGATGCCCTATGGCAAGTATGCCGGACGCCTGATTGCCGACCTGCCCGGGGATTATCTGGGCTGGTTTGCGCGCAAGGGATTCCCGCAGGGCGAGATCGGTCGCCTGCTCGCGCTGATGCACGAGATTGATCACAACGGGTTGAATGCGCTGCTGGAGCCGTTGAGAAAACGCTAAAGCCCTGAATTCAAGCAATAAGCGCAGCACCTGCAGTATCCAGCCCACCTGAGTATTCCCCTAGAAACACCTGCGCCGGTGTCCGGTAGCCGAGTCGCTTTCGAGGACGGTCATTCAGCTTTTCGACCA